>CALYQW010000019.1 GCA_945290265.1 uncultured Erwinia sp.
GAACTGCCAGGCATCAAATTGCGATGACCCCAGCCGGAAGGCTGGGGTTTTTTGCTTTCTGGCTCGCGCAAACTCACCTCTTTTAATAGTGAAACATTTTCAACTACCTGATGTTTACTCGACTTTATTTGATACTCAGGGTAAATTCAGACATCCGGACGTCTGAATGTATAAAAGTGAAATGAGGAAGCAGGTTATGCCGATCAGGGTGCCAGACGATTTACCCGCAGTGAATTTTTTGCGTAATGAAAACGTCTTTGTAATGACCTCGACGCGTGCCAGTACGCAAAATATTCGCCCGCTGAAAGTGCTGGTTCTCAATCTGATGCCTAAAAAAATAGAAACTGAAAACCAGTTTTTGCGCCTGCTTTCCAACTCCCCGCTGCAAATTGATATCCAGCTTCTGCGCATCGATAGCCGTGAGTCGCGTAATACCCCCCGCGAGCATCTGAATAACTTTTACTGTAATTTCGAGGATATTCGCCATAACAACTACGATGGGTTGATCGTGACCGGTGCCCCACTGGGATTAGTGGATTTCTGTGATGTGGCCTGGTGGCCGCAAATTCAGAAGGTGCTGCTGTGGGCGCGGGAGCATGTTACCTCTACGCTGTTTGTCTGTTGGGCGGTGCAGGCCGCGCTGAATATTCTGTATGGCATTCCTAAACAGACCCTGAAAAATAAGATTTCCGGCGTCTTTGCACATCGGATCCTGCATCCCCATGCGTTGCTGACCCGTGGCTTTGATGACACCTTTCTGGCACCGCATTCGCGCAATGCTGATTTCTCCACACAGTTGCTGCGTGACTATACCGATCTGGAGATCTTTGCCGAATCAGAGCAGGCAGGTGCCTATCTGTTTGCCAGCCGCGATAAACGTCTGGCCTTTGTCACCGGCCACCCTGAGTATGATGCGCTAACGCTGGCGACGGAATATCACCGTGATGTCGCCGCCGGGCTGGAGCCGCAAATCCCGACGAATTATTTCCCGGATAACAATACAGAACTGCCACCGCGCGCCAGCTGGCGCAGTCACGGCAATCTGCTGTTTTCCAACTGGCTGAACTACTATGTTTATCAAATCACACCGTTTGATTTGCGTCATATGAATCCCACGCTCGACTGACGCTTAAAACTGAGCGCTTAATGGTGATATATCACGCTGATTAACAAAATTATTTATTCACCTCGTCTAAAATAAGAGAACTGGTACTGCTGTCCACGATTGCGGTACCCTGAATTTACTCTGTAGTAACGAGGTCGATATTAGTGTTAACCCTGCTTAATCTTCTTTCTGCCGTCGCGCTGCTGGTCTGGGGGACGCACATTGTGCGCTCCGGGATTATGCGCGTATACGGTGCCGACCTGCGGCGGGTGCTGAGCCGCAGCGTCTCGAAAAAGCCAATGGCCTTTCTGGCCGGGATTGGCGTTACCGCGTTGGTGCAAAGCAGTAATGCCACCACGCTGCTGGTGACATCCTTTGTTGCTCAGGATCTGGTGGGGCTGACGCCTGCACTGGTGGTGATCCTCGGTGCAGATGTGGGTACTGCGCTGATGGCGCGTATCCTGACCTTTGATCTCTCCTGGCTTTCTCCGCTGTTTATCTTCTTTGGCGTGGTATTTTTCCTCGGACGCAAGCAAACCCGTGCCGGACAGCTGGGGCGCACCAGTATCGGTCTGGGTCTGATCCTGCTGGCTTTGCAGCTGATTGTGGCTGCCGCCACCCCGATTATGCAGGCCTCCGGGGTGAAAGTGATGTTCTCGTCACTGACCGGGGATGTGATGCTGGATGCGCTGGTTGGCGCGATGTTTGCCATTATCAGCTACTCCAGCCTGGCTGCGGTACTGATTACCGCCACCCTGACCGCCACCGGGGTGATCTCGTTTAAGGTTGCACTCTGTCTGGTGATCGGGGCCAACCTCGGCAGTGGAATGCTGGCGATGCTGAATAACAGCACCGCTAATGCCGCCGGTAAGCGGGTGGCACTGGGTAGCCTGCTGTTTAAATTTATTGGTGCGCTGATGGTACTGCCGGTGATTGAACCGCTGGCAAACGGGCTGCGACACCTGCCGGTGAATGATGAAGAGCTGGTGATATTCTTCCATGTATTCTACAACCTGATCCGCTGCCTGATTATGGTGCCGTTTGCCGAGCCGATGGCGCGCTTCTGTCGTCGCTTAATCCGTGAAGAGCCGGATATCGAACAGCGCATGAAGCCGAAGCACCTGGATATCAGCTCGCTGGATACCCCGGCGCTGGCGCTGGCCAATGCCGCGCGTGAAACCCTGCGTATGGGTGATGTGATGGAGCAAATGCTGGCGACCTTTGGCAAGGTGGTACACGGTGAGCTGCGTGAAGATCGCGAAATCCGTCGTCTGGATGATGATGCGGACGTGCTTTACACCGCCATCAAACTCTATCTGGCCCAGATGCCTAAGGACGATTTGCCAAAAGAGGATTCCAGGCGCTGGGCGGAAATTATCGAAATGGCGCTGAACCTTGAACAGGGAGGGGATATCCTCGAACGAATGAGTGGTGAAGTGGTGGATAAGTCCCTGACCGCCAGACGCGCCTTTTCCGCGGAAGGGCTGGAGGAGCTGGATGCGCAGCTTGAGCTGTTAACCAGCAATCTGCGCCTCAGCCTGTCGGTATTTTTCTCCCGCGATATGCTAAGCGCCAAACGCCTGCGCCGCGCCAAGCACCGCTTCCGCATCCTCAACCGGCGTTATTCACATGCACACGTTGATCGCCTGCATCAGCATAACGTGCAGAGCATCGAAACCAGTTCACTGCATCTGGGGTTGTTAGGGGATATGAAGCGTCTGAACTCGCTGTTTTCTGCCGTGGCTTACAGCGTGCTGGAACAGGCGGATGATGACCATGACGAGGAATAACCGTGCTCACGGCAGGCACCGCGCCTGCCGTGAGCAGCGAGTTATTTTTTCAGTGATTTACCCGACCAGTAACCGGCCAGCAGGGAGCCGGAAAGGTTATGCCAGATAGAGAACAGTGCGCCGGGCAGCGCCGCCAGCGGCGAGAAGTAGAGTTTACCCAGCGTGGCAGCCAGTCCGGAGTTTTGCATCCCCACTTCCAACGCCAGGGTGCGGCAGGTTGATTCGTCAAAGCCAAACAGTTTCCCGCCCCAATAGCCGCCCAGCAGCCCGATGGCGTTATGCAGCACCACGGCGGCAATCACCATCAGCCCCACCGAACTGATAAAGCTCTGGCTGCCTGCCACCACCGCACTGATAATCAGCAGGATTGCCACCATCGACAGTGCAGGCAGATAAGGTTCGATGCGTTTTACCAGCCCATTCAGACAGTGATGCACACTCAGCCCGAGGCCAATCGGGATCGCCACAATGCGGATAATGCTCCACAGCATTCCGGCGACGTCCACCTGAATATGCGTATCGACATAAAACCGGGTCAGCAGCGGGGTGGCAATCACACCAACCAGCGCCGAAACCGAAGAGATGGTCACTGACAGCGCCACATCGCCTTTTGCCAGATAGATCATCACGTTGGAGGCGGTGCCACTGGCAACGCTGCCCACCAGGATCATGCCGGCTGCCAGATCCGGCGGCATATGAAACAGCTTTGCCAGCCCCCAGGCTGTCAGCGGCATCACCAGATAGTGCAGAAAGGTGCCGGCGATCACCGGTGCCGGGCGGGTCAGCACGCGTTTAAAGTCATCAATACTGAGGGTGACGCCCATAGCGAACATAATCAGCATTAACAGCCAGCTGACCTAGGGCGAAATAAAGGTGAAGCTGTCAGGGCGATAAAACGCCGCAGCGGAAAGCAGAACTGCCCACAGCGGGAACAGTCGGGTAATGATAGTCAGCAAGTGGCCAGTCTCCCGGATTAACATCCTGATGGTACAGGCTTTAGGGGCCAGACTGGCCGGCCCGGTTGTTATGAACCAAATAAATTATGATGCAGCGTTTGTACCACCTTCTCTGCATCATTGCCAGGCACCAGGAAGCACAGATTGTGGCTGCTGGCACCGTAGCAAATCAGGCGCAAATTAGACGACTCAAGGACACCAAACACTTTATTACCGACGCCGCAGGCCTGGTTAATCTTATTGCCGATCAGGGCAATCAGCGCCAGGTTTTCTTCCACTTCCACCCGGCACAGGGACGACAGCTCGGTCAGCAGCGCCTGAGTTAACAGACTGTCGCTGGTCGAAGTAGAACCGGTAGTATCCAGCGTCAGAGCCACGCTGACTTCTGAGGTGGTGATCAGGTCGACGGAAATATTGTGGCGCGCCAGAATATTAAACACCTCGGCCAGAAAACCACGTGCGTGCAGCATATTCAGGCTGTGCAGCGTCAGCAAGGTCTGCTTACGGCGCATCGCCAGGGCGCGGAACAGCGGCGGATTCGCGGTGTGATTGCACACCAGGGTGCCACCGGCGGCCGGATCTTTACTGGAGCCAACAAACACCGGGATATCATTGCGTACCGCCGGTAGCAGGGTAGCCGGATGCAGCACTTTGGCACCAAAGGTGGCCATTTCCGCCGCTTCTTCAAAGGTGATCTCGTCGATACGCTGGGCGGTCGGTACCACGCGCGGATCGGTGGTATAAATGCCTGGTACATCGGTCCAAATATCAATCTGACGGGCACCCAGCGCTTCGCCCAGCAGTGCGGCGCTGTAGTCGCTGCCGCCGCGCCCCAGCGTGGTGGTACGTCCCTGCGCTTCACAGCCAATAAAGCCCTGGGTGATCACCAGGCTGTCGGCAATACGCGGCTGCAGATGGCTGGCGGCCAGCTGACGCAGTGTGGTCACTTCGGGTTCCGCACGGCCAAAGCGGTCGTTGGTGCGTATCACCTTGCGCACATCAAACCACTGCGCGTTGACGTCACGCTGGCGCAGGATCTCAACGAACAGCAGGGTCGACATCAGCTCGCCGTGGCTGACCAGTTCATCGGTCAGCGCCGTAGAGGTCGCCAGCGCTGCGCCTTCAGACAGTGCGGCGATGTTTTCCAGCAGACGATCAATTTCTTCCCGGATCAGATGCGGCTGGTGCAGCGATGCGATAATCGCATACTGAATACGGCGCAGTTCATCCAGCAGACTGGCGCGCTGCTCCGGTGTTTGCCCTTCAGACAGCGCCACCAGCAAATTTGTTACGCCCGCTGATGCAGAAAGCACCACCAGACGAACGTCCGGGTTAGACAGCACCACATCGGCACTGTGGTTCATAGCGGTAAAGTCGGCCACGCTGGTGCCGCCAAACTTCGCTACGATCAAACGTTGGGACATGACTACCTCGTGTCAGGTTAATTCTTGCAACATTACACAAGGGGGCACAGAAGAGGGAAAGACGTAGAAACGGGCAGCTACGAGTCACCCAGAAGTGCTCCACCTTGTAAAGCGTCCGACAGGCGAACGTTACTGGTGACAACCCAGAGGATTCAGCCCCTGCGGTCGATACCACCCACTCCGTGTGGTGGGTATCTCGGCGTCGCTCCCCCTGGTATGTTATCGCGGGATACGGTTCCTCCAACATACTGCCTGGGCGACGCGCCTCTCCTGGCTTACGCGGTGCGTAAGAAGGCGCATAGAGATATACGGTTATCGGTTTGCTGTCAACGCCTGTCTCATTGAGATAACTCATTTTCCTGAATGCGCGGTCTTCATCAAATACACTAATCATAAATGAACAGCATTTAGCGCCGGCAGGCGGTAGTATCCATTCTTATTCGCACGAGAGGCGCTATCATTTTTTTCGGCGCTGTTCATACTGAACGGGTAAAACAGCTGTTGCGGGAAGGGGATCCGGGAGGCAAAACCGGATTTCAATGACGAACCTTAAATAAAATGAGTGTGTTGCTATGAAAAATATCAATCCGACACAAACCGCTGCCTGGCAGGCGCTACAGCAGCATTTTGAACAAATGAAAGACGTCAAAATTGCTGACCTTTTTGCGGCAGACAGCCAGCGTTTCAGCAAATTTTCCGCGACCTTTGACGACCAGATGCTGGTGGATTTCTCTAAAAACCGCATTAGTGAAGAAACCCTTGAAAAGCTGCTGACGCTGGCAAAAGAAACTGACCTGCAAAGTGCCATTAAATCCATGTTCTCCGGCGAAAAAATTAACCGCACGGAAGATCGCGCGGTACTGCATGTGGCGCTGCGTAATCGCAGTAATACGCCGATCCTGCTGGATGGCAAAGATGTGATGCCGGAAGTGAATGCGGTTCTGCAGAAGATGAAGGCTTTTTCAGAGCGCATTATCAGCGGGGAATGGAAAGGCTATACCGGCAAAGCGATTACCGATGTGGTGAATATCGGGATCGGCGGCTCAGATTTAGGGCCGTTTATGGTGACTGAGGCTCTGCGCCCGTATAAAAATCATCTGAATATGCACTTTGTCTCCAATGTGGATGCGACCCATATTGCGGAAACCCTGAAGCCGCTTAATCCGGAAACCACCCTGTTTTTGGTGGCATCAAAAACCTTCACCACCCAGGAAACCATGACCAATGCGCACAGCGCGCGTGACTGGTTCCTGAACGCTGCCGGCGATCGGCGCCATGTGGCAAAACACTTTGCGGCGCTGTCGACCAATGCCGACGCAGTGGGTGAGTTCGGTATTGATATTGCCAATATGTTTGAATTCTGGGACTGGGTCGGTGGACGTTACTCCCTGTGGTCAGCGATTGGCTTGTCGATTATTCTCTCGGTGGGCTATGAGCACTTTGAACAGTTGCTGAGCGGTGCGCACGCGATGGATCGTCATTTCGCTGCAACTCCGGCGGAGCAAAACCTGCCGGTGCTGCTGGCGCTGATCGGCATCTGGTATAACAACTTCTTCGGTGCGGAAACCGAAGCCATTCTGCCTTATGACCAGTATATGCACCGTTTTGCGGCCTACTTCCAGCAGGGCAATATGGAGTCCAACGGTAAATACGTCGATCGTAGCGGTGAACCGGTCAGCTATCAGACCGGGCCGATTATTTGGGGTGAACCGGGCACTAACGGCCAGCATGCGTTTTACCAGCTGATCCATCAGGGCACCAAGCTTATCCCCTGCGACTTTATTGCGCCGGCGAACAGCCATAACAAACTGGGCGATCATCATAGCAAGCTGCTGTCGAACTTCTTTGCCCAGACCGAGGCGCTGGCGTTTGGTAAATCCCGTCAGGTAGTGGAAAAAGAGTTTGCCGATGCCGGTAAGGATACTCAGTCAGTGGCGCATATCGTGCCGTTTAAGGTGTTTGAGGGTAACCGTCCCACCAACTCGATTCTGCTGCGCGATATCACGCCATTCAGCCTGGGGGCGCTGATTGCGCTGTATGAGCATAAGATTTTCACCCAGGGGGCGATCCTGAATATCTTTACCTTCGATCAATGGGGCGTTGAGCTGGGCAAACAGCTGGCTAACCGCATTCTACCTGAACTGGCGGATAGCCGTGCCGTGACCAGCCATGACAGTTCGACCAATGGTTTGATTAATCGTTATAAAGACTGGCGTTAATTCGCTGCGCTGGCTCCTGTGGTGACACGGGGGAGAGTATGTATTTGAAGCCTGCATTTGTATGCAGGTTTTTTTTGTGGGGGCGAGGGTTTTGATGTCTGTGTTTTTAAAAGCAAGGGCAAAAGCCAGGTCAACTACGTTTCACCATTCCGCTGCGCGGACTGGCGAGCAGGGCGGCCAGTCGCCGCCGCCCTGCACCCGGGCTTGCGGCGTCACTTCGCCTGCTGCGCAGGTTCCCTCGGCCACGCCGCTTTCCGACGGAACGGCGTGATTCGCCGTCCAGGCGAAGCACGCCTCGCGCCGCCGTCCGTGGCGGCTTGTCCTGGAAATCGTCGTCGCCTCGGCTCCGTTCCTGATGCCGCCTGAAGGTCAACTGCCAAAGCCAGGGCAACGGCAAAAGCAAAAGCCAGGGCAACGGCAAAGGTCAGGGGAAAGGCAAAAGCAAAAGCCAGGTCAAAGTCAGCGGTAAATCAGCGGCAGGGGATTAATCTGCACGTCCTGTTATTAAAGGTTATATTTTTTATCCCAGAGTTATTACCGGTGATAATTAACCATGCAAATACTGACCGGTTAATCTTCTGCTATTTTCTTCCAGTATTCCTGGGATTGAAATATCAATTACCACTTTGCTGAACTCGCGTTTAACCGGATAATTGTCCAACTAATTTTACTGAATGAAATAAATCGGTCAGCGGTTAACTCTATGGTAATCATAGTAAAAATTTGACATTTGTAAGAATTTTGTCTCGCTTTTGAGCGTTTTTTAGCTATTTTTAATTGTCTTTTCGTGCGGTGGTTGTTATATTTACAACCCGGGATAAACAGATAGCTGCAATGGCGTCTTTGATTCAGCATTATTTACGCGATATTTATCTCACCTCAGTATTAATAAATTAACTGTTCTGCCGACGCCGGAATAATTAATACCGTTAGGAATTTTATTTCATATTTCGGTCAATTTACTGTGCCTTTGTGCACCTGGTTCAGGGCTAGTTTCCTCATGCCCTGCTGTATTTCTATTTGATAAAGAGTATCTGTAATGAAAAAAACGATATGGGCAACTGTAGCCTTAATACAGCTCACTGCAGCGTCTGCTGCTTTTGCTTCTGCGGATAATGTGGGTAGCGCTGCGGGTTCTGTCGCAGCCGCCGGCGTACTGTCTGCAGGTACTGCCGGTGTGACGGGTGTTAGCGCCGTGGACGCCCTGGCTGGCGTGGCGATGGCTGCTTCCGGTCATGGTGGTGATAACTCTAATACCAGCAGCACCAACACCACCGTTAACACTATTCGTTAATTGTTTTATCGCCACTCCGCAAAACAACCTGATCCATCCGGTTTAATTATTTCCTTTGCCGGACAGCATGCATATCAGCATGTGCAATAACGTCACCTGATGGGTCAGGGCCGAACTCCGCTGTCATGCGATTATCCGGGGTGCTGTCAAGATATCAGGGGCTAAACCCGTGCGTAAAATAACGCTACTGTTGTTATGTCTGTTACTCCAGGCATGTACACAAACGCAAAAGGAATTGGGAAATTCTGTCAGACAGGCATTTTTCGGTGCTGATGATGTGCAGAAAACGGATGCACAAATAAATAGTTCTCCCTACGCCAGTATGTATTTGCGTATCAACAATGGTGCACAAATTTATGTGGTTCTGGGCTTTAGTGAGCAGGGGCAACAGAAATGGATCACCCATGATCGTGCCATGGTCGTTACCTGGAACGGGCGGCTGGTTAAAACGCTCGATCTGGCAGATAACCTGCTGGAAGTCACCAACCTGCAGCAGGACCCTTTAGCGGATATTCAGCATCTGCAACCCGGTGCCCGCTGGACGCGCACGCTGACCTGGACCGAACAGGGGCAATTGCGTGCGGCAACTGCCGTTTCACGCTTCAGCCGCCAGCCCGATCAGGTACTGAAACTGGCCGGTAACCCGGTGAACTGCCAGGTCTGGCAGGAAGATGTGGCAACCACCGATGGTCGTCACGCCTGGCGCAACACCTTCTGGATTGACCGTGCCGGCGGGCAGGTTCGCCAGTCTGAGCAGATGCTGGGCGCAGTTTATTTTCCGCTCAAAACTACCCTCCTGAAGCCGGCCAGATAATGAATAAAATCCAAACTCTTTTCGCAGGCAGCGTGATGCTGTTTGCTTTGCCTGTTCTGGCTGCCAGCCAGGTCACCATTAGCAGGCCGGGACAGCCCGATGTGCTGGTCAGGGATGCTGAAAACCTGGCGCAGTTACTCACCCGTGCGGAGGTCCAGGGGAAAACCTGGTGGCCGGGCACGGTGATCGCCGAACAGCAGGCCAGCGTGCGGGCGCAGGCGCAGCAGCATGCGTTGCTGCGCCGTTTGCAGCAGTGGCACGGCGCACTGCTGGCTGAAAATAACCGCAGGCTGGCGGTGAGGGTGGAGTCGCTGCATCAACAGATTGCGGCGCTGCGCGTCACCGGACGGCAGGTAGTCCCGGTGGATGCGGATGTCGTGCGTTTACATCCGCAGGATAACCATCGTCTGGTTGGTGGCTACCAGCTCTACCTGGCATCAGAACCGACCTCAGTTGTTCTGGCCGGCGTCGTAAACCGGCCGGGTAAAACCCCCTGGGTTCCCGGTCGCAGCGTGGCAGATTACCTCCCGGGAGCACCTGCCGACGGGGCGGAGCGCAGCGTTGTACAGCTGATCTCGCCATCAGGGTGCGTAAGCACGGTACCGGTGGCTTACTGGAATCAGCGCCATATTGAACCTCAGACCGGCAGCATTATCGTGGTGGGGTTCTCCTCATGGGTGCTGCCTGACAACCTGAGCGATCTTAACCAACAGATTGTTTCTCTCTTTACGCAGCGGATACCTGACTGATGAAAAAACACCTTATTCTCAGCCTGCTGCCGCTGCTGCCGCTGCTGCCGCTGCTGGTTGCGGGTGCCTGTCAGGCACAGAGCGTCAGCTGGTTGGCGCCAGAGGGCCCTTCTCAATCCGACTTTGGTGGCGCGGGGCTGCTGCAGCTGCCTACGGCACGTATGGCGCAGGAAGGCGAATTCAGCCTGAATTATCGCTATAACGACCAGTATCACTTCTATTCCGCATCCGTACAGCTGTTTTCATGGCTGGAAACTACGCTGCGCTATACCGATGTCAAAACCCGCCGTTACAGCGATTCAGAAAGCTTTAGCGGTGACCAGAGCTACAAAGACAAAGCATTCGATCTGAAGCTGCGCCTGTGGCAGGAAAGCTGGTGGCTGCCGCAGGTGTCGCTGGGGATGCGCGATATTGGCGGAACCGGGCTGTTTGACAGTGAATATCTGGTGGCCAGCAAGGCCTGGGGTCCCTTCGACTTTACCGTCGGACTGGGCTGGGGCTATCTGGGTACCAGTGGCAATATCAGCAACCCATTTAACGCCGTCAGCGATAAATTTAATACCCGTCCCCGCCGCTATGGATCGCCCGGCGCAGTCAGCTTCGACAATATGTTTCGCGGCCCGGCTTCCGTATTTGCCGGCATTGAATATCAAACGCCCTGGCACCCGCTGCGCCTGAAGGTGGAGTACGAAGGTAATAACTACCGCGAGGACTTTGCCGGATGTCTGAAGCAGGACAGCAACATTAACGTTGGGGCGGTTTACAGTCTGACGGACTGGGCGAGGATCAATCTCAGCTACCAGCGGGGGAACACCCTGATGGCCGGGGTGACGCTGCACACTAACTTTAACCAGCTGCGTTATCACGGCAGGGACACGCCGAAACCGCCTTACCGGCCGCAGCCACCGCAGAGCGGCACCATCGATGCGGAGCAGGCCAGTCAGCAGCTGACCGATCTGCAGATCCTGGCCGGTTTCTATGCGCCCAAAATCGAGGTTAAAGGCAACACGCTGTATGCCAGTGGTGAGCAGGTGCGTTATCGCGATAATCAGGAAGGTATTGACCGTGCGAATGTGATCCTGGCGAACCATCTGCCGGCAGGCGTGGACACCATTGCGCTGACTGAAACCCGCACTCACCTGCCGCAGGTTACCACCAAAACTGACGTTGCCAGCCTGCAGCGTCAGCTGGAAGGCTATCCGATGGGGCAGACTGAAACCCTGCGTCAGCAGCGGGTAGAGCCGGTGGCTGCGCCGCCAGCCAGCCAGCGCTTTGCGGTAAACAGTCAGCGTCTGAACTACAGCCTGTCGCCGGTGCTGAATCAGTCGGTGGGTGGCCCGGAAAGCTTCTATATGTACCAGCTGGGGCTGATGGCGAATGGCAGCTACTGGCTGACAGACAATTTGCTGGTGGACGGCAGCGTATTTGCCAACCTGAAGAACAACTACAGCAAGTTCAGATACGACGGCACGCCGCATGACTCCACGCTACCACGGGTGCGTACCCATGTACGTGACTACCTGGACAATAATGTATTTATGAATAATCTTCAGGCGAACTATATGCAGCATCTGGGTAATGGCTTCTATGGCCAGCTGTACGGCGGCTATCTGGAAGCCATGTTCGGTGGTGTGGGTGGCGAACTGCTGTACCGTCCACTGGATGCGCGCTGGGCAGTGGGCGTCGATGTGGCCCGGGTGCGCCAGCGTGACTGGAACAATATGATGAAGTTCACATCATACAGCGCCAGCGTGGGGAATATCACCGCCTACTGGCGGCCCTGGTTCAGTGAAGACATTCTGGTTAAAGCCAGCGTAGGGCAGTATCTGGCGAAAGATCGCGGCGTGACGTTCGATATCTCGAAGCGCTTTGACAGCGGGATCACCGCCGGCGTTTATGCCACTAAAACCAACGTCAGCAGGAAGGATTATGGCGAAGGTGGCTTTACCAAAGGCTTCTATATCTCGGTTCCGATGGATCTTTTCAGTTCTGCGCCAGTGCGAAGTCGTGCTCAGATCAACTGGGTGCCGCTGACGCGTGATGGAGGGCAAATGCTGGGACGTAAGTTCCATCTGTACGATATGACCAGCGATCGCGATCGTTATTATCGCTAAACGGCAATCCGCCTCAGCATGATGGTAAAGCCTGCAAGGATTACATGCGGGCTTTTTTTGTGAATGGTTTTTGGCAAACGGCCAGGCCAGGTCAAAAGCGCACCGGCGGAAAAGCGGAAAGATTGTGATAATGGTCAGGCTGACGCATAGTATAACCGCCCGGTATTTTGCCGGGTAATGATGACTTTAAGGTATGTAACATGACCCCATCTGTACGAACACCCGCTGCCTGGCTGGCCTTTGCCCTGCAGATGGTGCTGAATTTTGGTTTGATTATTCTGGCCTGTATCCTGGTCGTTTTTCTCGGTAAGGAAACCCTGCATCTGGCGAACGTATTACTGAATGTGGATGAACAGACCTCGTCATATCTGCTGATTGAAGGGATTGTCACTTACTTCCTGTACTTTGAATTTATCGCGCTGATCGTCAAGTATTTCCAGGCGGGTTATCATTTCCCGCTGCGTTACTTTGTTTACATTGGTATCACCGCAATCATTCGGCTGATCATTGTCGATCATAAAAATCCTTTCGATACCCTGGCGTATTCCATTGCCATCTTGATTCTGGTGATTACCCTGTGGCTGGCCAACAGTCAGCGTCTGAAGCGCGAATAACGCGCCCTGCGGTATACTTGTACCCGATTGAGGTGTCCGGTGCCTGAGGGGGCCGGACAGTATCCGTGGAGAGAAGCGATGACGGAAAATGCGTTAAGCTGGTTGCGCGCGCTGGACTGGTCAGCGGAGCAGGCTTGCCAGCTGTCGCCCGCACTGCGTGACTGGCTGCTGGAAGAGCGATCCATGACCCGGCGTTTTGAACGCCACTGCCGTCAGGTCACCGTCCGTATCACGCGTGAAGGGTTTATTTCCCGCCAGCAGGCGACACCAGAGGTGGCGCTGCTGCCGCAGGAAATGCGCTACTGGCTGCGTGAAATCGTGTTATATGGTGATGGCGTTCCCTGGCTGGCCGGGCAAACGCTGTTACCGGAATCGACCCTGACCGGGCGGGACAGGCAGCTGCTTGAGCTGGGCACCATGCCGCTGGGGCGCTATCTGTTCAGCAGCCCGGATCTGACCCGCGACTTTATTGATGTTGGCAGCAGCGGTGAACTGTGGGGACGGCGTTCGCGCCTGCGCCTGGCAGGTAAACCGCTGCTGCTGACTGAACTGTTTTTACCTGACTCACCGCTTTATGGTGAGACGCTGCCTGCCGGAGAGAAATCTGCTAATGAGTAAGCTGTCTGCTTACGTCCGCCTGATGCGGATCGATAAACCTATTGGATCGCTGCTGCTGCTGTGGCCAACGTTATGGGCACTGTGGCTGGCGCATCTGCGCGTTCCGCCGCTGAATATTCTGCTGGTCTTTGTCCTGGGGGTGTTCTTTATGCGCGCGGCGGGCTGCGTGGTGAACGATTTTGCTGACCGTAAAATAGACGGTCATGTGAAACGTACCCGCCAGCGTCCGCTGGCCAGTGGCGAAGTCACCACGCGGGAAGCGAAAATCCTGTTTGCACTGCTGGTGCTGGTGTCGTTTTGCCTGGTGCTGACCATGAACAGCATGACTATCTGGCTGTCGCTGGGAGGGCTGCTGCTGGCGTGCTGCTATCCGTTTATGAAGCGCTATACCCATTTACCGCAGGTGGTGCTGGGGGCGGCGTTTGGCTGGGCGATCCCGATGGCCTGGGCGGCGGTCAGTGAAAGCGTTCCTTTCACCTGCTGGCTGCTGTTTGTGGCGAATATCTGCTGGACGGTGGCTTACGATACGCAATACGCGATGGTCGATCGCGATGACGATCTGAAGATCGGCGTTAAATCGACGGCTATTTTATTCGGTCGCCACGATACGCTGATAATTGGTCTGTTGCAGCTGGCAACCCTGGTGCTGATGGTGTGGCTGGGCTGGCTGCTGGCGCTGGGGTCAATGTTTTATCTGGCACTGCTGGCGGCGGCGGGGCTGTTTATTTATCAGCAGAAGCTGATCGCCGGGCGGCAGCGTGACGCCTGTTTTCAGGCGTTTCTGAACAATAACTATGTTGGCATGGTGCTGTTTATTGGCATTCTAATGGGGATATGATCCAGGCGAATGCCTGGTGCATTCCGCCGGGCGCGGGACCTGATGCCGCCTGAAGGTCAACGTCAACAAGGTCAACAGCCAGGGCAAGGGCTAAACATTGAAAAAAGCGGAGCCACTCCGGTGAAGGAATGGCTCCGTATTAGTCAGAACTCAGGCAGGCGTTTGGATGGCGCTCTCAATCGTGATTCTGACGTCCTGGGTAATCAGGTCAGCCAGCAGCTGATATACCTGCGGCGTCTGCGTCACATCCGCATCGCCGTAATCACTGATATAGCCTTCATCGCGCAGGGTTAGTACCAGCGAGGTAAATACCGCTTTATCAAAGAACTCCGGAGCGTTAATCCCATGTAGTACCGACAGCCGTTGCGCGATGGTACGGCTCTCTTTCTCCAGCGTACCCCGATTGATTGCCGGGTTCGCGCTTAATACCGAAAAGGTAATAGCATAACGCTGTAGCGTCTCGCGCACCCCGGCCGCCAGTACCTGCAGAGGCCGTACCCTTGCTGGATTTATCTGTAGCTGGTCATCTGTACGGGTCAGCAGTGCCTGACGCGCCATTTCCTTTGTCAGCGCAACGATGACCGCCGGCAATTCGGCCTTATCCCAGCGCAGGAACAATTCACGCTTCAGCATCGGATAAATCACGCTCAGCTGATGCAGCAGCGCTTCCCGACTCAGCGTCTGATGCTGCAGCAGGATCGCGGCAATCAGTGACGGCAGTACCAGCATATGATGGATATTATTACGGTAGTAGGTCATCAGCACCGCCTGCTCGCGCGGCAGAATGACAATCTCACCAATATTATCCTGCTCCAGCTCAAACTTGTTCATCCCCAGCGCCTGATCCAGCAGCGCCTCAGCGCTGAGATCCGGCACGGTGGAATCGGCAGAATACGGCACGTTGCGCAGCAGCTGCAGATAGCAGTCAAGCTGCTCAACCAGCTGCTTACGCGTCATTGAGCGCTGACGTGACGCCAGTAGCGCGGTCACGCACAAGTTCATGGCGTTGGCCGCCCCGGCGCTGTTAATGCGCTCCATCACCTGCTGGGCGATATCGTTGACCGCCGGAGCCAGCCAGCTGGGGCGCTGAGCTTCAATCGGATCGATGGCTTCACGCCATTCCGGCACCTGATGATTCAGATAGGCCACCAGCGGCAGCGGTTCACCAAAGTTCACATAGCCCTGACCGAGGTTACGCAGCTTACGCAGGCCGCGCACCATCGACATAAAGCCTTCTTTCTCTTTAGCGGCACCGCGCAGTTCTTTAGCATAAGTACCCACTTCCATCACATGCTCATAGCCAATGTAGATCGGGATCAGCGTAATAGGACGGTTGCCGCCGCGCAGCATCGCCTGAATGGTCATCGCCAGGGTGCCGGTTTTCGGATCGAGCAGACGCCCGGTGCGCGAGCGACCACCCTCGACAAAATATTCCACGGAATAGCCACGGGTAAAGAGTTCGCCCAGATACTCACGGAAGACGGTGGAATAGAGTTTATTGCCCTTAAAGGTGCGGCGAATAAAGAATGCCCCGAGGCGGCGGAAAATCGGCCCGGCAGGCCAGAAATTCAGGTTAACCCCGGCGGCAATATGCGGTGGCACCAGTCCCTGATGGTAAAGCACATAGGACAGCAGCAGATAGTCCATATGGCTGCGGTGACAGGGCACATACACCAGTTCATGACCGTCCTGCGCCAGCTGACGCACCCGCTCGCCGCCGCTGACGTTAATGCCCTGATACAGCCTGCTCCAGGTCCAGCCCATCACGCGGTCGGTGATGCGGATCGCCTCATAGGAGAAATCAGCGGCCACTTCTTCCATCAGCTCAACAGCATTCTGCTGCGCTTTTTCATGAGAGATTTTTTTACTGCGCGCTTCATCAGCCACCGCTTTGGCAATGGCTTTGGACTGCAACAGCTTATTAAACAGATCCTGTCGTGCCGGCAGACGCGGCCCTACCGCCGCCAGGCGCTGACGGGCAAAGTGCATTCGTGCCACCCGCGCCAGCTTCTGGGCAATGGTTTTATCGGTGCCATGCTCCGTTGCCATGCGCCGCAGCGAGACCATCGGTGAGAAGCGCACAAAGCTGTCGCGTCCGAGCCACATTACGGCGACGAACTTCTGAATCCCGTTCAGCACCCGCAGATGCGGCTGTTGCTCACCCTGCACTTCACGGCCGGGGGCGCGGCCAAACATCACTGATACCGGCACCATCTGCACGTCTAAATCAGGATTATTGCGGTGCAGATCCAGATAGTCATGAAACAGTTTTACCGAGTCGGGATTGGGCACAAAATAGGGGAAAACTCGCGGGCCATCATGGATAAAGACATAGCGCGGTAAAACTGCACCATCAATTTCCAGCGGCCGCAGTGGATCGGGCAGATCCTGCTGACGACACTGCGCGCGCAGGGCCAGAAGATCGGCCTTTGAATCATAAGGCAGCACATACATAATAGGGCGCGACGTATCGAGCCCCAGTTCGGCAACCGGTTCAGCCGGAATTGCCTTACTTTTTACCAGTAGTTTTAATGGTAAATTCAATAATTTGTAATATAGATTACGCCAACCTGACATAAACAACATAAGCCTCTTGTTAGCAAAGCGCAGCAAGAATAACAGAAAGAGCGGTCATAATCTGTGGGGACGGAAAGATGTCCGTCTTTTACCGCATGGTACAGCCCAATGGGAAGAGCGAATTATGGCAAGTAATGTTACCGGATTAACCCGGATTATAAAGGCGGCAGGCTACTCGTGGAAAGGGTTACGCGCGGCCTGGCAGTATGAGGCGGCTTTCCGCCAGGAAACGGTGCTGGCAGTGATTGCCATTGCGCTGGCCTGCTGGCTGGATGTTGACCCCGTTACCCGGGTACTGCTGATCGGGTCGATTGTGCTGGTGCTGATTATGGAAATCCTTAACAGCGCGATTGAAGCGGTAGTTGATCGGATTGGTAGTGAAATTCATCCGCTGGCAGGCAGAGCGAAAGATATGGGGTCCGCTGCGGTATTCCTGGCGCTGATACTCGCTTTTTTTGTATGGATTATCCTGTTATCAGCCCACCTTAAAGACTTTTTTTAGCTCTGTGAATACCAGAATCTCACCGGCTTTGGTTTTCAAGACCGGAATACCTGTATATACTCACAGTCGACTGTATAAACAACCAGGGGGCGGAATGAAAGCATTAACGGCAAGGCAGCAGCAGGTTTACGATATGATTCGTGACCACATTAATCAAACCAGTATGCCACCCACGCGGGCAGAAATTGCTACGCAGCTTGGCTTCCGTTCCCCCAATGCGGCTGAAGAACACCTGAAAGCGCTGGCGCGTAAAGGCGTTATTGAAATTATTTCCGGCGCATCGCGCGGTATCCGTCTGATGATGGAAGAGGAAGAAGGATTGCCGCTGATCGGGCGTGTCGCTGCCGGTGAACCCCTGCTGGCGGAACAGCATATCGAAGGGCACTATCAGGTGGACCCCAATTTATTTAAGCCGGGTGCGGATTTTCTGCTGCGCGTCAACGGTATGTCGATGAAAGATATCGGCATCATGGATGGCGACCTGCTGGCGGTACATAAAACTGACGATGTGCATAACGGTCAGGTGGTGGTGGCGCGCATTGACGATGAAGTCACGGTGAAAAGGCTGAAAAAACAGGGCAATATTGTGCAGCTGCTTCCGGAAAATAACGATTTTCAGCCGATTGTGGTCGATTTACGTCAGCAGGCACTCACTATCGAAGGACTGGCCGTCGGCGTTATCCGCAACGGCAACTGGCTGTAACTCAGGCCATTAATCACAGTGCGCTACGTCGGGTAGCGTATACTGTTATTTTTGACCGATAACCGCTGGCTGGTGATGCAACTTTTTACTTCCGCAGATAAACAACTTTGGCGGCTGGCGCTGCCAATGATCCTCTCCAATATCACTGTTCCCCTGCTTGGCCTGGTTGATACCGCCGTTATTGGTCATCTTGACAGCGCGATCTATCTGGGTGGCGTAGCGCTGGGCACCACCATCACCAGCTTTCTGTTTATGCTGCTGCTTTTTCTGCGTATGAGCACCACCGGACTGACGGCACAGGCCTTTGGCGCTGGCAACAAACCGGCGCTGGCGCGCGCGCTGATGCAGCCGCTGCTGCTGGCACTGATTGCCGGTCTGGCCTTTATTGTATTTAAAACCCCGCTTACCCAACTGGCGCTAAGTATTACCGGCAGCAGTCCGGCGGTACAGCAGCAGGCGGAACTGTTTATGCAGATACGCTGGTTGAGCGCACCGGCAACCCTGGCCAATCTGGTGCTGCTGGGCTGGCTGCTGGGGGTTCAGTATGCCCGGGCACCGGTGATCCTGCTGATTATCGGCAACCTGGTGAATATTGGCCTGGTGCTGTGGCTGGTGGTGGGTATGGGCGCCGGCGTACGCGGTGCGGCGGCAGCCACCGCGATCTCGGAATACGTGACGCTGCTGGTGGGGCTGGTACTGGTCTGGCGGGTGATGCGCCTGCGTGGACTGTCACTGGCGCTGCTGCTGAACAGCTGGCGCGGGAATATTGGCCGTCTGCTGCGCCTGAACCGCGATATCATGCTGCGTTCGCTGTTACTGCAACTCTGCTTTGCCTCACTGACCATACTGGGCAGCCGGCTGGGCAGCGATATTGTGGCGCTGAATGCTGTGTTGCTGATGTTTATGACCTTTACTGCCTATGCGCTGGATGGCTTTGCTTACGCTGTCGAAGCCTGTTCCGGGCAGGCGTTTGGTGCCGGTGACAGTAAGCAGTTACTTCGTATCTGGCAGGCGTCCTGTCGGCAGGCCGGTGGGCTGGCGCTGCTGTTTTCGCTGATTTACGCCATCAGTGCTGAGCAGATTATTGCGCTGCTGACCAGCCTCGACAGTTTACGCCAGCTAGCGGTTCATTATCTGTGGTGGCCGGTGCTGATGCCGCTGGCCGGCGTAGGCTGTTACCTGCTGGATGGGATGTTTACTGGCGCTACCCGGGCGCGCGAAATGCGCAACAGTATGCTGGTGGCGGCCGGAGGATTTGGTCTGACGCTGTTTACCCTGCCGCGGCTGGGGAATCACGGTCTGTGGCTGGCGCTGACGGTGTTTTTGCTGCTGCGCGGCGTTTCCCTGTGGGCTATCTGGCGCTGGCACTGGCGGCATAACAGCTGGTTCCGCACGCCAGAAAATCACGCCAGATCAGACGCTTAGCGTCCGCGCTTTTTACCCTGCACGCTATGGTCATGATCGCAGTTGTCCTGATGCGCACAGGCCTCAATCTCCGCACAGGGGCGACAAAAGCCGTGTGCTTCAATCACGCAGTGACCGAGGGTAAATCCGCAGCTGTTAGCCAGCGCCTGCAGCATATTCTCAGCCCCTGTTGCCTGCTGCTCGCTGACCGAGCCACAGCGATCGCAAATCAACATCGCAGACGTATGCGCGGGTTGCTCAAAATGGTGGCAAACCACATAACTGTTGGTGGACTCCACGCGATGAATAAACCCCTGCTCCAGCAGAAAATCCAGCGCGCGGTAGACGGTTGGGGGCTTGGCCTGCGGTTCAGCCACGCGCAGTAAATCCAGCAAATCGTAGGCACTGATGGCGCCCTGATGTTCATTCATCAGGCGCAGCACTTCCAGCCGTTGCGGGGTCAGCCGCACGCCGCGTTGCTGGCAAAGTTGCTCTGCCTGGGTCAGGAGTGACTCAGCACGGTTTACCTTCATCTTAATTCCTCAGGCCGGATCGAAATGTTATTTTATCACGTTTTATGTTGAAACGCCGAATGTTGGGGAGAAGTGTGCATCGGCTTCATGCCATTTCTTTGCTATAGTAGCGCAGGCTTTTCCTGTTCCCCGCTCCGCATTGCCCGGTGAACCGGGCAGGAAAACGTCCGACACCTAATCTGAATACACCGACAGAAAGAATTCACCAGCATGCATCAGACCCGTGATACCCGCGACAGGCTGCCGGCTTACAGCCCCCAGCGCTTCTCAATTGCCCCAATGCTCGACTGGACTGACCGTCACTGCCGCTACTTCCACCGGCAGCTAACCCGCCAGACGCTGTTGTATACCGAAATGGTCACCACCGGCGCGATCATCCACGGCAAGGGCGATTACCTGGCATTCAGCGCCGCAGAGCAGCCGGTGGCCCTGCAGCTGGGTGGCAGCGATCCGGCGGCGCTGGCGCAGTGCGCGCATCTGGCGCAGCAGCGCGGTTACACTGAGGTTAACCTGAACGTTGGCTGTCCTTCTGACCGGGTGCAGAACGGGCGCTTTGGTGCCTGCCTGATGGGTGACGCGCAGCTGGTGGCGGACTGCATTAAGGCGATGCGCGATCGGGTATCGATTCCGGTCACGGTAAAAACCCGTATTGGGATTGATGAGCAGGACAGCTATGAATTCCTGTGTGACTTTATTCAGCGAGTGGCGGAGCAGGGCGGCTGCGATACCTTTATCATCCATGCGCGTAAAGCCTGGCTCTCCGGCCTCAGTCCGAAAGAGAACCGTGAAATTCCGCCGCTCGACTACCCCCGGGTCTATCAGCTGAAGCGTGATTTCCCGCAGCTTACGCTGGCAATCAACGGCGGGGTAAAAAACCTGGCGGAAGCCAGAGAACATCTGCAGCATCTGGACGGGGTAATGATGGGGCGTGAAGCCTATCAGAACCCGGGCCTGCTGGCGCAGGTTGACCGCGAACTGTTTGGCAGCACCCAGGCTGCGCCCGATCCGGTGGCGGTGGTGCGCGCCATGTATCCCTATATTGAACGTGAACTGAGCCAGGGCACTTACCTCGGCCACGTTACCCGCCATATGCTCGGCCTGTTCCAGGGCATTCCCGGTGCCCGCCAGTGGCGGCGCTATCTGAGTGAGAACGCCCATAAAGCGGGTGCCGGGGTTGAGGTGGTGGAAAAAGCGCTGGCGCTGGTGGCGGATAAAATCACTTCTGCTGGCGAGATCTGATCGTTAGCACACCCCGTTTGCCGCGGGCAAATCGCCGAACAAGTAAGGACGGCAGCGCGGCAAACGGGTATACTTGAGCGTTATCTCACACGCTTTCTGGTACCGCATTACTATGACCCCAAATAAACCTGCCAACAAATCCTTTGAGAACCGCGAACCGCGCGACCGTCAGATGGAAGGGCTGAAACTGCCTCCGCACTCGCTGGAAGCTGAACAGTCAGTGTTGGGCGGGCTGATGCTGGATAACGAACGCTGGGACAACGTCTCAGAGCGTGTGGTGGCACAGGACTTCTTCAGCCGCCCGCACCGGGCTATCTTTGCCGAAATGCAGCGCCTGCTGGAAATGGGCAAACCCATTGACCTGATCACCCTGTCGGAATCGCTGGAAACCAAAGGCGAACTGAGCACCGTAGGGGGCTTTGCCTATCTGGCAGAGCTGTCAAAAAACACCCCGAGTGCGGCCAATATCGGTGCCTATGCCGATATCGTGCGCGAGCGCGCGGTGGTACGCGAAATGATCGCGGTCGCCAATGAGATCGCCGATGCCGGTTACGATCCGCAGGGGCGCAGCAGTGAAGATCTGCTCGATCTGGCGGAATCACGGGTATTCCAGATCGCCGAAAACCGCGCCAACAAAGATGAAGGGCCGAAAAGCGTCGATCAGATCCTCGAAGCCACCATCTCGCGCATTGAGTCGCTGTACCAGACCCCCCATGACGGCGTGACCGGGGTGGATACCGGCTACCAGGATCTGAATAAAAAGACCGCCGGGCTGCAGCGCTCGGATCTGATTATTGTCGCCGCCCGTCCGTCGATGGGGAAAACTACCTTCGCCATGAACCTGTGTGAAAACGCGGCGATGCTGCAGGATAAACCGGTGCTGATCTTCAGTCTGGAGATGCCCGGCGAACAGATTATGATGCGTATGCTGGCGTCACTGTCGCGGGTCGACCAGACGCGTATTCGTACCGGGCAGCTGGACGATGAAGACTGGGCGCGTATTTCCAGCACCATGGGCATTCTGCTGGAAAAGAAAAACATGTTTATCGATGATTCATCCGGCCTGACGCCAACCGAAGTGCGCTCGCGCGCCCGGCGTATCTTCCGCGAGCACGGCGGACTGAGCCTGATTATGATCGACTACCTGCAGCTGATGCGCGTGCCTGCGCTGTCGGATAACCGTACCCTGGAAATTGCCGAGATCTCACGCTCGCTGAAAGCGCTGGCGAAAGAGCTGCAGGTGCCGGTGGTAGCGCTGTCGCAGCTGAACCGCTCGCTGGAGCAGCGTGCTGACAAGCGCCCGGTGAACTCGGATCTGCGTGAATCCGGCTCCATCGAGCAGGATGCCGATCTGATTATGTTTATCTACCGTGATGAGGTCTATCACGAGAACAGCGACCTGAAAGGGATCGCTGAAATTATTCTGGGTAAACAGCGTAACGGCCCTATCGGCACCGTGCGTCTGACCTTTAACGGCCAGTGGTCACGCTTTGACAACTATGCCGGACCGCAGTACGACGATGAGTAAACCCTGACCTTTTATCTGATGGAGATCTGCACCGTGTTTCAACATGTTGATGCCTATGCCGGCGACCCGATCCTCTCCCTGATAGAGACCTTCAAGCAGGACCCACGCAGCGAAAAGGTTAATCTCAGCATTGGCCTGTACTACGATCAGAAAGGCATCATCCCGCAGCTTGACGCGGTGGCAAAGGCGGAAGCACAGCTGCAGGCACTGCCATCCGCCGCCTCACTCTATCTGCCGATGGAAGGGCTGGGATCCTATCGTCAGGCGATTGCTCCCCTGCTGTTTGGCACGGACAACCCGCTGCTGAGCGCCGGACGCATTGCCACCATTCAGACCCTTGGCGGCTCCGGGGCGCTGAAGATCGGGGCTGATTTCCTGAAAGCGTATTTCCCTGACTCTGAAGTCTGGGTCAGCGATCCGACCTGGGAAAACCATATCGCTATTTTCAACGGTGCCGGTTTTACGGTAAATACTTACCCGTGGTATGACCCGCAAAGCAACGGCGTGCGTTTCGATGCGCTGCTGAATAAGCTGAAAGCCCTGCCGGCGCGCAGTATCGTGCTGCTGCATCCCTGCTGCCATAACCCGACCGGCGCCGACCTGACGGAAACCCAGTGGGATGAAGTCACCCGCGTGCTGGCAGCCGGAAAACTGATCCCGTTCCTTGATATCGCTTATCAGGGCTTTGGCAGCGGCATGGAGCAGGATGCTTATGCTATCCGTAAAATGGCGGCTGCCGGCCTGCCGGTGCTGGTCAGCAACTCCTTCTCAAAAATCTTTTCGCTGTACGGTGAACGCGTTGGCGGGCTGTCGGTGGTCTGTGACGATGCGCAGGAAGCCGATCGGGTGCTGGGGCAGCTGAAAGCGGCGGTGCGCCGTAACTATTCCAGCCCGGCTAACTTTGGTGCTCAGGTGGTGGCGCGGGTACTGAATGATGCGGAGCTGAAGGCTAACTGGCTGGCAGAAGTGGAAGCGATGCGGGTACGTATTCTGGAAATGCGTCAGACGCTGGTGGATGCGCTGAGCCTGGCACTGCCGGGTAAAAACTTTGATTATCTGCTGAAGCAGCGCGGCATGTTCAGCTACACCGGCCTGAGCGCGCTGCAGGTTGAACGCCTGCGCACTGAGTTTGGCGTCTACCTGATTGCCAGTGGACGGATCTGTATGGCCGGACTGAACCGTAACAATATCCATCGGGTAGCCGAAGCCTTTGCGGCGGTGATCTGATAAAACGGGCCGGAGCAATCCGGCCCGTTAAGCACTTCCTGATTAACGCAGGGAATCCATATCAATCACAAAGCGGTACTTCACATCGCTTTTCAGCATCCGTTCGTAAGCCTCGTTAATTTCATCCATCCTGATCATCTCAATATCGGCGGTGATATTGTGCTTACCGCAGAAGTCCAGCATCTGCTGGGTTTCCTTAATACCGCCGATCAGTGAACCGGCAATACTGCGGCGCTTAAATATCAGATTAAATACCTGCGGTGACGGATGATCGTGATCCGGTGCGCCTACCAGCGTCATGGTGCCGTCGCGGCGCAGCAGGGTGATAAACGGATTCAGATCGTGCGGAGCCGCCACGGTATTCAGAATGAAATCCAGGCTGTTGGTATGCTGTGCCATCTGGTCAGCATCTTTTGACACCACCACTTCGTCAGCCCCCAGGCGCTTACCGTCCGCTACTTTCGAGGCGGAAGTGGTAAACAGCACCACGTGCGCCCCCATCGCGTGGGCAATTTTCACCCCCATATGACCGAGGCCGCCCAGTCCGACGATCCCCACTTTTTTCCCCGGACCAACGCCCCAGTGATGCAGTGGAGAAAAGGTGGTGATGCCGGCACACAGCAGCGGTGCCGCACCGGCCGGATCGAGGTTTTCCGGAACGCGCAGCACAAAGTCTTCGTTGACGGTCACCTGAGTGGCATAGCCGCCGTAAGTGATCTCACCGTTCACCCGATCTTTGCCGTTATAGGTGCCGACAAACCCTTCTTCACAATACTGCTCTTCATCTTCTTTGCAGCTGTCACAGGTGCGACAGGAATCGACCATACAGCCGACGCCCACCAGTTCGCCCACCTTATAGCGCTTACTGTGGCTGCCTACCGCACTGACGCGGCCGACGATTTCGTGGCCGGGCACCAGCGGGTAAATGGTGTTATGCCATTCATTACGCGCCTGGTGCAGGTCGGAATGACAGACGCCACAGTACAACACTTCAATCTGAACATCATGATCGCGCAATTCACGTGGCTGGTACGCAAACGGAGCCAGTTTTGCCTGCGCACTTTGTGCAGCATAAGCCTGAGTCTTGGTCATGGATCTCTCCGGTTAGTTTGGTGTGTCAGTACCTGTCGGATCACGGCAGGAAGAGCGTAGCGGGGTCGGGACCCCGCCAGAAGAACTACTGTGCCAGTAAGGGCTTAAGAAAACGCGCGGTGTGAGAGCGTTCGCATTCTGCAACGGTTTCCGGGGTGCCGGCTACCAGGATTTCGCCGCCGCCGCTGCCCCCTTCCGGGCCAAGATCAACAATCCAGTCGGCGGTTTTAATCACATCCAGATTGTGTTCAATCACCACGATGGTATTCCCTTGGTCGCGCAGCTGATGCAGCACCGCCAGCAGTTGCTGGATATCGGCAAAGTGCAGGCCGGTAGTGGGTTCGTCCAGAATATACAGCGTCTGGCCGGTGCCGCGTTTTGACAGCTCGCGCGCCAGCTTCACGCGCTGGGCCTCGCCGCCGGACAGCGTGGTGGCCGACTGGCCGAGACGAATATAGGACAGGCCGACATCCATCAGGGTTTGCAGCTTACGCGCCAGTGCCGGTACCGCATCAAAGAACTCGCGCGCTTCTTCAATGGTCATCTCCAGCACCTGATGAATGCTTTTGCCCTTGTACTTCACTTCCAGGGTTTCCCGGTTATAGCGCTTGCCCTTGCACTGATCGCAGGGCACATAAATATCCGGCAGGAAGTGCATCTCAACCTTCAGTACCCCATCGCCCTGGCAGGCTTCGCAGCGGCCACCGCGCACGTTAAAACTGAAGCGCCCCGGGGTATAGCCACGGGTACGCGACTCCGGCACGCCGGCAAACAGTTCGCGCACCGGGGTAAAGATCCCGGTATAGGTTGCCGGGTTGGAACGCGGGGTGCGGCCAATCGGGCTTTGATCGATGTCGATCACCTTATCAAACTGCTCCATCCCGCTGATATTGCGATACGGTGCCGGTTCAGCCAGGGTGGCACCATTCAGCTGGCGCTGGGCAATCGGGAACAGGGTGTCGTTAATCAGCGTCGATTTACCGGAGCCGGAAACCCCGGTAATACAGCTGAACAGCCCGACCGGCAGCGTCAGGGTCACGTCCTTCAGGTTATTCCCGCTGGCACCCGTCAGCTTCAGCACTTTCGCCGGATCGCCCTGCACCCGCTGCTCGGGGATCTCAATGGCGCGCTTGCCGCTGAGGAACTGGCCGGTCAGGGATGCTTCCACCGCCATAATGTCCTCGACATTGCCTTCGGCGACCACCTGGCCACCGTGTACCCCGGCACCCGGGCCGATATCGATCACATGGTCGGCGGCGCGGATCGCATCTTCATCATGCTCCACCACAATCACGGTATTACCGAGATCGCGCAGGTGGATCAGGGTTTCCAGCAGACGTTCGTTATCGCGCTGATGCAGACCGATAGACGGCTCATCCAGCACGTACATCACCCCCACCAGGCCGGCACCAATCTGGCTGGCCAGACGAATACGCTGCGCCTCGCCGCCGGAGAGGGTTTCTGCCGAGCGTGACAGCGACAGATAGTTCAGCCCGACGTTGACCAGGAACTTCAGGCGGTCGCCGATTTCTTTCAGCACTTTCTCGGCGATTTTTGCCCGCTGGCCGCTGAACTGCAGATTCTTAAAGAACTCCATGGCATGACCAATGCTCATTTCTGAGATGGTCGGCAGCGCGGTGTTTTCGACAAACACGTGGCGCGCTTCGCGGCGTAAGCGGGTGCCTGCGCAGCTGGCACAGGAGCGGTTGCTGATAAACTTCGCCAGATCCTCGCGTACCGCGCTGGATTCGGTCTCTTTATAGCGGCGCTCCATATTCGGCAGCACCCCTTCAAACGGATGGCGGCGCACCGAAGTATCGCCGCGATCGTTTACGTACTTAAACTCGACGGTCTCTTTGCCGGAGCCGTAGAGGATCACCTTGCGCGTCGATGCCAGCAGGGAGTCAAACGGCGCTTCAATATCAAAATCCAGATGATCGGCCAGCGAGCGCAGCATCTGGAAATAGTAAAAGTTACGCCGATCCCAGCCGCGGATCGCACCACCGGCCAGCGACAGTTCGGGGTTCTGCACCACGCGATCGGGATCAAAATACTGCTGTACGCCCAGACCGTCACAGGTTGGACAGGCTCCGGCGGGATTATTAAATGAGAACAGGCGTGGCTCCAGCTCATTCATGCTGTAGCCGCAGATCGGGCAGGCGAAATTGGCGGAGAACAACAGCTCTTCGGCACTGGTATCGTCCATATCGGCAACCACCGCGCTGCCGCCCGACAGTTCCAGCGCGGTTTCAAACGATTCCGCCAGACGCTGTGCCAGATCCTCACGCACTTTAAAACGATCGATTACCACTTCAATGGTGTGTTTCTTCTGCAACTCCAGCTTCGGCGGATCGGAGAGATCGCACACCTCACCATCAATCCGGGCGCGGATATAGCCCTGACTGGCAAGGTTCTCCAGGGTTTTGGTATGTTCACCCTTACGATCTTTAATAATCGGAGCCAGCAGCATCAGGCGGCGGCCTTCCGGCTGTGCCAGCACGTTATCCACCATCTGACTGACGGTCTGGGCGGCCAGCGTGACATCATGCTCCGGGCAGCGCGGTTCACCGACGCGGGCAAACAGCAGACGCAGGTAATCGTGGATCTCAGTAATGGTGCCCACGGTTGAACGCGGGTTATGGGAAGTTGACTTCTGCTCAATGGAAATCGCGGGAGACAGCCCCTCAATATGGTCGACGTCCGGCTTTTCCATCAGCGACAGGAACTGACGGGCATAAGCGGAAAGCGACTCAACATAGCGGCGTTGTCCTTCGGCATACAGGGTATCGAAAGCCAGCGAAGACTTACCGGAACCTGACAGGCCAGTGACCACGATCAGCTTATCGCGTGGAATGGTCAGGTTAATGTTTTTCAAATTGTGGGTGCGGGCGCCCCGAACGTCGATCTTATCCATTACACTCCCCGGATCAGCAAAAACTTACCATTCCAGCCGGGCATGGCCAGAAACAAACATATTATTATGGCACAGAAAAGACTGAATGGATAACCAGTGCTTTGAGCATAAAGCACGGCGGGATAAAAATGAGCGGCGATCCAAAGCACAGTGCCCAATGCCACGCGATAACGGCTACAATCATTGCTGGAGCTGTGCCACAAAGCGCCCTGATACAGGTGCGATTAGCGGCCTCGCATGATAGACTTCGCCCACATAAAGAACCAATCAGACTGATTAACTGGAGACAGCATCATGGCCAGCAGAGGCGTTAACAAAGTTATCTTAGTGGGAAATCTGGGACAGGACCCGGAAGTTCGCTACTTACCGAATGGCGGCGCTGTGGCCAATATTACCCTGGCGACCTCCGAAAGCTGGCGTGACAAGCAAACCGGCGAAACCAAAGAAAAAACCGAATGGCACCGCGTGGTGCTGTTTGGCAAAGTCGCCGAAGTCGCCGGTGAATATCTGCGTAAAGGTTCGCAGGTGTACATTGAAGGTGCCCTGCAAACCCGCAAATGGACCGACCAGGCTGGCGTAGAAAAATATACCACCGAAGTCGTGGTTAACGTCGGCGGCACCATGCAGATGCTGGGTGGCCGTGCTCAGGGCGGCGGCGCACCGGCCGGCGGCGGCCAGAACAACAACGGCTGGGGTCAGCCACAGCAGCCACAGGGCAACCAGTTCAGCGGCGGCGCGCAGTCACGTCCGCAGCAGCAGCCACAGCAGAACAGCGCCCCGGCCAGCAATGAACCGCCAATGGACTTTGATGACGATATTCCGTTCTGAATGACATCAGGAAATGACGGTTAAATCATTCCTGACTACAGCATTCATCATAAGACCCCGTTTTTACGGGGTTTTTTTGTGTCTGTTTCACATAGGGCCAACCATAAACGGTCAGAGCCTGAACAATTGCGCCAGACAGCCGATGTCTTTGAGGGAAATCAGCCCGGGTTAAGCGATGCCGATCAAAGGGCCGTATGCGCTAATTGGTGCGCTGCCGGTAATGACCGCTGGCTGCAACCGTAATGCGTCCCAAATGTGCCAGGTGTAATAGCGGCGCTGGTTTTGACAATATAAGAAAATGATATGGCAGTATATTTATCTGCCTGTTATCCAACAGGCAGCGAAACGCGCTGTGTTTCTCATTTCATCTCGTTCAGCGTCAGCGAGGACATGATTGTGTTTTGCTGTCTTATTCTGATGATTACCAGTCTTATATGCAGAGAAAAGGCATTGCAACGGGAACCGAGCCCACCGTCCTGGCGCGGGAGAATACAGAGAAAATAAAGCCATCCCTGTCTGCGATGAAAATCGCCGTAGATAACTGGATGACGCCCTACAATAATGCCTTCTTTAAAGATGACGTACGGGAATTATTTGATTGTGCCCGGCAACGCGGAGCCATTGAATATCACCAGTCATCAGAACCTTATTGCGCCGGGTGTAATTTATGGGGCTATGAGGCATTTGGCCGCGGGCTATGTAACTATTGAGGCGTTGATTCTGATGCCAGCCAGTGTGAAGGCTGTGCAAATGCCCCTGATGCAGAAAAAATGCAGAATTTTCACTGCAAGTAATGTCACCAGCCCCCGAAATTTACCCCGGTAAACCGTGCGTTCTTACACCTTGAGCGCTTCGCGCCATTGCTGCAAACATGGCATGCGCAATATGACAAACGCCTGCCGATGGCTTCCTGGCTGGGTACTGCTATCAACCAGCTTAAACCCTGGGGTGTTGCCCGCCCTGAAGAGGCAGAGATGGATCTGGAGGAAGACGGTAGCTGCCGCGTTCATACCTGGTTTATGGGAATGGCGGGCGATATTGCGGCTTTTCGCGAATATGCTGCACAACGCAACGATCCAGAGCTGTTCGAGCGTTTCTGGTGTTCCGGCGAAGGGGAAGTGATCCACTTCCCCGGGTTTGATTGCCTGTTCAGCCATGCCATTACTTACCCAGTGCTGCTTGAGCAGTGTGCCGCTATTGATGTGCGTCAGCGTCTTATACCTGCCCAATTCCTTATGCTGGATGGCCTGAATCTCTCAACCAGCCGTAACCATGCTATCTGGGCGCGTGAACTGGTGGAGCAGGTGGGGAGCGACAGCGCCCGCCTGTACCTGGCCAGTGTTGCGCCTGAAGAGGAAGAGGGGAATTTCAGTCGGGATGCCTTCGCCTGCTGGCATAAAGATCTTTTTGTCGAGCTGATACCACGTATCTTCCAGGCCGTCGAAGCGAAAAATATGAACTGGCGCTGGAGCCGCGAATTAACCGGGCCGGATGGCGAAATATTGGATGCATTAGGCCAGAAGTGGGTTGCTGCAGGCGATGCCAGCCACTTTTCAATGAAAGCACTGGCAGCAACGATCCTCGATGCCTTCGCATTGTGTCGCGTCAGGCTGGAGCAGGATAAGCCGATTGCGCATCTGGCTGCGTTTATTGCGGTGGCCGGGCAAGCGTTGATCCCGGACCTGAGCCATCACTTAATCACGCAGTTTCGTTTGCCAAAAAACGCCATCCTTTGCTGGCTGGTGGATGTCACGCTGGCTGATTACAACATTTAGTGGGGGTGCCTGTGACCATCGGCTGCTAAGTTTGCGTCATTGGGGGCGGGGTGGCAGGGGCGACCCTGGCCGCCGCCCTGTGCGAGCGTAATGTTGAAACGGTATTGCTGGAGGCCGGAACGGTTGCAGGTCAGGGCGCGTCGGCATTCTCGGGTGGACTGGTGCGTTGCTATGATCCCGATCCTGTCATTATGGCCTTAGCCTCACATGCGCTGAAGGTACAGAAAACGCACATTTTGGTGACGTTTTTAGCCGCGCAATCCGGCGCACGGGCATGTTGTATCGTGATGCGCCCGTTATGGCCGGGCGGGTTGGCCACCCGCTGGCGAGCTACAGCCACGCTGAATATCCCCTGCAGTTGCTGACAGCCGGGGAAGTGGACGCAATGTCCCTGTCCGTCGCACGTCGCAGCGATCGGGTCAATGTGTATGAACCTTACGCCGGGATCGGGGATGTGAGAATGGCGACGCGACTGATGGCTAACCTTGTTATGCACCAGGGATTGCTGCTGGAACATACCCGGGTAGCGGCAATTGAGATGGATAAGCGCGGTGAATGCCGGATACATACCGAAAATTTTAACTTTACCAGTCGCGTGGTGGTGATTGCGGCAGGCGCATGGGCCATCAGTGGTCTCCGCAGCTGACGGAGGTCAGGACAATCCCCCTTGCCCGGCTGTATGGTGCCGACCTGCCGCATATTCCGGTGATTGATGCCCCGGCAGTGGCCTGTGCGATCCCCTCGGGCAGGGATGTGGTGCAGGTTGGCTGTCAACCGCGCTCACAGGCTGCGCATATTGATAAATTATCGCCGCCAAATCAGGAGCATAAGCAGGATGTGCTGAGACGCTTGCAGGAAATTACCGGGGGCCGCAGTGAGGCTCAGGTTCTGGATGTGCTGGCAGGCTATGACAGTTACAGTCGGGATGGGCTGCCCATTCTGGGTTTTTCCCCGAACGGCGGCGGCTGTTATCTGGCCACAGGCCTGAATGGTATTGGATTTAAACTTGCCCCTGCGCTGGCTGATATTGCGTCAGGGGAGATATGCCGCTTTTTGCAGCGTAAACGCAAGGCGCAACACAATATCTGGAGTGAACTGTCCCCGGAACGTGAAGGTCCGCTCCCGGCGTTATCAAGGCTGACTCAGGTGGATCGCTGATGAAAAAGTTGGAAGTCGGCATCAGTGCGCTGTTTGAACCGCAGGTAACGCGTCATGCAAGGACCTTTATGCGCGCACTTGCCGTGGCCCGCAGTCATTTCCCCGGATTATCGCAGGTTAAGTTTATCTTTCGCGATGACGGGGCTTCTCAGGAAACGGCACTGGCGGTGGTGCGCTATTTTATCCAACAGGGCGTTGATCTGGTGGTGGGACATTTTTCATCGGATGCGGCATTAAGCGCAGCACAGTATTACCGGCAGGCGGGGATCCCTTTACTCACGCCAGCCGCGACCATGGACCGAACAGCCTGAAGGACTGCGCCATATCCGGGCTGTCCCTGAGCAGTACGACCTGCAAATAGTTGATTTACTTTTTGCCAGCGCGGCGAAGCAATCGGGATTAATGCTAAGAGGGGCAGGTAAGCACGGGAAGACTCGCAATCCACAGAGACTCCCTGTAGGCTGAGCCGGTTAGCGCACTGAGGACACTATCGCCTTAGTTAACCAATTGTGGTCGTGTTTATCCGGGAAGAGTGATATGAAAAAGTGGTTGCCAGGGCTGACAGCGTTGCTGATGACTTTTCAGGTGGCAGCGTCTGAGCATCGAGCCGATCCTCAGAGCATCAGTCAGACATTTTATAACTGGTATCTGGCTGCGCTGGTAAAAGATGAAAGCCCGATTGATGAGCACGATCCGCGTCTGAATCAGTACGTCACACAGCGTCTGTTGCAGAAGATTAATCTGCTGATCAAAAGCCCCGATGGCATGGATGACGACTATTTCCTGCAGGATCAGGATTACAATGACAGCTGGGTCAATCATATCAGCGTCAGCCGCTTTACTCAGGCAGGTAACCGGGCAACAGGTGAAGTGGTGCTGGGCAACGACCCCCGCGACAGCCAGCATCTGCTGGTGACGCTGTTACGTGAGGCTGATGGCTGGAAAATTGACGAGATTGAACCTGAGTCGCCTCCCGACGATGCCCCCTGACGCCGGTTCCCGGCTGAGTGCCGCCCGCTTACTGCACTGCATATTCATTACAGTCAAAACACCAGTGGTTGCGCTGCAACACCTGACGCCGCATCGCGTGGCGGTAGGCGGTGGGCGTCTGGTCAAACTGACGGCGAAATACGCGTGAAAATGTCTGTTGCGAGTCATAACCATACTGCAGGGCGATATCGAACACCGGGCGCTGCGTCTGGCACAAGGTTTCCGCGGCACGGGTCAGACGACGCTGGCGAATATAGTCACCCAGCGTCTGCCGGGTAACGGCACGGAACATGCGCTGCAGATGCCATTTTGAGTAACCCGATTTGGCCGCCACTTCTTCAATCGACAATGTTTTATCAAGATTATCTTCGATCCAGTCTGTCAGTGTGCGAATGATTTCATCATGCATTCCCTGTTCTCCCAGCTGTTTAGTGTGGCCGTCAAGCGTGACAGTAACCTGTTTACCTGGCGGTGCTAATGGCGGCAAAGTATAATTCCTCAAGTTAACTTGAGGTAAAGCGTTAAATGAAAAAAATTCGCAATCCGCTTAATAAGCGGGAACTGACCCCCGGTGATGTCGCCCGCCGTTGTGGTGTGGCGGTATCTGCGCTGCATTTCTATGAAAGTAAAGGATTAATCAGCAGCTTCCGTAACGCCGGCAATCAGCGCCGCTACCATCGCGACGTGCTGCGCCGGGTGGCGGTGATTAAAATTGCCCAGCGCATCGGCATTCCGCTGGCGACCATTGGCGACAACCTGGCGCAGTACCCGCCGCACCAGCGCATGTCGGTAAAAGAGTGGGCGGTTTTATCACAGCAGTGGCGTGATGAGCTGGACAGCCGTATCGAAACGCTGATCCATCTGCGCGACGATTTAAATGGCTGCATCGGCTGTGGCTGTCTGTCGATGGAAGACTGCCCGCTGCGCAACCCGAATGACCGTCTGAGTACCCAGGGCACCGGCGCGATCCTGCTGGATGGTAAAAATGACGCCCCCTGAGCCGGGGCAATGCCGCGTGCGGTTATCCTGCCACTGCGTTGCGGATAAATTAAAGCTGAACAGGTGTTGAAAATGCCCCATTAAACCCGGGATAATCGTTTGCTTTTACAGATCTGCGTAAAACGGTCACCTATCTGTACGCGTGGGTTTGCCGGGAACGGTAAAGACGCCCGGGCACTGAATTTTGCCGCCATCCGGTTTTTACCGTCGTTAATGTTGGTGTGCCGTGAAGGCTGACCCAGGGATGCAAAATCAGTCTCTGCCACGCGGTTGCCGTGTTACTCAGCCATAATTTATAAAAATATCAGAGGATTACTATGTCAATGCCGTCAGGCTCGTCGCAACCTACCACCGGCAGGCTGGATGCCTGGTTCAGCATCTCTGCCAGAGGCAGCAGCGTTCGCCAGGAAATTTTAGCCGGGCTGACCACCTTCCTGGCGATGGTGTACTCGGTGATTGTGGTGCCATCCATGCTGGGTAAAGCGGGTTTTCCACCGGCGGCGGTGTTTGTGGCGACCTGTCTGGTGGCCGGGTTTGGTTCTTTGCTGATTGGGCTGTGGGCCAATCTGCCGATGGCGATTGGTTGTGCCATCTCGCTGACGGCGTTTACGGCGTTCAGTCTGGTGCTGGGGCAGCATATCAGCGTACCGGTGGCGCTGGGGGCGGTGTTCCTGATGGGGATCCTGTTTACCCTGATCTCCGCCACCGGCATTCGTAGCTGGATCCTGCGTAATCTGCCGATGGGCGTGGCGCACGGCACCGGGGTGGGGATTGGTCTGTTTCTGCTGCTGATTGCGGCAGATGGCGCGGGGCTGGTGGTGAAGAACCCGGCTCCTGGCTTGCCGGTGGCGCTGGGGCACTTTACCGCTTTCCCGGTGATGATGACGTTGCTGGGGCTGGCGGCGATATTTGGCCTGGAAAAACGGCGCGTACCGGGGGGGATCCTGCTGACGATTATTACCCTGTCGGTGATCGGGCTGATTTTTGATCCGGCGGTAAAATATCATGGACTGTTCGCCATGCCGAGCCTGAATGACGGGCAGGGGAAATCGCTGATGTTCAGCCTGGATATTGTTGGCGCACTGCAACCGGCAGTACTGCCCAGCGTGCTGGCGCTGGTGATGACGGCGGTATTTGATGCCACCGGCACCATCCGCGCGGTGGCCGGGCAGGGTAATCTGCTGGATAAAAATAACCAGATTATTAACGGCGGCAAGGCGCTAACCAGTGACTCCATCAGCAGCATTTTTTCCGGGCTGGTGGGGGCTTCACCGGCGGCGGTGTATATCGAATCTGCAGCCGGCACGGCGGCGGGCGGTAAAACCGGTCTGACGGCAATTGTGGTTGGCGTATTGTTCCTGCTGATCCTGTTCCTGTCGCCGCTAGCTTATCTGGTACCGGGATACGCCACGGCACCGGCGCTGATGTATGTCGGTTTGCTGATGCTGAGTAACGTGGCAAAAATCAATCTGGAAGACTTTGTTGATGCCATGTCGGGTCTGCTGACGGCGGTATTTATTGTGCTGACCTGTAATATCGTCACCGGTATTATGCTGGGCTTCGGTACGCTGGTGATTGGTCGCCTGTTTGCCGGCGAGTGGCGTAAGCTGAACATTGGCACGGTGATTATTGCCGTCGCGCTGGTGGCCTTTTACGCCACCGGCTGGGCAATTTAACGTCTGGCCCACCAGGCTATTTTATTCGTCATTTTGAACCTGGGCAGTGCCCGGAATCCTCACGTGCTACGTGTACGCTGTGGTTCCTGTGCGCTGTCCGTGTTTAAACAATAACGCCTGATGGGTCAGACTCAGCCTCAGTGTTATCAGGTGGGTTTATAAGACATTTTTAACCCGGGCAGAGCCTGGTTTGCATGGTTTTGCTGTTCAGGCTTTGGCCTTGCCTTTACTCCTTTGATATGGTCTGTAAAAAGCTGGCTGCATAGCCAACAAAACCACCGAACCCCAGCCCCGTGCAGCGAAGTACCCAGCGCAGCGCCCCGGTTCAAACCTGTAATAAACGCGCAAATCGTTAAATGTGTACTTTTCGCACATCAGGATTTTAAAAAAACTAACGTTTTTGTTTTACTATTGACCCTGGGCATACCTGTCGTCATGCCCGTATTTGTGTTGAACTTCACAGGAAGATGTATTAAGGAAAGCATGGAAATCTTCTTTACCATTCTCATTTTGACCCTGGCCGTGTCGCTATCCGGTGTGGCCGCTCGTATCATCCCGTTTCAAATCCCTCTGCCGCTGGTGCAAATTGGGATGGGCGCACTGCTGGCCTGGCCGACTTTTGGACTGCACGTTGATTTTGACCCGAATCTGTTTCTGGTGCTGTTTATCCCGCCACTGCTGTTTGCCGACGGCTGGAAAACCCCAACCAGCGAATTTCTGCACCACGGGCGCGAGATAATCGGTCTGGCGCTGGTGTTGGTATTGATCACTGTGGTGGGTATTGGCTATATGATTTACTGGCTGGTGCCAGGGATCCCGCTGATACCGGCGTTTGCACTGGCAGCAGTACTGTCACCGACCGATGCGGTGGCGCTTTCCGGCATTGTCGGTGAGGGACGTATCTCGAAGAAAATCATGACCATTTTGCAGGGCGAGGCGCTGATGAACGATGCGTCAGGTCTGGTATCACTGAAGTTTGCTATCGCTGTAGCAATGGGCACCATGGTATTTACCGTCACCGGTGCCTCGCTGGAGTTTCTGAAAGTGGCGCTGGGCGGCCTGCTGGCGGGGATTATCATCTGCTGGCTGTACGGTAAATCTTTACGCCTGTTTAGCCGCTGGAGTGGTGATGATCCGGCAACGCAAACCGTGCTGTTACTGCTGCTGCCATTCGCGTCCTATCTGATTGCAGAACATATCGGCGTTTCCGGCATTCTGGCCGCCGTGGCGGCGGGGATGACCATCTCCCGTTCCGGTATTATTCGTCAGGCGCCGCTGGCAATGCGTCTGCGCGCCAACAGTGTCTGGCAAATGCTGGAATTTGTGTTTAACGGCATGGTGTTCCTGATGCTTGGCCTGCAGCTGCCGGAAATCCTCGAAGTGTCGCTACGCGCGGCGGAAGCCGATCCGAATGTGGAACTCTGGGTGCTGTTTGTCTCCATTGCTACTATCTATTTTGCTCTGATGCTGGTGCGCTTTGGCTGGCTGTGGTCGATGCGGGCCATCAGCCGTCGCGCGCTGAAGAAGCGGCCGATGGAGTTCTCAACCTACTCCACGCGTGAGCTGCTGATTGCCACCTTCGCCGGGGTGCGCGGGGCGATTACCCTGGCCGGTGTGCTGTCGATCCCCCTGATGCTGGCCAACGGCAATGACTTCCCGGCGCGTTATGAACTGGTCTTCCTCGCCACCGGAGTTATCCTGTTCTCGCTGCTGGTGGGGGTGGTGGTACTGCCACTGCTGCTGCACGGTACGGAGGGCGTTGATAAAACGGTTCACCGGCGTGAAGTGCAGACGGCGCGGGCGGTGATGGCGAGTTCCGCTATCGAAAGCCTGTACAAAATGGAAGAACGCCTGAATGATGACAGCGAAGAGAATATTGACCCGGATCTGCTGAAAGAGGTGAGCTCGCGGGTGATTGGTAACCTGCGGCGACGCGTTGAAGGCAAAGACGATCTGGAACGTTCCCAGTATGCTGAAAATCTTGAGCGGCGTTTCCGTCTGAGCGCGCTGCGCGCGGAACGTGCCGAGCTTTATCACCTGCGCGCCACGCAGCAGATTAGTAATGAAACCATGGTCAGGCTGCAGCACGATCTGGATTTGCTGGAAACCCTGCTGAGCGAAAAAGAAGAATAGCGCCGCCAGAACGGTAGTGCACAACAGCGGGGCGCAACCGAAAGGCAGCGCCCCGTTTTTTATGCGCGGGTCACAAGGAAAGACGCGGCGCGTTACCCGGCCAGAACTCACGGCAGCAGGCAATCCATGCCCGGGCACTGCGTGAAAGATAGTTGCCTTCACGCCAGATCAGCCCCAGCTCCCAGACCACATCTGACCGTAATGGCAGCCACAGCAGATGGCGCTTATCCAGACGCTGACAGACCGGCTCCGGTAAAATGGCCACGCCCATACCGGCCTGTACCATCGCCGCCAGAAAATCCCACTGCCCGCTGCGCACCGCAATCTGTGGCGTAAAGTCGTTGTCGTGAAACGCCTGCATCAGCTGGCGATTAAGGGAAAACTCCTCGTTATAAATCAGGATCGGCTGCCCGGCCAGATCGGCAATCGACAGCTGCGTATGCTGTAGCCAGCTCTCCGTGCGTGGAACCAGTACGCACAGCGGGTGGCTCATCAGTGACAGGGAGTGCAGTGGCTGCGCATCGGCCACCGGCAGGGCGGTCAGCGCAATATCCAGCCGACCCGACAGCACCGCCTGCTGCATGGTCAGGCCGCCGAACTCGGCAATTTTCAGCCCCACCCCCGGATAACGCTGGCGAAACGCCGAAATAGAATCGGCGATCTGCATTCCAACCATCGGGGGGATGCCCAGCCGTAGCTCACCGGTTTTCAGCTGATGAATATCGTCAATTTCCGTCTGCAACTGAGAGAACTCCTGCAGAATGGTTAGTCCGCGCTGATAAACCACCTGCCCGGTATCGGTCAGGTGCAGCTTACGCCCTTCACGGATCAGCAGGCTACATCCCACCTCATTTTCCAGCTGGCGCAACATTTTACTGATGGTCGGTTGCGTAACGTAAAGCTGTTCTGCGGCGCGGGTAAAGCTCTGCTGACGCACCACTTCAACGAAGTAACGCAGGGCGCGAACGTCCATAAGTATTCCTTTCCGGCATAGTTTGAATAATATTAAGTCATTTTTTTCACCCCCGGATACCGCTTTATACTGGTTGACATCAATCTCAGGCGGGTTAAGGCAGAAAGCATGTTTTTGGCAATGCGGTCATCCCGGTTATCCGGTTCCGGCTGGTGGCGCTGGCTTCAGGTGCCGCTGCAGGTCACCCTGTATATCGGACTGTTTTTACTGGCAAAGATGCTGGTCAGTTACCTGCATCTGCCGCTGCCGGCCAATATCGTGGGTATGCTGCTGCTGCTGGCGTTAATTATGTTGCGGGTGATGCCGCTCGCCTGGGTCAAAGCCGGGGCAAACTGGCTGCTGGCCGAGATGCTGCTGTTTTTTGTTCCGGCGGTGGTAGCGGTGATTAACTATGCTGACCTGCTGCGGGTGGAGGGCTGGCGGATTATGCTGGTGATTATGCTCAGCACGCTGCTGGTGCTGGCGGCGACCGGTCTGGTGGTCGAACGGGTTTATCGTTATGAAATGCGCCGCGCGGCGCGCAGGAATGGCGGCAACGATGCGTGATTTAATCATCAGTCTGCTCTGTCTGGCGGTGACGCTGCTGGTTTATTACTGCAATAAACGTCTCTACCGGCGCTGGAACCGGCTGGTACTGATGCCGCTGGTAATGACCCCGCTGGTGCTGGTGGGGTTGCTGCTGGTCACCCATATCTCCTGGCAGAACTATATCGGGGAAAGCCACTGGCTGCTGTGGCTACTGGGACCGGCCACCCTGGCGTTTGCGGTACCGGTTTATGAAAATATGGCGATTATCCGCCGTCACTGGATGTCACTGACCGCCGGCGTGTTGACCGCCACCGTGGTAGCGATTTGCAGCTCTGTCTGGCTGGCGCGGCTGTTTGCCTTACCGGAAGCCATTCAGCGCAGTCTGGCGGTGCGGTCGATTACCACGCCGTTTGCGCTGGCGGCGGCGCAGCAGATGGGAGGACAGCCGGATCTGGTGGCACTGTTTGTGGTGATCACCGGCGTTTTTGGGATGGCGGTTGGCGATGTGCTGTTTTTGCGTCTGGCGATTAAGCAGGGGCTGGCGAAAGGAGCCGGATTTGGTGCGGCATCGCATGGCGCCGGTACGGCACACGCTTACCAGCTGGGGCAGCAGGAAGGGGTGGTCTCCAGCCTGGTAATGATGCTCTCCGGTGTGGTCACCGTGGTGCTGGCACCGGTTATCAGTCATATTATGTGGGCGGTAGCAGGCTGATACACCGGTTTACTTTTCGTGGTCAAATGACCGCTTAATTCATTTTTTGCAGTTTGTTCCGACTGTAATTACTCTGAAACCTGGTTTACTCTTCCTGCGCGAGTATGCTTGTAAGTAACATTATCCAGGAGAATAAGATGAAAGCAGTGGCAATCAAAATGGGCGCACTGGCGCTGCTGGCGCTGGCCGGTTCAGCTCAGGCTATCCAGGGCGGTGTTCAGGTAGGTAAAGACTATACCGACGTAAATGTGGGTCTGGGCACTGATACGCCAGGGTTTGCTCTGTCCGGTAACTGGCTGCGTAGCGATCATGACGGTAACGTTGAAAGCCTGGGTCTGGGCTATAACGTGACCATTGGCGACGTTATGCTGTCACCGACCATCAAAGCGATGTCTACCAACCCGAAAGACAGCAAAGATGGCTATGCTATTGCGGTAGGGGGTTCGGTCAGTGTTCCGGTGACGAATATGTTTAACGTTTATGGCGCCTATTTCTACTCGCCGGATTCGTTCTCCAGCCATATTGATAATTACCAGGAAGCCACTGCCGGCGTCAGCTTCCAGCCAATTTCGCTGGTGGACGTGAACGTGGGTTATAAATATATGACCATGAACGGCAAAGACGGTCGTAAAGATAACGTGATTGCCGATGGCCCTTATATCGGTGCTGCGCTGCACTTCTGACTCCGGGTATGGTTGATAAAAGCTGGGGCGACTGTTGTCGCCCCTTTGCTTTTCAGGCTGACAGCTGCTTAATGCCCTTTACCCCCCTCAATCCCCAGCCCGGTTTGCGAACGGACAAACTGCGCCAGGAAGCGCTGACGTTCAGCCAGACCGCTGGCCGATTTATCGGTTACGGAAAACAGCCAGCTGATGGCAAAAGCCACCAACATGGAGAACAGCGCCGGGTATTCATAAGGATAAACCGCTTTCTGATATCCGAGGATCTGCACCCAAATGGTTGGCCCAAGGATCATCAGCCCCACGGCGGTGAGCAGGCCGCTGGCACCGCCCAGTAGCGCCCCACGGGTCGTCAGCTTTGACCAGTACATCGACAGCAGAATAATCGGGAAATTACAGCTGGCAGCGACTGAGAAGGCCAGTCCGACCATAAACGCGATGTTCTGGCGTTCAAACAGGATGCCCAGCGCGATAGCCACTGCCCCCAGCACTACCACCGTGATTTTAGAAATACGCAGCTCATCGCGTTCGCTGGCCTGCCCCTGACGTATTACGCTGGCGTACAAATCGTGTGAAACCGCCGAGGCACCTGCCAGCGTCAGTCCTGCCACTACCGCCAGAATGGTGGCAAAGGCCACGGCAGAGATAAAGCCGAGGAACAGACTGCCGCCCACGGCATCCGCCAGATGGATTGCCGCCATATTGCTGCCACCGATGAGCTGTCCTGCTGCATAGTGGAACGCCGGGTTTGCGCTGACTAACAGAATGGCACCAAACCCGATAATAAAGGTCAGTATATAGAAGTAGCCCATCAGCCCGGTGGCCCAGAACACGCTTTTGCGCGCTTCACGCGCATCGTTCACCGTAAAGAAGCGCATCAGAATATGCGGCAGGCCGGCAGTACCAAACATCAGCCCCAGCCCCAGTGACAATGCAGAGATCGGATCATGTACCAGGCCGCCCGGGCGCATAATGGCTGCGCCCTCGGGATGCACCCGGATTGCCTCGCTAAACAGGGTATTAAAACTGAACCCGACTGACTGCATCACCATAATCGCCATAAAACTGGCACCAAACAGCAGCAGCACGGCTTTGCTGATTTGTACCCAGGTGGTGGCCAGCATGCCGCCAAACAGCACGTACAGCACCATCAGAATGCCGACCAGCACCACGGCAACGTGGTAGTTCAGGCCAAACAGCAGCTGGATCAGCTTGCCGGCCCCCACCATCTGCGCAATCAGATACAGCGCGATCACCACCAGTGAGCCGCAGGCCGACAGGGTGCGGATCGGCTTTTGTTGCAAACGGTACGAAACCACGTCGGCAAAGGTATAACGACCCAGATTGCGCAGTCGTTCGGCAATCAGAAACAGAATAATCGGCCAGCCCACCAGAAAACCGAGTGAGTAGATCAGCCCGTCGTAACCGGAGGTATACACCAGCGCAGAAATGCCGAGAAAGGAGGCGGCAGACATAAAATCCCCGGCCATCGCCAGCCCGTTCTGAAAGCCGGTGATATTGCCGCCTGCCGTGTAGTAATCGCTGCGGGTACGGGTACGTTTGGCAGCCCACCAGGTAATCCCGAGGGTCGCGCCGACAAACACCAGGAACATCACGATGGCCGCCACGTTGACCGGCTGTGAGCTGATATCAACGCTGATGGGGGCAGCCGCGCGGGTGATGACCGGCACAGCGACGGTCAGCAGGGTCAGTAAAGGAAGCAGGCTCATCCGTTCACCTCCTGCAACAGTTCCCGGGTCAGGCGATCAAACTCACCGTTGGCGCGCCAGACGTAAACGCCGGTCAGCAGAAATGAGATCACGATCAGCCCTATGCCCGCCGGTATGCCGCGCGTGACGCTGGTGCCCTGCCAGAGGGGCGTTCCCAGCCAGTCCGGGGCAAAGGCGATCAGCAGAATAAAAGTAATATACAGCACCAGGACAATCAGTGAGAGCAGGGTGGCAAATCGCTGGCGTATCCGCACCAGGGTGGTAAATTGCGCACATTTCTCTATTCGTTGATAAATAACATCGTTCATCAGGATCTCCAGAGGCATCAGCCAGGATAAAAATCATGAAGTGTGGAAACAACGTCGCTGTGTGCAGCCCGGTCAGGGCGAATAAAAAGTAACGGGGCATTGCGCCCCGTTGGTTACGGCATACTGAGTGCGTGTTTTTCTTCCAGTAGCTTATCGACAACGCCTGGATCGGCCAGTGTTGAGGTATCGCCAAGGTTTCCGGTATCACCGGTAGCTATTTTGCGCAGAATACGGCGCATAATTTTGCCGGATCGGGTTTTCGGCAGTGAGTCGGTCCAGTGCAGAATTTCCGGCGTGGCAATCGGGCCGATCTCTTTGCGCACCCATTGGCATACCTCGTTATACAGCTCTGCAGAAGGCTCTTCACCGTGATTCAGGGTGATATAGGCATAGATGGCCTGACCTCTAAGCGGGTGAGGGATGCCAACTACCGCCGCCTCAGCAATTTTAGGGTGCGCCACCAGCGCGGATTCAATTTCAGCGGTGCCAAGGCGGTGACCTGAGACATTCAGCACATCATCCACCCGACCGGTGATCCAGTAATCGCCGTCGTCATCGCGCCGTGCGCCATCTCCGCTGAAATAGCAATGTTTAAAGGTGGAGAAATAGGTCTGCTCAAAGCGTTCATGGTCGCCGAACAGAGTGCGCGCCTGGCCCGGCCAGGAGTCGGTGATCACCAGGTTGCCTTCAGCGGCCCCTTCCAGCCTGTTTCCTTCGTTATCTACCAGCGCCGGCTGGACGCCAAAGAACGGCCGGGTGGCTGAGCCGGGCTTCAACACGGAAGCCCCTGGCAGAGGGGTTAACATAAAGCCACCGGTTTCCGTCTGCCACCAGGTATCGGAGATCGGGCAGCGACCGTTGCCGATTTTTTTATGGAACCACTCCCAGGCTTCAGGGTTAATCGGCTCGCCCACCGAGCCGAGAATGCGCAGGCTGGTGCGAGTGGTGCCTTCAATGGCTTTATCTCCTTCCGCCATCAGCGCACGGATGGCAGTGGGAGCCGTATAAAGGATCGTGACATGATGCTTATCTATAATCTGCGCCAGCCGGTTTGGCTGCGGCCAGTTAGGCACCCCTTCAAACATCAGCGTGGTGGCACCACAGGCCAGCGGCCCGTACAGCAGATAACTGTGGCCGGTCACCCAGCCAACGTCGGCAGTACACCAGTAGATATCTTCCGGGTGATAATCGAAGGCATATTTAAAGGTGGTGGCCGCAAACACCAGATAACCGCCGGTGGTGTGCAGCACCCCTTTGGGCTTACCGGTGGAGCCGGAGGTATAAAGAATAAAAAGCGGGTCTTCGGCATTCATTGCCACCGCCTGATGGCTGTCGCCCACTTGGTTGATAAGTTCGTGCCACCAGAGATCGCGTGTATGCTGCCAGCCGATAGGATTACCGGTGCGCAGACAGACCACCACATTTTCGACGCTGGTGATGGCCGGGTTGGCCAGGGCGTCATCAATATTCTTCTTCAGGGGAATGGTGCGTCCGGCACGTACTCCTTCATCGGCGGTGATCACCAGCCGGGCGTTGCAGTCAATTACGCGCCCGGCTATCGCTTCCGGCGAAAAACCAGCGAAGATCACTGTATGCACGGCACCAATGCGCGCGCAGGCCAGCATAGCTATGGCGGCTTCCGGCACCATCGGCATATAAATCGCCACCACATCGCCTTTGCCAATGCCCAGTTTCTGCAGCACGTTGGCAAAGCGACATACTTCAGTATGCAGTTCGAGCCAGCTGAGCGTGCGGTTCTCACTGGCATCATCCCCTTCCCAGATGATGGCAGGCTTATAGCCCTGGCTGGCTAAGTGGCGATCGAGGCAGTTGGCGCTCAAATTCAGCGTGCCGTCTTCAAACCAGCGAATAGAAATATTACCGGGGGAAAAAGAGGTATTTTTTACCTGCGTGTAAGGTTTTATCCACTCCAGAATCTGTCCCTGTTCCCGCCAGAAGGTATCGGGATCCTCTACCGACTGTTGATACATTGCCTGGTACTGTGGTGGGTTGATCAGCGTGTTTTCTGCAATATTAGCGGGAATCGAATATGAGTTAATCTGGCTCATGACGGCCTCCTTTATAATTTGTTAATAATATGTCAACCAAAAGTTAAGGGAAGATGGGGGTAATGCTTTGTTTTCTTTTTGAGTGACAGATCACGCCTGCATCAGTTTTCAGGCGCAAAACGGAACTTTTTTCCAGCCAATATCCTGGTAAAAGCAAAGGAATGCTGATGGTGGTATGGTGATAGGGTGGTATAAAAAATAGCCAATCAAACTTTTTACCGGCTTCGGTAAAAAAGGGGGGAGTGCCCTATATTTTTACTGTATTTCAAAATTAATTCCAATAATAACATGGGGTTGTTTTTAACTTTCCCACGATATTATTTTTCATGCAACTGTTAAAAAAAAACGCCGCCTTTTATGCAGGGTTGCATTTATACCGTTGGAAATGGTACTGATTACGCGCCTGTTAATCAGGTATCGAAAATCCATTATCCGCGAATTGCCCGAGTTCGGTCAGCCTCCTCGAGTGTCATTCTCTCCGCATGCTTCAAGCAGAGGGCGGGTTTTGTTAAGGAAAAAAATACTTATATGAAAGCTTCAAAATTTAGTCTTGCCTGGCAGATATTGATTGCATTGGTACTGGGGATAATAGTTGGTGCAGTTTTGCATAATCAGCCGGAAAGTCGCGAATGGTTAGTCACCAATATTCTGCGCCCGGCCGGTGATATCTTTATCCATCTGATTAAAATGATCGTGGTGCCGATTGTGATTTCGACGCTGATTGTCGGGATTGCCGGTGTTGGTGATGCGAAAAAGCTGGGTCGTATTGGCTTAAAGACCATTATCTATTTTGAAGTGATCACCACCATTGCCATCGTAATCGGGATTACGCTTGCCAATGTGTTTCAACCCGGTTCCGGCATTGATATGTCTACGCTGGCAACGGTGGATATCACTAAGTACGAAGCGACCACCGCAGCAGTACAGGGGCAGCCGCACAGCCTGATCAGCACCATTCTGTCGCTGATCCCACAGAATATTTTCGCCGCGATCGCCAAAGGCGATATGCTGCCGATTATCTTCTTCTCGGTGCTTTTTGGTCTGGGGCTTTCTTCGCTGCCGGCCGAACATCGCGAGCCGCTGGTGAAGGTGTTCCGTTCCGTTTCTGAAACCATGTTTAAAGTCACCAACATGATTATGCGTTATGCGCCGGTAGGGGTATTTGCGCTGATTTCGGTGACGGTTGCCACCTTTGGCTTTGCTTCGCTTTGGCCACTGGCCAAGCTGGTGGTTCTGGTGTATGCCGCTATTATGCTGTTTGCACTGCTGGTGCTTGGCGGCGTGGCGCGGTTCTGCAACCTGCGCATTACGATGCTGTTCAGGATACTGAAAGAAGAGCTGATCCTCTCTTACTCCACCGCCAGCTCTGAAACCGTGCTGCCGAAGATTATGGAGAAGATGGAAGCCTACGGTGCGCCGAAATCCATCACCAGTTTCGTGGTGCCGACGGGTTATTCGTTTAACCTCGACGGTTCGACGCTGTACCAGAGTATTGCCGCCATCTTTATTGCCCAGCTGTACGGTATTGAACTGTCACTCGGCCATGAAATCATTCTGGTCCTGACGTTGATGGTCACCTCGAAAGGTATTGCCGGCGTGCCGGGTGTTTCCTTTGTGGTGCTGTTGGCGACTCTGGGAAGCGTCGGTATTCCACTTGAAGGCCTGGCGTTTATCGCCGGGGTGGATCGTATCCTTGATATGGCGCGTACCGCCCTGAACGTGGTGGGTAACGCGCTGGCAGTGCTGGTGATTGCCAAGTGGGAAAACCAGTTTGATGAAAAACAGGCTGTGGCGTATGAAGCTCAGCTGAAAAAACACGCGGCCTGATCCCGCAGTATTACCGGAGGGCAGCACTGTGCTCTCCGGTCCTTTCAGCTATAAATCTTCCTTTTATTTACTTTCCCTGTTCCCGAATTAATCAGCGTATGTACCTGCAGAAGCATAGCGCAGCGACTTGCCAGCGAGCGGAAGCTATCCGGCAGGCAATCATTCACCTGCTGCAGAATGATGCCTGGTGGCCAGGCTCTGAGCTGGATATTTCCCCTTTTCCAGGCGGATCACCTTATAGGGGGTTTTAATATAATTTGCGGAAAGGCAAAAGCCGTCTTTTCAGGATATGTCAGTCTTATAATTTAAAATTTTTCATATTCGCGGCTTAAAAAAATATTTTAATTGAGACTGATTTCTTATATCTAAAAAAATAAATTATTTTAAGATTTTTTTACTGTATGCTCTGCAACCGATTTTTATGTTATTTTAAAGGATGATTAGCTAACAAACTTAACTGGGAGTTTTATTATGAATAAAAGATTCTCATATTATTTTACCGTTCCTAATGGTCAAAGCCCTCATTTCCATGTGATAAATATAACGGAGTCTGAACTGATCCCATTCTATATTCCAGGGCGGATGATACTGGGGGTTCCACAAGGTGGGCCGGATTCTTTAAAATGGACTGCGGCAGTATACAATGAAAGGTTACGGAAAATTATTAGTGAATATATACCCTTTAAACATGGTACTAACGCACTGACCATTCCTATTTGGTCGAGCTCAGTACAAAAGGGAGACGGGTTGTCTGTGGTACTACATAATGATGAAGGTACTGGAAGTGTATCGTTTGGGGCGAATGTAGGGCCTTAGTTTAGTAACGATAAAGGCACGGGCTTAAAAATCACTACCCTGCTGAATTAACTGCATGTTAAATCCGGCAGGGTAGTGTCTGCGCGAGGGGTGGTCTTTGAGTGTTTATAATAGTCCACTATCAAAAAAGATAGCTGCTGAAATTACCCAATTTAAATAACAACGACCAGTGGGTGGATGCTGGTTTTAACTACCTGCAGTGATAGTAATAACCTGGTGAATCCGTAGTCTCAATCACAATTCCAGATTAAACACCGTGCGTCAGGTATTGAAAAGGTATATAAACGGTGGCTGATGTCCCTGAACAGTAAATACCAAAGATGGTAAGGTCACTCCGGTGGTTGCTGCCGATATCACCCCTTAACTGTTTTATATGCCAATACCAGGGCTCTCCCCCGTGCAGACCTTACACAATTTCCGGTCTGCACGTTTTTGGTGGGTTATCTGAAAACACAGATCGCATCGACCAGCGGCGTCACCTGCCTGGCAACCCGGTCAGACTCACTGGCTCCCTCATCTACCCGCAACGCATTGTTATGGGTGATTTGATCCAGTTCCTCCACCGCCTGGCTAACCTCGCTAAGTGCTGTTGCCTGTTCCGCTGTCGCCGAGCTGATTTGAGCCATTAGCGACGTCACCTGCTGGACCTGTTCAACAATAGTATTCATGGTTTCACCAGACTGATTCGCCTGGGGTTGACCTGCCGCTATCTGCCCGGCGCTTGCTTCAATCAGGGCTTTAATCTCGCTGGCTGCAGTGGCACTGCGCTGTGATAAATTGCGCACTTCGCTGGCGACTACAGCAAATCCCCGACCATGTTCCCCGGCCCGCGCGGCTTCTACCGCAGCGTTCAACGCCAGAAAGTTAGTCTGGAAAGCAACGCCATCAATCATGCTGGTGATGCTGGCAATTTTCTGTGAGCCTTCGTCAATCGCCTCCATCATTCTGTTCATCTCTTCCATTGCGGTACCGCCCTGCTGAGCAACCTTACTGGTTGCCAGCGACAGCTGACTTATTCCAGGTCCTCCGGCACTGCGCGGTAATTCGGTGGTGCTGACCGACGATGCCACCTATCTGATCCATATCGTGCTAAGCGGTGCTCAGCTACCGGCGACCAGAGAAGCGCCTTCGGTGATCACCATGCCTGCCTTTGGCTGGCGTCTGAACGATCAGCAGCTAGCGGATGTGGTGAACTTTATTCGCACCAGCTGGGGTAATCAGGCTGCCAGGACGGTCACGGCCGGTGACGTAGCCAAAGTACGCCAGGATAAAACGGCGCAACAGCAGCAGGGTAGCCCGGATGTGGACAAGCTGAGTCCGTAGTCTCTGCGCGTCAGTCTGTGACAAAGCCGCCGCCTCAGGCGGCTTGGTGCTTTTCAGACTTTTGATAACCCAACTGTTTCCAGATGGAAACAATAGCGCTTTTCAGTGCTTTACTGTTGCAGTCAGCTGAGGCTGTGGCAGGATGGTTGCAACGGGTGATAACCCCACTGATTTGAACTGAATCCAAAAGGGAAGGTGTTGCTATGAACGATAAAGTTGTTAACTGGAATGGTGGCTTACAGCCGGAAGCCGTGAAAATCCTGTCTGCTGACGGCGGGATGATTGTTTGCCCAACCAAAGTGGGTTACATCATCATGACTTCGGATGCCAAAGGTCTGGAGCGCAAATTTGACGCCAAGCAACGTAACCGCAATAAACCCGGTGTGGTGCTGTGCGGATCGCTGGAACAGCTGAAAGAGCTGGCGCAGTTGAACCCGGAAATTGAAGAACTGTATCAGCAGCATTGGGACAAAGATGTCCTGCTGGGCTGTATCCTGCCGTGGAAAGAGGACGCGGTGGCCCGTATCCCGGATGACGGTTCAAAAGATCTGATGATGGATCGCCGCCAGACCAGCTGTTTCGTGATTAAGTTCGGCATTCCGGGAGAGAATCTGGCTAAAGAGCTGTGGGAAAATCATGGTAAATTCTCGTTCGCCAGCTCAGCTAACCCTTCAGGTAAAGGTAACCGTGGCCTGGTGGAAGGGATCGGTGAGCGAATTGAACAGCATGCTGACCTGATTATTGCTGCCAATGATTATGTGAAATCCATTCAGCCACACGAATCTGAGCGGACCCGCTACGAGCAGGGGGTGATGGTGGCGATGGTGGATGAACAAGGCAAGCTGGTGCCTGAGCAGAAAGGTGAGCGCAATATTACGCCGTGTCCGGTGCTGATCCGTAAAGGTCTGGATGTGGATAAAATTATGTCCATGATGTCCGATATCTTTACCACCTGGGATTACCGTCACGGTAACTACTATTAATTCACAGCGATTCAACAGCCTGAGCCGGCCTGATGTCGGCTCAATTTTTTTTCAGCCCCAGCGCCTGCTGTAGCGCCTCAACAAATAACCGGATACGCGGGGAAACCACGCTATCGTTGCGGATCAGGATACCGGATTTATACACATCCATTTCCCAGTCCGCCAGTATCTGTACCAGTTCACCGCGTTCCAGCGCCTCCGCAGCAATATAATTCGGCAGATAAGCAATACCACTATGCGCCAGAGCACAGTTGAGCAGGGCGGTACTGTTATTAGCGCGGAAGCGACTGCGTACCTCAATATCTCTTTTCTGTTTATCCTTGCGCAGGGGTAAAGAAATGGTATGTGCCGGACCGCGAAACAGCACGAAATCATGGCGTGGCAGATCGTCCGGGCTGTGGATGGGCGCGGCGCGCTGCAAGTAGTCCGGGGACGCATACAGCCCCCAGCGAATATCCATTAGCCGGCGATCGGGGCGCAGCTCGGAAAGATCGCGCCGGATAACGATCGCCAGGTCAACGTTATCCTCTGTCAGACTCACCGGACGATCGGTCAGATCCAGATCCACACTGACGTGAATATTACGGGCAACAAATTGGTTCAAAATGGGCACAACGCACTGGCAGCCGAAGGTAACCGGAGCCACCACCCGCAGATTACCACCGGGTTCTTCATGAAACTGACGGATAAACAGGTCGGCACTTTTTGCTTCATGCAGGATGCGTTCGCAATAATGGTAATACGTCATCCCGACATCGGTCATCTGAATCCGCCGGGTGGTACGCTGCAGCAGGCGAGCACCCAGACGCACCTCCAGCGCAGAAATCTCTTTGCTTACTGAGGATTTGGCCAGGCCGAGCAGTTTAGCCGCTTCGGTATAGCTCAATGTTTCTACCACTTTGGCAAAAATCAGCATGCCGTGCAGATTGGCAAATTCGTTCATTCTCTTCCCGTATTCCTGGCAGGAACCATGCTGGCTGAAGATAATACAATTCCCACTTTTCGGCCGTCAGTCGGCTATCTGGCTGACAGCGCCAGCGCGCCGCCGGCAAAGACAAACAGGCTGCCGGTGGCACGGTTAAGCAGGCGTAAACGCTTTGGATTACTGAATAATCCGGACAAACGACGTCCGGCACAGGCATAGCTAAACATAAAACTAAAATCTAACAGCGCCCAGGTCACTGCCAGAGTGACAAATTGCGCCAGATGTGGCTGACTGGCATCAATAAAGTTGGGGAACAGCGCGGCAAAAAACAGCAGATCTTTAGGGTTACTGATCCCGACGGTAAATCCTTTGCGGAACAACTGCAGCGATCCGGGCGCCTCTCCCTGTTCTGCGGATGCGGCAGGCTTACTGGCACTGGTATCGCGCCAGGCAGCAATGCCCAGCCAGACCAGATAGCAGGCACCGACAACTTTTAATACTGTAAAGGCGGTGGTTGAGGCGGCTAAAATAGCGCCCAGTCCCAGGGCCGAAGTGGTCATCAGGATCATGGCGGCCACCACGCCACCCTGCACGGTGGCTAGCGCCTGACGATGTCCATAGCGCAAACCGTGAGTCATGCTGATAAGGGCAGAGGGGCCAGGGATAGCTATCAGTGTGGCAATAATGCCGGTATAAGCCAGCCAGAGATGAAAAGTCATAAAATCCTCAAGAACTTTTAAAACCCTGTGGTAAATAAAAAGGTTTCATAATGCGATACGGGTTGCCGATCAATTAAAGGGGATAATACCAGAGACCACCTTTTCAATAACGTTGAGTGCGCCTTCTGAATTATTATCTTCAGTATGATAGCGGGCCGCCTTCTTCAGCATGGGTTGAGCATTCGCCATTGCAAAACCGTATCCGGCTTTGCTTACCATTTCAATATCGTTGCCACTGTCACCGATGGCGACAACTTCACGATCGGCAATGTGCCATTGCTGCTGTAGTAGCATCAGGCCGTGTGCTTTATGCACGCCCGGAATAATTAAATCGACAAAACCAAAGCCACTGGAAACCGGGGTAACAATGCCGTCAAGCTGATGACCAATATGTGCCATCAGTTCGGGGATCCGTTCATCAGCCAGATTGAGAGAAAACTTAAAAACCGGTTCATTGATCTGATGAAAATCCGGGAGCAACTCCAGGCGGTGATAGTGATGTGACATCAGAGTAATCAGATCACCAGGAGAGGACTCCAGCATCCAGGCCGTGCGTGGCCCACAGACCACCGCATGCAGGTAGGGTAAATCATTCAGCACCTGTAGTACCTGCTTAAAATGGTCCTCACGGAACTGACCGCAAAAACGCGTCTCGCCGGCATCGATCACCCAGGCACCGTTTTCTGCGACAAAGGCAATCTCATCACGTATCTGCGGGAAGAAGCTAAGCAGCTGGTAGTACTGGTTGCCACTGGCGACAACGAATCTGATGTTTTTATGCTTAAGTTGATGATACAGAGTCATAAATCTGGACTGGTTATAGCTTTTATTGCTGTCAAGAAAGGTACCGTCCATATCCACGGCAATCATTTTAATCATTAGTTCTGCCCTGAAAAGTAAATAAAGGTTTTCATTCATTATGATAAAAAAGCGCCGCAGTAAAAAGGGTGTTTTGAGATCATTGCCTCATCGTTTATTGCGGACAACCGTCTTGTATATACAACTATGCCATCCTCTCCTTACACTGGCAGTGCAGGAGCATGACAGGAAACCTTCGCCGTTCAGCAGCAATCTTTGCTAATTCGCTTATCAGGCCGCTGGCGGATGGCAATACCCGCTTAAGGAGAATATTATGAGTCCATGGAAGCGCTGGTTTATTGCCATTAAGCTGCTAAGTGTAAGTGGGGTCGGTATCTTTCTTTTTTTTATCCCACTAGAAATAAGCGGCAGAAGCACTATCCTGCTGGATCATATCAGCGAGTTTATCATCTTCAGCCTGCGGCCTGTCGCGCTGACTTTCCTGGTCTGCATAATGCTATTCGGCGGCCTTTCCCCCTTTCTGCACGGGCGGGTTTATCTGCGCCAGCGCGTGCTGATTTCCCATATCCGCTTCAGAAAAGGGGGCACGACATCAGCCGGGATGATCTTCAGTAGCTGTCAGTTCGCGGGTCTTGCGTTATCGCTACTCTATTTATCCGGGTATGCGCCGCAGTGGATGATGCAACCAAACCTGTTACCTTTTCTGTTTGAAAAGCTGGCGCTGACAGTTGGGATCCTGATCCCGCTCGGTAGTATGGCGCTGACGTTTTTGCTGGGCTTTGGTTTACTGGAGATGGTGGGCGTGCTAATGGAAAAAGTCATGCGTCCATTATTTCGTACGCCGGGTTATTCAGCGGTTGATGCGGTGACCTCTTTTGCTGGCAGCTATTCGCTGGGTTTATTGATTACCAGCAGGATGTATTGGAGTGGGCGTTATTCACTGCGTGAGGCGGTGATTGCGGCCAGTGGATTCTCCACCGTATCTGCGACCTTTATGGTGGTGGTAGCAAAAACCCTGGGCCTGATGGATCACTGGAATTTCTGTTTCTGGGCAACCTTTGTGATCACCTTTCTGGTCACCACTATCACGGCTTATCTCCCGCCGATTTCCGCAATGGACAACCTCCGCTCCAGGCAGGAGACAGAGCAGGTTGCCGGCAGCCGGTTACGCTATGCGCTGGCAACCGGTATTCGCCACTATCTGAATCGTCCGCCACTGGGTAGACTGCTGCATGAAAACCTGAAACAGGGTCTGGCAATGTCGGCCGTGGTCGCGCCTTCTGTACTGGCCATCGGGTTTATCGGCAGCTGTGTCGCCAGTTACACGCCACTGTTTGAATGGCTCGGGTATCTGCTGAAACCGGTGCTGATGCTGACAGGTGTGATACTAAGTATGGATAACGCACCGGCCGTCAGTGGTGCGGTTGCGTCAGGACTGGCGGAGATGTTTCTGCCGGCGATCCTGTTAAAAGACCATCCCGACGTCGCCATACGGTTTATCGCCGCCGTCACCTCTGTCAGTGGCGTGCTGTTTTTCTCAGGATGCATTCCCTGCATTCTGGCTACCCGCATCCCGGTGAAGATGATTGATTTGATGATTATCTGGCTGCTCAGAACGGTACTGAGTATTTTGCTTTCCGGCATTGCGGCCTGGATGGGGTTAAATATGGGGTGGCTTTGATACGCTGAAAAGCATTAAGGCGCTCGAAGAGCGCCTTAATTTAATTTGGAGCGGGAAACGAGACTCGAACTCGCGACCCCGACCTTGGCAAGGTCGTGCTCTACCAACTGAGCTATTCCCGCATTGTCGTAACGGCGTAACCATTTGTCCGTCGTTATGGAGGCGCATTATACGAAGATTCTTTTATCGTGCAAGCCTGTCGGAGAAAAAAATCCTGCTTTTTGGTTTGTTAGCCTGTTTTTACAACAATCTGGCGATTTGCTCAGCGTTTTTAGCGGGAAACCGCCGGAAAAGTTAGTTACGACTGAATAAAATGTTCGCGATAATAAGCCAGCTCGGCCACTGACTCACGAATATCATCCAGGGCCTGATGAGTTCCTTCCTTTTTTAAGCCGGTCAGGATTTCCGGTTTCCAGCGGCGCGCCAGCTCTTTCAGGGTGCTGACGTCCAGATAGCGGTAATGGAAATACGCTTCCAGCGTCGGCATATACTTAAACAGAAAGCGTCTGTCCTGGCCGATGCTGTTACCACAGATAGGGGAACTGTTGGCCGGCACCCACTGGGCGAGGAAATCCAGCGTGGCCTGTTCAGCCGACTGCTCGTCGATCTGACTTTCCCTGACCCGCGTCACCAGGCCACTGTTGGTGTGGGTGCGCACATTCCAGTCATCCATCAGTGCCAGCTGTGCATCTGACTGATGTACCGCCAGCACTGGACCTTCAGCCAGAATATTCAGGTCTGCATCTGTGACCAGAGTAGCAATCTCAATAATACGATCCTGTTCCGGGTTAAGCCCGGTCATTTCGAGGTCGATCCAAATCAGGTTGTTAGCGTTAGCTGTCATAGTGCGTCTCACGTAAGGCATAATTAGTGTGTATGATAGACGTTTTGCCCCGAAGGGCGAAGTACTGCCAGAATCCGGTGAGGAACAGTGAGTAAAAACAAACTATCCAAAGGTCAGCAACGACGCGTCAGTGCCAACCATGAGCGCCGTCTGAAACAGCGCGCCGATAAGCCCGAACCCGATGACAGTCTGTTTGGGGAAGCGCGTGACGGTGTGGTGATCAGCCGGTTCGGCATGCACGCTGATGTGGAAGATCTGGACGGTTCCGTACACCGCTGTAATATCCGACGCACTATTCGCTCGCTGGTAACCGGGGACCGCGTGCTGTGGCGTCCGGGGGTAGAAGGTGGCGCGACGGTAAAAGGCATTGTCGAAGCGGTACACGAACGGACTTCCGTGCTGACGCGCCCGGATTTTTACGACGGCGTGAAGCCGATTGCGGCAAACATTAATCAGATTGTGATTGTGTCAGCCATTCTGCCGGAACTGTCGCTGAACATTATCGATCGCTATCTGGTGGCCAGCGAAACCCTGAATATTGAGCCGCTGCTGGTGCTGAACAAAACCGACCTGCTGGATGAAGAAGGGCGGGAATTTGTTGACGAACAAATGGATATTTACCGTGCGATTGGCTATCGCGTCCTGATGGTGTCGAGCTATCAGCAGGAAGGACTGGCGGCGCTGGAACAGACGCTGGCCGGACGGGTCAGTATTTTTGCCGGCCAGTCCGGGGTAGGTAAATCCAGCCTGCTCAACGCGCTGCTGGGGCTGGAGCCGGGCCAGGATGAAATCCTGACCAATGACGTCTCGGATATCTCCGGACTGGGTCAGCACACCACCACGGCAGCACGGTTGTATCACTTCCCACAGGGCGGAGATGTGATTGATTCTCCCGGCGTGCGGGAGTTTGGGTTGTGGCATCTGGAGCCGGAACAAATCACCCGGGGATTTGTCGAGTTCCGCGATTATCTTGGTGGCTGTAAATTCCGTGACTGTAAGCACGATACCGATCCAGGCTGTGCGATCCGCGCCGCCGTGGAAGAGGGAAAAATTGATGAATCGCGCTTTATTAACTATCACCATATTTTAGACAGCATGTCCGAAGTGCAGGCAAAAACCCGCCGTAGTTTCTCTGCTGATAAGGAATGAGGGCTTTGTGGGTCAATAGCGTTAATCACCGGGCGCTGCTACAATCCGCCCCCTTTAATGTATAACTGTCTGAGCTTGTTTAAAAAAACAGGAGGTGAACGTGTTGAACCGTATTAAGCTTGGCCTGAATGCCATGCTACCCAAGAAGGCGTTAACCGAACTGGCTGGCTGGGGTGCCGGCAAGCGCGGTGGCTGGCTGACTAAAGCCGTTATTGACCTTTTTGTCTGGTACTACAAAGTCGATATGAAAGAGGCGCAGAAGCCGGATACCGGCAGCTATCGCACCTTTAATGAATTTTTTGTCCGACCGCTGCGCGATGATGCGCGTCCGTTGAGCACCGATCCTAATCTGCTGGTACAGCCGGCAGATGGGGCAGTCAGCCAGCTGGGGCGGATCAACGGCGATCAAATTTTTCAGGCCAAAGGACACCACTATTCACTGGAAGCCCTGCTGGCAGGAAATACCCAGGCAGCTGAGTTGTTCCGCGATGGAGAGTTTGTGACCACTTACCTCGCGCCGCGTGATTACCATCGCGTCCATATGCCCTGTAACGGTATCCTGCGTGAAATGATTTATGTACCCGGCGATCTCTACTCGGTGAATCCGCTGACTGCACAGAATATCCCTAACCTGTTTGCCCGCAATGAACGCGTGATTTGCCTGTTCGATACCGACTTTGGTCCAATGGCGCAAATTCTGGTCGGTGCGACCATTGTCGGTAGCATTGAAACCGTCTGGGCGGGTACGGTGACGCCACCGCGTGAAGGGATCATTAAGCGCTGGTGCTGGCCTGCGGCTGAAGATGAAGGCGCTGTGGTGTTGCTGAAGGGCCAGGAAATGGGGCGCTTCAAGCTGGGCTCCACCGTGATTAACCTGTTTGCAGCCGGTAAAGTGCAGCTGGCGGCGAACCTGGCGGCAGAGAGTAAAACGCGTCTGGGAGAGACGCTGGCGAACGGACTGCAAAAGGAAAATGCTGATGATCTCACTCAACACAGCTGATAAATCGTGATGTTACGCCTGTTTATTGCGCTGTTACTGGGCTGGAGCATACTCCAGCCGGTACAGGCTGCCAGCGTGCCAGAAGCGTCACAACTTAAGCAGCAGCTTGAAGACGCCAAAGCGCGTAAAACCACGCCCGGCCAGACCGAGCAGATTGAAGCTCTGCAGGCGGCCATCAACTGGCTGAGTGAAAGCCGCAGTTCGCGCGAACGGGCGCAGGAATACCAACAGATCATTGATGGTTTCCCCAGGCTTTCGCGTGAACTGCGCCTGCAGCTGGCGGATACCAGTGACAGTGGCAAAAAAAAATCGCTCAGCAATCTGGATGCGGCTTCACTGGACCAGGAGATCCTGCAGGTCAGCAGCAAGCTGGTCGAAGAAAGCCGCCAGGCTCAGCAGGAGCAGGAACGGGCGCGGGAGGTCAGTGACTCCCAGTCACAGCTGCCGCAACAACAGACCGAAACCCGGCGCAGATTAAGCGATATTGAGCGCCGTCTTCAGGGGACATCATCCGCGACAACGCCCCTGGCTCAGGCACAGCTGGCCTCGCGTCAGGCGCAGTCTGCCGCACTCAAAGCACGGGTTGACGAGCTGGAACTGGCGCAGCTGTCGGCCAATAACCGTCAGGAACTGGCACGCTTACGGGCTGAAATTCATCAGCGTAAAGCCGGGCAGCTTGATGCCTGGTTACAGGAGTTACGTAACCAGCTGAACAGCCTGCGTCAGCGTGAAGCAGAGCAGGCGCTGGCTCGGACCGAACAGCTGGCGGAAAACAGCGGCAACCTACCCTCCGGTATCACCGAACAGTTTCGTATTAACCGTGAGCTGTCTGCGGCGCTTAACCAGCAGGCAATGCGCATGGATCTGGTGGCATCTCAGCAACGTACCGCTACTAATCAGACGCTGCAGGTCAGCCAGGCGCTCAACACCATCCGCGAGCAGTCTCAGTGGCTGGGGGTTTCCAGCGTGCTGGGTGAAGCGCTCAGGGCCCAGGTGGCGCGCCTGCCTGAAATGCCAAAACCGCAACAGCTGGACAGCGAAATGGCGCTGTTACGGGTTCAGCGCCTGCATTATGAAGATGTTATGGGGCGTCAGTCATTACTGCGCGAAATGCGCCAGGACAATGGCCAGGAGCTGACCAGCGAACAACAGCGCATCCTGAATGCTCAGCTGAAAACCCAGCGTGAACTGCTGACTTCGCTACTGTCCGGCTGCGATAATCTGATCCTCGAAGTCACCAAGCTGAAAGTGAGCAACAGCCAGCTGGTGGATGTGCTGAAAGAGGTGAAGGAAGCCACCCACCGCTATCTGTTCTGGACCGCCGATGTCAGCCCGGTCAGCTTTAATTATCCGGTGCTGTTGGCACGGGATCTTCAGCGGATGCTGTCGCTGGATACCCTGGGACAGCTGGGTGGGGCGCTGGTGATGATGGTTACCAGCCGTGAAACGGTACTGCCATTGCTGGGTGCTATCCTGCTGGTGGGGATCAGCATCAGTTCGCGTCGCCATTTCCGTCGTTTTCTCGAGCGCGCTTCCAGCAAGGTAGGGAAGGTCACGCTCGATCAGTTCAGCCTGACGCTGCGCACCGTATTCTGGTCGATTCTGGTGGCGTTACCGCTGCCGGTACTCTGGGCGGCACTGGGCTATGGTTTGCAACATGCCTGGCCTTATCCGATCGCGGTGGCGGTTGGTGATGGCGTTACCGCCAGCGTTCCGCTGCTTTGGGCATTTATGATCAGCGCCACCTTTGCCCGCTCGCAGGGATTATTTATCGTTCACTTCCGCTGGTCGCAGGTGCGGGTGGCGCGAGCGATGCGCTTCTACACCCTGTGTGTCGGGGTGGTGGTGCCGCTGATTATGCTGCTGATTGCTTATGATAACCTGGAAGATCGCGAGTTCTCCGCAACCCTGGGGCGGCTGTGCTTTATCCTGATTTGCGGCGCGCTGAGTCTGGTCACCCTCAGCCTGAAACGGGCCGGTATCCCCCTCTATCTGGACAAAGAGGGGAACGGTGAAAACTTTATTAATAACGTCCTGTGGAATGCGCTGATCGCTACCCCACTGCTGGCGGCTGTCGCATCCTGCATTGGCTATCTGGCCACGGCGCAGGCGCTGCTGGCTCGTCTTGAAACCTCGGTGGCTATCTGGTTCCTGCTGCTGGTGGTTTATCATATTATCCGGCGCTGGATGTTGATCCAGCGGCGCAGGATCGCCTTTGATCGTGCCCGCCAGCGCCGTGCGGAAATCCTTGCGCAGCGCGCTCGCGGTGAAGAAGAGCTGGCCGCGCAGCAAACGGCGGCGGACAGCGTGGAAGTAGAAGAGCCGGTGATTAATCTGGATGCCATCAGCGCTCAGTCACTGCGCCTGGTGCGTTCGCTGTTAACCCTGGTGGCGCTGGTATCGGTGATTGCCCTGTGGTCGGAAATTCACTCCGCCTTTGGCTTCCTGGAAAATATTACCCTGTGGAACGTCAGCAGTATGCAGGGGGGTACGGACAGTCTGCAGTCGATCACCCTGGGATCGGTACTGCTGGCAATTCTGGTGCTGATTATTACCACCCAGCTGGTGCGCAATATGCCTGCACTGCTGGAACTGGCGTTGTTGCAGCACATCAGCCTGACGCCCGGTACTGGTTATGCGATTACCACCATTACCAAATATTTGCTGATTATGATTGGTGGCCTGAGCGGCTTCTCGCTGATCGGCGTGGACTGGTCGAAACTGCAGTGGCTGGTGGCCGCGCTCGGTGTCGGACTGGGGTTTGGTTTACAGGCGATCTTTGCCAACTTCGTTTCCGGTCTGATCATTCTGTTTGAAAAGCCCATCAGGATTGGCGATACCGTGACGATCCGCGATCTGACCGGCAGCATCACGCGCATCAATACCCGTGCGACCACCATTACTGACTGGGATCGTAAAGAAATCATTGTTCCAAATCAGGCATTTATCACCGAGCAGTTTATCAACTGGTCGCTGTCGGATTCGGTAACCCGCGTGGTGCTGACCATTCCGGCACCGGCGAGCGCCAGCAGCGAAGAAGTGACGCAGATCCTGTTACAGGCGGCACACCAGTGCAGTTACGTGCTGGAAACGCCGCAGCCGGAAGCGTACCTGGTCGATTTGCAGCAGGGCATTCAGTTGTTTGAGCTGCGTATTCACGCGGCGGAAATGGGGCACCGTATGCCGCTGCGCCATGAACTGCATCAGCTGATCCTGCGTGGCTATCAGCAGCACGGTCTGGAAATGCCATTCCCGCCATTCCAGGTGCGGATGGAAACCATCGTGCCGAAAAAGCCGACCAGCAACGGCGCGCCGGTAGCGCGCACCTATAAATCCGGTGGGGTCTGATTATGAAAACGCGATGGCTGTCATTACCCGAGGCTGCGATGATGTCTGCTGGCGTTCAACAGCGTTGCGGCTGCTGCCGCAGGTTATGTTACTCAGGAAAACAGGTTAATTTGCTCAGCCCGGGGGGCTACCCCGGGCGGTATGCCTCAGGTTATCAGCTGCGATCTACGGTAAACGCAATCACATCGCTCAGCCGTTCGGCCTTCAGCGCCAGCATCACCAGACGGTCAACGCCTAACGCCACACCGGAACTTTCCGGCATTCCCTGCGCCAGCGCAGCCAGCAGGTTATTATCAATCGGCTGCTGCGGCAGACCGGCAGCGGCGCGCTTACGGTTATCCTGTTCGAAGCGCTGGCGCTGTTCCTGGCTGTCAGTCAGTTCGCGGAACCCGTTAGCCAGTTCAATGCCTTTGTAGTAAACCTCAAAGCGTTCAGCCACCCGATGATCTTCGGTGCTGATTTCGGCCAGTGCGGCTTGGCTGGCCGGGAAATGGTAGACAAATACCGGCTTCTCTTTGCCAATTTGCGGCTCCACGCCCAGCATAAACAGCAGTTGCAGCAGGGTATCGCGATCTTCTTCGTCGCGAGCAAGTTCACCGGCTCCGAGTTTTTCCGCTACTTCACGCAGCTGTGGTTTTTCTGCTGACAGTGGGTCGATTTCCAGATGGCGCTGGAAAGCCTGCTGATAGGAGATGGATTCTGCCGGCGCGCACTCCAGTACCTGCTGTAACAGATCGTCCACCTCATTCATCAGACGATACATATCATAGTGCGGACGATACCATTCCAGCATGGTGAATTCGGGATTATGATGACGCCCCATCTCTTCATTACGGAAGCAGCGGCACAGCTGATAAATCGGGCCACTTCCTGCCACCAGCAGCCTTTTCATATGGTATTCCGGGCTGGTCATCAGATAGAGGTCTATACCGTTGCTGGCTCCCGGCCCGACAAAACGGGTTTGAAACGGAAACAGATGCACGTCAGTGACGGTGGCCTGGCTCATCGCCGGGGTCTCCACCTCCAGTACGCCACGATCGGCAAAGAAACGCCGGATTTCAGCCATGATTGCCGCACGTTTCAATAAGTTCTCCACGGGGGCACCAGGCTGCCAGCTTGCCGTATCGCTCATATTTTCTACTCCAGTGTCAGTAAGGGAGGAGAAGTCTACCGTTCCACAGGACAACACACAATTATGCGGTGGATAAAAACGGTTTACCGGTAACGGTGCCAAAGTACTTCTCACAGCCAGTCGCAGACGGCGGGCGCATAACGCTATCAACAACTATAATAGATTTGTCGATAAATAAGGGAGTTACCGTAATGTCGTTGTGGAAAATGGTCACGGCAGGTGCCGGAGCGCTGCTGTCGGTTGCCTGTGTCACTAAACCCCCTGCCGGGATCATGCCGGTATCGCCTTTTGACAGTGAGCGGTATCTGGGACGCTGGTATGAAATTGCCCGCCTGGATCACCGTTTTGAGCGCGGACTGGAGCAGGTGACCGCCAGCTACAGCAAACGTCAGGATGGCTCAATTAAGGTGATTAACAGTGGTTTTAACCCACGTAAGCAGCGCTGGCAGGAAAGTGAGGGTAAAGCTCGCTTTACCGGTGCGACCGATCGTGGAGCGCTTAAGGTATCGTTCTTTGGTCCTTTTTATGCCGGTTACAACGTGTTTGTGCTGGACAGCGACTATCAGTATGCGCTGGTGTGTGGACCGAACCGCGACTATCTGTGGATGCTGTCGCGCTCGCCGCACCCGAGTCAGGCGCTGAAGCAGGAATGGGTGGAAAAAGCCCGTCAGGCCGGCTTTGACACTGATAAGCTGATCTGGGTAAAACAGCAGTAGCGGCTGGCCGAGACCGGGGCCTGGGCTGGTCCACTGCGTGGGGGAGGGGGGCTGCGCTGGCTGTGTTTTTAAAAGCCAGGGCCAGGTCAACTACGTTTCACCATTCCGCTGCGCGGACTGGCGACAAGGGGAGAACATCGCCTTCTCCCCTTGACCCCGCGCTAGCGGCTGGCACTGCGCCCGCTTACGCGGGTGCCCTCGGCAATGCCCTTTCCCTTTGGTACAGCCTGATTCGCCGTCCA
>CALYQW010000020.1 GCA_945290265.1 uncultured Erwinia sp.
AGAAGCAGAAGCAGAAGCAGAAGCAGAAGCAGAAGCAGAAGCAGAAGCAGAAGCAAAACATTTGAAAGAATTTGACAGATAAGCAAGGATAAAAAAATTGCGATTAACGGCAGATTTATTTTCACCCTGATTTATTTTAATCACGGCAGAAATAATCTCATCGCGGCGGGCAGCGAAAACATTTGTCGGAAATGAAGGGTTAAGACTGCCGACAGCCTTAACCCTTCCCAGAGACAGTTCAGGAAGCCTCATCACTTTCGGTTCGTTTTACCGCATCCAGCGTCGCCAGTTCGCGCTCGCTGCCGGTCAGTTCGCTTAAGCTTCCGGCGCGCATTTCCAGCAAACGATCGGCATGCTCAAAATAGTGGTCATCATGGCTGACGGCAACCACAGTTTTCCCCATCTCCTGTAACCAGGGCAGCAGCTCGCGGTAGAAAGTACGGCGAAAATGGGGGTCCTGATCCGCCGCCCACTCGTCCAGCAGCAGAATATCGCGCTGCTCCGCCACCGCCAGCAGCAGGGCCAGGCGCTTACTTTGCCCTTTGGATAATTTGAGATCCAGCACCCGGTTGCCTTCCAGCCTGATTTTATCCTGCATCTTCAGGCGTTTCAGCCAGGCCTGCACCTGCTGCGGATCGACGGGCTGTCCGTGAGGGTCAATCAGGCGATCGAACAGATGTACATCGGTAAATACCGCTGAAAACAGCTGGCGATATTCGTCCAGAGAGTCAGCATGCACCACTTCACCATCCAGCAGGATTTCACCGGAGAGCGGCTGATACAGTCCGGCCAGCAGCATCGCCAGGGTGGATTTACCGCTGCCGTTTCCGCCAATGACAAATACCCGCTCGCCGCGCCGTAGCGTCAGATTCAGCGGCCCGACGCTAAACCCCTTGCCCTGATACTGAAATACCAGATTGCGCAGCTCCAGCGTCTGCCAGGCTCTCGACGCAGGCAGTGACGGGAAGTCCGGCTTCCAGGCAGCCAGCCGGAAGGTATTCAGCTTGTTAAAAGCAATCTGCGCCGTCAGCAGCGTTGGCAGTGCCCCCACGGCGGACAGCAGAGGGGTGCGTAAAAACAGCAGGGTTAATGAGTAGGTGGCGGCCACGGCGGTATCCGCCCAGCCAAGGCTGTTAGCGAGGAAAAATGCCAGGCCAATTGCCCCCAGCATCATAATATTCGACCAGTTAACTGCGCTGAGATGATAGGTGTCGGCGCGCACAATGTGGTGGCGATAGCGGCGCGCGTCTTCACGGTAGACGGTTTCAAAGATTTGCTGCGCCCGCTGGCGATTCAGCATCAGTTCTTTGCGCCCTACAATGATCGTCTGGTAGTCGCTGACCAGCCGATCTTCGGTCTCACGCAGGGTGGTCATATGCCGGTACACCCGCGATACCAGTAACCAGCCACCAAAGATAGTGACCGCCACCCAGACCGCCGTGACCAGCAACATTTTCGGCGACAGCCACGCCAGATAAAGCGCAGAGCCGAGGGTCAGGATAATGCCCTGGATCAGCTCCGGCAGGCGTACAAAGGCGATGGTGATATTGCGCACGTCGCTGGTCAGCCCGGCCAGCAACTGCGCCTGACCAATACGCTCGATCTGTTCCACCCGGGTATCGAGGATGCGCTTGATAAATTCACCGCGCAGGCAGTAAACAAAATGATGCCCCAACAGGGTTAATGCCAGCTGTGAGCCGAGCGTGACCGCCATCAGTAGCAGCAGCAATCCGAGAAACTGAGGTAATACCATCAGCGAGGCGTTAACAGTGACAATCAGTTCGCGGTTAATAAAGGCAATCAGCCCAATGCCCAGTCCGGCGCTCAGCAGACTGAGTACAATCACCAGCATAAACGGCCAGCGATACTGGCGGTAAACGACGCGCAGTAACTCCATAAACATATCCTGACAGATAACAGCCAGCCTGCAGTGTAATAAGAAAGCGCCTGATATCAATAATAATTCTCATTGCGCGACAAAAAGGTCAGCGCGCGCGGCGAAAAGTCAGGTTATAACGGTAAGCACCGGTCAGCGGATGCTGACCCGGCTTCAGCGGCAGAATACCGTGATAGCGCAAACGCGATGGCCCGCCCCACACCACCACATCACCATGCTCCAGCAGTACCCGCTGGCAGCGGTCGCTGCGCTCAAATCCGCCGAACTGAAACACCGCCGGCAGGCCGAGTGAAACCGACACAATCGGCTGACGCAGGTCACGCTCATCTTTGTCCTGATGCAACGTCAGTTTGGTTTCCGGCGCATAGCGGTTAATCAGGCAGGCATCAGCAGCAAAGCCAGAGAATCCCGCTTCCGCCGCACAGCGGGTCGCCAGCTGACGGAAAGCCTCAGGCATCTGCGGCCAGCGCTGACCGCTCTGGTGATCATGTTCACTGTACTGATAGCCGCGCGCATCGGCAGACCAGCCAAAATCGCCGCAGTTGGTCATCGCCACTGACATCCGGTAGCCACCCGGTGTTATCCGGTGATAAAACGGATTAAGCGCAGCAATACGGGCTATTTCAGCCAGTAATTCAGGCGCACAGTCTCTGACCCGGCGACGTAAAATCACCGCACCTTCTGCCAGTGGCTCCTGCCAGGGTTCCTCTCCACTAAACAGATCGAGCATCTTCTCTCCTTACTGCTGTGGCGACGTGATAAAGGCAGCAAACTGCGGTGACATCCAGTGGCTGAAACCGTCTCCCTGCTTAACTATCAGGTACACCGCCAGCTTTTCACGGTTCGCCAGTGCCTTTGCCTTCTCCTCACCCAGCACCATCAGGCCGGTGTCCCAGCCGTCCGCTTCCAGCGCGGTGGTGGCAATAACGGTCGCCGACACCAGTTTATGCTGGATGGGACACCCGGTAGCCGGATCAATAACATGGGAGATCCGTTTGCCGTCCAGTTCATAATAGTTGCGATAACTGCCGGAAGTGCTGATACCGTGCCCCTGTAAATCCACAATTTGCTGCACCGCATTTTCCCGGTCAGTGGGTTTCTGGATCGCCACCTGCCAGGGTTGACCGGCCGCATTTTTGCCGCGCGTCAGTACCGCACCGCCAACCGACACCAGATAATTATTAATACCCTCTTTTTCCATCAGGCGCGCCAGGTGGTCGGTGGCAAAGCCTTCGCCCACCGTTGAGAGATCAACATACAGCGCCGGCATATCTTTCTGCAGATAAGACTGCCCCGCCCGGTTAATCACCTGTAAATGCTGTAATCCGGTCAGCTGGCGCGCCTGGTCTATCTGCTGCTGATCGGGCGTCGCCAGCGGTTGCTTATCCGGGCCAAATCCCCACAGATTAACCAGCGGCCCAACGGTAATATCCATCGCGCCCCCGGTAAGATGACCTATGCGCAGCGCCAGGGTAACGATATCAGCCATATTGTCACTCACCGGCTGCGGTTCAGTGCCACGATACTGGTTAAAGCGCGACAGTACCGAATCATTTTTCCAGGTTGACATCTCATGGTCATCCCTATCCAGCTGCTGCTGAATCGCCTGCTTTAATGCATCGCGTCGCTGGTTATCAACCTGAGCAAGGCTAACCCGCCAGAAGGTGCCCATGGTATTCCCTTCGAGGATCATGCCCTTGTCCAGCCCTGCAGGGGCTTTGTTGTCACAGCCTGGCAGCAGCAACAAAAGTGCTGCCAGCCACGCCATCCGGCCTGTATTTTTCATGTTTTACCTGAGTTTGTACATCGTGAGGGGATACACCACATTGGACAGGCACCATCAGCGGGCACCCTGCCCCATTATCAGGCAGCTACTGTGCCACAACTGGCTTTGATCATCCAGGCAGGCGTCTCTTTCCCACATGGCATGCTTCTTGCGTAATTGTCAGGGTCGCTGTTTATCAGCCCTGGCGTTTGGAGGAAGTGATGCGTAATCCACTGGCAGTGAAAGAAAATCAGGCACGCAGCAGGTTGTTACGTTTTACGCTACTGACATTGGGAGGCATGGCGCTGGAGGGCAGCTTACCGCCGGCTATGGATAAACAGAAGGAAAGCAAAAAAACTGGCCGGTCAAATGACCGGCCACTGGGATAACGCGGATCAGAACTGGTAGACCAGACCTACAGCCACGATATTGTCGGTTGCGATACCCGCTGCGCGAGTGAAGTCGTTTTCATCCAGCAGGTTAATCTGGTAGTCAACGTAGGTAGACATGTTTTTATTGAAGTAATAGCTGGTGCCCACTTCAACATAACGCTTCAGGTTCTGCTTGCCGTAGTTTTCCACCGAAGTACCGCGTGAGCTGACGTAAGCCAGTGACGGACGCAGACCGAAATCAAACTGATACTGGGCAACCAGTTCCCAGTTTTCAGCTTTGTCGGCGAAACCGTAAACGACATTGTCGTCTGAGCTGTTACCGAAACGGGTTGCATTGTAGGATTTGGTGTACATTGCCGCGAGGTAAATATTGTTCGCGTCATATTTAAAACCTCCGGTGTAGGCAGTCGCACGCTCGCCGTTACCCAGAATGCCGGACGTGGTGCTGTTCTGCTCAGTGGTACGATCGGAAGAGAACATCGCCGCACCCAGCGAGAGGCCATTACCCAGATCGTAGGTTGAGGACAGACCCCAGCCATCGCCATTCTGGCTCAACACATCACGGCCATTGTTAGATTCTGCAGAGCTGCCGTTTTTACCCTGGTACTGCAGAGCAAAGTTCAAGCCATCCACCAGACCGAAAAGGTTGTTATTACGGTAGGTTGCCAGACCGGTAGAACGCTGGAACAGGAAGTTATCCACGCCGTAGGTATCGCCACCGTATTCTGGCAGCACGTCAGTCCAGGCTCCAATATCATACATCACGCCGTAATTACGTCCGTAATCCAGCGATCCATTATTAGCGAACTGCAAACCGGCAAAACCAACGCGGGTATGATTATCAGAAGAACCGTCGGCTTCCGTTGAGTTCAGGGAAACCTCATATTCCCACTGGCCGTAACCGGCCAGCTGATCGGAGATTTGCGTTTCGCCTTTAAAGCCAAAGCGTAAATAGGACTTGTCACCATCACTGCTGCTGTCATCAGAAAAATAGTGCAGTCCATCAACTTTACCAAACAGGTCGAGTTTATTGCCGTCTTTGTTATAAATTTCCGTAGCATTAGCAGTTCCGGCAATCAGTAACGCCGGGATCATCAGAGCAAGGGCACGAGGTTTCATTCTGTTCTATTATCCTTATAAAGTTTATGTGTTTTTGTCAGCCACTGCTGCCGGTCTGTGGCTCATCGGCAGTTATGCGGATATTAAGGAACAGCCGGCAATAATCCATCACGAAAATGATACTGAAATTCCAAAAGCGTTGCCAAAAGTTATCAGACTATGTCCGGACATGAATTAAGCCAACGCGGTATTATAAGCAGAGGGAATGGTTTTTCACTCATTAATTACACCGATAATGCTTTTTAATTCATCAAATTAATCTAAATAATATTAGAAAAACATAGTTGCGCACTCAATGATAAAATAAGTCATTGTCAGTTCGTTAAGATTCTCTCGCTATCATTATTTATTCATCCCATTCACCCCGAATGAGTTGCTTTACCCCATTTATAGCCGAACTCTGTGTTCGGCTTTTTTTTGCTTCGAGCGAAAAATATCAATAATGCCAAGGTTAATTACTTAAGATAAACATCACGATGTGTAATAGTTTTAAAGCGGTCACTTTGGTGGCTGGCGTTATCCGTGCACCATCCGGCAGCTGTCCGGGTCTTATTCTGACCAGACCCGAGCGGTTTAAGAACACCTGTGACCAAAGTTACTTGCTGGCGAATTATTTTGTTGATGCGCAAACTTCAGGATAGTAAAGCCAGGAGTTATCTGGAAATACCCTGGTTAGCGCTGATTTCAGTTAACAGCCACCCCGGTTCGGGGTATTACTCTGGCGGCTTGCAAAAACTCGCAGGTAAGAGACTTTTCCATAAGGTGTAGTTATTGAGGTCAGTTTGAATACGGATAGCGAGCAGTAACCGCAGTGTACGCCAGGTAAGTGAGGATTCTGATCGCAGGCCCGGGTTGAAATTACGAATGAACACCTGATGAGCCGGGCTCTTAATCACCTCCTGTGAGGCAGGTTAATCTGGTTTATCTTCTTTTTTACTATGGCTAACTGTGGTAAAACGAGAACTTACTTTGATACAGGCAGAATGGATAAGATGACGACAGCGGACGCGCAGAATGATTATATTTGCACGCGCTTACAGCCTCCGGCAGAGAACATTATCTGTTCCGTTTTGAGTTCCTGTATCAGCGCCCTGACGGCAGATTACTCTGTTGTAGGCTCAGTTTTCCCTCAGCCATTGGTTGTGGCGTCCTGTGCCCAACGTTTTATCTGCTGACAGGACAGGTCAGATTATGCCTTCAATGAAGTTCCCGTTCACCTTAGCCAGCGTGACCCGCCTGTGTCAGCTTTTTCTGTTGCTGCTGCTGCTGGCATCCGGGTGTATGATCAAAACCGCTTTCAGTAACTGGCTGACACAAAAACGCAGTGTCATTACCGATATCAGCCATGCTATGCAGAAACGCATTGACAGCTACCGCTACGCCACCTGGCAGCTGTATGAGGAAATTGCTACTGATACGGCGGCGAATAATACCGGCAGCCTGCTGCAGGAAAACCACCTGCGTCACGATGTTTATCATCTGGAGAAAACCCGGGTGAAAACTGAAGCGCTAATTTTTGGTGAACATGACAGAAGCACTCTCGATGCAGCAGCGCGTATGTCGGACTACCTCGACACCCTTTGGGGCCCGGCGACCGGCACCTGGTCAATGTATTTCCTGAATGGTCAGGATAACAGTCTGACGCTGATTTCCACGCTATCTTTACGGGATATGGTGCTGCGTTATAAAGAGGGCACTTTCAATAATATTATTGATGCCCGACGCGCTGAAATGTTGCAGCAGGCTAATTCGCTGGATGAGCGTGAAAGTTTTTCCCAGTTACGCCGCTTTAACTGGCAAAATGACCGTTATTTTACCGTCAGAACTACCTTTAATCAGCCTGGACATCTGGCGACGGTGGTGGCATTCGATCTACCGATTAACGATATTATTCCCAAGTCAATGGCGCTGGATAGTTTCCAGCTGCGGCAAAATCAGCTCGACAACAACGATAACCGCGCGCTGCCACAGTCTGCCAGTCAGACCCAGGTCAGTTGGGTTAAATCGAATATTGAAGTGTCGGTTCCGGTAGCGACCACCTCATTACAACTGGTTTATCGTTTCCCCATCAGCCGGTTAATTTTTGGCACTGAGCATAATCTGCTGTGGCCATTATTGATTAATCTGCTGCTGATGGGGCTGACGCTGTTTATGCTGGTTATCCTGCGACGTCAGGCCGCGGTCATTCCGGGTGAAAGTCAGCATGCCGAACTGAATATTCAGCGTCATCTCAATGAAGAAATTGTCAATAATCTACCGGTAGGGCTGTTGGTCTACGACTTCGCCAACAGTCGTCCGGTGATTAGCAATAAGATTGCCGGGCATCTGCTACCCCATCTTAATCTGCAAAAAATTATTAACATGTCCTATCAACATCAGGGCGTATTGCAGGCGACCGTCAATAATGAAGTTTATGAGATCCGCCATATTCGCAGTGAGATATCACCGCACACCCAGTTGTTTATCATGCGCGATCAGGATCGTGAGCTGCTGGTAAATAAAAAGCTGATCGCCGCTCAGCAGCAGTTAGAGAAAAACCATCAGACCCGTCAGCTACTGTTGCAGCATCTAGGTCAGGCATTGCATAAGCCGCTGGACAACATCCTTAATCACCTGCACCTGCTTACCAAAAAATACCCAAATGAGGATGGGATACCACTGGACAATGCTCAGGCATTGCAGCGCCTGATCGACGATATCGTGCTGGTTAATCAGTTGGAAACTCAGCAATGGGTCACTGAAACTGCCCCTTTCAGCCTGCAAACCCTGCTGGATCGGCTGGCGGCTGAGATCCTGCCAGTGATACAGCGCAAAGGGTTATCACTGATAATTAATAATCAGTTAAGTGGTTATCAGCAGCGTCTGGGCGATGAGAACAGCATTTATAAAATTCTTGCCACGATACTGCATTACGCCATCACCACCACCACCTGGGGGCGCATCAGTCTCACAGTCTCGACGCCAGCCGATCAGCAAGACAGACTGGCTATTGATATTACTGATACCGGTGCCGGGCTCACTAACGGGGAAATAGCCAACAGCGAATTTCCGTTTGTGGCTGAAACCCATCAGGATCGCTTTGAGCAGGCTTCCGGCATGGCTTTTTTCCTCTGTCGCCAGTTATGTAAGCAACTGGGAGGCCAGTTTGAAATTTATGCCCAACAGGATATTGGTTCACACTACCGTATTCAGCTCCCTGCCCCACTTCAGTCGCAGCAACAGCAGGAAGAAAAACTGCTGGAAGGGGTTAGCGTGATGGTCAATATCATTGTCGATGATGTGCGCAAAATTGTGGTGCATCAACTTAGCGATTGGGGAGCACAGTGCATCACCCCTGATGAGCGCTTCTCCGGTCAGCAGCATGATATCCTGGTAACAGATGACCCAAACAGTCTTACCCCCTGGTCCTTGTTGCTTACCGATGATGAAGCTGGCTTCAGCCAGATCGTACCGGGACAGTACCGGGTGAATTTCAATATCAGTAGCGCAATGCAGGATGCATTGCTGCAATTGATTGAACAACAACTGGCTCATGAAGAGCTGAGTGATGAAAGCAGTTCTCAACCTGATATCTCGCAACTGATCGCCAGCGGCTATTTCCCGCTATTTGTGGAGACAGTACCGGATGATGTGCAGAGACTGTATACTGAAGCGTCCACCAGGGATTTCAGCTCGCTGGCGCAAACTGCGCATCGACTGAAAGGTGTGTTTGCCATGCTGAATCTGCTACCCGGCAAGCAGCTTTGTGAAACGTTAGAACTGCACATTAATAAGTGTGAGAATTCAAACATCAAAAATACCATCAGTGAAATTGACACTTACGTCAACCATCTGTTGCAGCAAGGTAACCCATAATATGAATAAGCTGAATGTCATTCTTGCCGACGACCATCCTATTGTTCTGTTCGGCATTCGCAAATCTCTCGAACAACTTGACTGGATTAATGTGGTTGGTGAGTTTGAAGATTCTACGGCGCTAATTAACAGCCTGTCTAAACTTGACGCCTCTGTATTAATCACCGACCTGTCCATGCCCGGCGACAAATATGGCGATGGCATTACGCTGATTAAATACATCAAGCGCCACTACCCTGCGCTGTCGATTATTGTGTTAACTATGAATAATAATCCGGCAATTCTCAGCGCAGTCCTGGATCTGGATATTGAAGGTATCGTCCTGAAACAGGGCGCACCGGCTGACCTGCCTAAGGCGCTGGCTGCCCTGCATAAAGGGAAGAAATATATCCCCGAAAGCGTGGCAAAATTACTGGAAAAAATCAGTGCCGGTGGTTACGGGGATAAACGCCTTTCTCCAAAAGAAAGTGAAGTGTTACGTTTGTTTGCCGAAGGTTTCCTGGTGACCGAAATCGCCAAGAAACTTAACCGCAGCATTAAAACCATCAGCAGCCAGAAGAAATCAGCGATGATGAAACTGGGTGTGGAAAATGATATTGCCCTGCTGAACTACCTGTCATCGGTCAGCATGAGTCAGGTTGATAAAGACTAATCGGCCTGATACGGCGGGAAGATGCTTTCCCGCCGTCTGCCTGTCTTTTCTCCTACGCTCTGGCTTTCCGCACCCGCTCAGCATACAGCGCCAGCGTTTGTTGCAGGGTATCCATGGTCACCGGTTTTGATAGACAATTATCCATTCCGGCTTCCATACAGCGCTGCTTCTCTTCGGCCAGCGCATTGGCCGTTACCCCCACCACCGGAAAAGTTTGTCCCAACTGGCGTAAACGCTGAGTAAGCAGGTAACCATCCATATTGGGCATATTGACATCCGTTAGCACAATATCGATATCCGTCTGACCGATGACATTCAGTGCATCCACCCCATCCTGCGCAGTTTTAACCCGGTAGCCCAGCGATCCCAGCTGATTCGACAGCAGCATACGGTTGATCGGATGATCGTCAACGACCATGATCAGAATATCGTCGTTGCTGGCGGCGTATTCCAGCCCAGGCAGGCCGGTCGGTAAGCCCGTCGGAGGCTCTACTTCAATGCGGTAAATACGGCCAATCAGCACCGGCAATTCATGTAGCATGGTGGTGGCGCAGCGCCACATGCCGGCCCGGACTTCCTGCGGGCCATCATTATGGCTGCCATCAAAACAGATTAACGCCCGCAGCGGTTGCGGCGGTCGGAAATCATAGTCGGTGATAATTACATCATCCGGACCGCACTGGCCAGCAAAACGCCGCAGGGTAAAGCCCTTTTCCCCCAGCGAACGGCTGAGAAAATCAGCCAACATATCATTGCGTATTTCCATCCACAGTGGTTTATTCTGCAGTTCACTGTCTGCGCAGAAGGGTAGCGGCTTACTGTTATATAGCGGAATACGTACCGTGAACTGACTGCCCATCCCCACGCCGGAACTGACCTCAATATCGCCATCCATCATATTGATCAGCTTTTCACAGATGGCCAGTCCCAGACCGGTACCCTGGAAGCTCTGACGCTCGCCATTTTCAATCTGAACGAAGGGATCAAACAAACGTGGCAGCTCTCTTGCCGGTATGCCAACCCCGGTATCACGAACCTGAAAAGCCAGGTAGCCATCGCGGGTATAGACATGCAGCACTATGCCACCGGTATGGGTGAACTTGATCGCATTATTCAGCAGGTTGGATATCACCTGCTGCAGACGGATCGGGTCGCCATTCAGCGTGGCAGGCACCGGGTTCTCTACCAGACACCACAAAAACAGGCGTTTTTTCACCGCTGTTGCCAGATAGTTGGCGGTAATATGAGCAATGATTTCACGCGGAGCGAATTCCCGCAGCTCGATTTTCAGCTGCTCGGATTCAATTTTTGAAAAGTCGAGAATATCACTGATAATCTTCAGTAACAGCGTCGATGAGTTATTCATCGCCGTCACCAGTGATTCAATACCTTCAGGCAGTGCGCGGGTTTGCAAAAGATCGAGGTTACCGATAATGCCATACAGCGGAGTGCGCAGTTCGTGGCTGACGGTCGCAAGAAACATCGATTTCGACTGGCTGGCCTGCTCCGCCGCCTGGGCAATCTCATGCAGTGACTGTTCCATTTTCACACGCGCGCTAACATCAACCAGTACGCAAATAGCCACATCTTCGTTGCGGTAACGTGAATGTACAAAACTGATTTGCAGGGTGGTATTACTGCCGGTCAGCACTTCCACCAGGCTGGTCTGCTCCTGACAGATAATGTCTGTCAGGCGCTGGCGATCTTCCTGAGTCAGCATAATCAGGTAATTATGCGCCAGTTCGTTACTGAGAATATTCGCGCCATCGTTGATACGCAGAATACAGATCCCCACCGGGGCAGAGGCGATAATTTTACGGTTAAACTGCTCATGCTCTTCCAAACGCCAGGCATTATCTTCCGCCGGGAAAAACATGCGCCGCTCCAGCAACCAGCTGAGGGTAAACAGCACAATGGCACTGATAAGGTTCAGCAGCAGCGCATTGAACATCATCATTTTCAGCTGGTCGAGAATGGCATCCGTCGGGATGGAATAGATCACGCTAAGGGGAGAAGGCGGCAATACCTTCTTCATAATCAGCTTTTTATAGCCCTTAACATAGCCAAACCAGAAGTCATCATCCGGTATATTTGCCGTGGAGAAGTCGGCGTTATTGGGCTGGGAAGAGAGCACCCGATGTTTATGCTGGTCGACCAGTGTGACGGTGACCGGCAGCGTCCCCGGCACCAGAAAATCCTCGATACGAATATTTTGTTCGGTGCCCAGCAGCGCGGTATCTTTATTCGCCACATATAACGGGGTGATCATATAGTAATGGCCAACGCCGGTGCGTTGGGAAGGCGTTATCCAGAACAGATTATTCTTGCGCTGTTCTTCATTGCCATTACGGTAAATCAGAATGCGATCCTGTAACGATTTCAGCACTTTTTCGCGGTTAACCGTGACGTTACCCACGCCGAAATCCGCCAGACACTGACTTTCCCCGCCGAAGAAGAACACCCGGTTCAGATCATAGGCCGAAGCAAAGTTATCCTTCCAGTAATGAAGAAAATAGCTCAGTGATTCCAGCGGGGTACGCCAGGTGGTACTCATCCGTCCGCAGTCTGAATCGCTGTACAGCGGCTCAAACTCAGGCAGGGAATTCCTGCCGGGAAATACGCCGTTGATAACATCCAACCCGCTGGCAGAAGCATTCAGGCGGTTTTCGACGATAAATTTCAGCTCACGGGTTACATCTGCCGTATGGCGGATATACCACTGCGCCTGATCATAACTGGCGTTAAACTCCTTACGCACCAGCATTTCATTCTCGTGAATGGTATTAATAATATGGAAGGTGGTCAGCAACGCCCCAAGGAGCCATATCAAGACCGCAAGGGTGCGTACAAGGTAACGGGATACCCTGAGGGTTGTTCTGAAGGAGACCAGATATTTCAAGGGCAAGTTGCGCCAAAGCACCGTAAAGAGAATAAGTGGTGCTACAGTAGCGTCAGTACGGTAAAAAAGCCAGTTAAGCCCCCTGATTGCAGCATAAATTCGGCTGGTTCTGAGAATTTTATCTGATTTTCAGGCTATTCTTGTTCCCCTCCCCTGGCCTTTGCCGTTGACATGGCTTTTTAAAAGGCCAACTAAAAATCCACAAAATACTTAATAAAAAAAGCCCGCATATTATGCGGGCTTTTATCAGCTGTCGGAGCCGGTTCGGCTCAACCGGCCTCTTCCTTAGGGTTAATCATCATCACCTTCAGGTGCCTCATCATCGCTATCCGCTTCCGGAGCAATATCATCCTCCCCTTCCGCGACGCTACCATCAATGGTATCCAGCTCTTCTTCTTCCACCGGCTCCGCAACGCGCTGCAGACCCACCACGTTTTCATCCTCCGCAGTCCGGATCAGAATCACCCCCTGGGTATTACGTCCAACCACGCTGACTTCAGAGACGCGGGTACGCACCAGCGTGCCAGCATCGGTGATCATCATAATCTGATCGCTGTCATCTACCTGCACCGCACCAATCACCGGTCCGTTGCGCTCGGTCACTTTGATCGAGATAACGCCCTGAGTGGCACGAGATTTAGTTGGATATTCGCTGTTAGCGGTACGTTTACCGTAGCCGTTTTGGGTCACGGTCAGGATAGCGCCATCATCACGTGGCACAATCAGCGACACCACGCGATCCCCTTCTGCCAGCTTAATGCCGCGTACACCGGACGCGGTACGCCCCATTGCGCGCACAGCCTGTTCAGCAAAGCGCACCACTTTACCAGCAGCAGAGAACAGCATAGCTTCATCGTTACCGTTAGTCAGCGCCACGCCAATCAGTTCATCGTCATCACGCAGATTCACCGCGATAATACCCGCGCTGCGTGGACGGCTGAACTCCGTCAGCGCGGTTTTTTTCACCGTACCGCTGGCAGTAGCCATAAAGATGTTCCAGCCTTCTGCGTATTCGCGCACTGGCAGGATAGCGGTAATACGCTCATTGGCTTCCAGTGGCAGCAGATTGACGATTGGACGACCACGCGCACCGCGGCTGGCTTCCGGCAACTGGTAAACTTTCATCCAGTAGAGGCGACCACGGCTGGAGAAACACAGGATAGTATCGTGGGTGTTAGCCACCAGCAGACGATCAATAAAGTCTTCTTCTTTGATGCGTGCCGCCGATTTACCTTTACCACCGCGACGCTGTGCCTCGTAATCGGACAGTGGCTGATACTTAACGTAACCCTGGTGCGACAGGGTCACTACCACGTCTTCCTGGTTAATCAGGTCTTCAATATTAATATCTGAACTGTTAGCGGTAATTTCGGTGCGGCGATTATCACCGAACTGATCGCGGATCAGTTCCAGCTCTTCGCGGATCACTTCCATCAGGCGCTCGGCGCTGTCCAGAATGCGCAGCAGTTCGGCAATCTGCAGTAGCAGTTCTTTATACTCGTCCAGCAGCTTCTCGTGTTCCAGACCGGTCAGCTTCTGCAGACGCAGGTCAAGAATAGCCTGAGCCTGCTGCTCAGTCAGATAATACTGGCCATCACGGATACCAAACTGATCTTCCAGCCACTCCGGACGGGCGGCATTATCGCCTGCGCGTTCCAGCATGGCAGCGACGTTACCTAACTTCCAGCTGCGCGATACCAGGCCAGCTTTCGCTTCGGCCGGGGTCGGTGCTGCGCGGATCAGTTCGATAATTGGATCGATATTCGCCAGCGCTACCGCCAGCGCTTCCAGTATATGCGCGCGATCGCGGGCTTTACGCAGTTCAAAAATGGTACGGCGCGTTACCACTTCACGACGGTGACGCACAAAGGCTTCAAGAATATCCTTGAGGGGCATAATTTTTGGCTGCCCCTGGTGCAATGCCACCATATTAATACCGAATGACGTTTGCAGCTGGGTCAGCGAGTAGAGGTTATTCAGCACTACTTCGCCAACCGCATCGCGCTTCACTTCAATCACGATACGCATGCCGTCTTTATCGGATTCATCGCGCAGCGCGCTGATACCTTCCAGACGCTTTTCTTTAACCAGTTCGGCAATTTTTTCAATCAGGCGCGCTTTATTCACCTGATACGGAATTTCATGCACGATAATGGTTTCGCGACCGGTTTTTGCGTCGGCTTCCACCTCGGCACGGGCACGGATAGATATTTTGCCGCGTCCGGTACGGTAAGCTTCTTCAATCCCGCGACGACCATTAATGATGGCGGCGGTTGGGAAGTCCGGTCCGGGAATATGGGTCATCAGCCCTTCAACGCTGATGTTTTCATCGTCGATATAGGCCAGGCAGCCGTTAATCACTTCCGTAAGATTGTGCGGCGGGATATTGGTCGCCATACCAACGGCAATCCCTGACGAGCCGTTGATCAGCAGGTTAGGAACGCGGGTCGGCATGACCTCAGGGATCTGCTCGGTGCCGTCATAGTTAGGCACAAAGTCGACGGTTTCTTTTTCCAGATCCGCCAGCAGCTCATGAGCGATTTTCGACATGCGCACTTCGGTATAACGCATGGCCGCCGCCGAGTCGCCGTCGATAGAACCGAAGTTCCCCTGCCCGTCCACCAGCATATAACGCAGAGAAAACGGCTGCGCCATACGTACAATGGTGTCATACACGGCGGTATCGCCATGAGGGTGATATTTACCGATAACGTCACCGACCACACGGGCGGATTTTTTGTACGCTTTATTCCAGTCGTTACCCAGCACATTCATGGCGTAAAGCACGCGGCGGTGAACCGGCTTCAGACCATCGCGAACATCGGGTAAGGCACGGCCAACGATGACCGACATGGCGTAATCAAGATAAGAGTTCTTTAATTCTTCCTCGATATTAACCGGTGTGATTTCTCTGGCAAGATCGCTCATGGAGCCGCTATCCCTCTAGGTGATTCCAGGATTCAAAGAGGTGAAAGTATATCACACTGCACCCAGGGGGTGAATGGAAAGCGTCAATCTGGCCGCTTTATTGCATCAGGCGCTTTTCCGCGCCGCTGTCACCCCACTGTGTGCGTAAGCATGTATACTCAATAAAATTTTTACGGAGCCCGTTGCCATGAGTGAAGAAAAAGATCCATCTGCGCAAAATGTTGATCGTGAAGAGATCGCTAAATTTGAAGCGCTGGCCTCGCGCTGGTGGGATCTGGAAGGCGAATTCAAGCCCCTGCATCGCATTAACCCCCTGCGCCTTGGCTATATCGCCGAACATGCCGGCGGTCTGTTTGGCAAAAAGGTGTTGGATGTTGGCTGCGGCGGCGGCATCCTGGCGGAAAGTATAGCGCGTGAAGGTGCAGAGGTAACCGGGCTGGATATGGGGGCAGAACCGCTGCAGGTGGCGCGGTTACACGCGCTGGAAAACGGCGTCACCATGAGTTATGTCCAGCAGACGGTAGAAGAACATGCTGAGCAGTTTGCCGGTCAGTACGATGTGGTGACCTGTATGGAGATGCTGGAGCATGTTCCTGACCCGCGTTCGGTGGTGCATGCCTGCGCCCGGCTGGTGAAGCCAGGAGGTGAAGTTTTCTTCTCCACCATTAACCGTAACAGTAAGGCCTGGCTGATGGCGATTGTCGGTGCCGAGTATGTGTTACGAATGGTGCCACGCGGCACCCATGATATTAAGAAGTTTATTCGTCCGGGGGAATTGCTGCGCTGGGTGGATGAGACGCCGCTGCGTGAGCGGAATATGATCGGCTTACATTATTATCCGCTGATCAATCAGTTTAAGCTGGGCCCGGGTGTCGATGTGAATTATATGGTGCATACGCATTATCCGCTTGAGGGATAAGCTGCTGCTTTGATGCTGTTTTTGGTTAAGGGCAAAAGCAGGTCAACGAAATTTCTCAATCCCACTTCGTGGGCTGGTGACAAGGGGCTATCAGGCGTAATCGCCCCTTGAGCCCATGCTTGCGGCGTCACTTCGCCCACTCCTCGGGTCTCCCCGCAAACGCCATATTCCCTACGGACCGGCGTGCTTCGCCATCCAGGCGAAGCACGCCTTTCGCCGACTTTCCTGTCGGCTCTTCCTGGACGTTGTCGTTAACCCGGCACCGTTCCTGATGCCGCCCAAAGGTCAAAAACCAGTTCAAAAGAGAGGTCAAAGCCATGACATAGCCAAATTAAAGGCGATCAGGATGTTGTCATTATGTTATGTTCCCGCCGTAAGTGAACAGGAAAACAACTACTGCTATTATTTCTAAAAAAAATCTTTTGTCATTGACATTCTCCAGGGCCTTGAGAAACGTAGCTTTAGTCAAAACTCCATTCCGCTGACAGTAAATTCCTGGCAAAATCAAGCCTTGTTAACCACGCAGAAGTTACTAAAATATTCACCATATAGTAATTAAATACTCTCCAACCCCCTATATATAGTGCTTATCCACACTTTACTCACAGTGAGACAGGTTGTGCATAACCGTGGGGATTATTTGTTTAAGGACAGGTATAACGCGACATGAATCAGAGTCTGCTGGTAACCAAACGTGATGGCCGCACCGAGCGAATCGACCTCGATAAAATCCACCGGGTGCTCGACTGGGCCGCTGAAGGGCTGCAAAACGTCTCGGTGTCTCAGGTTGAGCTGCGTTCCCATATCCAATTCTATGAAGGTATTCGTACTGCTGACATTCACGAGACCATCATTAAATCGGCCGCCGATTTGATCTCCCGTGATGCACCTGACTACCAGTACCTGGCCGCCCGTCTGGCTATTTTCCACCTGCGTAAAAAAGCATACGGTCAGTTTGAACCGCCAAAACTGTTTGACCACGTTACTCGTATGGTTGAACTGGGCAAGTATGACCGTCATCTGCTAAGCGATTACAGCGCAGAGGAATTCGAGCAGATGGACGGCTTTATCGACCACTGGCGCGATATGAACTTCTCCTATGCGGCGGTGAAACAGTTGGAAGGCAAATATCTGGTGCAAAACCGCGTCAGCGGCGAGATCTATGAAAGTGCGCAGTTCCTGTATATCCTGGTCGCTGCCTGCCTGTTCTCCGGCTATCCACGTGAAACCCGACTGGATTATGTCCGTCGTTTCTACGATGCCATCTCCACCTTTAAAATTTCGCTGCCAACGCCAATTATGTCCGGCGTACGTACCCCAACCCGCCAGTTCAGCTCCTGCGTACTGATTGAATGTGGTGACAGCCTGGATTCGATTAACGCCACCTCCAGCGCGATTGTGAAGTATGTTTCTCAGCGCGCCGGTATCGGTATCAACGCCGGCCGCATCCGCGCGCTGGGCAGCCCAATCCGTGGCGGCGAAGCCTTCCATACCGGCTGTATCCCGTTCTACAAGCATTTCCAGACTGCTGTGAAATCCTGCTCCCAGGGTGGCGTGCGCGGCGGTGCGGCAACACTGTTCTATCCGATGTGGCACCTGGAAGTGGAAAGCCTGCTGGTGCTGAAAAATAACCGTGGGGTGGAAGGCAACCGCGTGCGTCATATGGACTACGGCGTGCAGATCAACAAGCTGATGTATCAACGCCTGCTGAAAGGTGAAGATATCAGCCTGTTCAGCCCGTCTGATGTGCCTGGCCTGTACGATGCCTTTTTTGCCGACCAGGCAGAATTTGAACGTCTGTACACCCGCTACGAGCAGGATGACAGCATCCGTAAACAGCGTATTAAAGCTGTCGATCTGTTCTCGCTGATGATGCAGGAACGTGCCTCCACCGGCCGCATCTATATTCAGAACGTCGATCACTGTAATACCCACAGCCCGTTTGATCCGGCCATTGCCCCGGTACGTCAGTCTAACCTGTGCCTGGAAATCGCCCTGCCGACCAAACCGCTACTAGACGTTAACGACGAAAACGGTGAAATTGCTCTTTGTACGCTGTCGGCGTTTAACCTCGGTGCCATTGACAGCCTGGACGATCTGCAGGAACTGGCTACCCTGGCGGTACGGGCGCTGGATGCGCTGCTGGATTACCAGGATTATCCGATCCCGGCCGCTCAGCGTGGGGCAATGGGTCGCCGTACCCTGGGCATTGGCGTGATTAACTTCGCCTACTACCTGGCTAAACACGGCATGCGTTACTCCGACGGCAGCGCCAACAATCTGACCCACAAAACCTTTGAAGCCATTCAGTACTGGCTGCTGCGCGCCTCTAATGAACTGGCTATCGAGCAGGGAGCATGCCCGTGGTTTAACGAAACCACCTATGCCCGGGGTGTGCTGCCAATTGATACTTACAAGAAAGATTTGGATGCTGTCAGCAATGAACCGCTGCATCTGGACTGGGAGAGCCTGCGTCAGTCGATTAAAACTCACGGTCTGCGTAACTCTACGCTGTCCGCCCTGATGCCGTCAGAAACCTCGTCGCAGATTTCTAACGCTACCAACGGCATCGAGCCACCGCGGGGTCATATCAGTATCAAAGCGTCGAAAGACGGTATCCTGCGTCAGGTAGTACCGGAATATGAGCAGCTGAAAGACCAGTATGAGCTGCTGTGGGATATGCCGTCCAATGATGGCTATCTGCAGCTGGTGGGCCTGATGCAGAAATTTATCGATCAGGCGATCTCAGCCAATACCAATTACGATCCGACGCGCTTCCCGAACGGTAAAGTGCCGATGAAGCAGCTACTGAAAGATTTACTGACCGCCTATAAGTTCGGCGTAAAAACCCTCTACTATCAGAACACCCGTGACGGTGCGGAAGATTCTCAGGAGGATCTGGCACCTGAAATTCAGGATGATGGCTGTGAAGGCGGTGCCTGCAAAATTTAATCGATAACTGTCACAGCGGCCGGGTTTCTCCGGCCGTTAACCTGTTTGCAGTGGCCAGACTCCTCTGGCCCTGAAGTTCGCGGAATTGCTCATGGCTTATACTACCTTTTCACAAAACAAGAACGACCAGCTGATGGAGCCGATGTTCTTCGGCCAGCCGGTTAACGTTGCACGTTACGATCAGCAGAAATATGACATTTTTGAAAAGTTGATTGAAAAACAACTTTCCTTCTTCTGGCGTCCGGAAGAAGTGGATGTTTCGCGGGATCGTATCGACTATCAGAAGCTGCCTGACCATGAAAAGCATATCTTTATAAGCAATCTGAAGTACCAGACGCTGCTGGACTCGATTCAGGGACGCAGCCCGAACGTGGCACTGCTGCCGCTGATCTCGATCCCTGAACTGGAAACCTGGGTGGAAACCTGGGCCTTTTCGGAGACTATCCACTCACGCTCTTACACCCATATCATCCGTAATATCGTTAACGATCCGGCGCTGGTGTTTGACGATATCGTCACCAACGAGCAGATCCTGTCGCGTGCCAAAGATATCTCCGGCTACTACGACGATCTGATTTCCATGACCAGCAACTGGCATCAGCTGGGTGAAGGCACTCATCAGGTCAACGGCAAGACCGTTACCGTTGACCTGCGTGAGCTGAAAAAACAGCTCTACCTGTGCCTGATGAGCGTTAACGCCCTGGAAGCCATCCGTTTCTATGTCAGCTTTGCCTGCTCCTTTGCTTTTGCCGAGCGCGAGCTGATGGAAGGTAACGCCAAAATCATCAAGCTGATTGCCCGTGATGAAGCCCTGCACCTGACCGGCACCCAGCATATGCTGAACCTGCTGCGCAGCGGCGAAGACGATCCGGAAATGGCTGAGATTGCGCAGGAATGCCGTCAGCAGTGCTACGACCTGTTTGTCCAGGCGGCGGAGCAGGAAAAAGAGTGGGCGGAATATCTGTTCAGCGGCGGCTCGATGATTGGTCTGAACAAAGATATTCTCTGGCAGTACATTGAGTACATCACCAATATCCGCATGAATGCGGTAGGGCTGGATCTGCCATTCAGGACCCGTTCCAACCCGATCCCGTGGATCAATGCCTGGCTGGTATCCGATAACGTTCAGGTTGCCCCACAGGAAGTGGAAGTCAGTTCCTATCTGGTGGGACAAATTGATTCCGAAGTGAACGCTGACGATCTCAGCGACTTCCAGCTGTAAGTTATGGCTTCAGTGATCACGCTGCGTACTTCCGGTACGCAGCTCCTTTGTCAGGATGAACACCCTTCTCTGCTGGACGCCCTGGAAGCACGGCAAATCTGTGTCGAGTATCAGTGTCGCGAAGGTTACTGCGGCTCCTGCCGCACCCGACTGCTGAAAGGCAAAGTCAGCTACCATATCCAACCGCTGGCGCTGATCCAGCACGGCGAGATCCTGCCGTGCTGCTGTCGGCCTCAGGGGGATATTGAGCTGGAACTTTAGTGCAAAAAAGTTGACGGGCCGCAGCTGCGGCCCGTCAGGGAAGGGTTATTTCACGGCGGTTTCCATGCCCATCAGACCGATTTTCAGATACCCAGCATGCCGCAGTTTATCCATCACGCCCATCAGGGTTTCATAATTCACCGCTTTATCCGCCTGGAAGAAGATAGTGGTGTCCTTTTTACCTGCCGACAGCGCGGTTATCGCCTCGATCAGGGTGGCGTCCGTCACCTTATCGTTACCCACATACAGCTGATTATCGTCTTTAATCGACAGATACACCGGCTTTTCCGGACGCGGTTCCGGGGAGCTGGTAGAAGCAGGCAGATTAACCCGCACGTCAACGGTGGCAAGCGGCGCGGCAACCATAAAGATAATCAGCAGCACCAGCATAACGTCAATAAACGGCGTTACATTGATTTCATGCATTTCACCATTGCTGTCGGTATCGTCATTTAAGCGCATCGCCATAATCGTTAACCCACCCGCAGTTTCTGCGCTGGCTTGATCTGAAGCGTATGACCACTGGCCGCCAAATCCAAATCGCGGCTCTGCAGCAGCAGCACCTGCGCCGCCACATCACCCAGTGAGGCTTTGTAGCTGGCAATCATGCGGGCAAATACGTTGTAAATCACCACCGCTGGGATCGCTGCCACCAGGCCGATAGCGGTAGCCAGCAGCGCCTCGGCAATTCCCGGCGCCACGACCGCCAGATTGGTAGTCTGGGTTTTGGCAATGCCGATAAAGCTGTTCATAATGCCCCAGACGGTGCCGAACAGCCCTACAAAGGGGGCAATGGCACCAATGGTGGCGAGGAAGCCGTTACCACGACCGGCAAAACGGCTGAAGGCCGCCACGCGCCGCTCAAGGCGAAAACCGGTACGTTCTTTAATCCCGTCATCGTCACAGCCCGCAGACAGCTCCAGCTCATGCTGTGCATCGTTTACCAGTACGCTGCTCAAGCTACCGGCGCAGAATTCTTCACAGCAGCGTGCGGCATCGGCCAGCGAGCGCACCTCAGCCAGCTGCTGATGCTCGCGCTTCAGGCGACGACGCGCCGCGCTCAGCTCAAAGCTTTTGCTGAAAAAGATAGCCCAGGTCACTAATGAGGCTAATAACAGCCCGATCATCACCACCTTGACCACGATGTCTGCATGCTGATACATGCCCCAGACGGAAAGGTCCATCTGCATCAGGTTATTTGTCACGCTCTGTCTCCATCGTCTTACGACTGATAGTCTGAAACCTGTGCGGATCATACCAAAATGCCACGGAATTGATAGTCGTTCTCATTAGTATTTACATCGCGAATGGCATTAAAAAGCCAGTCACAGGCAGCTCCGGTGCACGCTGCCTGAAAATTTATCATCTTTATCAGTCGCGTATACCCAGCATCCGCGCTGCGTGATAACGTGGATATCACGTCCATTTACCACAGCAAGAGCCGCATTTTATGACCAGCAAACATATTGAAACCACGTTAATCAGCGCCGGGCGCAGCAAACGTTATACTCAGGGCGGGGTAAACAGCGTGATCCAGCGTGCCTCGTCGCTGGTATTTGACAGCGTGGCGGATAAAAAACGCGCCACCGCCGGACGCGCCAGCGGCGAACTGTTTTATGGCCGGCGCGGCACACTGTCCCATTTTTCTCTGCAGGACGCCATGACCGAACTGGAAGGCGGAGCCGGTTGCGTGCTCTATCCCTGCGGGGCGGCGGCAGTGGCTAATGCCATTCTGGCCTTTGTGGAAGCCGGCGATCATGTGCTGATCAGCGGCGGTGCCTATGAGCCCACCCAGGATTTTTGCAGCAAAATTCTGGCAAAGCTGAACGTCAGCAGCAGCTGGTTTGATCCCTCCCCCGACTGCGATATTGCGCCAATGGTGCAGCCCAACACCCGGGTAGTATTTCTTGAATCTCCGGCGTCGATCACCATGGAAGTGCAGGATATTCCGGTGATGGTTACCGCCGTACGCGCCAAAGCGCCGCAGGCGATTATCATCATTGATAACACCTGGGGTGCCGGTATTCTGTTCCGCGCTCTCGAACATGATATTGATATCTCGATTCAGGCGGGTACCAAATACCTGACCGGTCATTCTGATGTGATGATTGGCACGGCGGTGGCTAACGCGCGCTGCTGGCCGCAGCTGAGGGAAAATTCCTATCTGATGGGACAAATGGCCGATGCCGACAGCGCCTATATGGCCAGCCGGGGCCTGCGCACCCTGGCCGTGCGCCTGAAGCAACATCAGGAGAGCAGCATTCAGATTGCGCAGTGGCTGGCGCAGCGCCCGGAAGTGGCGCGGGTAAATCATCCGGCGCTTCCGCAAAGTAAGGGCCACCAGTTCTGGCAGCGGGATTTTTCCGGTGCCAGCGGGCTGTTTTCCTTTGTGTTGCATCAGCGGCTTAACGATCGACAGCTGGCGCATTTCCTCGATCATTTCAGCCACTTCAGCATGGCCTATTCCTGGGGAGGTTATGAGTCGTTAATTCTGGCGAATCAGCCGGAACAGCTGGCCGCCATTCGCCCTGCCGGCGGCGTTGATTTCATTGGCACCCTGGTCAGGCTGCATATCGGCCTGGAGAATGTGCAGGATCTGATTGCCGATCTGAGTGCCGGTTTTGCCCGTCTGGAGAACGTGTAATCACACCTGCAGCGCAACACCTTACAGATTTTGTGCCTTTAACCGATCCGCTGACGGCCGTTTACGGGTACAATTAGCCAAACCTTCTGTAACAGGAATTAAAATGGATGTTTTACAGGCGATGATTCAGGCGCTCTGGCAACAGGATTTCACCGCGCTTTCCGAGCCAAACGTCATAGGGGTGATTTACAGCATTATGTTTGCCACGCTGCTGCTGGAAAACGGGCTGCTGCCCGCCGCTTTTTTACCCGGTGACAGCCTGTTATTGCTGGCCGGAGCGATGGTGGCTAAAGGCGTAATGTCGTTTATCCCCACCCTGTTAATTCTGACCGTCGCTGCCAGCCTCGGCTGCTGGCTGAGCTACCTGCAGGGGCGCTGGCTGGGCAATACCCGGCTGGTTAAAGGCTGGATGCAGCAGCTACCGGAACAATACCACCAGCGCGCCAGTAATCTGTTTCATCGTCACGGCCTGCTGGCGATCCTTATCGGGCGCTTTCTGGCCTTTGTACGCACTATTCTGCCGGTGATCGCCGGACTTTCCGGGCTGAAAGGCACGCGGTTTCATCTGTTTAACTGGTTCAGCGGCGTGCTTTGGGTCGGTATACTTACCGGACTGGGCTATGCCATCAGCCTGGTGCCTTTTATCAAGCGCCATGAAGATCAGGTAATGACCGGACTGATGATCCTGCCGGTGATAATGGTGGTGGTGGGACTGAGCGGCATCGCCACTTTTCTGTTCAGGCGTTACCGCGCCAGACAGAGCCAGACGGCGAAATAACCCCCCTGTGCTGTGCCGCAGCTGGCGCAGGCACCCTGCCCGATTCATACTCTGCAACCTTTTGCCCCGGCAGAAACCCGCATCTCAGCTACACTTATTTCCTCTGAGTTGTTCCTTTAACGCCGTCAGGAGGTGACATGGCAGATCAATCTTTTATTAAATTGCACGACGGGAATACCATGCCGCAGCTGGGGCTTGGCGTCTGGCAGGCCACCATTGATGAGGCGCGCAAAGCCACGCTGAGCGCACTGGAACAGGGCTATCGGGCTATAGATACCGCGTCTTTCTATAAAAATGAGGAAGGCATTGGTCAGGCGTTGCAGGATACCAGTTTGGCGCGTGACGATATTTTTGTGACCACTAAACTGTGGAACGGTGACCATCTGAATGTGCAGCAGGCACTGGAAACCAGTCTGAAAAAACTGCAGCTGGATGCGGTGGATCTCTATCTGATGCACTGGCCATGCCCGGCCCAGGATAACTATGTTGCGGCCTGGCAGTCGATGATTAAGCTGCAACAGCAGGGGATGATCAAAAGCATCGGCGTATGTAACTTTAACCCGCCGCACCTGACCCGTCTGATTGATGAAACCGGCGTTACCCCGGTAATTAACCAGATTGAGCTGCATCCGATGTTTCAGCAGCGCACCCAGCACGCGTGGAATGCATTGCATAACATTCAAACCGAGTCCTGGAGCCCGCTGGCACAGGGTGGTGAAGGGGTATTCGATCAGCCGGTGATTAAACGTCTGGCGCAGAAATACGGCAAAACCCCGGCACAGATTGTGATCCGCTGGCATCTGGATAGCGGGCTGGTGGTGATCCCGAAATCCGTCACCCCGTCACGTATCGCAGAAAACTTTGCTGTGTTTGATTTCCGTCTGGAAAAATCAGAACTCAGCGATATTGCCACCCTCGACCGCAATAACCGTCTGGGTCCCGATCCGGAAACCATGGAAACGGTGTGACCCCTCTGCGGGATGCCCTGGCGCATCCCGCTCCGTCCTTACAGCGTTTCAGTCACTTCCACCCAGCCATGGGACGCGGTGACCGGCTTATCGCTCAACCAGCGGCGCAGCATATCCTGTGCTATCATCGCCACCGTTTCCTGGCGGGCGCGCAGACCATGGCGGTTAACATTAAATTTAACCCGCTGGGCGTAATCCCCTTGTGGTGTAGCCAGTGCCAGCGCCAGCTGATTCTCCTCCACCGACCCCACCACCAGCGCCAGATCGGCAGCGTGCTGTTGCGCCAGTTGACGACCGCGCCGGGCAAGCTGTGCCAAAGAGCCATCCAGTGCAGGCTGCACCTCGCCGGCGCGCAGCGGCACACCACCGGCGGCCAGCTGCCACTGTAATAAACCGGCGGTAAACTGCTCACTGACCGTCAGCGTCAGCCCCTGCTGCGCTAACTGCCGGGCCAGTTGCTCTGGCAGCGTGGTTAAGCCCTCAAAAATCACGCTATCCGCAACAAGTTCGCGCACCTGCTGCCACACCTGCTCCATCTGTTGCAGGCGATGCGCCGGCCCATTCAACTTCAGCTCAATAATCGGCATTGAGGCGCGATAGCCCATTACCACCTCATCTGGCAACATCAGGGCTTCAATCGCCGAGGCCAGATCGCTCTCTCCCCGCCCGAAGGTGGTCATACGCAGGCAAACCGGCGGCGCCTGCAGAGTAAAGCGCGCGCGCAGTCGTGGCAGGATTTGCTGCTCCACCATCACCTTAAACTCCGCAGGGACACCGGGGGTAAACATTAACAGGCAGCGGTTAAGCGTCAACGCAAAGCCACAGGCAGTGCCTGCCGGGTTATCGAGAATTTCCGCCCCACGCGGCAACTGCGCCTGTTTACGGTTGCTGGGTGCCATCACTTTGTTCCGGCTGGCGAAGAACGCCTCCATTTTTTCCAGCCAGCCCTGGTCGGTCACCAGATCGACTCCGGCCGCCTTGGCCGCTGCCAGCGCACTGAGGTCGTCACTGGTTGGCCCCAGCCCGCCATTGACAATCAGAATGTCGGCATGCTGACTGCGCTCCGTCAGTACATTAACCAGATCGGTCAGATTATCACTCACCGTCTGGCGACGGCTCATCGGCAGCCCCTGTTCAAACAGGCGTGTCGCCAGCCAGGCTGCATTGGTATCAACAATCTGTCCATGCAGCACCTCATCACCAGTGCTGAGCATTTCCACTTTGATCATTCTGTAATTCCCCTGATATCCGCAGCGCAGCGGCATGACGATAAATAACCCTCTGTAAAAATAGGATATTCTCCCCACTAAAGGAAGCCATCAATCGCAAATTCAGAGCAGAAACACCTGGTTCCCCCTGCCCCTGAAATTCACCTGACTTTAGCTTTTGAAGTTGACCTGGCTTTGGCTTTTGACCTTTGGGCGGCATCAGGAACGGAGCCGAGGTGACGCCGGTTTCCAGGACAAACCGCCACGGACGGCGGTTTGAGGCGTGCTGAGCCGGGATGGCGAATCACGCCGTTCCGCCAGAAAACGGCGTGGCCGAGGGAACCTGCGCAGCAGGCGAAGTGACGCCGCGAGCACGGGGTCAAGGGGCCTTTGCGATTGAAGGCCCCTTGTCGCCAGTCCGCGCAGCGGAATGGTGAAACGTCGTTGACCTGGCCTTTAAAAAAAGCAAACAGCGCAGCCGCCCCCCAGTCCGCGCAGCGGAATGGTGAAACGTCGTTGACCTGGCCCTGGCCTTTAGCTCTACCCTCTAAAAGAGCAGATCAAAAAAAGCCCGCATATCAACTATGCGGGCTTTTTCAACCACCTGAACAGGGATCCATAATGGAAACCCGTTAGCGACAAAACTTAGCGACGTGCCAGCAGCAGCCCTAGCACCAGCCCAACTGCGGCACCAACACCAACGCCGTGCCACGGACGCTCATGGACATAATCATCGGCACAGGATGCCATCTGTTTGAATCTACAGTTGCCGTCATCGGCTGCCGCTTTGATCCGCGATTTTACTTCATCCAGCGATTTTTCAGCCTGTTTTTTCAGCTCAATATATTTCTGATCTGCTGCATCGCCTGACGATTTCAATACCTGCTCAAGAGTTTCGGTCAACAGCGCCAGATCATCATCCTGGCGGGTATCCTGCGGTTCATTTTGTGTTGCCATATTTATCTCCTTTGGCGAATAACAGATAACTCACCGATTAACTATAGACCCTTTTTTCCGCACTGAGTCGCAAAACTCCCAGGAATAACCCGATAAGCGCATCATGTGTATGTTACCGGCTTAAGTTAATCCCCTCAAGCCGCAGCAGACGGCGGAAAACACTGCGATAAACGGATTTATCTGATAAATTTTTGTGAGACTGAATTATCATTCTGCCGGGCTGTCGTACCCTGTTATCACCGGCAGCTGTCAGGTTAGCGCCAGGCGGCTGGCGCTAAGATAATCCCCACACACTCCGTTCAGCAGAGGATACGATTTCAGGCATGAATCGAAGAATGTTTATGAAGGCGTCAATGGCATTTGCCACTATCAGCGGTATGTCCGGTTTCTCCGCACTCTTCTCCCAGGCTGCCTGGGCAGATGTTGATATCGCCGACGGTACAGCACGACAATTTGATTTCGATGTGCTGAAAAAAGTTGCCGCATCCAAAGCAAAATCGCCCTGGAGTGGTGCCCCTCCTCCGCTGCCTGATACTTTGGCGAAACTGACGCCGCAGGCCTATAACGAAATTGAGTACGATGCCGGTCATTCACTGTGGAACACCCTTCCCGACCGGCAGCTGGATGTGCAGTTTTTCCATGTGGGTATGGGCTTCAAGCGCCGTATCCGTATGTTTGCCGTAGAAGCCGATCACCAGTCACGTGAGATCCACTTCCGCCCGGAACTGTTTAACTACCACGATGCGCAGGTTGATACTCAACAGCTGGCAGGCAAAACCGATCTGGGTTTTGCCGGTTTCCGGGTGTTCAAGAAGCCTGAGCTGGCAAAGCGCGATATCGTTTCCTTCCTCGGCGCCAGCTACTTCCGTGCGGTGGATGATACCATGCAGTATGGCCTGTCAGCGCGCGGCCTGGCGGTAAATACCTTCACCAACGGCCAGGAAGAGTTTCCTGATTTTGTCGCCTTCTGGTTTGAAACCCCGCAGGCCACTGATACCACCTTTGTAGTGTATGCGCTGCTGGATGGCCCGAGCTGTACCGGTGCCTATAAATTTACTATCCACTGCGAAGATAAGCGGGTAGTGATGGAGGTTGAGAACCATATTTATGCCCGTCAGGACATTAAGCAGTTAGGCATCGCGCCAATGACCACAATGTTCAGCTGCGGCACCAACGAGCGCCGTATGTGCGATACCATTCACCCGCAGATCCATGACTCCGACCGCCTGGCGATGTGGACAGGCAAAGGAGAGTGGATCTGCCGTCCGCTGAATAACCCGCAGAAGCTGACATGGAACGCCTATATGGATGAAAACCCGCGCGGTTTTGGCATGCTGCAGCTGGATCACAACTTCCAGGACTATCAGGACGTTATCGGCTGGTACAACAAGCGCCCCAGCCTGTGGGTCGAGCCGCAGGGTAAATGGGGCAAAGGCGCGGTCAGGTTGATGGAGATCCCCACCACCGGTGAGACGCTGGATAATATCGTCTGCTGCTGGCAGCCGGCCGAGCCGATTACCGCCGGCAGCGAGCACAGCTTTAGCTATAAGCTGTACTGGAGCGCCCTGCCGCCAATTACCAGTCAGCTGGCCCGGGTGTTTGCTACCCGTACCGGCATGGGCGGTTTCCCGGAAGGCTGGGCACCAGGTGAACACTTCCCTGACGTCTGGGCGCGCCGTTTTGCGGTAGATTTTATCGGCGGTGACCTGAAAGCCGCAGCAGATCGCGGTATTGAGCCGGTTATCACCGTGCATTCAGGTACGGTCAAACAGGTGGAAATCCTGTATGTCGAGCCAAATGATGGCTACCGAATTCTGTTTGACTGGTATCCCGACAGTGATGCCACCGATCCGGTGGAGATGCGTATGTTCCTGCGCAGTAAGGGGGAGACGCTGACCGAGACCTGGCTGTATCAGTATATTCCGCCACCGCCGGATCGGCGTAAGTATGTTGATGACAGGGTGATGACGCGGTAACTTACCTGGCCGGGGGGCATTGCAGTCCCGGATTTTAAAGGCCTGGGAAAAAGCCAGGTCAACGGCTTTCCCCACCCTGGCCCGTGGACTGGCGACAAGGGGACTTCAGTACACAGGCGCAAAGTCCCCTTGACTCCGTGTCTTGCAGGCTCCCTGCTTAACCGCAGGGTGAAGCAGATTTTGGGCACACTGCTGGCCGCAATATGATGAAAATAACCAATACCCAGTGGGTTTTCCGGCACGGTCTGCCACTGAATTTCTTCAACCTGCGCGTTAGCGACATTAACCGGTTAACGTCCCTTTTCCGGACTCGGTGCGTGTCGCCAGTCAGCTATCCAGCGCGTTCGGCATGGAAAATGCGCTGACTATTCGCTGGCGCAGATCGGGGATAATAGCATGTAACGGACTGTGCGGATTGAGATACAGCCACATCACCTGCTTTACAACCGGTTTCAGATCAGGCAGCGGGCATAAGATAAACTCACCATTATTCAGTTTGCCGGACAGCGCACGCAGCGACTCAAATCCGATCCCGCACCCCGATTCAACCGTTGCCACCAGTTGCGATACGCGGCTGTAAACGATTTTTTTTACCCCACTGGCAGCCACTCCATTAATGGCAAACCACTGCTCCCAGTTCGCCATCCCGTGCTGGTTATACAGCAACGGGAACTGAAACTGATCGCTGACCTCTGTCATCCGCGCCGCCAGCGACGGATGGCAAAACGGGTAATAGGTATCCCCGCCCAGCGCGCTCAGAGTCTCACTGGCCTTAAGCAGCGCTTCTAACAGAATGGCCATATCCCAGTCGCCAGAGGGCGCTTCAGGCATCTCTTCCTTTGCCACCATTTCAATGGTCGCCGCATGGTCGCTGAGCAGCCCGAGCAGTTGCTGATTCAACAAAAACGAGTAGACGCCAGGCGGGGAAAAGATGTGCAGCGGCTGATCCTGGCTGAGACGGGCAATTTACTGCAATCCCTGAGCGAGGGTATCCAGCGCCTGCTCACCGTGACTGAACAGGTTCTCCCCGGCGGCAGTGAGCGTCACCTGATGTACGGCTCGCAGCAACAGGCTGCAGCTAATGCGCGCTTCCAACTTTTTTACCGTCTGTCTGATGGCGCTTACCGTCAGACAAAGCTGGCTGGCCGCTTTAGTAAACGAGCAATTCTCAGCCACTGCCATGAAATGCGCAACGAATTCAGCAGAATAGCATCGTGTTTATCCACAGTTAACGCCCTGTTAAAAATGATTAATCGAGAACTTTCACTCTGGTTTCTAAGCTGAACTTCCATAATAAGGAGAACACGATGACAACTTCAACATCACGTACTGCTATCATTACCGGGGGTTCCCGGGGAATAGGCCTTGCCATGGTTAAGGCGCTGGCCACCGATAATTATCAGGCGATTATTGCCGATCTATAAGCGCCGGAGGCGGATGGCAGCCTGACAGCGCACAATGGACTACAACCGGTATTTGAACGCTGCGATCTGTCCGATGCTGCGCAGATTAGATTGACGCGCTTCCCACAAAAGTGCGTCAGAACGTTGGCACAGTGGATATCGTGGTGAATAACACCGGAATTATCAGTAAAGGCGCCTTAACCGACGTCTGTGACAGCGAGTGGCGCAGGGTTTTCAGCATTAACGTTGATACCGCCTTTATGCTGAGTAAAGCGGTGCTGCCAGCGATGGTTGCGCAACAGTGGGGACGGATTATCAATATTTCCTCGGTTGCCGCCCAAACCGGCGGCGGCTTTTTAGGTGATACCTGCTATGCAGCTACCAAAGGCGCGATCCTCGCACTGACCAAAGGGATTGCCCGTGAATACGGTGGCGCGAATATTACCTGTAATGCCATCTGTCCGGGCTTTGTTACCACCCCGCTGACCGCCACCATGTCAGAAGAGCAGGTGAAAAAATCGCTGACAGCGATTCCGGCGGGTCGCCCGGCTGATGTGCAGGAAATTGCCGATGCGGTACTGTATCTGGCTGGCGAACACAACAACTATATCAACGGCGTCACGCTAAATGTCGATGGCGGCCTGATACGTTATTAAGGAAGCGATTATGAGTAAAATTGTTCAGTTTTCTACCATTGGAGCCCTGATGGCAGGCCACTTTCGCGGCGAGTGCTGCCTGGAAGATATCAACCATCCGCGTGCTTTCGGCGTTGGCTGTTCAGCCGAACTGAATGGCGAGCTGACAATTGCCGAGGGCCAGTTCTGGGAAGCCACCGCCGGTACGGCGTTGCATAATCTCGATCAGCAGAGCAAAGTGCCATTTATTCAGCTGACCGAGTTCATTCCGCAGCGGGCCGTAGATGTGGAAAACATCAGCCAACTGAATGCAGAGCAGCTGCTGGAACAGCAGATTGACAAACAGAATGTGTTTGTGGCGGTGTGTATTGAAGCCACGTTTGAAGAGATGATAATCCGTCGCCCACAGCCTGACAACGGTAAGCAGCGGGGTATTACTGAGGTAGCCGGTGCGCAGCAGGTGGATACTCATCACAATATTCAGGGACGCCTGATTGGCTTTTGGACCCCGGAGCTGTTTGGGCGGGTTTCAGTGCCGGGTTTCCACTTCCACTTTCTTAATTACGCAAGCGATATCAGCGGGCATGTGCTGGAGTATCGCGCCAGCCGGGCACAGCTGAGTTTTGAAGAAAAGCCCACCATCGAAATTACTAACCCCACCAGCCAGAGCTATAAAGAACTTATTATTGATGTGGCAAAGCTCGATCGTTTGATTTCACAGGTTGAAAAATAGCCCCGGGCGGACAAGCGATTTCCTTAGGACATGGCTTTGTAGCGAATAGCAGTGGAATCTGGCAATTCCACCGCTAACATTATGTCGAACAGCATCACTGGATGTGCCCTGATGACTCAGGTGCAGCAGTCATAACCGACAGGCTGTATGCTGCAGCACAAGCCCCGAACCGAATTAAGCCTGTTCAGCGCCCGGAGCGTTGACCTGTTTGTTACCACCCGGCAGAGAAGCCTGCCCCTGTTGCGATGTTGCCGGCTGAATCCCAGGATACATTCACCCGCATATTCGAATTCAGGGATGTCTTGAACTGGGTGCCTGCGGCCATCGCCTTACCATTACTATAGTTACCTACGCCAATACCATAGGAAAAAGAATTCTCTGCTACATAGGGTATTGATGCTATTGCTGTGGTTCCGGCAATAGCCGCATTTAAACGATTAGAGACCCGGTTTATCTTATCATCCAGTTTATTAAATTTAGTTTCCGTGGCTGAATAAAAATCGTTGAATTTATTATCGGTATAGTTATTTGCAGCGGACAGCGTACGGGCTTCGCCGCTAACTCTTGCCTCGGATTCGGTCAGGATCTGGCCATCAGTGTAGCTATTAGCCGACGACAGCGTTCTGGCTTCACCGTTTTCCCGCGCCTGAGCCTCAGCGCTCATTTTACCATCGGTGTAGGTATTAGCGGACGACAGCGTACTGGCATCGCCGTTTTCCCGCGCCTGAGACTCGTCACTCACCCTGGCGTCAATTTCTGCTTGCAAATCATCCACAGCAGCGCTGAGGTCATCGTTAAAACAAACATTAACGTAGAGCCCGGTACCGTTTTTGCAATAATCAGTCGCTGCAAATAAATCCAGGCTAACCATTTGCAACAGAATAATAACTAGCACTTTTTTCATGTTTTTAAAATATCCTTATAGATGACGTGTATTTCAATATCTTTTTGAAAAAATAAGGTTTTTGCTGCCAAAATCAAACCGCAAAGGGTGAATTTCGAACAGAAAATTTACCTCCTAAGATTTCACTTATTCATCTCCGATCCCTGGTCAGGATTTAGCCAGATCACCCCCTTACTTATCACAAATTTTAATGTTACGTGCTTTAATGACTGCTTTTGCTTTCCAGAAATCAGGCAAACGTAACAGTCGCTTGCAATCTATTTTAATACATTTCGGGAGAGTTATAAATATTTTTCGTCAGTGTTATTATCACGGTAAAACCGACCTTTTACTTTTATCGTTCTTCTTTATATGGCCAGACGTTCAGAATCACAGATTGCCGGATAAGGGAAAAATAAATGTAACAACGTGAAGGATTGCGATCGCCGTGTATCATTTACTTCTCTATACCTTTCGCCAGGCAGATAATAAGGGGCATAGGTATATACGATCGTCAGGCGAGAGACGGCATTGACATAACCGGTTTTGCCGTGGCTGAAGAAATGAATCTGAATCTCATTACTGGTTACTTCATGATGGCACAGGTAACCAATGCTTTCCTGTAGCCACTTACGGAAGGGATGGCCCCGCGAGACCATTTGAGAATCGATTGACCTGGTCACAAAACCTGATAAGGCCGTGGTGGCTTCAGTCACTCAGTTACGCGCAACCTCCTCGCCGATCTTCAGACCGTTTTCTTCGGTGTGACCAGACATGCGCACCATATCGAACTGGCGGGATTTAATTTCGTGCAGAGACAAATATGCTGTTTCGGAAAGCCAGACGGGTTTAGGCATGTAACCTCCCTGTTTCAGCTTGTCGCGTCCAACCTCTCCAACGCGTCTTCGGAGGGCATCTTAGAATTGTTTTCAAAGTCCTGTTTACAGCGCATCCTGCTGACGCCGGTACTCACGTTCACCAATTTCAGCCTGTCGTTCGGCAGCAGTCTGGCCAAAAACTTCAGCAGTCCCATTTTTTTACGTACACGCCGCCTTCGAAAAGTTCAGGTTTTCCCGGCCTTCGCGAACGGTTTTCTGCGACATTGCGGTTGTCATAGACTACTTCAGGGATGCCTCTTCACAGGTCTGTGAACCTGTTCAAAAGTGAATTGTGGAAAGGTCAAGTGTCATTCACTTCAGAGGGACTGGTTCTCTGACGTCCGGGTACCCACTGTAACAGACTGATGCCGCATCAGCAGATGAATAATTATGCTGATGCTCAAGCGTATTCACACCTGTTAAGCCGTAATCAATACTCGGAAGTGACTGACAGCAGAGTAAAATTTAAGCAGTGACCCAGTGGTAAGCAACAAGTTTGGTATAAATTTGTACCCTATCCCGCCCACGTCCATGTCCATGTCCATGTCCATGTCCATGTCCACGCCCATAGTGTGACCAGGCATGAGTACCTTTATATCGTATGATTAAATAATCCAAACTGAAAATAATATTTATCTACAATTTTATGGGTTAGTCTACTACCTTATCTAAGGAACTTTATGCGCACGCGTCCATCATCCCGGCTGATCGTTCTTTCGCCGGAAAACCAGATCCTGCTGTTTAAATTCAGTCATAAAAATGATGCGCTGGATGGCAAATCATATTGGGCAACGCCCGGTGGTAGTCTGGAAGCCAATGAATCTTTTGAGCAGGCCGCGTTACGCGAGTTATATGAAGAAACTGGATTAACCGAAAAATCCGCAGGTCCTCAGGTTGCATCCAGCACCTTTACCATGATGTTGCCAGACGGCGAAAACGTGCTGGCTGATGAACGTTTCTTTCTTATCCATGCCGGGGGAGCGGATATCGATATCACCGGCTGGAGTGATAACGAGAAGAAAACCATCCGCGAGCATCGCTGGTGGACGCTGGAAGAGCTGAGAAACAGTAGTGAAGCCATTTTTCCTGGTGATTTGCTTATCAGGGTGGTGGGTGAGCGGTTGACCAACCCGTAGAAACGACTTTAACGTACAAGACTAAGGTTGTAGGGTCTGAAAAAAACTCTATATCATGAGTAACAATCGACAATTAATGGAGGAGTTATGCAATCATCTCACAATACTACTGACTTCACGACTGGCGATCAGGTTCATGCGGCGTTGTTACGTAAGCTGAAAACCGCGTCGGCCATCATTACCAGAAGCAATCTTGATAGCGGTGAGTACGTTATATCAAGGCAGACCAGTTCCGGCCAGCGTAGTAGCCGAGTTTGAAGCAGAAGCCACTTGAAGGACAGCTGACCGATTCTGTCAGGCGTTAGCGCCGTTCAGGGTTGTGGCAATAAGCCACATAAATCCAGATCTTAGAGCCAGTTAGGCTCGAAAGGGATAATTTGCTACCTGCCAGCACATCTTTTCTGAACTGAAGCGATTTACCAAATCCCCTCATTGCAATGGACGTAGTAAAACAATCTCAATAACAGGCCATTCTTCACACTCCAACTCAGCGCGTTATTTCACTATCATTAAGTGGTATATTTTTAACCCCTCCATCCGAGAACTCAATCCCCGTAACAACACTTCTGGCTGGTAACGCCCGATCGCCAGGCACGTTAAGAATATACTGGACAATATACTGCCCCTTCTCCGGGAAGCGGTGAAATTTGGGGGAGATACACAGCCTGTTATTTTTTACTGTTAAGTCCGGTGACTCTGTTACGGACAAATTTTTTGGCTCCGTTCCTCTGGGATTAATGGCGATCAGTGAAGGCTGGTAGTTACCAGTATTTGGAACGGCAAAACAAATATCTGCCCCTATTTTACTGACAGTAGTGGTTTCATCGGCTTTTAATCTGTCACCCGACCCTGGGCAACCGCTCAGAAAAAATATGGAGCTAACAATTAAGATAATGTCCTTTTTCATTATTACCCCCATGGAAAGTACTGCATCGCTTCCCGATATTTTTGTCTGATAACCACTTTGTTACGTTCACCATCCGGCGTAATATCGTCTCTTCGTCTGAGTATCAGCCATAACGAATAACCATAATTATTCAGTATAAAATAATCTGCTATGATGTGAGCCTGTTGTTCCATTCGATAGTGGTTTAAAGGGCGGCCATCCAGCCTGTAACGATAACTGACAGCAAAACTTACTAACCCCTCTTATGATGAAATTCATCCCCCTTTTACGCTGCCATACATGACTCATCTCATGAATATAAATATGTCTGGCAGGATAATCGGCCAAAGAAAAATCCTCCCTGTACCAATGCCTGAAATACAACTCTCCATTCAGTGTCATCGCGGTATCTTTGTTTTGCAACCCAAAAGGCAAATAGCTTCCATGATGAATCCATAATTTTTGGTATTGAATCGCTTCGCCAAAAACCGTTCTCGCAATCCCTATTCCACATGGGTGAGTTGTCGAAGACTTTTTTCCTTTTGTTCCCTCATATCTATTCCTTTTTATATATTTCACAGGATGAAATTTTCATCCTCCTGATAAACTCAAATCACCTAAGGTTTAGCGAAGATAGCATGATGGGACTCTGCGGAAAACGGAAAGACTGAGTGCATCATGGATGACAAATAATCATTTAGCTTTGTTCTGTCTCAAATTTTACAGGCAATAAAAAATCCGGCCACCCAAAGGTGACCGGTTTTCCCGTAGCGTTAATCCAGCAAACCGAATTACATTAGCGGCAGTGCCAGTTTAACCAGGCTGATTAGCGGCTGCGGGTAAACTCCCAGCGCCAGCACAATCACTGCCGACAGCAGTAGCACAACGCCGCCAGCGGTAAACGCCCAGTTATCCTGGCTGTCACGCTGTGGCAGCTCTGGTGGTGACAGATACAGGCTGACGGTCATACGCAGATAGTAGTATAAACCAATGGCACTACCGACAATCACCGCGCCGGTCAGCCACCACTGGTGTGCTTCCACGCCCGAGGCCAGTACAAAGAACTTACCGATAAAGCCCAGAGTCATCGGAATACCGGCCAGTGACAGCATCATAATGGTCATTACTGCCGCCAGAATCGGACGGTGCCAGAACAGACCACGGTAGGAGTACAGCGATTCGGCATCGGCACCACGGTACGGACTGGACATCAGGCTGACCACGCCGAACGCGCCGAGGCTGCTGAACAGGTAACCGGCGAGGTAAATACCCACGGTTTCCATCGGCAAATCGTGCTGCTGCAATGCCACCAGCGCCACCAGCAGATAACCGAGGTGGGCAATAGAGGAGTAACCCAGCATACGTTTGATATTGCTCTGGGTGAGCGCCATCAGGTTACCGAACAGCATCGAGGCGATAGCAATCAGCCCCAGTACCGCCCTGACCCCTTCACTGTCGGCCATTGGCGCATACAGGAACAGACGCATCAGCACCGCAAAGATGGCGATTTTACTGGCGGTTGCCAGGAACGCCGATACCGGTGCCGGCGCGCCCTGGTAAACGTCCGGGGTCCACAGATGGAATGGCACCAGCGACAGCTTAAAGCCAAAGCCGACAATTATCAGACCCAGACCAGCCAGCAGCAGCGGCTGCTGCAGTAAGCCGTCATTCAGGCTCTGCCCCAGCTCGCTAAAGCCCAGGTTGCCGGAGTCAGCGTAAATCAGCGCCATACCGAACAGCAGGAACGATGAGGCCGCCGCCGACAGAATGGTGTACTTAATCGCCGCTTCCAGCGAACGCTTCTGCTGGAAGGCGTAGCCGACCAGACCAAACAGCGGCAGCGAAATCAGTTCAATCCCGAGGAACAGCGAGGCCAGATGGTTGGCGCTGGCCAGCAGGATGCCCCCCATCGCGGCAATCAGTACCAGCAGATAGAACTCTTCGCGGTTGTCCGGGTAGGTAGCCAGCCACGGATAGGCAAAGGTACAGGTGGCCAGGCTGGCAAGGATCACCAGGCCGGTATAGAACATCGAATAGTGATCCACCCGCATCAGCGGGGTCACGTCCATCGCGCCCGCCTGGCCGACAAACCACAGGGAAAGCAGCGCCAGATTAAGCCCGATAACCGCCAGCGTCGCATTGACGAAGTGGTTGCGCCGCCACGCAATGGACAGCATCACAACCACCACCGTCAATCCGACGATCAGCAGCGGTGACAGCGCGATCAATTGTTGAGGAGTTATTGTCATGGCGATTTACGGCCTTGTAGTTGAAATTGAATCAGTAAACATCTGCTGAATGTTGCTCATCGCAGCATGCGAGGTGTCGAGGATCGGCTGCGGATAAATTCCCAGCAGCACCAGCAGCACCACCAGTACCATCACAATCAGGAATTCGCGCGCTGACATACCCGGCAGCGGCTTGTCAGATTTTGGCGCACCGTAATAAGCACGCTGCATCATCACCAGCGAGTAAACCGAGGCAAATACCAGACCGAAGGTAGCGATAACAATAATCACCGGAACCGTGCGGAAGCTGCCGGTCAGGATCATAAACTCACCGACAAAGTTACCGGTGCCCGGCAGGCCGAGGTTAGCCACGGCAAAGAACAGGGACAGCGCCGGTAACCACTTGATGCGTGACCACAGGCCGCCCATTTGACGCATATCGCGGGTATGCAGACGCTCATACAGCTGACCACACAGAATAAACAGCGCGGCGGCAGAGAGACCGTGAGCAATCATCTGCACCACAGCCCCCTGGTAAGCCAGCTGGCTGCCGGTGTAGATCGCAATCAGCACAAAGCCCATATGGGAGATCGAGGTATAGGCAATCAGACGCTTAATATCGTACTGCGAGAACGCCATCCACGCGCCGTAGAAGATACCGATAACCCCCAGCCCCATGGCTATTGGAGCGAACTCAGCAGAGGCGTTAGGGAACAGCGGCAGCGCAAAGCGCAGTAAACCGTAGGCTGCGGTTTTCAGCAGGATCCCGGCGAGGTCAACCGAACCGGCGGTCGGTGCCTGACTGTGGGCATCCGGCAGCCAGCCGTGCAGCGGTACGACCGGCATTTTTACCGCGAAGGCGATAAAGAAGCCCAGCATCAGCAGGTATTCCACGCCGTGCGCCATTGGCGTTTTCAGCAGCTGCTCATAGTCGAATGTCCAGACGCCGGTGGCGTTGTAGTGCACAAACACCAGCGCCAGAATCGCCACCAGCATTACCAGACCGCTGGCCTGGGTGTAGATAAAGAACTTGGTTGCCGCCGTGATGCGCGTCTTGCCATCGGAGGCTTTGTGGCCCCAAAGCGCGATCAGAAAGTACATCGGCACCAGCATCATTTCCCAGAAGAAGAAGAACAGGAACATGTCGATGGCAAGGAACACGCCGATAACACCACCGAGGATCCACAGCAGGTTCAGATGGAAAAAGCCCTGCCACTTTTCGATTTCATTCCACGAGCAAAGCACGGCCATCATTCCCAGCAGGCCGGTCAGCACCACCATCAGCAGGGATAATCCATCCAGCGCCAGGTGGAAACTGATACCAAAACGCGGGATCCAGTCAGCGCTAATCTCTGCCTGCCACTGCGGCGTTCCCACCGCCCGAACCAGCGAATAACCGCCCTGCAGCCACAGCTGCAGCGACAATGCTAGCGTCAGCGCCATCGCAATCAGGGCAATCCAGCGCGGCAGCTTCGGGTGGATGCGCTCACACTGCCAGCTCAGCAGTCCACCGACGAAGGGTAATATAAGTAGCCAGGGTAATAACATGGCGGATCTTTCCCTTTATTGTCCCCTGAGCGAACTACCTGCGCGATGTTGCCGGTGGCCGGTCCTTCAGGAGAAATTTCAACATTGTTTCATTGGAGTGGGCCAGCCCACCCCGCTCACTACCGGTTACAGCGCCATCAGCAGGATCAATACCACTACCGCACCGATGCCCATCATCGCCAGATACCAGCGCAGATAGCCGTTTTCGCTGACCACCAGCCCTTTGTTGGCACCACGCGCGAGGATAGCCGGAATATTCATCAGTCCGTTTAACGGATCGCGTGACAGCAGCCAGGCAACGCCGAGGTAAGGTTTGACGAACACCTTGTCGTACAGCCAGTCAAAGCCCCAGGCAGCAAACCACCAGGTGGAGAAGAAGCGACCCGGTGCGCTGTTGGCAATCGCCGTCACCAGACGACGTTTGCCCAGCCACAGCGCGGCGGCCAGCAGGATACCGGCAATCGCCACCACCGCAGAGGTGATTTCCAGCGACAGTACGCTGCTGTGAGCCAGCTCGCGGGTAGCAGGCAGAACGCCCTGCAGCGGCGGAACAATCATCGCGCCAATAAAGGTAGACAGCACCATCAGCACCAACAGCGGCAGATGATGAGTAATGCCTTTTCCGGCGTGAGCATGAATTTTCTCTTCGCCGTGGAAGGCGATAAAGATCATGCGGAAGGTATACAGGGAAGTCATAAACGCCCCGACCAGACCGGCGATCATCAGGTTGATATGACCGTTCACCAGCGCACCGGCGAGGATCTCATCCTTACTGAAGAAGCCAGCGGTAATCAGTGGCAGTGCTGACAGTGCACCGCCGCCGACCAGGAAGCAGGTGTACACCAGCGGGATACTTTTACGTAAGCCGCCCATCTTAAAGATGTTCTGCTCGTGGTGGCAGGCAAGGATCACCGAACCGGAGGAGAGGAACAGCAGCGCTTTAAAGAAGGCGTGGGTCATCAGATGGAAGATTGCCGCATCCCAGGCCTGCACGCCCAGCGCCAGAAACATATAGCCAATCTGACTCATGGTGGAGTAAGCCAGCACGCGCTTGATATCGGTCTGCACCAGCGCGGCAAAGCCGGCCAGTACCAGGGTCACCGCACCGACAATGCCCACCAGCTGCAGCACATCCGGCGTCAGCAGGAACAGGCCATGGGTACGGGCAATCAGATAGACGCCTGCGGTAACCATTGTCGCCGCATGGATCAGGGCCGAAACCGGGGTTGGACCGGCCATCGCATCCGCCAGCCAGGTCTGCAACGGCAGCTGCGCTGATTTACCGACCGCTCCTCCCAGCAGCATCAGGGTAGCCCACTGCAGCATATGGTTATCGGCAGCAAAGTGCGCCGGTGCCAGCACGACGATTTCGCGGAAGTTCAGGGTGCCCAGCTCGTTGTAAAGGATAAACAGCGCAAAAGCGAGGAACACGTCACCGACACGGGTGATGATAAACGCCTTCATTGCCGCCGCACCGTTATGCGGATTGGTGTAGTAGAAACCAATCAGCAGGTATGAGCACAGCCCTACCCCTTCCCAACCCAGATACATCAGCATCAGGTTATCGGCCAGCACCAGAACCACCATGCTGGCGATAAACAGGTTGGTGTACGCAAAGAAGCGCGAGTAACCCTCTTCGCCACGCATATACCAGGAGGCGAACATATGGATCAGGAAGCCAACGCCGGTCACCACTGACAGCATGGTGAGCGACAGACCGTCCAGCGTCAGCGCCACATCCATTTTAAAGTTGCCAACCTGCATCCAGGTCCACAGCTGCTGGCTGAACGGCTGCTGTCCGTGGCTGAAAAAGTCAACGCCCGCATACAGTGTGACCAGCGCCGCCAGTCCCACCGATCCAATGCCGACGGTTGCCGCCAGATTCTCTGACCAGCGTCCGCGTGAGAACGCCAGTAACAGAAAGCCAATCAGCGGGAACAGAATGGTTAAATAAAGAAGATTCATCCGCGCATCTCGCTCACTTTATCAATGTTGAGGTCCTGACTGCGGCGATGCAGCTGCAGTAACAGCGCCAGGCCGATACTGGCCTCCGCCGCTGCCAGGCTGATTGCCAGGATAAACATCACCTGACCGTCGGCCTGACCCCAGTAACTCCCCGCCACCACAAACGCCAGTGCCGCAGCGTTAATCATGATTTCGAGCCCAATCAGCATAAACAGCAGATTACGGCGGATCATCACCCCGGTCAGTCCAAGGACAAACAGGATGGCCGCCAGAATAAGACCATGTTGCAGAGGGATCATAGCTGCTGCTCCTTCGTTGCGGCATCCGCCGGACGGTTGCTTAACACTTCACCGGCGCGCTGTTCACGACCAATATGGAATGCCACCACCAGACCGGCCAGCAGCAGCATCGACGCCAGTTCCACCGCCAGCACATACGGGCCAAACAGGCTGATACCCACCTGCTTACCGTCGATCATGGTGCCGTCAATGCCCTGATCGTTGACCGACAGGATGGCGTAAATAATGGTGACCAGCAGGATCAGCGACAGCACGCCCGGGCCAATCCACATCCCCGGCTGCAGCCACTTCCGCTCCTGCTGCACTTCGGCACCGCCGAGGTTCAGCATCATTACCACGAAGACGAACAGCACCATAATGGCACCGGCGTAGACGATGATTTCCAGCGCACCGGCAAAGTAGGCCCCGAGCGAAAAGAACACTCCGGACACCGCCAGCAGAGAGATAATCAGGTACAGCAACGCATGTACCGGGTTGGTATGGGTAATGACGCGCAACGTCGCCAGCACCGCTACCAGTCCACAAAGATAAAACGCAAATTCCATAGCTGGTTCCTTAAGGTAACAGGCCCTTGACGTCAACAGGTTTGGCTTCGTTCTCGGCAGAACCTTTGTCCTTGCCGTCGATTGCCATACCCGCCATCCGGTAAAAGTTGTATTCCGGGTATTTGCCCGGACCGGAAATCAGCAGATCGTCTTTTTCATACACCAGATCCTGACGCTTAAACTCACCCAGCTCAAAGTCGGGGGTAAGCTGAATCGCAGTGGTCGGGCAAGCCTCTTCACACAGGCCACAGAAAATGCAGCGCGAGAAGTTAATGCGGAAAAACTCCGGATACCAGCGGCCGTTGGACATTTCAGCTTTCTGCAGTGAAATACAGCCAACCGGACAGGCCACGGCGCACAGGTTACAGGCCACGCAGCGCTCCTGACCGTCAGGATCGCGCGTCAGCACAATGCGGCCACGGTAGCGTGGCGGCAGGTACACCGGTTCTTCCGGATACATCAAGGTTTCGCGTTTGGCAAAGGCGTTCAGACCAATCAGCCAGATACTGCGCACCGTAGTGCCAAAACCAACGACAATGTCTTTTAATGTCATTTTGATAACCTCTTACTGCGCCGTGTACAGAATCACTGCGGCGGTCGCCAGCAGGTTCAACAACGTCAACGGCAGACAGACTTTCCAGCCGAACGACATGACCTGGTCATAACGCGGACGCGGCAGCGCGGCGCGGATCAGGATAAACATCATCATGAAGAAGGCGGTTTTAAGCGCAAACCAGATGGCCGGTGGTAAAAACGGGCCGTGCCAGCCACCAAAGAACAGCGTCACGATCAGCGAGGAGACCGCAACGATACCGACGTATTCACCAACAAAGAACAGGCCGAACTTCATCCCGGCGTATTCGATATGGTAACCGTCGGCCAGTTCCTGCTCAGCTTCCGGCTGGTCAAACGGATGGCGGTGACAGACGGCAACCCCGGCAATACAGAAGGTCAGAAAGCCAAGAAACTGAGGAATGACGTTCCACAAATGCGCCTGGCTGTTGACGATATCGACCATATTGAAGGAGCCGGCCTGCGCCACCACGCCCATCAGCGACAGGCCAAGGAACACTTCGTAGCTCAGGGTCTGGGCGGAAGCACGCATGGCACCCAGCAGCGAGTATTTGTTATTACTCGACCAGCCGGCAAACAGCACCGCATACACCGCCAGTCCGGCCATCATCAGGAAGAACAGCAGACCGATATTCAGGTCAGCGCCCATCCAGGTTGAGGTCACCGGCACAATCGCCATCGCCAGCAGCAGCGAAGTAAAGGCAATCATTGGCGCGAGGGTAAAGATCACCCGGTCGGTAAATGGCGGGATCCAGTCCTCTTTAAAGAACATTTTGATCATATCCGCCACCAGCTGCAGCGAGCCGCCCCAGCCGACGCGGTTCGGTCCGTAGCGGTTCTGGAACAGCCCCAGCAGACGACGTTCGCCGAAGCTCATCAGCGCACCGCAGGCGACGACCACTAACAGAATAACCAGGGCTTTACCGACGGCGATCAGCACGTCCAGCACTTCAGGTGTTAACCAGCTCATTGCGCCGCCTCCTGCAGATTATCGATGTCACTGCCGCTCAGGAACGGCGGAATGCCCGGCATCCCCAGCGGCAGACCCACCTGCCCGGCCTGCAGCGAGGCGGATAACCGCACCGGCAGACGCAGGTTTTCACCCTGGCAGCTGAATGTCAGCTCGCCACCAGCAGCAATGCCGAGTTTCGCCGCATCATCCGGGTTCACCACCGCGCAGGGCGCAGCCATACGCTGTTGGATCACCGGTGCACGCTGGGTCATTTCCTCACTGCCAAACAGGCGGAAGTAAGGTGCAACCCGCCAGTGACCGGCGTTGCTGCTGAAGGCCGCCGGAATGGTTTCAAACCAGCCCAGCAGCGCATCACCGGCTTCAAACAGGCGCACGCCCGGATCGCCGTTACGCAGCTTACCGCCCACTTCAGCCTGGAACTTGTTCCATGCCTGCGGTGAGTTCCAGCCCGGTGCCCAGGCAAACGGGATCTGCGAACGCGCCGCAGCGGCCTGGTTGTTCCCTTCCATTGAGAAGGCAAACATACTGTCTTTATCCTGCGGCTGACGCGGCTCATGCACGCTGATATTCGCGCGCATCGCGGTACGGCCACTGTAACGGTGCGGAGAACGCGCCAGTTTCTGACCGTGAATGCGGAAGCTGGCGTCCGGAGCAGCCTGCTTAATCGCCGCCAGCTGCGGCAGCACCTTAATGCAGTCGTCGATCACATGATCCAACTGGCTCCAGTCCATTTCGCGGCGGTTAATCGTGCTGTTCAGCGAATGCAGCCAGCGCCAGCTTTCCAGCATCTGCACGTTGTTATCGTAGTAAGCCGGGTCGTAAACCTGGAAGAAGCGTTGGGCGCGGCCTTCCTGATTGATCACCGTACCGTCACTTTCGGCAAAGCTGGCGGCTGACAGCAGCAGACCGGCTTTATCCGTAGTGGCGGTTTGCTGGTGATCGATAACAATCACGTTGTCTGCGTTGCTCAGCGCCGCATCCACCTGGGCTTTTGGCAGATGACGATAGAGATCGTTCTCCATCACAATCACCGCATCGGCTTCACCGCTGGTCAGTTCGCTCAGCGCGCTGTCCAGTGATTGTCCGCCGATCAGGCTGAGGCCGACGCTGTTAGTGGCATCCGCCAGCAGGGTGATGCCGACATCGGCACCGCGATTTTTCAGCGCTTTGGCAACGTTAGCCGCCGCTTCAATCATCGCGCTGCTGCCTGAATGGGTACCGGAGATAATCAGCGGCTTTTTCGCCCCGCTCAGCGCCTGCACAATCACATCGATTTTACTGTTCAGGCTGGCGTCGAGGTCAGTGACTGCCGGTGCCGCGCTGTCCAGCTGATGCGCAATGGCAAAGCCAAGACGCGCCTGATCTTCTACCGGTGCGCGATAGCTCCAGGCGGCGATATCATCCAGACGGGTTTCATCGACGTTGGTCACAAACAGCGGATGTTTCGCATGCTGACCAATGTTCATAATCGCCGCGATCTGCCAGTCCGCCACTTTCTGGGCGGCGGCCATTTCGCGCGCTTTACCTTTCACCGCCTGACGTACCGACAGCGCCACACGCGCGCCGGTCTGGGTCAAATCTTCACCCAGTACCAGCACCGCATCGTAGCTTTCGATTTCACGCAGCGCCGGCGTATGGATACCGCCGTCACGCAGCACTTTCAGCATCAGTTCCAGCTGAGCCTGCTCGCGCGCGGCAATCCCGGTGGAGAAGTTCTCCGCCCCCACCAGTTCACGCAGGGCAAAGTTGCTTTCCACGCTGGCGCGCGGTGAACCGATACCAATCACTTTTTTCGCCTGACGCAGCACGTCAGCGGCACCCTGCATCGCCTGGTCGGCGTTTAGGGAAATCCAGTCTGCGCCACGACGTTGCAGCGGCTGGCGTGGACGATCTTTCAGATTGACATAGCCATAGCCAAAGCGACCACGGTCACAGAGGAAGTAGTGGTTAACCGAGCCGTTATAGCGGTTTTCAATACGGCGCAGTTCGCCATAACGTTCACCGGGGCTGGTGTTACAGCCAATGCTGCACTGCTGGCAGATGCTCGGGGCAAACTGCATATCCCATTTACGGTTATAGCGCTCGGAGTGGGTTTTATCGGTGAATACGCCGGTCGGACAGATTTCCACCAGGTTACCGGAGAATTCGCTTTCCAGGGTGCCGTCTTCCGGACGTCCAAAGTAAACGTTGTCATGCGCGCCGTACACGCCCAGATCGGTGCCGTCGGCGTAATCTTTGTAGTAACGCACGCAGCGGTAGCAGGCGATGCAGCGGTTCATTTCGTGTGAAATAAACGGCCCCAGATCCTGGTTGCGGTGAGTACGTTTGGTAAAGCGATAGCGGCGGAAACTGTGACCGGTCATCACGGTCATATCCTGCAGGTGGCAGTTGCCCCCTTCTTCACACACCGGACAATCGTGCGGGTGGTTGGTCATCAGCCATTCCACCACGCTTTCACGGAACTCTTTAGCTTCACCGTCATCAATAGAGATAAAGGTGCCGTCAGAGGCCGGCGTCATACAGGACATGACCAGGCGGCCACGGGTATCTTCGGCATTTTGAAATTGCTTCACCGCACACTGGCGGCAGGCACCTACGCTGCCCAGCGCCGGGTGCCAGCAAAAATAAGGAATATCGAGGCCAAGGGAGAGACACGCCTGAAGCAGGTTGTCTGCGCCATTAACATCATATTCTTTACCGTCTACATGAATTGTAGCCATAGTGAACATGCTTCCATCAGGCTCGTGCCTGCACGAGCGTTAAACTTTGCCTACCAGCGCGCCTTTAACAGATTGGGCTGGATGCCGCTAATCGCATGGGCGTTGCTGACGACCTGGGGTGCCATACCCGCTTCAAATTCTTCGCGGAAATATTTAATGGCACTTTGCAGTGGCTCTACTGCACCAGGTGCGTGCGCACAGAAGGTTTTACCCGGGCCCAGCTGACGACAGAGCTGCAGCAGGGTTTCAATATCCCCCGGCTGCCCCTGCTTACGCTCTAAAGCGCGCAGGATTTTGACGCTCCACGGCAGCCCGTCACGGCATGGCGTACACCAGCCGCAAGACTCGCGGGCAAAGAACTCTTCCAGATTACGCACCAGCGACACCATATTGATCTCGTGGTCAACGGCCATTGCCAGAGCGGTTCCCAGACGGCTCCCGGCTTTGCCTATGCTGGCAAATTCCATCGGCAGATCGAGATGCTGTTCGGTCAGAAAGTCAGTACCGGCTCCCCCTGGCTGCCAGGCCTTAAATTTCAGGCCATCGCGCATCCCGCCTGCATATTCTTCCAGGATTTCGCGTGCGGTGGTGCCAAATGGCAGCTCCCAGACGCCCGGATTTTTCACCCGGCCGGAGAAGCCCATCATTTTGGTGCCGGCATCTTCACTGTTGGAGATCCCCTTGTACCACTCCACGCCGTTGGCGAGGATGGCCGGCACGTTGGACAGGGTTTCCACATTGTTTACGCAGGTGGGTTTGCCCCATACGCCCGCTGACGCCGGGAATGGCGGCTTGGAACGCGGGTTAGCGCGACGGCCTTCCAGCGAGTTGATCAGCGCGGTTTCTTCACCACAGATATAACGTCCGGCGCCGGTATGCACTATCAGCTCAAAATCAAAGCCGGTACCGAGAATATTTTTACCCAGCAGACCAGCTGCGGTGGCCTCAGCAATCGCCTGACGCAGGTTAACTGCCGCTTCCACATATTCGCCGCGCAGGAAGATATAGCCACGATACGCTTTCAGGGCGAAGGCGCTGATCAGCATGCCCTCTACCAACTGATGCGGCATCTGCTCCATTAGCAGGCGGTCTTTATAGGTGCCCGGCTCCATTTCATCGGCGTTACACAGCAGGTAACGGATGTTCATGGATTCATCTTTCGGCATTAAGCTCCACTTCAGGCCGGTGGAAAAGCCCGCTCCCCCTCGTCCTTTCAGGCCGGAGTCTTTCACCAGGCTGACGATCTCATCCGGCGAGAGAGTTTTAAAGGCTTTCTCGGCCCCGGCATAGCCCCCTTTGCTGCGATATTCGTCAAGGAATACCGGCTGCTTATCGTCGCGCATGCGCCAGGTTAACGGATGCGTTTCCGCAGTTCGCACGATTTGTCTCATGGGTACTGCTCCAGCAGGTTAACGATATTTTCCGGCGTCAGATGAACGTGGGTATCGTCGTTCACCATCATCGTCGGCCCCTTGTCACAGTTACCCAGGCAGCAGGTTGGCAGCAGGGTAAAACGGCCATCGGCAGTGGTCTGCCCTGGCTTGATATTCAGCTTCTCTTCCAGCGCCGCCTGAATCCCCTGAAAACCGGTGATATGGCATACCACGCTGTCGCAGTAGCGGATCACGTGACGGCCTACCGGGGTGCGGTAGATCTGGCTGTAGAAAGTTGCCACGCCTTCGACATCACTGGCCGGGATGCCCAGCACCTCAGCAATAGCATTGATGGCACCATCCGGTACCCAGCCGCGCTGTTTCTGAACAATTTTCAGTGCTTCGATGGACGCGGCGCGCGCATCTTCATAATGATGCTTTTCATGCTCAATAGCGTCGCGTTCGCCGGCACTCAGCACAAAGGCTGCAGAGTCATCGATCGTTTCGATCGCAATTCGTTGATCGTGCATAGTTAGCGGTCCACGTCTGACATAACAAAATCAATACTGCCGAGGTACACGATCAGATCGGATACCAGGCTGCCGTTGATCACGGAAGGGATCTGCTGCAGGTGCGGGAAGCTTGGCGTACGCACGCGAGTGCGGTAGCTCATGGTGCTGCCATCACTGGTCAGGTAGTAACTGTTGATCCCTTTAGTCGCTTCAATCATCTGGAAGGATTCATTGGCCGGCATCACCGGACCCCATGAAACCTGCAGGAAGTGGGTGATTAGGGTTTCGATATGCTGCAGCGTGCGCTCTTTTGGCGGCGGAGTTGTCAGCGGATGATCCGCTTTAAACGGACCGGCTGGCATATTGTTCAGACACTGCTCCAGAATGCGCAGACTCTGACGCATCTCTTCCATTTTCAGCATCACTCGGCTGTAAGCACAGCTGACGCCATCCCCGATGGGTACTTCGAAATCGAAATTTTCATAACCGGAGTACGGACGCCATTTACGCACGTCGAAATCCAGACCGGTCGCACGCAAACCGGCACCAGTGGTACCCCAGGCCAGCGCTTCTTCCAGGTTATAGGCAGAAACCCCTTTCGCACGACCAATCAGCACCGAGTTTTTCAGCGCAGTCTGTTCGTAGGCTTTCAGACGTTTAGGCAGCCAGTCGAGGAACTCGCGCAGCAGGCGTTCCCAGCCGTTCGGCAGGTCATGCGCCACACCGCCAATGCGGAACCAGGCCGGATGCATACGGAAGCCAGTGATCGCTTCCACTACATCATAAATTTTCTGGCGATCGGTAAAGGCAAAGAACACAGGTGACATGGCACCAACGTCCTGAATAAACGTCGAAATGTACAGCAGGTGACTGTTAATGCGGAACAGCTCTGAGAGCATCACGCGGATGACTTCCACGCGCTCCGGCACTTTGATGCCGGCCAGCTTTTCCACTGCCAGCACGTACGGCATTTCGTTTACGCAGCCGCCAAGGTACTCAATACGGTCGGTATACGGAATGTAGCTGTGCCAGGACTGGCGCTCGCCCATTTTTTCCGCGCCACGGTGGTGATAACCAATGTCCGGAACGCAGTCGACAATCTCTTCGCCATCCAGCTGCAGGATAATACGGAAAGCCCCGTGCGCTGACGGGTGGTTAGGGCCGAGGTTGAGGAACATAAAGTCCTCATTGGCGGTCGAGCGCTTCATACCCCAGTCTTCCGGTTTGAAGGTCAGGGACTCCATCTCCAGATCCTCTTTCTGCTTTGTCAGCTCAAAAGGATCGAACTCGGTGGCGCGCGCCGGATAGTCTTTGCGCAGCGGATGCCCTTCCCAGCTCTGCGGCATCATAATGCGCGTCAGATGCGGGTGGCCGACGATATCAATGCCAAACATTTCCCATGTTTCACGCTCATACCAGTTGGCGTTGGGGAACAGTTTGACGATGGTCGGCACATGCAGGTCATTTTCAGACAAGGCTACCTTGAGCATAATATCGCGATTACGCTCAATAGAGATAAAGTGATAGAAAACGGAGAAATCGACTGCCGGTAATCCGTCACGGTGAGTACGCAGACGTTCATCTACGCCATGCAGATCGTACAGCATAACGTAAGGCTTCGGCAGCTTGCGCAGGAAGTCGATGATTTCTAACAATTGCTCACGTCTGACCCAAACCACAGGAATACCGGTGCGGGTTGGTTGCACGGTAAATGCGTCTGGTCCAAAACGGTTACGCAGCTCGCCAATCACCGGGTCATCCAGGTGATCGCGGGTTTGCCATTCAGGCTGGGCGAGATCTTGCGTGGTTAAATCTGTCATAAGTTGTTCACCATTCTGGCCTGATTAACAGACACTCAGTGTTGGCGTAAGGCGGGTCGGCGCACGTGACATTTATATTTTTCTGGTGCTGGTGCAGACCACATCCATTTAACTGCTGGCTTAAATTTCGTCAGGGCTACGCAGGTTAGTCACGGCAATACGCTCTGCTCTTTTACGTTCGCGTTCCGATGGCATATTGGCACGATACACGCCCTGATCGCCAACGACCCACGACAGCGGACGACGTTCTTTACCAATCGATTCCTGCAGCAACAACAGCGCCTGCATGTAAGCTTCCGGACGCGGCGGACAGCCCGGTATATAGACGTCAACCGGCAGGAACTTGTCCACACCCTGTACTACAGAATAGATATCGTACATACCGCCGGAGTTGGCGCAGGACCCCATGCAGATCACCCATTTCGGTTCCAGCATCTGGTCATAAAGGCGCTGAATAACCGGGGCCATTTTGGTAAAGCAGGTGCCGGCGACCACCATAAAGTCAGCCTGACGCGGGGAGGCGCGGATAACTTCTGAACCAAAGCGCGCCACGTCATGCACGGCGGTGAAGGAGGTGGTCATTTCTACGTAGCAGCAGGAAAGCCCGAAGTTAAATGGCCACAGTGAGTTCTTGCGTCCCCAGTTAACCAGATCATGCAGCGCATGCTCCAGTTTGCCCATATACACGTTCTGATGAACATGCTTTTCAAGGGGATCGCCGACTGTCTCCTGCTTCTGCAGGGGATAACGATCGTTATCTCCGCTGGAGTCTATTCGGGTAAGCGTATAGTCCATGTGTTATTGCCTCGCTGTTACTGCTTAGGACGGTTGGCGTGCGAGATGGTGGTTGGCTTGACATCGAAGCGACGACGGGCAGGAGCCCAGTCCAGCGCGCCAATGCGAACAAGGTAAACCAGACCAGCAAGCAGGACCAAAATGAAAATGGCGGCTTCCACAAAGCCAACCCAGCCGCTTTCGCGGATGGCAGTTGACCAGGCGTAAAGATAGAGTGCTTCAACATCGAAGATAACGAAAAACATGGCAACCAGATAAAACTTCGCAGACATGCGCAGTTTTGCGCTGCCTACAGAGGCAATACCGGATTCAAAGGGGGTATTTGTATGCCTGCCCCGGGCTTTGCCGCCCAGGAACCATGCTCCGGCTAACATCAGGCAGCAAAGCCCAATAGCCACGATAAGGAAAACAGCGAATGCCCAGTGATGGGCCATGACATCTGTGGTTGTTGACATACTCTTGCTTACTCACCATAAAGTGGCGTTTTGCGTTTCTGCTCTTTTGGTCGGCAGTTGACACACCACATCTATTAAGGGAAGAATGAAAAACCTCATAAAAAATACGGACTTTTAAGATTAGTCCGTGCTTTTATGGGGTTTTTACTCCTTTAACTCACCTTCTGTCAACTTTGACAAAAGTTTCTTCAGCCTATTTTACAAAAACGACATTTTATTAACATGCAATGCTTATTAAAGCAGCTAAATCGTGTCAGTTTTGCTCGCTCACCGAATCGCACTGAAGACAGACAGAAACTGATTCCTTCTATTTTGGCAGGAATCAGATGGTTTTCCTTCCCCTTAAAGCGGGTATTTTTTTGATCCAACACACACTTTGAGGCTATTTGATAAAAAAACAGACAGTTTTTTAGCGACGAAAATAAACTAATCGCGCGCAATAGATGTCATGGGGGAACAGATTAGGGAAAAATACGCTGGTCAACATAGTTTGACTGGCAAACTGGCTAAGCATTGACTTTTTCTGGAAGGTGAGGATGTTAAAATTATCAAAAAAAAAGCCTTTCAGTTTTAAAATCAACCGAAAGGCTTAAAAATAAGTTTGTCCGGGGTCTGACAGGCTGAGAATAAATTTACCGCTTACTCATCATCAGCCCAGGCTTCTGTCGCCATATCCATACTCAGGTTGTAAGGACAGTTGCTGGTTTCCAGGGCATTAAAAATCGCCAGTGCCAGTGGGTTGTCGCTGTTCTGATTGCGGCACAGCAGATAGCGGGTATCAGGCAGGCCCGGCAGTCTTTCTGCCGCACCCAGCACGCGCAAATCGGGGCTCATCATCTCGACCGGACGGGCAGTCACACCCAGACCTGCTTTCACCGCCGCACGCACCGCAGAGAGAGTGGAAGCAACGTAAGAGATACGCCATGGAATGCGCGCCTGGTCCAGATATTCAATTGCCATATCACGATAGGGATTTGGTTCATCCAGCAGTACCAGCGGAACCGCTTCACTTGGCTGGAAAACGAAATCCGCCGCGCAGTACCACAACGTGGGTGAAGTCCGCACCACCTGCGAGGCGAAGTTAGCCGGGCTGGAGGTGGCGACGACCAGATCCACTTCGCCCTGCGCCAGCATATCCATCATATAAGGATTACGCTTCACCCGGACATCGATCGCCAGCTTGGGATAAAGAGAGGTTACCCGGTTTAGCAGGAAAGGAAGGATGGTGTCGGAGGTGTCGTCAGAGGCCCCGAGATTCAGCACGCCCTGAATGTCGCTGTACATCAGTGATGTACAGGCTTCATCGTTAAAACGCAGGATTTTGCGGGCATAGCCCAACAGCTGAATACCATGCTCAGTTAACAGCTTATTACGTCCATGTCTGGCGAACAGTTCTTTGCCAATCAGCTGTTCCAGACGTTGCATCTGCTGGCTGACCGCTGACTGTGTTCTGCACACTGCAGCGGCGGCTGCCGCAAAGGTGTTCAGATCGGCAACAGCCACGAAAGTTCTCAGCAGATCGAGGTCAAGGTTCAATACCGAACGATTTGCACTAGTCATATTTTTCTTCACTTTTATAAATTATATTAACAACTACCCTGGTGCTATTACCATATTTATCATAGGGATAATAAGGTAACAGTGAGCTATCAAGTCCATCAAAAAAATGTCTGACAGCCCTAATCACTGGCTCCTGCAGACTCAGTATCCCTCGCTTGCGCTTTATCTTTGCATCATGGTTAAGACGACATGATGCAAAAATATACTGTAGTCTGATATTCTGCGGCCGGACAGCACGGCCCTGCAAGGGGCAATGTCGTCAGAAAATCGCATTTTAACCTTCCTGACCACGTTCCCGTGGAGGAAATAGCATAGATTAGTCTTAAACGTCGTTGAGTATAAAACAGGAAAGACTAAAAAGCAGACTGCAATGTTAAGAAAAACTTAACAATTGCAAGTTCAGAATGTGGTGATTTTATCTTCAGATACATCCCTATACTTGGTAGTTTTTCTCCTGTTACCTATCCTGCCATACTGCTGTCTGTTTTTTAAGTCTGAAAACAAATATTCTCATTGCTAAAGTAAATTTTTATAAATAACCCACTCTGAAGGCACAGTTTACGCAAAGAAAAACAGGAAACGGCAGCAATTATGTTCCCATAATGACGTTTGAGTCGCTAGCCGGAAGGATTGAGATAAATCCATGTAGTGCTTTTGGAAAAATTCGAAAGCCAGGGATTTATGCAGTATTACTTAATCCTCCCTTGTGTTTTACCCGCAGTAACTATTCTTAGGGTGACTTTCTCCTCCGCCTTTTAGCGGCCTTTACGGCTTGCGCATAGCGAAAAATGACTTCTGACCAGATAAAGCCCTTTATCCCGCTTTCAAACACCCGGTGAGAGGAGTACATTGCGTGTTGATTTCTGTTTTCATGGCAGGTGGCTCTCCTGTCCGCTAAGGTGATGTAAATGACCCAAATTAATAAGTCCACCAAGTTGGATAATGTGTGCTACGACATTCGCGGCCCGGTATTGAAAGAAGCTAAGCGTCTGGAAGAAGAAGGCAATAAAGTTCTGAAACTGAATATTGGCAATCCGGCACCATTTGGCTTCGAGGCACCGGATGAAATTCTGGTGGATGTAATCCGCAATTTACCAGGCGCTCAGGGGTATTGTGATTCCAAAGGACTTTATTCTGCGCGGAAAGCCATCATGCAGCATTATCAGGCGCGGGGTATGCGCGATGTCACAGTTGAAGATATCTATATCGGTAACGGCGTCTCCGAACTGATCCTGCAGTCAATGCAGGCGCTGTTAAACAGTGGCGATGAGATGCTGGTTCCTGCCCCGGATTACCCGTTGTGGACCGCTTCCGTTTCGCTTTCCGGCGGCAAGGCCGTGCATTATATGTGTGATGAGGAGGCTGGCTGGTTCCCGGATCTGGATGATATTCGCAGTAAAATTACCCCGCGCACCCGCGGCATTGTGATTATCAACCCGAATAACCCCACTGGCGCAGTCTACAGTAAAGAGCTGCTGCTGGAAGTGGTCGAAATTGCCCGTCAGCATAACCTGATTATTTATGCTGACGAGATCTACGACAAAATTCTCTACGACGCCGCCCGCCATCATTCGATTGCAGCACTGGCACCTGACCTGTTGACCATTACCTTTAACGGGCTGTCCAAAACCTACCGGGTTGCCGGTTTCCGTCAGGGCTGGATGGTGCTGAGCGGTCCGAAAAAGCATGCCAAAGGCTATATAGAAGGGCTGGAGATGCTGGCCTCGATGCGTCTGTGCGCCAATGTTCCGGCACAGCACGCCATTCAGACCGCGCTGGGCGGCTATCAGAGTATCAGCGAATTTATTCAGCCCGGCGGCCGTTTATACGACCAGCGTCAGCGTGCCTGGGAACTGATTAATGACATTCCCGGGGTCAGCTGCATCAAGCCAGATGGCGCACTATATATGTTCCCTAAAATCGACAGCAAGAAGTTCAATATCAAGGATGACCAGAAAATGGTACTGGATTTTCTGTTGCAGGAGAAAGTGCTGCTGGTGCAGGGAACCGCCTTTAACTGGCCGTATCCTGACCATGTACGCATCGTCACCCTGCCGCGGGTGGACGATCTTGATGCTGCAATCACCAAGTTTGGCCGCTTCCTGAGCGGCTACCGCCAGTAACTGCCGTCTTAGCTACTGGGCGGCGTTGGCTGCCCGGTTGAAGGAAACTGTCAATGAACCAGAGTCACTTCTTTGCCCACCTTTCCCGCCTGAAACTGATCACCCGCTGGCCGCTGATGCGCAATGTGCAGGCTGAGAACGTCTCTGAGCACAGCCTGCAAGTGGCGATGGTCGCCCATGCGCTGGCAGTGATTAATAATCAAATTTTTGGTGCCGCGCTGAATGCCGACAGGATCGCGCTTATAGCCCTGTACCATGATGCCAGCGAAGTGCTGACCGGCGATTTACCCACCCCGGTAAAATACTACAATGCGCAGATTGCCCATGAGTACAAAAAAATCGAAGAAATCGCCCGTCACAAGCTGATTGAAATGCTGCCGCAGGCACTGCGCGCGGCCTACACGACGTTACTGGATGAGCAGCAGCACAATGAAGATGAGCGCACGATTGTCAAGCAGGCCGACAGCCTGTGTGCCTATCTGAAATGTCTGGAAGAACTGTCGGCGGGCAATCACGAATTCAGTCTGGCAAAAACACGTCTCGAAAAAACCCTTGAACAGCGCCGCAGCCCGGCCACAGACTATTTTTTACAGGTTTTCGTCCCCAGCTTTAGCCTGTCACTGGACGAAATCAGCCAGTCCTCACTGTGACGCCCTGCCAGTTGATCTGGCCGTTGCCCGTGACCTGCCTTTGACCCTGACCTGGTCATTGACTTTAGTGCGGCATCAGGAACGGAGCCGAGGTGACGCTGATTTCCAGGATGAGCTGCCATGGACGGCAGTGAAAGGCGTGCTTCGCCAGGACGGCGAATCACGCCAGTCCGCCAGAAATTGGCGTGGCCGAGGGAACCCGCTTTAGCGGGCGATGTGGCGCCGCAAGCACGGGGTCGAGAAGCCTTTGCGCCTGAAGGACCCTCGTCGCCAGTCCGCGCAGCAGAATGGTGAAACGCCCTTGACCTTAGCTTTCGCGCAGCGAAAGTGCCCTGACCCTTAAAAAAAAGCTGCAAAGCCCCTCCCAGCCCAGCGCCCCAACGCTAAATATCGTCTAAAAACGTATTATCCGGCTGGCTGAAAGCACGTTTTAGCACCTCTGCCAGCGCCTGATAGTCAGGCTTACCTTCAACTGGCGCTACCGCCTGCCCGGCCTGCTGCAGTTTTTCACGCACCGTATGAAACCAGTTCAACAACGTTGGCGGTAACGGCGTTACCGAGCGCTTACCCAGCCACCACAGCCCCTGCAGGGGCAGGCTACAGGCAAACAGTGCCGTTGCCACCACCGGTCCAGGCTGCCCGCCAAGGGCAATCTGCCAGCACAGGGTAAACACCGCCAACGGCGGCATCACGCGAATACCAAAGCGGGTGGCACGAATGACCCGGTTTTCTGCAAACACCGGTGCCAGACGTTTCTCCATCGGCCAGGTTTTCATATAATGTTGTCCAAGCTGAAACAGCCGGAACCAACCGACAGTGCCTGATTCATTCGCCATGGTAAACCTCAACTTCAGCGATAAAAATTAAAATAAATACGTAAATAAACAACTTTACCTAACAATGCTCAAAAGATTTTGTCTTAGCGGGTTACACTGGTTTATTCTGTGTCTGTTTTACCTCTGGACAGATAAAAAAAACGTAAAAAACTGAGTTTTTGCTGATGAACAGCATATTTCTGCCTGTTTTTCTGTACATAATCATTTTGTCAGCTTGCTGCTGGTTGCTGATTCTTTCACCAGTGCAAGTAGGTTTGCAACATTGACTATATAGGACTTTCCATGTCGAGTAAGTTAGTACTGGTTCTGAACTGCGGCAGTTCATCCCTTAAGTTTGCCATCATCGATCCGGCAACCGGCGACGATTATCTGTCTGGTTTGGCTGAATGTTTTCACCTGCCTGAAGCCCGTATCAAGTGGAAAATGGATGGTGCAAAACAGGAATCCAGTCTGGGTGCCGGTGCTGCCCACAGCGAAGCGCTTAACTTTATGGTTGGCAATATTCTGGCACAAAAACCAGAACTGTCAGAACAAATTGTTGCCATCGGCCACCGCATCGTGCATGGCGGTGAGCAGTATACGCAATCCGTGGTGATTGATAGCAATGTGATCCAGGGCATCAAAGACGCCTCGTCATTTGCCCCGCTGCACAACCCGGCACACCTGATCGGGATTGACGAAGCGATGAAAAACTTCCCGCATCTGTCAGATAAAAATGTTGCCGTATTTGATACCGCCTTCCATCAGACCATGCCGCAAGCGTCTTATCTCTACGCCCTGCCGTATGCCCTGTATAAGGAACACGGCGTGCGTCGCTATGGCGCGCATGGCACCAGCCACTACTATGTCAGCCGTCAGGCAGCAGAATTGCTGAATAAGCCGGTTGAAGAGCTGAATGTGATCACCTGCCATCTCGGTAACGGCGGCTCGGTCACCGCTATCCGTAACGGTATCAGCGTCGATACCTCGATGGGACTGACGCCGCTGGAAGGTCTGGTGATGGGGACCCGCAGTGGCGATATCGATCCGGCCATCGTGTTCTTCCTGCACGATACCCTGGGCATGAGCGTTGATGCGATTAACGCCATGCTGACCAAAGAGTCCGGCCTGCTGGGTCTGACCGAAGTGACCAGCGACTGCCGCTACGTTGAAGATAACTACGATACCAAAGAAGACGCCAAACGCGCGCTGGATGTTTACTGCCACCGCCTGGCAAAATATATCGGCTCCTACGCGGCGCTGATGGACGGTCGTCTGGATGCGGTTATCTTTACCGGCGGTATCGGTGAAAATTCCTCGCTGGTACGTGAACTGGCGCTGAACAAACTGGGCGTGCTGGGCTTTGAGGTTGACCACCAGCGCAATCTGGATGCCCGCTTCGGCAAATCAGGCTTCATTAATAAAGAAGGCACCCGCCCGGCGCTGGTGATCCCAACTAATGAAGAGCTGGTGATAGCTCAGGATGCCAGCCGTCTGACCGCTTAATTTCAGTTTTCTCCGTCAGCGCAGGTTGGCGGAGTTGTTTTGACACCAGTTTACACGCAGAATTATCCACCAGCGCGCCGCCGACAGTCCGTCGATTCAGCTGCGCCCGTAAAATCCATTCTGTCGGGTATCAGGAACCCGGCCCGGTCGACGCCTGACGTTGTGCGCCAGGCCGGTTCTGAGGAGAGATTATTATGTCCCGTACTATTATGTTGATCCCTACCAGCATCAGCGTCGGCCTGACCAGCGTCAGCCTGGGCGTGGTGCGTGCCATGGAACGTAAGGGGGTTCGTCTCAGCGTCTTTAAGCCTATTGCCCAGCCGCGTTCCGGTGGCGATGGCCCTGACCATACCACCTCGATTATCCGTAAGACCTCCGATATTCCTACCGCTGAACCGCTGGCTATGAGCCAGGTTGAGTCGCTGTTAGGTGCCAGTCAGCAGGATGTGCTGATGGAACAGATTATCGCCCGCTACCACGAAAATTCCAAAGATGCCGAAGTGGTTCTGGTGGAAGGTCTGTTACCAACCCGCAAACATCAGTTTGCCCAGGCGCTGAACTACGAAATTGCCCGCACCCTGAATGCGGAAATCGTGTTTGTGATGTCACTGGGTAATGACTCTCCGGCTCAGCTGAAAGAGCAGATTGAACTGACGCAAAGTAGCTTCGGCGGCAGCAAAAATAAAAGTATCGCTGGCGTGATCATCAATAAGCTGAATGCGCCGGTGGATGAGCAGGGACGCACCCGTCCCGATCTGTCGGAAATTTTTGACGATTCTAACAAAGCCAGCGTGGCCAATATCGATCCAAAACAGCTGTTTGCTAACAGCCCGCTGCCGGTGCTGGGCTGCGTGCCCTGGAGCTTTGATCTGATTGCCACCCGCGCGATTGATATGTGCAACCATCTTAAAGCCAGCGTAGTGAATGCCGGCGATATCAATGAACGCCGTATTAAATCCGTCACCTTCTGCGCCCGCAGCCTGCCAAATATGCTGGAGCTGTTCCGCCCGGGGTCACTGCTGGTGACGTCCGCCGATCGCCCCGACGTGCTGGTTTCCGCCTGCCTGGCGGCGATGAACGGCGTGGAGATTGGTGCCATCCTGCTGACCGGCGGTTACTCTATCGATCCCCCGGTGAAGGCGCTGTGTGAACGCGCTTTCCAGACCGGCCTGCCGGTATTTACCGTGGAAACCAATACCTGGCAAACCTCACTGAACCTGCAGAGCTTTAATTTGGAAGTGCCGCCGGACGACAGTCAGCGCATTGAGCGGGTGCAGGAGTATGTCGCCAGTCATATTGATGCCAGCTGGATCGACTCGCTGACCGCCGCATCTGAGCGCAGCCGCCGTCTGTCACCACCGGCCTTCCGCTACCAGTTAACCGAACTGGCGCGCGCCGCCGCCAAACGTATCGTGCTGCCGGAAGGCGATGAACCGCGTACCGTGAAGGCTGCCGCACTCTGTGCCGAACGCGGTATTGCCACTTGCGTGCTGTTGGGGAACCCGGATGAGGTGCATCGCGTAGCGGCCGCCCAGGGCGTGACCCTCGGTGCCGGCGTCGAGATTATCGACCCGGCGGTGGTGCGCGGTCAGTATGTTGAGCGTCTGGTTGAACTGCGCAAAAGCAAAGGGATGACCGAAGTGGTGGCTCAGGAGCAGCTGGAAGATAACGTGATGCTCGGCACCATGATGCTGGAGCGTAACGAAGTCGATGGCCTGGTGTCCGGTGCGGTGCATACTACTGCCAACACCATTCGTCCACCGCTGCAGCTGATTAAAACCGCGCCGAACAGCTCGTTGGTGTCATCGGTGTTCTTTATGCTGCTGCCGGAGCAGGTGCTGGTTTATGGCGACTGTGCCATCAACCCGGATCCGAACCCGGAGCAGCTGGCAGAAATCGCCATTCAGTCAGCCGATTCCGCAGCCGCCTTTGGTATTGAGCCACGGGTGGCGATGATCTCCTACTCCACCGGTAATTCCGGTGCCGGTAGCGATGTGGAGAAAGTGCGTGAGGCTACGCGCCTGGCGCAGGAAAAGCGTCCGGATCTGGTGATCGATGGCCCGCTGCAGTATGACGCAGCGATTATGGCGGATGTGGCGAAGTCCAAAGCACCGAATTCACCGGTAGCGGGACGTGCTACGGTGTTTATTTTCCCGGATCTGAATACCGGTAATACCACCTATAAAGCGGTGCAACGTTCAGCCGATTTGATTTCTATTGGGCCGATGCTTCAGGGTATGCGCAAGCCAGTGAACGATTTGTCACGCGGAGCGCTGGTGGATGATATTGTTTATACCATTGCGTTGACGGCGATCCAGTCGAAACAGGCAGACGAGCAGTAACGCTCAAGACCCGGAACTATGGGCTGGTCTCGGCCAGCCACCGGCGATGTGCTCCCCTTGTCACCAGCCCGTGAAACGGGATGGTGACATGTAGTTGACCTGCCCTGGCTTTTAAAACACAAACAACAAAACCAGCACCACGCAGTGGACCAATCAGCCCGGGTCAAGAGCCAAAACTACTGTAATATTACGTCCAGAGCGCGCAGATGTTGCGGTTGCCATGACAGCAGTACCTCACTGCCCGCCTGCCAGCGCTGATCCATTTTTCCCGCCGCCAGTTTCACCATAAAGTTCCCCTGCCCGGCGACCTCGGTCAGCATACGCACATGATCACCCAGATAGATAAACTGCTGGACCCGTGCTGTGGCCTGCTGATCGCCCGGCTGCGCCGCGTTGACGTTAATTCGTTCCGGCCGGATGCTGAGCTGGATCTTTTTACCCGGTGAGCTGGGGCGAACCCGTAGCGCGCTCAGTTCGCTGTTATCATCCAGACGCACGCGATAGTAATCCCCTTCGTGGCCGCAGCAGGTAGCCAGCAGGCTGTTATTTTCACCGATAAAGCCGGCGACAAAGGCATTTTCCGGCTGTTCATACAGCTTCGCCGGGTGATCAAGCTGCTGGATCATGCCGTCATTAAATACTGCCACCCGATCGGACATGGTCATCGCTTCACTCTGATCGTGAGTCACATAAACAATCGTCAGCCCCAGCAGATCGTGCAGCTGCTTGATTTCCATTTGCATATGCTCACGCAGCTGTTTATCCAGCGCCCCCAGCGGTTCATCCATCAGCACCAGCTTCGGCTCAAATACCAGCGCCCTGGCCAGCGCCACGCGCTGCTGCTGACCGCCGGACATTTGTGCCGGGTAGCGATCGGCCAGATCGGTCAGTTTGATCATATCGAGGATTTTACTGACCCGCTGTCTGATATCGCTCTTGCTCAGATGGCGGATGCTCAGCGGAAACGCCAGGTTTTCCGCCACCGTCATATGCGGAAACAGGGCATAATTCTGAAAAACCATGCCGATATC
>CALYQW010000021.1 GCA_945290265.1 uncultured Erwinia sp.
CTTCTTCGCCTTAGCACGGGCAATAGCGGCAGCCACCGCCGCTTTACGCGGATCGACCTCTGCGCTGTCAGCGGCAGGCTCAGCTGGCGTTTCGCTGCCGCTCTGCGCGGCCTTCTTCGCCTTAGCACGGGCAATAGCGGCAGCCACCGCCGCTTTACGCGGATCGGCTTCGGCGCTGTCTGCGACGGTTTCACTGGCAGATTCTGCCGGGCTGACTTTTTTCGCTTTCGCCCGCGCAATAGCGGCTTCCACCGCGGCTTTACGAGGATCGGATGCCTGGCGGGTAACCGGTTCGTTACTGGCCTGCTGCTGTGCCTGTAGCGCTCTGGCATCAGCCTGACGTGCCTGTTCTTCTGCCTCAGTTGGCGCGGGTTGTGATGCTTCCGCGCGCGCCAGCGCCGCATTCAGCGCATCCGGATTGCGGGCAGCACTGCTCTCGCGAGCCTGCTGATGTTTGGCTTCCCGCGCCAGTTTTTCCCGCTCCAGGCGCGCCTGACGGGCTTCAAAGCGGGCTTTGGCCTGCGCGGTACGTGAGGCTTCCAGCTCGATCGCCTGAATCTCGGCTTTTTCCTGACGGTAATACTGCACCAGCGGGATATTGCTCGGACAGACATAGGCACAGGCACCGCATTCAATGCAGTCAGCAATATTGTGGGCTTTCGCCTTGTCATGATCGCCACCGCGACTGTACCAGTACAGCTGCTGCGGCAGCAGCGCGGCGGGGCAGGCATCGGCACAGGCGCTGCAGCGAATACAGCCTTGCTCCGGCTGTTTTGTGCCCATCTCGCTGGCGGTAGGGGCAAGAATACAGTTGGTAATTTTAACCACCGGCACATCAAGGGATGGCAGGGTAAAGCCCATTAACGGCCCGCCCATCACTACCATCTGCTGCGCTGATGGGCTAAAACCGGCATGTTGCAACAAATGGGAAACCGGCGTACCCAGACGGCCCCAGACGTTACCGGGCTGCTGCACTGCCTCGCCGGTCAGTGTCACTACCCGCTCGGTCAGCGGCTCGCCATCAATAATCGCCCGCTTAACCGCATACGCCGTGCAGACGTTCTGCATCAGCACGCCAATATCGGTCGAGCGACCGCCGTGCGGCACTTCCAGACCGGTAAGGATTTTGGTCAGCTGTTTGGCTCCGCCGGACGGATATTTGGTGGGGATCACCCGGAGCTGCAGATCGTTATCCTTGCCCAGCGCCTGCTGTAGCGCGGTAATGGCTTCCGGCTTGTTATCTTCAATACCAATCAGCACCCGCTCAGCCTGCAGCACCCAGGCCAGAATGCGGCTGCCGGTCAGGATCTCGGCGGCACATTCCTGCATCAGGCGGTCGTCGGCGGTGATATAGGGCTCGCACTCGGCGGCATTGATAATCAGGGTATTCACCCCACGCAGACCACCGCGTAATTTTGTGGCGGTAGGGAAACCCGCTCCCCCCAGTCCGGCAACTCCGGCCTGGTGCAGGCGGGTAACCAGCTCAGGACGAGAACACTGGCGATAGTCGCTGAGCGGCTGTTTTTCACACCAGCGATCTTCACCGTCCGGCTCTATAAATATGCACATTTCCGCCAGCGCTGACGGATGCGCGGTCATATGCGGCGCGATTTTGCTTACCTGGCCGGAAGTGGGGGCATGGATCGGCAGCATTTTACCATTGCCACGGGTCAGCGGTTGGCCGCGCAGCACCCGGTCGCCTGGCTGTACGCAAATTTCACCTTCGCTGCCAATATGTTGTTTCAGCGGCAGGATCAGCCGCGCAGGCAGCGGCAGCTGGCGCAGCGGGGCGCGGCTGGACTGGGTCTTCATCTCCGGTGGATGAATGCCACCGTCAAAGTCCCAGATTCTGTCTTTTTTAAACCAGTTGAGCAGATTACGCATGACTTTCTACAGGAATAACCCGAACCGGAATGGTATGCAGATCCCATTTCCAGTTGGCGGTCGTAGTGGCAACCGGCCGCATTTCAATGCAGTCGGTCGGGCAGGGAGCAACGCAGAGATCGCAGCCGGTGCAGAGATCGCTGAGTACGGTGTGCATTGCGCGGGTGGCACCCACAATGGCGTCAACCGGACAGGCCTGAATACATTTGGTGCAGCCGATACAGTTGGCTTCATCAATCCAGGCAATCATGCGCTCAGGTTCAGCAGCCTGTTCTTCGCCCAGCGGCTGGGGCTCGACGTTCATCAGCTCCGCCAGCTTAAGCATCGTCTGCTCACCGCCGGGGGCGCATTTATTGATCATTTCACCGTTATTACCCACCGCATCCGCATACGGGCGGCAGCCGGGGTAGCCGCACTGACCGCACTGACTCTGTGGCAGCAGCGCGTCAATCTGTTCGACAATCGGATCTTCTTCAACTTTAAAGCGGCGCGAGGCGTAACCGAGTATTCCGCCAAACACCAAACTGAGCGCGCTCAGTACTGCAACAGCAATCCAAATCGCACTCATCAGAATTTCACCAGCCCACTGAAGCCCATAAACGCCAGCGCCATCAGGCCGGCGGTGACCAGCGCAATGGAGGAACCTTTAAACGGGGCAGGCACATTGGCCAGCACCAGACGTTCGCGGATACCGGCAAACAGCACCATCACCAGCGAGAAGCCTAGCGAGGCACTGAAACCATACAGCGCCGCCTGTAGAAACGTGTGGTTGAGGTTAACGCTTAGCAGCGGCACGCCCAGCACGGCACAGTTAGTGGTGATCAGCGGCAGGAAGATCCCCAGCAGACGATATAAATCCGGGCTGGTTTTACGCACCACCATCTCGGTGAACTGCACGACCACGGCAATCACCAGTATATAGGCCATGGTGCGCAGGTAGACCAGATCCAGAGGCAGCAGGATCAGGTGATTTACCAGCCACGCACATATCGACGCCAGGGTGATAACGAACGTAGTCGCCAGTCCCATGCCAATCGCCGTTTCCAGCTTTTTGGAAACGCCCATAAATGGACAAAGGCCGAGAAACTTCACTAAAACGAAGTTATTAACCAGCACGGTGCCAATAAAAAGGAGCAGGTAGTCGGTCATTAATAAGCCCGGTGAATAAACAAAAACAAAGCCGACACGCACCCGTCAGGGGATGTCGCGGACGGTAGTGGGGGATCCAGCACCGACATATAACAAATATTATCTGCGATCGGACGTACTATCACAACCTCCGGGCAGTCAGTGGATTCTGATAGCGCACTCAGCATTAAATTTTTGGCTGTTTTTTCAGCACTACGGCCTGGTGAAAGTAACCTTTACCCGCCGGGATCGTTTAAAATAGGGCACCAGAGTACTGGCTGCCAGCAGGGTAATCAACAGGTTGAACAGCGCGGAGTGATCGGAAACCGGTGAGAAAGCGAAAGATTTTACCGCCAGCAGCACCGTCAACAATGAGAACACAATGAAATGGCGCGTTACCCGCCGCGAACGCTGGCAGAACAGCCAGCTGACCCAGCCGGTGTAAGCCAGCATCAGCACGGCGGTCACCACCGAGGCCAGCCACGGCCACAGCACGCTGGAAGAAGGGCTGAACAGCACCGCGCGCAGCAGCGGATTAAACAGCGCATTTAGCCAGGTTGACAGTACCAGCACGTTGGTAAGCAGGTTAAGCAGCAGCCAGGCCAGCGGCACAATCAGCCAGCCGGCAATTCGGGTGTTTGTTTCTTTATTCACGGTATCCTTTTGACTACGCTGTTGGCGATACGCGCTCTGCCGTACTGCCGGATGAAAGATAAGTCACGGCTGTCGGTTTCGGTTTCAGCCATTTTGCCGCTTGCGCGAGCAGAAAATTGCTCCAGTATAGAGGGCAGATTTATTTCGGCAACCCTTCAACGTCAGAGGGGGGGGCGCGCAATTTTACCCGTTGCAACGGTCAGGCCTTTGTTTTCTGAGGCTGTCCGCTGTGTGGATACCAACCGGCTTCAATAATCACGCCTGGTTTGCCGGGCGCTAAGGGAACCTGATGAAAGATATCCTCCGTGTCGGTCTGCTGGGCTACGGTATGTCCAGTAAAACATTCCATGCCCCGTTAGTCGCGGCGACTCCCGGGCTGGAACTGGTGGCAGTATCCAGCAGTGATGCGACAAAGGTGCAGGCAGACTGGCCTGATGTCCGGGTTGCTGACGATCCTCTGGCAGTGATCGGACAGGCGGATGTGGATTTAATTATTATTCCAACCCCCAATGATACCCATTTTCCGCTGGCCAAAGCGGCACTTAATGCGGGTAAACATGTGGTGGTGGATAAACCGTTTACCGTGACACTGTCACAGGCTTATGAGCTGACCGCGCTCGCGGCAGCCAAAGGTTTACTGCTGTCGGTATTTCATAACCGGCGCTGGGACAGCGACTTTCTGACGGTAAAAGATCTGCTGGCACAGGGGCAACTGGGTGAGGTGCGCTATTTTGAATCGCATTTCGATCGCTTCCGTCCGCAGGTAAGTCAGCGCTGGCGTGAACAGCAGGGCGCAGGCAGCGGGATCTGGTATGACCTGGGGCCGCACCTGATCGATCAGGCGCTGCAGCTGTTCGGCAACCCGGTTGCGATTAACGCCGACCTGGCGGAGTTGCGCAACGGCGCGCAGGCAACCGACTATTTTCACGTGACGTTGATTTATCCGCAGCTGCGGGTGGTGCTGCATGGTAGCCTGCTGGCGGCGGCGGAATCTCCCCGTTATCAGATCCACGGCACCGCAGGCAGCTATATTAAGTACGGGATCGACCCGCAGGAAGAGCTGTTGCGCAATGGCAACTTTCCGCCACAGGCAGACTGGGGAACCGATATGCGCGACGGGGATTTAACCCTTGCCAGTAACGATGATGTGATCCGCCAGGCCCTGCCAACGCTGGCCGGTTACTACCCGGCGTACTATGCCGCTGTCTGTGATGCCATCAACGGGCGCGGAGAAAATCCGGTTAAGCCGGAGGAGGCAATTCAGGTGATGGAGCTGATTGAACTGGGGATCCAGTCGGCTCAGCAGCGCAAGACGCTGTCGCTGCGCTAGATTTTTTATTCACTCCGGATCTTAAGAGTAGAGGCAAAGCAAACGAAAGCCCTGCTGGTCAGCCAGGGGCTTTCGTCGATTGGTTTAGTTATTGCGGCTGGCAACACGTTGACGGATAGCGTCTTTCTCGCTGTCACTTAAAAATGCAATCGCCAGACCATTTTCCTGCGCGCTGCGGATCTGCTGCAGGCTCAGACCCGCTGTCGGGGCGGCAACCTGATATTCATGACCAATTTCAATCCCCTGAACCGCCGGATCGTCGGTATTCAGCGTTGCCAGGATACCCTGCTCAAGGAAGGTTTTTAGAGGATGCTGCGCCAGCGATGGCACGGTGCTGGTTTGAATATTCGAGGTCAGGCAGCACTCAATACCAATCTCTTTCTCCGCCAGCCAGTGCATCAGATCAGGATCTTCCACCGCTTTTACCCCGTGACCGATACGCTCTGCCCCCAGTTCACGGATCGCCTGCCAGATACTTTCAGGACCGGCGGCCTCACCGGCATGTACGGTGATGCGCATTCCGGCATCACGCGCGCGGTTAAAGTGGCTGAGGAAACGCTGGCCGGGGAAGCCCAGTTCGTCACCAGCTAAATCCAGCGCCACTATCCCGTCACGATGAGCCAGCAAAGCTTCCAGCTCGCGCAGGCAGGCATCCTCACCGAACGTCCGGCTCATAATACCAATCAGCTGCACGTCAATCTGATGCTCGCGGCAGCCGGCATGAACGCCGTCAATCACCGCTTCCACCACGCCAACAATCGGCAGCCCGTGGCTCATGGCCATATAGCCGGGAGAAAAACGTAGCTCGGCATAGTCGATACCGGCGCGGGCGGCATCCGCCACATTTTCCTGTGCCACCCGGCGGCAGGCATCCAGCGAGCCGAGCACCTTCACACCCCAGTCCAGCTTTTGCAGAAAGCTGACCAGATCCGGCTCATTTTGCATGACCTGTACATGAGGACGCAACGTTTCCAGTGTATTGCCCGGCAGAGCAAGGGAAAATTCCCGGCCAAGTTCAAGGATGGTTTGCGCACGAATATTGCCGTCAAGATGGCGGTGGATATCTGTCAGGGGAAGCTGGCGGTCGATCATGTCGGCACTCTCACGATGATGTGGATAAAGTGCAGCACATTATAGAAACAACCGGACAACGGATACCAGATATTTGCGCAACGGCAGGTTTGGTTGCTGAAATACTCAGCGTTAACTGGATAAAAGCGGGGTGCCGTGCAGCACCCCGTGAAGGATTAATGATCTGGCTGCGGCTCACCGCCGAGGAAAAAGCGTGACAGAAAACGATCCAGCGGCTGTTTTTCACCGTTAAAGGTGACTTCACCGGCACCGTACTGCAGGCTGGCCTGGATGGCGTTATCTTTTTCGGTGGTCAGCTTGAACATCTGTCCCATGGCCGACAGCCCTTTAACCTGCTGCTCCGCCAGGCGGGTGGCTTCATCCTGCGGATGGCCTTCCACCAGCGCCAGCTGGGTCATCAACTGGGTAGCCATTGGGATGGAAACGGCCAGCTTACCGTCCACCGATTGCAGCATACGTTCGATGTCAGAGACCGGAGACGGCGCATTGCTGGTGGCAAAGGAAGGATCGTTAAAGCGCACTGCCAGATTCAGGCTACTTTCGCCTCTGCTGTTCTTCCAGCTGAATGGGGTAATGCTGATACCTGGATGTCCCTTCATCAGCAGCGGCAGGTTGCTGAGCAGAATATCGTTTAGCCGTGACTGATAGAGGTCAGGATCGTTCTGCAGCTGGCTGTCACTGGCCAGCGCCTGGATCTGCTGGTTATAACTGGTGGTAAAGGCCTTGATGGCGGCAGCCTCGAAATCAGTCAGGTTCAGCGTCAGCTTACTCTGGCCTAAATCCTGCCCCTGCAGCGCCAGCCTGTTCAGCTGATAAGCGATATTGCCGGAAATCAGCTCGCCTTTGGAATCAAAGGTGGAATTGGCATCCAGCCCTTCCGCTTTCACTATCTCTTTGTTATTCATGCTGGCGGTGACGCTGTTGATAGCCATTTTCTGCTCGCCCACGCGCAGACTCTCCGCGCTCAGGTGGCTGTCTGCGTCCAGTGTCAGCCCGTTAATGGTGAACTGTACCGGTACACCCAGCTGATTTTTCACTGCCAGCAGCAGATTGCCGATACCCGCTTTCACTTTCATTTTATCGCCATGCTTATCGGCGCTGACGTCCAGTGTACCGCCATCAAAAGCGATGCGATCGTTGGTTTGCGCATCCTGCCAGCTGATCGGTAAGAAACGAATGACAGAATCGGTAGCGCCGCCGTAGCCCAGGCGGGTTTCCGCCTGGAACGCTGACTGGCCTTTAGTCAAATCAAACAGTTTTTTGGCTACGTCGGTTGGCAGCATCTCGGTATGGAAGGATGCCAGTGCCGGCAGCAGGTTAAACTTCTTCAACTGTGCCAGCGGGAAGGGGCCATGACTGATATTTTCCTTAAACTCAATGGTCTGGCCCGGTTTCAAAGAACCGGTATCTTCCGTTTGGGAAGCCGACTGCACCACAATACGCGTATGGCTGCTAAAAATGCCGCGCTGATAGTCGCGTAAGGTCACATGCAGACCGCTGCCGGGAGCAAAGGCGTGAAGCTGATCGTTTGCCCGCTGAACCAGCTTAACCCTGTTTTTTTCCAGCTGTTTTCCGGTGTACCAGGCGCTGGCCGTGCAAATTACCCCCAGGGCGACGATAACCCCGACTGCAATACGGGTTTTTTTCATTTTGATTGTCCTTTTTGGTTTTAACGCTGGTTAACACTGCTGAATTTGAAAATGTTGCACCGGGATAACACACTTAATCTGTGCCCCGTTGATGGTGGCAAAGCTTACCAATTATCTTTGTTATCGTCAGCCGTAATTCTGCAGCTGCGGTTTGGCGTTATTAGGAATTATTGGGGTATTCTGACAGCCTCAGATGAGCATAATGTTAAATTATTGTTTAGTAAATTTTAACCTGCGTGACAGTTCCTTATCACGTGCGATATGGGCTGTGACACCGTTGATACTTTAAGGAGAACTGCATGGCTGATTTACGCGTTGAAACCGACTCCATGGGGGCGGTTGAGGTTGCGGCGGATAAACTCTGGGGAGCGCAGACCCAGCGTTCTCTGGAACATTTTAAGATTTCCACCGAAAAAATGCCGCCGGAACTGATCCACGCGCTGGCGCTCACTAAACGGGCGGCCGCCAAAGTAAATGCCGATCTCGGTCTGCTGCCGCAGGAGCGGGCGGCGGCAATTATTGAGGCCGCAGACGAAGTGCTGGCAGATCGCCACAGCGGCGAGTTTCCGTTGGCGGTTTGGCAAACCGGCTCTGGTACTCAGACCAATATGAACCTCAATGAGGTGCTGGCCAACCGCGCCAGCGAATTACTGGGCGGCGAGCGGGGCATGGCGCGGCGGGTGCATCCCAATGATGACGTTAATAAAAGCCAGAGTTCTAATGATGTTTTCCCCACCGCCATGCACGTGGCGGGCGTGCGCGCACTGCTGGAGCATTTGCTGCCGCAGCTACAGGCGTTACAGGGCACGCTGCAGCAGAAAGCCAGCGCCTTTAACGATATTGTCAAAATCGGCCGTACCCATTTGCAGGATGCAACGCCGCTGACGTTAGGACAGGAAATATCGGGCTGGGTGGCGATGCTGGCACACAGTCAGCGTCATATCCGCTTTGCCGTCGATCATCTGGCCGAACTGGCGCTGGGCGGTACCGCGGTGGGTACCGGTCTGAATACTCACCCCGAATACGCGCAGCGGGTCGCGCAGGAACTGGCAGCGTTAACCCGACTGCCGTTTATCACTGCGCCAAATAAGTTTGAGGCACTGGCAACCTGTGATGCGCTGGTGCAGGCGCATGGTGCGCTGAAAGGGCTGGCGGCTTCACTAATGAAAATTGCCAATGATGTGCGCTGGCTGGCATCGGGGCCGCGCTGCGGCATTGGTGAGCTGGCCATTCCGGAAAATGAACCGGGCAGCTCGATTATGCCGGGCAAAGTTAATCCCACCCAGTGTGAAGCACTGACCATGTTGTGTTGTCAGGTAATGGGTAACGATGTGGCGATTAATATTGGCGGTGCCTCCGGCAACTTTGAACTGAATGTCTACCGGCCAATGATCATCCATAATTTCCTGCAGTCAGTACGACTACTGGCTGACGGTATCGACAGTTTTAACCATCACTGCGCCGCAGGCATTGAGCCAAACCGTCAGCGCATTACGCAACTGTTGAATGACTCACTGATGCTGGTAACCGCGCTGAATACCCACACAGGCTATGACAAAGCGGCACAGATCGCCAAAAAAGCCCATAAAGAAGGGCTGACGCTGAAACAGTCAGCGCTACAAATGGGCTTAACCGAAGCGCAGTTTGATGACTGGGTGCGCCCGGAAGCGATGACAGGCAGTTTGAAAGCCTGACAGTCAGACGTTACAGCGGGTAAGTGCTGTACAGATGCAGCCGCGGGATCAGCAGATACAGCGGCTGCGCTGCCGGTTTATGACGATGAGTGATGCTGTCGGCATTATAATTCAGCAATTCGCCCAGTTGCGCTACGCTCTGGTTCAGGTTAGACACCACCAGCAGCGGGGAGGGGCAGGCCAGCTGCACCTGACGCTGCTGATCGGAATACCAGACCCGGGCAATAGGCTGCACCTTCACCGGACGCTTAATTTTTAGCGCTGCATTCTGCGGCAGCGACCGCAACAACTCAATTTCTTCACTGACTTTCTCCGCCCACTGCTCGCGGCTCCAGGGGGCAACGGCTCGCCCAGCCTGCAGGCTTTTCTCCAGCTTGTGCAGCATCTCTTCGCGGCTGACATTTTTGATAATATGCTTATTTGCCCAGCCAAAGCGCACGGAATCCGGTGTGCGTAACAGCGTCAGCGAGCGATAGGCATTGAGTGTAATCAGCCCCGGCAGATGCTGGTGGACAAACTCAAACCGTGCTTCGCTGCTCAGCCCTGAATCGACGGTAATAATCTGCTCCAGCTGCTGCTTTAGCTGATTAATATGATCCACCTGCTGTGACAGTGAATCAGCCTGCGCAGGAGGGGCTTGCAGGCAGAGTGCGCCGGGCAGACGTACTGCTGCCTTGGTGCTCAGCCGTTCAGACTGATGCTGCATAAAGAGACGGCGGTAGTGAGCAGTTGCGCGCTGTAGCGCCTCCTGACCGAGGTGCTGTTCAACGGCAATCGTGGTCAGTTCATCGTGCTCCTGGCCTTTTTCAATCTCCGGCAGGGTAAACACCCGTGCCGCTACCAGCCTGATCTCAGCGATTTGCTGTTGCAGCGTGGCCAGCGCGCCCTCCAGCTGGTTGATACAACGATGCAGTGCCTCAACACATTGCCCCTGAACCATATCCGACTCCAATTAGTTACAACATACTATTATGTTAACGCATTACGCCATTTTTTGCTGCAGAGAATCCCCTATTCTGCAGCAAAAAATGGCGGCGGGGGATTATAACTGTCTGGTGCTCAAGCGCAGGCCGGTCAGTAACGCCAGGATTAGCAGCAGGCTGATAAACAGGGTAATACCTGCCCAGCCGTAGTCGTGCCAGAACATACCGCCGGCGGTGCCTGCCACGCTCGAGCCAAGATAGTAGCTGAACAGATACAATGACGACGCCTGACCTCTGGCGCGCCGCGCGAGGGCACCAATCCAGCCACTGGCGACCGTATGTGCGGCGAAGAAACCGGCCGCAAACAGCATCATACCCGCCAGGATTGGCCAGATGTTGTTGAACAGGGTGACCAGCATACCCGTTAACATCAGTACCACCGAAAACAGCAGTACCGGAGCGCGACCATATTTATTCGTCATGGCACCGGCTTTCGGCGAGCTCCATGAGCCGGTCAGATAAACCACTGACAACAGCCCAACAGTCGCCTGATTCAGCGAAAATGGCGCGGCCAGCAGGCGATAACCAATATAGTTAAACAGGGTGACAAAGGCTCCCATCAGCAGAAAGCCTTCGATAAACAGCAGGGGTAAACCGCTGTCACGCAGGTGCAGGCGGAAGTTAATCAGCAGACTGCGCGGCCGCAGCGAAGCCGGGTGAAAATGGCGAGAAGGGGGAAGGATTTTCCAGAACATCAGGGCGGAGGCCAGTGCGCCGCAGCCAATCACCGCCACCGCCATGCGCCAGCTGCTAAAATCGGTGATCACCCCACTGATCAGCCGTCCGCTCATGCCGCCAATGGAATTACCGCTGATATACAGCCCCATGGAAAAGGCCACTACGCTGGGGTGGATTTCTTCACTCAAATACGTCATCCCGACGGCGGCAACTCCACTCAGTGCCAGGCCGGTCAGCGCCCGCATCAGCAAAATGCCGTGCCAGCTGTGCATCATGGCGGACAGCAGCGTAAACAGCGCTGCCAGCAGCAGGCTGCTCACCATTACCGACTTGCGCCCCACACGATCCGAAAGCGGGCCGGTAAACAGTAACCCCAGCGCCATAAAGCCGGTGGCAATAGACAGGGAGATACTGCTGGCGGCGGGTGAGACAGCAAACTGCTGTGACAGCACCGGAAGAATGGGTTGTATGCAATAAAGTAACGCAAAGGTGGCCAGCCCGGCAGAGAACAGGGCCAGCGTAACCTGCATAAACTGCGGCGTTCCGCGCCGGATAAAATGTGCCGGATCCTCTAGCGGAACGGGAAAAACCGACGGTTCAGCGGGTTGAGTAAGCGTAACGGCCTGACTGGAATGGTTCACGGAAGATCCCTGGTGACAGATAGCTGAAAGTTATCACTGACAGGGTAAAAAAGTGCGAATATACTGTCTAATATCTTAATACTCTCAAATCATATCTCTAAAGTATGAATATCGAATTGCGTCATCTGCGTTACTTTATTGCCGTGGCTGAAGAACTACATTTTGGCCGCGCTGCCCAGCGCCTGAATATTTCTCAGCCGCCCCTTAGTCAGCAAATTCGCATTCTGGAGCAGCAAACCGGTGCCCGACTGTTTGCCAGAACCAACCGCAGCGTGCAGCTGACGGCTGCCGGGCAACAGTTTCTACAGGATGCACGCGCCATCTTGCTGAACGTGGCAAAGGCCGCTGAAAAGGCCGCGCGCCTGCACAGAGGGGAAGAAGGTGAACTGCGCATCGGGTTTACCTCTTCAGCGCCATTTATCCGCCGGGTATCGGATGCGTTATCTGCATTTCGTCAGCACTACCCGGCAGTTCATCTGCGGATGCAGGAGATTAATACCCGCCAGCAGCTGGCTCCGCTGGGGGAAGGGCAGCTGGATCTGGGCGTGATGCGCAATACCCAACTGCCGGAAACCCTCGACTATCAGCTGTTACTGTCCGAGCCGATGTATGCGCTGGTACACCACACCCATCGGCTGGCAACGCGTGCCAGCATTGCGTTATCTGAACTGGCTGACGAGCCTTTGGTTTTCTTTGACTCACAGGTGGGCACCGCATTATATGGCGAAATTCTTGGCCTGCTACAGCGTAATGATATCCAGCCGAATATTGCCCAGGAAGTGGGTGAGGCCATGACCATTATCGGTCTGGTATCCAACGGACTGGGCGTCTCGATCCTGCCGGCATCGTTTCGCCGCGTCCGGCCGGAGGATGTGGTATGGATCCCACTTCAGGAGCAGGATGCCCGCTCCGAAGTGTGGCTGGTGTGGTCAAAACGCCATGAAACCACGGCGTTAATGGCAGCAATGAAATCACTGCTGCTGGCAGTTAGAAAACAGTAAACACGCGGTATATACCGTTGAATACTGTGGGGTAAATCACATTTCACAGTTGATGTTTGCCAGAGTATGCCGCTGCTCAGCCGGAAGCTGATAGGTTTATTTCGCGGCGTAAAATATACAGCGACAACAGGATGAATATTGTGAACAGTCAGCCGGGTCATATCGATCAGGTGAAGCAGGTCAATGCCGGTGCAGTCTATCGGCTTATTGAACAGTATGGACCGATTTCACGAACAGAACTTTCGAAGAAATCACACCTGGCACCGGCCAGCATCACCAAAATTGTGCGTGAAATGCTGGAAGCCGATTTGCTGCTGGAAACGGAATTTAACGAACCTGGCAGTCGCGGTCGACCGGCGATCGGACTGGGGTTACACACCCATACCTGGCATTTTCTTGCCGTTGATATTGGTGAAGGGACGATAAGCCTGGCACTGCGGGAATTAAAAAGCGATCTGGTGGTGGAACAACATCAGCCGCTGCCGCCAGAGGCTGATGAACCGCTGCAGGAACGCATTATCCGGCTGATTGACGGTTTTTTCCGCCAGCATCAGCAGAAGCTGGAACGTCTGACCGCCATTTCAATTACCCTGCCGGGGATCGTTGATACATCACGCGGTATCGTCAGGCAACTGCCGTATTATCGGGTTCAGGATATGCCGCTCGGTGCCACGCTGGAGGCACAAACCGGGGTGCCGGTGTATTTGCAGCAGCATATCAATGCCTGGGCGCTGACCGAGTCGCTGTTTGGGGCAGGGCGTAATACGCGTGATTTTATCCAGCTGGTTATTGGTGATCGCGTCAGTGCCGCCGTGATCAGCGATGGTGATTTACTGCATGGTAAAAGTAACCGGCTGACGGATATTGCCCACATCCAGGTCGATGCCGCCGGGGAGATCTGCACCTGTGGTCATCGGGGATGTCTTAACACGGTCGCCACGATAAAAGCCGTGTTGAACCAGGCAGTGGCTGCGGGTACAAAAGATCTGCCATTTAGCGTTGAAGAATTATGCAACCGGGCGCTGGCCGGGGATCCACAGGCCTGTCAGGCGCTCAGCCGCGCAGGAAGCCAGACTGGACGCGTTCTGGCAATGATGGTGAATCTTTTTCAGCCGCAAAAAATCCTGGTGGCCTCTGCGCTTAATCCGGCAAAGTCGGTGTTTTTTCCGGCATTATTTCAGGCAATAAATCAGCAGGTGCCGCCCGAATATACTCAGGATTTTTTGATTGAATCGGTTAATTTTATTAATCCCGGAACCCTGGCGGGGGCAACATTAATCCGCAGGGCACTCTATGATGGCTCGCTGTTAATTAAACTGCTTCAGGGCTGAATGCCCTAAAAAAACGTGGGCCAGTGCAACAGAAACTATGACCCAGAGTGCGGGCAGGAGAAGCGGGCCGACAGTATCGACCCGGTAAGCGAGGTGTTACTGAGCAGCTTCTGGCTGCGGGGCATTTTGACTGCTGGTAGCCGCGGGCTGGCCTTTGTCAGTACCGTTACGACGATAGACGATTTTCTGGCTGTCATTTTCGCAGTGACCGACAACCAGACCCTGGGCAGAGTCGACCCGATCGTTTGGCACTACTTCCAGCGTAAAGTCAGAGGCGGCAACACCGTTAGCGCCAATCTTCTGACTGATTGAAGCTTCCACTGAATCACAGGAAGCCTGAGCAACCAGTGGAGCAGTCATGCTCAGTGCAATTAACGTCCATTTAGCAGCTTTCATCATAATTTACCTTCTGGCTCAAAAGAACCTCACTATAAATTATAAAACTGTCTCAAGGAATAATTTGGCGACCGGTTTTACGGTCGAGGCAGCGACGGGTATCAGGTTCCCAGTATGCATTCACATTGATGCTTTGGTTACAGCTATCGATAGCATCAAGCGCGCTGTCACGCTTATCAAATTCTTTCTCGGCACGCTTGTTGATTTTATTACGCAGGCTGCGGGTGGTATCCCACTGCTCTTTATGCTCGCGGGCGGTCTCTTTGCTCATGGCATTATCACCGCTTTCAATAACCAGTCGTTCGGTGGCCGCAAACACGCTATGCTGCGCGCCGGATAACGTCAGAAAGAATGCCAGCGACATTAAAGCTTTCCCGGCACGAGAGGATAAAATTGTCATTGTAAAAATCCTTGAATAAAAAAGCGGCCGTATAGCAGCCTGTAAGTTATTTAAAGCATAATATAACATTTGTGGCAAACTTGGCCGATGACAAAGTGCCACATTATGTCAGTACTTTGTCAGGAGATTATGAATGTTCACCACCATATTGTTGTTTTTTGCCACAGCTCTGGCTGAAATTATCGGCTGTTTTCTGCCCTGGCTGTGGCTGAAAAAAAACGGCACTCCCTGGCTGCTGGTGCCGGCTGCAGTCAGTCTGATGCTGTTTGTTTGGTTGCTGACGCTACATCCTGCGGCCAGTGGACGCGTCTATGCCGCTTATGGCGGGGTCTATGTGGTCACCGCTCTGATCTGGCTGCGGCTGGTGGATGGCGTCAGGCTTAGTCTGTATGACTGGCTGGGGGCAGGCGTGGCATTCTGTGGGATGTTAATTATCGTTGCCGGATGGGGGCGGGCATAATGCCCGCGCCATGTCGAAACGTTTACTCTGATTTACATACCTGCAGCCCGGCCAGAGTCTGACTGACCGGCATCATCTCCAGAGTATTGATGTTGACGTGAGCGGGCAGGGTGGCGACCCACCACACCGCTTCCGTCACATCTTCCGGCGTCAGTGCCTGGGTATCCTGGTAAACACCGGCCGCTTTATCACTGTCACCCTTAAAGCGTACGCTGGAGAATTCCGTTCCCCCCACCAGGCCGGGTTCAATATTAGTGACCCGCAGCGCTGTGCCATGCAGATCGGTACGCAGGTTCAGGCTGAACTGACGGACAAAGGCTTTCGTGGCACCGTAGACATTACCCCCCGCATAAGGCCAGCTGCCGGCGGTAGAACCCATATTAATAATATGGCCGCGATTACGTGCAATCATGCCTGGCAGCACCGCGCGCGTCATATAAACCAGACCTTTATTATTGGTATCTATCATATCTTCCCAGTCATCCAGGCTGGCCTGCTGTGCCGGCTCCATCCCCAGCGCCAGACCGGCGTTGTTGACCAGGATATCAATCTCACTCCAGGGCTGCGGTAATTGCGTAAATGCCCGCGTCACGGCATCCCGATCGCGCACATCCAGCACCAGCGGATAGAATGCGTCACCCAGTTCCTGCTGTAATGCCGTCAGGCGCTGCTGGCGGCGGCCGGTTGCAATCACTTTATGACCGGCGGCAATAAAGCGGCGGGTAATACTTTCTCCAAATCCGGCAGTTGCGCCGGTAACTACGATCATCATCAGGATATCCTTGCAAAATTGAGAAAAAATCTGCTGGCTGACGGAAAAACCATTAGCTGCAAGTACGGATGCTGCGTGTAAAGTAACCTGTTGAACGATAATGGTGCATTCTGGATTTTGCGTGCAATTCATCAGAACACACACAACGCATCTTAAAGGAAAACAATGTCTTTTGTCAGGGGTAAACAGGGTGAACGCGTAGCGGGATTGCGCTGCTAACCTGGCATCTTTTTTGCGTAATATTGATATAAGAATGCCACCGGGGGGATTTTATGCCTGCAACTTATACACTGGCTGTTCGTAGCCGCTTTTTCGATATTACCCGGGTGGTGGATTCTGCCGATCAGTTGCCCACCGCGGCCCGTTATCTTGAGGATGGTTTACTGCTGCTGGATGGTGGTCGGATTGTTTCTCTGACCTCCTGGCATGAAGGGCAGGCGCTGCTGCATGACGAAACTACTGCGCTGGATTATCGTGACCGGCTGATTGTGCCGGGCTTTGTCGATACGCATATTCATTATCCACAAACCGAAATGGTCGCTGCTTTTGGCGAACAGCTGCTGGAGTGGCTGGATCGTTATACGTTCCCCACTGAGAGTCGCTATCACTGTGCACAGCATGCGGCCAGCATGTCGGCGTTTTTCCTGCAGCAGTTGCTCAGCAATGGCACCACCAGCGCGCTGGTGTTTGGCACGGTACATCCCCAGTCGGTTGATGCGCTGTTTGCGGCGGCAGCGCAACTGGGAATGCGTCTAATAGCCGGCAAAGTGATGATGGATCGCCATGCGCCGCCTGCGCTGACGGAAACCCCGGAGGAAAGCTACCGCCAGACACGCCAGTTGATACAACGCTGGCATAACCACGGTCGCCTTAGCTACGCGCTGACGCCACGTTTTGTACCCACTTCATCACCAGAATTGCTGGAAAAAGTACAGCAGCTGCGGGCAGAGTTTCCCGATACCTGGCTGCACACCCATCTCAGTGAAAACCAGCAGGAAGTAGCGTGGGTAAAATCGCTGTACCCACAGCATGCTGGCTACCTTGATGTGTATCATCACTATCATCTGACCGGCAGGCGCAGTCTGTTTGCCCACTGTCTGCATCTGGAAGATGCGGAATGGAATTGTCTCAAGGAAACCGATTCAGCCATTGCTTTCTGTCCAACGTCTAATCTGTTTCTCGGCAGTGGCCTGTTTGATTTGCAAACCTGCTGGAATAAGGGCGTCAGGCTGGGAGTGGGAACCGATATTGGGGCCGGCACCACTTTTAATATGCTGGAAACCCTCGGTGAAGCCTATAAAGTTGGGCAACTGCGCGGCTACCGCCTGACCGCCTGTGAAGCCTTTTATCATGCGACCCTCGGCGGCGCGCGGGCGCTGGATCTGGACAGCATGATTGGCAACTTCAATCCGGGAAAAGAGGCGGATTTTGTGGTGCTTGATCCGGCAGTGACCCCTTTACAGCAATTGCGTCACGGTAACAGTCATGATATCTGGGAACAGCTGTTTGTGCTGATGACGCTGGGAGATGACCGTAATATTGCTGCCACCTGGGTGAACGGCAGCTGCGTTTGGCAAAGGCAGCCCGTCAGCGCCTGTGGATAACGTAATGGCAGGCGGCGCTGATGGCGCCATCTGCCTGAAGGTCAGGCCAGTGGGCCAGCCAGAATTGTGTCACACAACCCACGCATAATTCGTTCACCGGTTTCCTCACGCAGTTCGGCGTACCAGTCGCGGGTGATAGCTGGTTGTTTAGCATGAGTTACGTCACAGCGCTTGCGTGCTTTCAGCGTCAGATCTTTCACTCTGTCGGCACGCTTGTGCTGATAGCGCAGCAGGGCGTCTTCAATACCCAATGAATTGGTCTGCAGCGCCGTAGCCAGTACCACGGCATCCTCCATGGCGGCGCAGCCCCCCTGGCCAATATCCGGGGTAGTACTGTGTGCGGCATCACCGAGCAGGGCAATCCGACCTTTAACCAACTGCGCAAACGGCTCAATATCATGGATTTCCACACGGTTAGTGGTTTCCGGATTGATACGCGCAATCAGCTGCTGTACCTGCGGAGCCCAGCCGCGAAAATAGCCGCTAAGATCGTTACGCAGCGTGGAACGATTTTCCTCCAACCCTTTCGGCAACGGAACATCGAAAAAGAAATAGAAGCGGTTGCCGGCCACTGGCATCAGGGAAACCCGCTTACCCTCGCCGACCCAAGTGGTCCACTGACGAGCGGGAGCCAGAGAGGTATCAATGTCAACCAGGCCATTCCAGTTGACGTAGCCTGCATAGCGACGTTCAACCTGATAACCCAGCACATGCTGGCGCATCACTGAATGGGTGCCATCGCACGCAATCAGTAAATCACCGCAGGCCTGGCTGCCATCGGTAAAGGTGGCAGCCACGCCATTATCTGACTGAATAACGCTTTCGACCCGTTTGCCAAAACTGACTTTTTCCCGTCCCCAGCTGTCCAGTAACATGGCCTGCAGTTCTGCCCTTGCCACCGGATACGGCCGCTCACCCGACTGCTGTACCAGCGGGTCGAGGCTGAACTGCGTCAAATCGCCACCGTGCTGGTAATCGCGGTAAGCCATAGTGTGCATCGGGCCACCAATGGCCTGCAGCGTCTGCTTCATCCCCAGATAGTTCAGACACTTCACCCCGTTGGGCCAGACAGAAATAGCTGCCCCCACAGGTTTAATTTCTTTCACTGCTTCGTAGACTTCGCTTTCAATTCCGGCCCGCTGTAACGCAATGGCTGCGCACAGACCACCGATACCGGCACCAATAATTACTGCTTTCATCTGCTTCTCCTTTACCACTTAACGCTGAAGAAGCAATTTCCATACCAGAATCTTTTGGTCTGCAACTGTGGGTGTAAGCCGTATAAAAGAGAATATGAAACTAAGGTTACATTGGCTGGCGCTCAGATATGGGGCATTGCCACATTGAGGTGCAGTATGGCTGAAACCTTTATTGCCATCAGGTCGGTCAGGACGACATTTATAACGCTGTTAGTCCTGTTAACCTTTCTGCGGCATCAGATCCGGAACCGGGATTATGCTGATTTCTGTCAAACGTCGCCAGTAAGCGGCGTGACTTTTAGCAAAGCCAGCCGCTAATACAACCTTACTCGTTATCTTCTTCCGGATGAGGCCGCGCGGGAAAGCGCTGCCGTACTACCATTGATAAAGCCCACATCAAAGATGCAGGCTTTATCAATAAATCATTCCGCGCAGGACGATAAAATCAGCCCGGATAAATACCACGATCCTTACGTGCCAGCAAAATACGCTCACAGGCAACAATATAGGCAGCGGTACGCAGGGTACATCCTTTCTCAACCATCTTATCCCAAATATGCGCCATGGCATCGGTCATGATCTTATCCATACGCTGGTTGATCTCGTCTTCACTCCAGAAATAACTGGCCATATCCTGCACCCACTCGAAGTAACTTACCGTTACCCCGCCGGCATTGCAGATAACATCAGGTACCACGGTAACTCCGCGCGCGGCCAACACATCATCCGCTTCCGGGAATGTCGGACCGTTAGCGCCTTCCAACACCAGGCGGCAGCTAAGCTTTTCAGCGCGCTGACGGGTAATCTGACCTTCAAGTGCCGCCGGGATTAAAATATCCGTCTGCACATCCCAGAAAGCATCCTCAGCAATAGATTCTGCGCCAGAGAAGCCGGCGATAACTTTATGGGTACTCTGCCATTCGCTCAGTGCTGCCAGATCAATGCCATCAGGATTAAACAGGGTGGCGGTATGATCCTGAATCACCACCACGCGACCACCAGCCTGGCTGAACAGGCGGGCGGCTTCACTACCCACATTACCAAAACCCTGTACTGCGATCTTAGCGCCTTCCAGCGCGAACCCGTTACGGCGTGCGGCTTCACGACCAGTGATAAAGACCCCGCGACCAGTGGCTTTCTCACGACCTAGCGAACCGCCGAGATGGATTGGCTTACCGGTAACCACGCCGGTCACGGTAGTGCCGTGATTCATGGAATAGGTATCCATCATCCATGCCATCACCTTGCCGTTGGTGCCGACATCCGGTGCCGGGATATCTTTTTGTGGACCAATAATCAGACCGATTTCACTGGTATAGCGGCGGGTCAGGCGCTCCAGTTCGCCTACCGACAGGGCAAAAGGATCGACGCGAATACCGCCTTTCGCGCCACCATAAGGCAGATTCACCGCCGCACACTTAATGGTCATCCAGGCGGACAGCGCCATGACTTCATTCAGATCAACATTGGGATGATAACGCACGCCCCCTTTGCCCGGTCCACGCGACAAATTATGTTGCACGCGGAACCCTTCGAAATGGCGGATACTGCCGTCGTCCATTTGCAGTGGAATATCAACAATCAGAGCACGTTTCGGATGGCGCAGCGTGTCGATCCAGCGCGACAGGTCGCCCAGATACGGCGCGACGCGATCAATCTGCTGCAGATAGGTTGACCAGGCTGTCTTGCTGCCTTCGGATACGTAGGATAGCTTTTCCATAACAAACCTTTAATTTAAGTAACACCTTGCCCGCTAAGCAGAGCGCCGGAGTGATGTTTAGTTATAACTGCTAATTACCGTGGAGAACCCGCCAGCCGGCGAAGTCAGGCGCTAATCTAGCATCAAATAATTGTTTGAAAGTTTTTAAATTAAAGTGAAATGCTGCATTTTGGTGCAATATCAGCATGAGTGACTGCATAGTTAGTGAGGGCAGCTAATGGAACTCTCTAAACACTAATTCTTTATTGAGTAAAAAATCGGAAAAAATGGTTTTTTATTCATCAACTGGCAATTTACAAAATTTTGAAAGCGATCAAATTTTGCCGCAGATGACGGCTGGCGCTAGCGGCCGGAGTGTTCAGGATACAGCCAACAGTGGGTTGCAGAGTGAACGGCTGGCGATTTCGCGCCATCCGGACTTTGCCTGAAGGCGCATAAGGGGTATTCTAGCGCGCGTATTTAATACCTTTCATACTGAGGTCAACATGATTATTAAACCACGCATCCGTGGCTTTATCTGTGTTACAGCCCACCCGGCAGGCTGTAAAGCGAACGTAGCTAACCAGATTAACTACGTCACCACACAGGGTAAAATTGCCGGCGGCCCTAAAAGAGTGCTGGTGATTGGCGCTTCTACCGGTTATGGCCTGGCCGCCCGTATTTCTGCCGCCTTTGGTAGCGATGCCGCGACTCTCGGTGTGTTTTTTGAACGTCCGGGTGAAGAGAACAAACCAGCCACCGCCGGCTGGTACAACTCCGCCGCATTTGAAGAGTTTGCTACTGAAAAAGGTTTGTATGCCAAAAGCATCAACGGTGACGCATACTCCGATGCCGTGAAGCAGAAAACCATTGAGATGATTAAGCAGGATCTGGGACAGGTTGACCTGGTGGTTTACAGTCTGGCAGCACCACGCCGCACCCATCCGAAAACCGGAGAAGTGTTCAACTCTACTCTGAAGCCGGTAGGTAAAACCCTGACTACCCGTGGTCTGAATACCGACAAAGAAACCATCAGCGATATTACGCTGGAGCCGGCAACGGCAGAAGAGATCGCCGGAACTGTCGCGGTAATGGGTGGTGAAGACTGGCAGATGTGGATCGACGATCTGCTGGCTGCAGGTGTACTGGCTGAAGGGGCGAAAACTACCGCCTTTACCTACCTGGGTGAACAAATCACCCACGATATCTACTGGAATGGTTCCATTGGTGAAGCCAAAAAAGATCTGGATAAGCGCGTACTGACTATTCGTGATACCCTGGCGGGTCACGGTAACGGCGATGCGCGCGTATCCGTGCTGAAAGCGGTGGTCACCCAGGCCAGTTCAGCGATCCCGGTGATGCCTCTTTACCTGTCACTGTTGTTTAAAGTGATGAAACAGAAGGGGACGCATGAAGGTTGTATTGAGCAGGTATACGGTCTGTTTAAAGACAGCCTGTACGGTGTGTCACCGATTCTGGATGAAACCGGCCGTCTGCGCGCAGACTATAAAGAGCTACAGCCGGAAGTCCAGGATGAAGTTACCCGCCTGTGGCCAACCGTAACCGATGAAAACCTTAATCAGCTGACCGATTTCAGCGGCTACAAAGCTGAGTTTATGCATCTGTTTGGTTTCGGTCTTGACGGCGTGGATTACAGCGCTGATATAAACCCTGATGTGAAAATTAATCATCTGGTACAAATGTAATCGTGATTTATCCAGCGTAATAGAGGGGCACCGGCTGCCCCTTTTTTTTTACTCTAAATACCAGGAGCCTTTGTGACAACGATTATCCGTCAGGCACAACGTGACGATGCCGAACTTATCCTGACAATGATAAAAGAACTGGCTGAATATGAAAAAGCGCTGCACGAAGTGGTTACCGGCCGTGAAGAGATTGAGCGTTCGCTGTTTGCTGCAGACTCTGCCAGCGAGGCGCTGATTTGTGAAATTGACGGCGTTGCTGCTGGTTATGCCGTGTTCTTCACCAGCTATTCAACCTGGCTGGGAAAAAATGGAATTTATCTGGAAGATCTCTACATTTCACCGCAGTTCCGCGGCAAAAAAGCGGGGAAACTGCTGCTACAGCATATTGCAAAACTGGCGCTGGCGCGCCACTGCGGTCGTCTGGAATGGAGCGTACTTGACTGGAATCAGCCGGCAATAGATTTCTATCAAAGCATTGGTGCCATCGCGCAGGATGAATGGGTTCGTTACCGCCTGGAAGGTAAAAGTCTGGTGGATTTTGCTAACGCCTGATATCAGTGCGCTGGTTTATCAGCCTGAGAAATATTACAGCAGGCTGATAACGACACCAGGTTAAGTTACTGACCGCCGCGTAGTACCAGAATACCTGGTCGGGAAGCAATATACTCAGTAAATAGCGCGTCCATAACTTTCATATTGGCGCGCAGAGAAGAGGCATTACGAAACCAGATTTTGCCGTCTTTTCTAATGATAATACCGGTATGAGAAACATCTAACCCCTCAAGTGGAGAGTAGATACCGATATAGTCGCCGGTACGCAGATTGTCGAGCACCTGCTGATTGATGCTGACAGAGGGGATGTAGTCAATATCACGAGTGATAATACCCAGTCCGACAATATATTCTCCGCCCTGTGGGTTCAGATTTAGACGTTTACTCACGCGGATGGCATCAGGGCTGATTTCACGGGTAACATCCCGGGCATTTTGCGGTTGTCGGTATGCCCAGTCAGTGAAAAAATGTCTGCGGTTAAGATAACCCACCTGGCTGTTAATATAACGCACCCTGACCAGGTTATTTATGAATGTCCCAATAGTATTAGCACCAGATAATGCTACGGTATAGTCAAGCAGGGTAAAACAATCCACCTGACTGAGATTTGCTACCAATATTTCTGGGGTGTGTGCAGAGCCTTTAAGCGTGTTGGCATGATAGGGCGTATCAATAAAGGCAGCAGAAACTGCTGCAATACTTTTTTCATAGTGCCCGAGAACTGAATTAATTTGATTATTGGCGATAATTTCTGCGGCTTTTTCTTTACTGTCAGCAGGAAAGTCTATGGCGTATGACTTCTCCTGAGCCTGACAGGCAAATAAGAACCATGAACACAATAAGGTCATAACTATTTTCATCACTGTGGGTTCCTGAAAATTAATATCCATGTGGATTAACGATAGCAATAACAGAGCGAAGGAATCATACCCTGGCAATCAGAATTAACCATCGCAGTTTATTGAATTATTTTTTTAGTTACAACATACTTTTAGTGGTTTAAATAACTGTCGTCCGGCAATGGCAATCTGGACATCAGACTTAGAGCCTATCACATCAGGTGTTATTGTTGACCAGCCAGCGGATTTAGCAGCGGTGCTGGCGGTTTTTCATGGTGCTCTGCATCACATAGCCAGTGCTGATTATAATCAGGCGCAGATTGCTGCCTGGGGTGCCGTCAGCCCTGGCGACTGGCAGCAACGGTTGGAAAAAGGACTGACCTGGGTTGCGCTAACGCAGGGGGAGGTTAGCGCAATGATTTGCGGGCGCCCGGATGGTTATCTCGATCTGCGGTATACCTATCCGGACTATGTTGGTCAGGGGAATGCTTCAGGCCTGTTGCAGCGTCTGGAGCAGGTTCTACGGGACAGTAACGTCAAGACCATTTTTACCGGTGCCAGCATTACCGCTCCACCTTTCTTTATGCAGCATGGTTATACGCTGATTGCCGAACGGCAGGTTATGGTGCGCGGTCAGCAATTTATTAACTTCCGGCTGCAACATGATCTTTTTGATTTTTAATAAAAATATTTAGTGCTGTTTCTGGTGTGGTTTTGTGTCTGTTTTTTTTGCCTAACGTTGAATTTCCTGATAACAAAAAATTACTGGAATCGCAGAAATATTTTACTTCTGTTTAAGTAAGAGCTGTAAAACTAGCAACTTTCGGGGTAAAACACAGGCACAGACAATGGAAATTATAAAAGATAACAGGGGCAATCGTTCCGCTTCACTATTATGTAATTTAGTTACCGGGAAAATTACATCCCACAGTTTATGGGCGGAGAGGAAGTTTCGCATCAAATTTGCTTTAAGAACCGTGGTATTTCCTTTTTCAACCCTTAGGTACATCAGTCAGTTATCCCGACTAACCATTTTTAATCAAATAATGGAGTTACAGGGATTGCTGCCGGCAAAAATACACCGTAATTATCTCTGTACCCATTTCAGCGTTGCTCAACGGGCGAAAGCGATCCTGGATCACTATCAGTTAATTGAAAACCTGAATAATGGCAGGCTGCGACAGCTTTTACTGGCACCAACCGCACAGACGTTAGCAACTTTTTCCGGTAAAAATGGTGAAGCATTTATTATCAATTGTTGCCCGGGGAATTTCGATCGTGAAGGTGAAATTACCCTGATAGTGAATTATCAGTCGGTAAATGTGGCTTTACTTTCTTTCTCCATCATTGAGCAGCAGGGCAGGCGAGTGTTATTTATTGGCGGACTGCAGGGAGCCAGAAAAAACATTTCTGCGGAGACCATCCGCGATGCCACCAAAGCCGCTTGCGGCGTCTTTCCCAAGCGTCTGTTGGTGGAAGTGATGTTTATGCTGGCTGCACAGTGCGGCGTTGAGGTCATTCGTGCGGTTGGTGATACCACCCATGTGTTTCGCAGTCGCCGCTATCAGCACCGTAAAAGCGACAAACTGTTTGCCAGCTACGACGAATTCTGGCTGTCACTGGGGGGAGAAGCTCAAGCAGACGGGTTATTTACCCTGCCAATGCAAATTGAACGTAAAGCACTGGAAGAGATCGCCAGTAAAAAGCGTGCCGAATACCGCCGTCGCTATGCGCTAATGGATAGCGTAAACCACCAGGTACTGGAAAGTATTGGCGCAACATCGCTGGCAGCGGCTAGTTAAGCGATAAAGAATCTCTCTCTGGTCAGGCACTGATTGCGCAATGCAATCAGTGTTTTTTTTACATCTTAATCACGCAGAATATCAGTGGCTAAATATCACCAAGAGCTTTGCCTGCTATTCTGAAGCAGCACTCTATTCTTTATACCTTCTGAAAAGTCAATTCTAAATCCATTAATAAATTGAAATAATTAACTTGATTTACAATTTACATAAATGAAATTATTCAAATTTCCCAGACGCAAACAGAAATTGCGCTGAGCAATATTCTGAGTAATACCACCTCGCATGAAGCTATCTGGCATTACTCATTAACCCATCCTGAGCATATTCTGACCGATTTAATGGAGGTATATGACAAAGAACGGCTGCAGTTGCTGTATGCGGTTAATCCGGTGTTTCGCACGCCACAGGATTATCAGCAATTGCTATTGCTGGCTATATTAATGAGCAACGTCATTTTGCTAAAGATGATAAGTGGACGCATATTGCTGAAATCCGGCTACAGATGGCGGTACTGCAAAAGCTAAAAACAGACCCCTCGTCAGCGATGGATACCAGCTATCTGCTGTATATCCTCTGTATCAACTGCTATCAGCGAATTTTGGTACAGCGTGACGATCAGTATGGATTCGAACAGTTTGAAAAATTTGCTGGCGATGGTATCAGAGAAAGTTTTGAAAAAGAGTATGCGGCACGTTTTCATCAGTTGCACGGACCAAATTATCGCGGTCCTTCCGATCTGGTGACCCTGGAGGGGCGTTTTGCACCGAAAAAAACCAGCCAGAAAAACCTCGAACTGATCGAAGCTGTTTTGCGTGGATTTTTAGCTTATGCCGAAGGTAAAAAACCGCAGTTTCATGATATCTCAGAACTGGCAACCAGCGTCGGTCAGTTTAGCCGGCCTGAACTGCGGCTGGTGGCAAATTTTATAAAGCAACCATGGCATCACGACAGCGAGGCACACTTTTCCTCCCTGCGCGCTACGCTGAAACAGAACCGCAGCCTGCTGTTTGAACTGCTGGAGCAGTATCCGGCGCTGCGCCAGATTATCATCGGAATTGATGCGGCTAAAAATGAGCTGGATACGCCACAGGAAGTGTTATCATGTGTTTCGCTGGATGCAGGTGCCACAGGCGAACCTGGCGGGTGATGTTCCGATGCTGGCAGCGTTAGGTTCTGATGATACCGGGATTTTTGCTACCGATATGCGCAATGAGTTTTATCATCTGTTTAGTGCGCTGGTGACCCATTTTGGCTACGACGACCGACAGGCGTTACAGTGTGTGGCTGCGATCAATGAAAACGGACGGATTTATCGTTTCGATTATCTGGAGATCGCACCGCAACTTGAGCAGCAGGGCGGGCTGGCAATGATAAAGAACAGCTAATGTGCAGGAAAGCAGGCGTGCATTACTGCACGCCTGAGGACGAAAGAAATCAGTTCACCGGCAGTTGCAGCGCGGTTTTTTCCACCAGCGCCAGCAGCAGTTTGATATCTTCCAGCGTGACCGTCGGGTTCAGCAACGTCAGTTTCAGGCAGGTAACGCCATTAAACTCGGTAACGCCGACGTTGGCGCGGCCGGATTCCAGCAGGGCATCGCCAATACGCTGATTAAACAACGCAACGCTGGCGCTATCGGCGGTGTTCAGCGGCTGACCGCGGTAGCGGAACAGCACGCTGGCCAGCTGTGGCTGCATCACCAGTTCAAGTGCCGGCTGCTCGCTGACATATTCCGCCACCTGCTGTGCCAGGGTCACGCCATGATCGATAATCGCAGCGTACTGTTTCTGGCCCAGTGCTTCCAGGCTCATCCACAGTTTCAGCGCATCAAAACGGCGGGTGGTCTGCAGTGACTTCGAGACCAGATTTGGCACTCCCTGTTCTTCATCAAACTCAGAGTTCAGGTAGGCCGCCTGATAGCGCATCAGCTCGAAATGACGCGCATCTTTCAGCAGGAAAGCCCCGCAGCTGATGGTCTGGAAGAACTGCTTATGGAAATCGAGGGTGACCGAATCCACCAGCTCAAGCCCGTCCAGATAGTCGCGATACTGCTCAGACAGCAGCAGTGCACCACCCCAGGCCGCATCAACATGCACCCAGATTTGCTGTTCAGCAGCCAGCTTCGCGATGGCGCGCAGTGGGTCAATCGCCCCGGCATCGGTGGTGCCGGCAGTGGCAACAATCGCCATTACCTGCTCACCGTTGGCCTGCGCCTGTGCCAGTTTTTGCGTCAGATCGTTGATATCCATGCGCGCATAACGGTCAGTTTTAATCAGCGTGACGGCCTGGTAACCCATTCCCATCAGCGCCATATTTTTCTGCACCGAGAAGTGTGCATTTTCAGAACAGAACACTTTTATCTTACGCAGATCGCCCACCAGCCCATCCTGCTGGATAGAGTGTCCCTGACGGGCAAAATAGGCATCGCGCGCCAGCATCAGGCCCATCAGATTGCTCTGGGTACCGCCGCTGGTGAATACGCCGGCATCGCCCGGCTGATAGCCTACCTGCTGACGGAGCCATTCAATCAGCTTCAGCTCGATAATGGTGGCTGACGGGCTCTGATCCCAGGAATCCATACTCTGATTGGTAGCATTAATCAGCACCTCTGCCGCCTGGCTGACCACCAGGCTTGGGCAGTGCAGATGCGCCACGCACTGCGGGTGATGTACCGACAGACTGTCTTTCAGAAAGTATTCCACCGCGCGCTCAATGGCGGCCTGGTTGCCCAGGCCCTGGGGATTGAACTCCAGTGCGATACGTTCACGCAGCTCGGCAACGCTTTTACCCTGATACATCTCAGACTGTTGCAGCCACTGCACTACGGCTTCGCTGCTCTGGGCAATCACCTGCTGGTAGGCTTCAATGCTTCCGGCAGCAGACGCCAGAATTGGGTTATTATTCGACATTGTCGGCTTACTCCGCTGAAACCGGCTTAACGCCAGCGGCCTGCAGTGCCTGCTCGAACTTGCTGAGGAACACGCCCAGCTCTTCGTTAGTGATCAGCAGGGAAGGTAACAGACGGAGCACGCTGCCATGGCGGCCGCCGCGCTCGAGGATCAGACCGTTTTCAAAGCATTTTTTCTGCAGCAGAGCAGACAGCTCGCCATCCGCCGGATAGCAGCCCAGATGATCCTGCGGCTGATCCGGCTTAACGATTTCAATGCCCAGCATCAGACCCAGACCACGGATATTCCCCATAACCGGATAACGCTTCTGCAGCGCTGCAAGCTGTTCTTTCAGCCATGCACCCTGCGCAGCCACTTTATCGGCTACGTTGTTTTCTTTCAGGTATTTCAGCGTGGTCAGGCCGGTTGCCATCGCCAGCTGGTTACCGCGGAAAGTACCGGTATGGTGGCCCGGCTCCCAGGCATCAAACTGTTTTTTGATGCCCAGTACCGCCAGCGGCAGACCGCCACCGACAGCTTTGGACATAACAATGATATCCGGTTCAATACCCGCGTGCTCAAAAGCGAAGAATTTACCGCTACGGGCAAAACCAGCCTGCACTTCATCAAGGATCAGCAGAATACCGTGTTCAGCGGTCACTTTGCGGATACGCTGCAGCCACTCAACCGGTGCCGGATTAACGCCGCCTTCACCCTGTACCGCTTCGAGGATCACCGCCGCAGGTTTGCGCACGCCGCTTTCCACGTCATTGATCAGGTTTTCAAAGTAGTAGGTGAGTGCTTTAACGCCGGCTTCACCGCCAATACCTAACGGGCAGCGGTACAAATGCGGATAAGGCATAAACTGCACTTCCGGCATCATACCGTTCACGGCTTCTTTTGGTGACAGGTTGCCGGTGACGGACAGCGCACCGTGCGTCATACCGTGATAACCGCCGGAGAAGCTGATTACCCCGGAACGCCCGGTATGTTTTTTCGCCAGCTTCAGCGCGGCCTCTACCGCATCGGCACCGGAAGGGCCGCAGAACTGCAGGCAGTACTCTTTACCCTGACCTGGCAGTAAGGAAAGCAGATATTCTGAAAAACTGTCTTTCAGTGGCGTAGTCAGATCGAGTGTATGTAACGGCAAGCCGCTGGTAATGACATTTTGGATGCTCTGCAGCACATCAGGATGATTATGTCCAAGCGCCAGGGTACCGGCACCCGCCAGACAATCAAGATAACGATTATTGTCAGCGTCCGTGATCCACACGCCCTGAGCCTGCGCGATTGCCAGCGGCAGCTTGCGCGGATAACTGCGGACGTTTGACTCAAATTCTGCCTGTCTGGCTAAATAGCTCTCATTATTTTTGGCTAATGAAATGGCATCTAAAGTATCAATACGGACTTTATCCGTCATCATATCACTCCTACAACCGTGGGAATTTAATCATCCACGGCTGAATAAATTAATTTGAATGTAGTTACCCTGAAAAAAAGCGCGCCCAATATATTGTTTTTTTACTAAAGTCTCAATCGATAAATTTGATAAGAAATACTAATCTGTTAATCGGATGACTCGCATTGTGAATATATTATGTGACTGTTGATAACACCCTGTTCAGTTATTGATTTTGTTGGGTCAGACGGGGTTTTGGTGGTATTCAACCGATAGTGGTGCTGTTGATTAAGGCAACAGATGGTAGAGTAAATAGCGCAAATAGAATAACTTAATCCTGCTGTTTTGCTGCAGGATTTAATGTGTTAGCCAGAATGGCGGAAATAAAGGCTTACATAAATACCTTTAATTAGGTACCAGCAGTCAGCTAAATGTTAAATAAAAGATCATCACATCAGATAAAACCGGTAAATCGCAATTTATTAATTATCAAAACTGATTTATTAATACTCAGCTTCAACAATTTGTAAACACTATTAATTTGAGGATATTGATGCGGAGGGTTTCTACGCAACAGGCGGATACGCCGGTTGCAGCAGAAAAGGCGTATAAGCTGTATGGTAATGATAATTATTATCAATAATTGCTTTACATCCTCATCTGAGAATGATTATTATTACCTTGCAATCCGGTGGTGGCTCTTCCGCCTGAATGCACGACATTGCTCACATTGCTTCCAGTGTTTTTTTCAGCCCACCTTGTGTGGGCTTTTTTTTGCGGTGGCAGCAAAGCAGGTTCAACCTTTGCCTGACACTTTTCCGTCGATGGCATACTTTTTCATCATAGCCCGTAGCTGGTGATAGGTTACCCCCAGCAACACTGACGCCTGACGCTGGTTAAAACGCGCCTGTGACAAGCTTTTCTCTAACAAAGCCTGTTCCTGCTGCTGTTGCCACTGGCGCAAATCGAGCGGCAAAGCCGGTAATGATGGATTTTCATCGGTGAGCGCGGTAGTGACTAATGATGTTTTGGCAAACGGATCAACAATCACCCGATCCAGCGGCCGTTCGCTGTCACCGTGGCGAAAAACGGAACGCTCCACCACATTTTTAAGTTCGCGCACATTGCCCGGCCAGTGATAATCCAGCAAGACCTGACGTGCCTGTGCGGAAAAGCCGGGGAACAGCGGCAGCGCCAGTTCGCGGCACATCTGAATGGCAAACTGCTGCGCCATCACCAAAATATCGCTGCGCCGTTCACGCAGCGCAGGCAGTTGCACTACGTCAAACGCCAGGCGGTCGAGCAGATCGGCACGAAACTTACCGGCCGCTGCCATCTGCGGCAGGTCGGCATTGGTGGCGCACACCAGCCTTACATTCACTTGTAACGACTGACTGCCTCCAACCCGCTCCAGCTGGCCATACTCGATCACCCGCAGCAGTTTTTCCTGCACCAGCATAGGGGCAGTAGCCAGCTCATCAAGAAACAGGGTGCCGCCATCAGCCCGTTCAAAGCGTCCCTGGTGGCGTTTTTGTGCGCCGGTAAATGCACCGGCCTCATGGCCAAACAGTTCGGAATCCAGCAGGTTATCATTCAGAGCGGCGCAGTTGAGTGAGACAAATGGCCCCTGCCAGCGTTCTGACAGAAAATGCAGGCGGCGGGCGATCAGTTCTTTTCCGGTACCGCGTTCACCGATAATCAGCACCGGCTTATTCAGCACAGCCAGGTGCGATACCTGTTCCAGTACTTCAAGAAAATTATTTGACTCGCCGAGCAACGCATTGCCGTGATCATTCATAATCAAATTCACCAACTGTTAGTCATAAAAACCACTTTAGGCAAAAAGGATAACCTTGTAAAGATGCTCTAAGCTGATAAATCAGTAAGTTAAAAACTGGCACGACTTTTGAATCAGGAAAAGGGCAGATCAGTAGAATGCTGGTTAACCTGACCGATTATAAGAGGATAGTGAAATGGGAATTTTTTCGCGCTTTGCCGATATTGTTAATGCCAACATTAATTCACTGCTGGAGAAAGCGGAAGATCCGCAAAAGCTGGTCCGCCTGATGATCCAGGAAATGGAAGATACTCTGGTTGAGGTGCGTTCAACTTCTGCGCGCGCTTTGGCAGAGAAAAAGCAGCTGTTACGTCGTATCAGCCAGGCAGAATCACAACAGGTACAGTGGCAGGAAAAAGCGGAGCTGGCGCTGCGTAAAGAGAATGAAGACCTGGCGCGCGCGGCGTTGATTGAAAAACAAAAACTGTCGCCACTGATTGAAGCTCTGCAGCAGGAAGCCAGTCAGACTGAAGAAACCCTGACGCGCATGAAAACTGAAATTGCCGAACTGGAAAGCAAGCTGAGCGAAACCCGTGCCCGTCAGCAGGCGCTGACTTTACGGCATCAGGCGGCATCATCTTCCCGCGATGTGCGTCGCCAGCTGGACAGCGGCAAACTGGATGAAGCTATCGCGCGATTTGAATCGTTTGAACGCCGCATCGATCATATGGAAGCAGAAGCGGAAAGTCACAGTCTGGGTAAACATAAAAGTCTGGATCAGCAGTTTGCAGAAATGCAGGCTGATGATGAAATCAGTCAGCAACTGGCTGCACTTAAAGCTAAAGTGGAACGTAGTGAATAACCGTTTCGGTAACCCGCAAGGAGAGTGAATGAGCGCATTACTGCTGGCCATACCCTTAACGATATTTGTGCTGTTTGTGGCACCGATCTGGTTATGGCTTCATTACAACAACCGCCAGAACGGTAGCGCAGTGCTGTCGCAGAGTGAACTGCAGCGTTTGCAGCAGTTAGATAACGAGGCGAAAAATATGCGCGAGCGTATTCAGGCACTGGAAGCAATCCTCGATGCTGAACATCCCCAGTGGAGGCAACCATGAGCAGGATGAAAAAACTGTACCGTATTCCCGCTAAGGGAAAAGTGAAGGGCGTTTGTGCCGGATTTGCGGAATATCTCGATATCCCGGTATGGCTGGTGAGAACCATCGTCATTCTGTCGATGATTTTCGGGCTGTTCCTGCTTACCCTGGCGGCATACTTTATTCTGGCGATGATCCTCGATGAAAAACCGCTGACGGTAAATGAGGGGGCGGAAAATATGACCACCAGCCAGTTGCTGGCACAGGTGGGGGCGGAACTGAACGCAGGTGAGCGTCGCCTGCGGGAGATGGAGCGCTACGTGACGTCAGAAACGTTTAACGTGCGCAGCCGCTTCAGTCAGCTGTAAATTACAGAGGAGACGACGATGCGTCACTGGCAACATAGCCTGCAGCAGCAGGCGCTTCCCACGCTGAAAAAAGTGGGAAAATTTGTGCTGATCAGCGCAGCCACCTGCGGTCCGGCTGGCGTTAGCGGTTGGGCGGTAAAATCGGTGGCTCACCGGCCGCTGAAAATCCTGCTGGCCTGGGCACTGGAGCCTGCACTGCGTCATCTGCTGCGCAAAGCGACAGCGCGCTGGGCTAAACCCGCCCGCTAAGCGCGTTGTGCTAAGATAAAGCACTATCGCTCACCCGGAAGCGCGCTACAGATGAAACGAATACAGGATGAACTACTTTCACTGGTCAATCGCGGCGCAGATCGCCATCTGCGCCTGGCGGTGACCGGCCTCAGCCGCAGTGGCAAAACCGCCTTTATTACCTCGCTGGTCAATCAACTGCTAAATGTTAATCACGGCGCGCGTCTGCCGCTGCTGTCGGCGGTGCGCGATCAGCGCCTGCTGGGCGTCAGGCGGGTTCCGCAGCGCGATCTGGGCATCAGTCGCTTTGCCTACGATGAAGGACTGGCCCAGCTGTGCACTACGCCGCCCGACTGGCCAACGCCAACGCGCGGGGTCAGCGAAATGCGCCTGGCGCTGCGCTATCGCTCCGATCGCTCGCTGTTACGTCACTTTAAAGAGACGTCAACCCTGTGGCTGGAAATCGTTGATTACCCCGGCGAGTGGCTGCTGGATTTACCCATGCTGGCCCAGGACTATCTGGCCTGGTCGGCGCAGATGACCGGGCTTTTACAGGGTGAACGCCTGGAGTGGGCGCAGCACTGGCAGCAGCTGTGTATCGGGCTTGATCCGCTGGCACCCGCAGATGAAAACCGGCTGGCTGAAATATCTGCCGCCTGGACAGAGTATCTGCATCGCTGTAAGCAGGAAGGGCTGCACTTTATTCAGCCCGGACGTTTTGTACTGCCGGGCGAGATGGCCGGTGCCCCGGCGCTGCAGTTCTTTCCCTGGCCGCAGGGCGCAGCGGTTAATGCTGCTGCGCTGGCGCAGGCGGATGAACACAGTAATTTTGGTATGCTGCGCGCCCGCTATCACTACTACTGCCAGCAGGTCGTAAAAGGCTTCTACAAAAACTATTTTTTGCGATTTGACCGGCAAATTGTGCTGGTGGACTGCCTGCAGCCGCTGAATCGTGGGCCGCAGGCTTTTAACGATATGCGTCTGGCGCTGACCCAGCTGATGCAAAGTTTTTCTTACGGCCAGCGGACGCTGTTTCGCCGGCTGTTTTCACCGGTGATTGACCGGTTGCTGTTTGCCGCCACCAAGGCCGATCATATCACCGCCGATCAACATACCAACCTGGTGTCGCTGCTGCAGCAACTGGTGCAGGAAGCCTGGCAGAATGCGGCGTTTGAGGGCATTACCATGAAATGCCTCGGGCTGGCTGCGGTTCAGGCGACGCAAAACGGACAGGTGGAACATAACGGGGAAACCCTTGCCGCGCTGCGCGGACATCGTATCGGCGATAACGCGCCGCTCACTGTCTATCCGGGGGAAGTCCCGGATCGTCTGCCGGGTGCCGCCTTCTGGCAACAGCAGGGCTTCGATTTTGCCCAGTTCCGCCCGCAGCAGCAGGAACCTGACCAGCCGCTACCGCATATCAGAATGGATGCGGCACTGGAATTTTTACTGGGAGATAAACTGCAATGACCTCGCCGATTAAACCGCGCATTGACTTTGCCGCTGAACTGAAAGATCAACCTGCCGTCAGCCTGCGTCAGTCACAGCAGTTTTCCGCCCCGGAAGACAAATTTACCGAGCTTGAACCCCTGACCGATGAACAGCCGCAGGAAGCGGGGCCGGGCGAAAGGGCGGTTGAAGCTGCGCTGCGGCCAAAACGCAGTCTGTGGCGCAAAATGGTGATGGCGGGGATTACCCTGTTTGCCGCCAGTGCGGTGGCGCAGGGTGTGCAGTGGGTATATCTGGCGTGGCAGGCAGGCGACTGGATTGCGATGGGCGGTGCAGCGGCAGGCGCGTTAATTGTCGGGGCCGGAAGCGGTGCGCTGCTGGTTGAATGGCGACGGCTGTACCGGCTGCGTCAACAGGCCGATGAACGCGATCGTGCCCGGGAGCTGCTGGACAGTCAGGCGCTGGGCAACGGTGAAAAATTCTGTCTGCATCTGGCGCATCGAGCCGGACTGGACAGTGCCAATCCGGGGTTACAGCGCTGGCAGGCTTCGCTGGACGCCAGCCACAATGATGCCGAAGTGGTGACGCTGTATGCCCGGCTGGTGCAGCCGCAGCTTGATAAGCGCGCCCGGCGTGAAATCAGTCGTTGCGCGGCGGAATCGGCGGTGATGGTTGCCGTCAGTCCGCTGGCAGTGGTGGATATGGCTTTTATTGCCTGGCGCAATATGCGGCTGGTTAACCGCATCGCCGCGTTATACGGCATGGAACTGGGTTATTTCAGTCGCCTGCGCCTGTTCCGTCTGGTGCTGCTGAATATCGCTTTTGCCGGGGTGTCCGAACTGGTTCAGGACGTGGGGATTGACTGGCTGTCACAGCACCTTGCCGCGCGCCTTTCCGCGCGTGCCGCACAGGGACTGGGGGCCGGGCTGCTGACGGCGCGGCTGGGGGTAAAAGCGATGGAACTGTGTCGCCCGCTGCCCTGGCTGCCGGACGATAAACCACGTTTAGGCGATTTTCGTCGTGAGCTGGTGGAAGTCATGAAGACCTCGCTGGTGAAAAAAACGCCGCAGTAAGGTTCCTGCTTACAGTTGGTGTCAACTTTTGCTGCCAGATGGCTTCTGACCCGGTGACATTTAGCGTATTATCAGACAAATGATAAGCACTGTGAATCCGAAGGTATAACGCATGCGTCTTGAAGTTTTTTGCCAGGACAGAATCGGACTGACCCGTGAGCTGCTGGATCTGCTGGCCGGACGAGGCATCGATCTGCGCGGCATCGAAATTGAAGTCAGTGGCCGCATCTATCTGAATTTTTCCGCCATCAGCTTTGATCAGTTCAGCCAACTGATGGCGGAAATCCGCCGCATTCCCGGGGTGACCGACGTTCGTACGGTCGCCTATCTGCCTTCCGAACGGGAACATCGTGCGCTGAGTGCGCTGCTGGTAGCCTTGCCGGAGCCGGTATTTTCCATTGACATGAAGGGGAAACCTGAACTGGCCAATCCGGCGGCGCTGGCGTTATTTGGCCTCAGCCAGGAAAAATTACGCCATTGTCCGGTCAGCAGCCTGATCGCGGGGGTTAACTTTACTCAATGGCTTGAAGCCGGACAGATCGCACCACAAACCCGCCATGTGGTGCTGCAGGGGCGGGATTTTCTGATGGAAGCCACGCCAATATACGCCCGCGAGGATGAGGATGAGGGCATCAGGCCGGTTGGCGCCGTGGTGATGCTCAAATCCACGCTGCGTATGGGGCAGCAACTGCAGGAACTGTCCGTGAATAATGACCGCGATTTTCAGCATATTGTGGCGGTCAGTGGCAGGATGCGGCAGGTGGTTGATCAGGCACGCAAGCTGGCAATGCTCGATGAACCGCTGCTTATCGTCGGAGATACCGGCACTGGTAAAGATATGCTGGCCCGCGCCTGTCACCTGCGCAGTGCGCGAGGTGATAAGCCATTTCTGGCGCTGAACTGCGCTTCGCTTCCGGATGAAGTGGCGGAAAGTGAGCTGTTTGGTCATGCTGCCGGAGCGTACCCCAATGCTCTGGAAGGTAAAAAGGGCTTTTTTGAGCAGGCGAACGGTGGCTCGGTATTACTGGATGAAATTGGGGAAATGTCGCCCCGAATGCAAACCAAACTGCTGCGTTTTCTGAACGATGGGACTTTCCGCCGGGTTGGGGAGGATCACGAAGTCCATGTTGATGTACGAGTCATTTGTTGTACCCAGAAGAATTTGCTGGAACTGGTTCGGCGCGGTGAACTGCGCGAAGATCTGTTTTACCGCCTGAACGTGCTTACCCTGCAAATTCCGCCGCTGCGCGACCGTCCTCAGGATATCCAGCCGCTGACGGAGCTGTTTGTTGCTCGTTTTGCTGATGAACAGGGAATTGCCCGTCCGGCGATTTCGTCGCAGCTCAACGGTTATCTCAGTCGCTACAGCTGGCCGGGCAACGTGCGTCAGTTAAAAAATGTGATTTGTCATGCTCTTGCGCAGCTGGAGGGACTGGAGCTGAGACCCCAGGATATTTTGTTACCGGAGCAGGCAATGGCACAGCCGCTGGGAGATGATGTGACGGAAGGGACGCTGGATGAGATCACCAGCCGTTTTGAGCGTTCGGTCCTCAGCAGGCTCTACCTTTCTTATCCCAGCACCCGCAAGCTGGCTAAACGCCTGGGTGTTTCACATACCGCGATTGCGAATAAGCTGCGTGAGTATGGTTTGAGTCAGAAGAAGACAGAGTAAGAGTGAGGCTTGCGGCTGCCTTTTTCTAACGGTAGAAGCCCGGTCAAGAGCGAAGGTGTGTAAAAAAGCCCCGGCTGTTAGGCCAGGGCAGGGGCATTTTCGAGGCCAGTCAGTGACTGTCTTTTTACCTTACTTCAGGGCAGCAAGTGCTGCGTCATAGTCCGGCTCATGGGCAATCTCGCCTACCAGCTGGCTGTGCAGTACTTTGTCGTTTTCGTCAAGCACCACTACCGCACGCGCGGTCAGGCCTTTCAGCCCGCCTTCAGCAATAGCTACACCGTATTCTTCTGCGAATGAAGGGTTGCGCATGCTGGACAATGTGACCACATTCTCCAGACCATCAGCACCACAGAAACGTGACTGTGCAAAAGGCAGATCGGCTGAAATGCACAGCACAACGGTGTTGTTCAGTTCACTGGCCAGCTGGTTGAACTTACGCACTGACGTAGCGCAGACGCCGGTATCAATGCTGGGGAAAATATTCAGAACCTTGCGCTTACCTGCGAACTGAGTAAGCGATACATCGCTAAGATCCTTCGCTACCAGAGTAAAGGGTTTGGCATGCTGGCCCTGCGCCGGAAACTGGCCGGCTACAGCAACCGGATTACCCTGAAGAGTTACGCTCTGAGACATAAGCTATCCTTTTGATATGGATTGTGGTTAAGACGCCTAGTGTATGCCATGCCGGCACGCTGAAACAGTTAAAAATCATGACAATTTACCGCTGGCTGTAGGCGATTTTGCCGATACGGTACTTTTTACGACAGTGTGCTGACGTTAACGCTTTCCGCAGACACAAATTCACCACATTATTTGCGAGTCATCCCGAAGCATCACCTTTCGCTCATTGCCAGAGAGATTGCGGGAGGCCAACATTCGTCATATTCAAAATGTTTATAGTGAAGCTTGTTTAATACCCGTTTGGAAAATTATTATTAAGTTTGAAACGTTTGCTGGAATTACCGCAGCTAAATAATATATTTTTGTTATTTTGCTGCTGATTTTCCTGTTTTGTACTACTAATAAAATTATCATCCACGAAACTATACCTCCCGTTATTACCCTACCAATTTTCTAATCACATCTCCCACCAAACCAACTATCCTTCTGATATCGAACGTGGTTAAACCGCCTGGCATATGCCGTGCTGTTGCACTGAAACATAAACGTTTATGATAACGTTCTGAATTGACACAGGGATAACGCCATGAGATCAGTAAAGGTCTACCCGGAAAACTGGCCACTGCGCAGCCCGTTTATGCTGGCTGGTCATCATCACCAGGCCGCTGATGTGGTGGTGGTTGAGTTGGAGCAGGACGGCATCAGCGTCCAGGGTGAATGTACACCTTACGCAGGTTATGGTGAAAGCGAAGCATCTGTGCTCAGTCAGATAAGTGCGCTGCTGCCGGTGCTTGAGCAGGGGCTGGAACGCCAGCAGTTGCAAGCCATGCTGCCTGCCGGGGCAGCGCGCAACGCCATCGACAGCGCGTTGTGGCAACTGGAGTCGGCAGTCAGCGGGAAATCCCTGTGGCAACTCACCGGTTTTGAGCCACTGACACAAATCGAAACCGCCCAAACTGTCTGTCTTGATACCCCGGAAGCAATGGCCAGCAGTGCGCTGGCGCAGTGGGAAAACGGGGTGCATCTGCTGAAAATTAAACTGGATGACCATCTGATTGCTGAGCGTCTGGTTGCCATTCGCAGCGCCGTACCGCAGGCGACGCTAATAGTTGATGCGAACGGTTCCTGGCACAGTGAAGGGCTGGCAGCACGCTGCCAGCTGCTGGCCGATCTGCGGGTTGCGATGCTGGAACAGCCCCTGCCACTGCACGAAGATGAGGCGCTGACTAACTTTATTCATCCGCTTCCGGTCTGTGCCGATGAAAGTTGTCATACGCGCGATGATCTACCCCGGCTGGCTGGACGTTACGAGATGGTCAATATCAAGCTGGATAAAGCTGGTGGGTTGACCGAAGCGCTGGCGCTGGCGGCAGAAGCGCAGGCGCAGGGATTTGTGCTGGTGGTCAGCTGTTTGCTCTGTACTTCGAGGGCGATCCGCATGGCGCTACCGCTGGCGCATCTGGCCCGTTTCAGCGATCTTGACGGCCCCAGCTGGCTGGCGACGGATGTGAAGGACGGCTTACCTTATCGCTACGGGCGCATTGATTTTGCCGCTGATAACCAATAACCATCATGATTTACTGTTTTGCAGGCTATAAGGATAACTGAATGAAAAAATTTTCTGCTGCGCTGACCGCGCTTGCTGTTTGTCTCAGTCAGCCATTGCTGGCGGCCAGCGTGCCGGCAGGCACGCAACTGGCGCAGAGCCAGGAGATAGTCAGACATATCAAGGATGAACCTGCATCGCTTGACCCGATTAAAGCGGTAGGTCTGCCGGAAATCCCGGTGATCCGCGACCTGTTTGAAGGGCTGACCAGTCAGGATGAGCAGGGCAAAGCCATCCCTGGCGTGGCGACACAGTGGCAGACCACAGATAATAAAACCTGGATTTTTACTCTACGTAAAGATGCCCGCTGGTCAAATGGTGACAGTGTCACTGCAGAGGATTTTGTTTACAGCTGGCAGCGTCTGGTCGATCCGGCTAATGCATCAACCTTTGCCTGGTTTGCTGCACTGGCCGGTATCAGTAATGCTGAAGCGATTACTCAGGGCAAAATGCCTGTGGACAGGCTGGGCGTAACGGCGTTAGATGCCACTCATCTTAAGGTGACACTCGACCGCCCGGTGCCGTGGTTTATCAACCTTACCGCAAATTTCAGTCTGTTCCCGGTGCCAAAGCAGGTGATCGAGCAGTATGGCGGTGAGTGGACGCGGGCCGGTAATCTGGTGGGTAATGGCGCTTTCGTACTGAAAAACCGGGTGGTAAATGAAAAACTGGAGCTGGTGCGGAATCCCGATTACTGGGATAACGCCCATACTATACTGACCAAAGTCACTTTTGTACCGATTAGTTCAGAATCTGCGGCCACCAAGCGTTATCGCGCCGGCGATATTGACATCACTGAATCCTTCCCGAAAGAACTGTACGATATGCTGAAAAAACAGCTCCCGGGCCAGGTGTATACGCCGCCGCAGTTGGGGACCTACTACTACGCATTCAATACCCGTAAAGGTCCGACGGCGGATGTACGCGTGCGTCAGGCGCTTTCCTGGAGTATTGATCGCCGGATTATTGCGGAAAAAGTGAATGGCAGTGGTGAGAAACCGGCCTGGTTCTTTACTCCGGAAGTGACTACAGGTGCCAGTTTTACCCCTGGTTTGATGCAGCGTTACAGCCAGACCGAGCTGAATCAGCAGGCGCGGGCGCAGCTGATTGCGGCAGGCTATGGGCCTGCAAATCTGCTGCAGTTAACCCTGCTGTATAACGCATCGGAAAATAACCAGAAAATCGCCATAGCAATAGCTTCGATGTGGAAAAAGAATCTGGGCGTGACGGTTAAATTGCGTAATCAGGAGTGGAAAACCTACCTCGACAGCCGTAACAGCGGCAATTTTGACGTTATCCGCGCTTCCTGGGTGGGAGACTATAATGAACCATCTTCTTTCCTCAGCCTACTGACTTCAAGCCACAGCGGTAATATCGCCCGCTTTAACAGTCGTGATTATGATGCGGTGATAAAACAGGCCAGTTCAGAAACCAATGCTGATGCGCGCAGCAATGACTATAACCGTGCGGAACAAATCATTGCTGAACAAGCACCGATTGCGCCGATTTATCAGTTCACTAATGCGCGACTGATTAAACCCTATATTAAAGGGTATCCGATTAACAACCCGGAAGATGTTGCCTACAGTCGTACCATGTATGTGATTAAACATTAAATAACCTTAGCGCGGACCGCCTGCCTCGGGCGGTCAGCTTCTTCTCTTACGGATGCTGTTGCATCTTGTCAGGGTTTAGTTGTGCCTTTTAACGGGTTGCGGATTGCAACCCCGGACGAATAAACCAGACTGTAATAAATTCCTATCCTGTTGAGTATGGTGCATAAATGAACGAGTTAACCGGCAACGACCTGCAGATTTCTGACGCCATTGTTGCGTGTCAGCTGGATGGTAAGGGTGGCATGTTACCACTGGTACAGGCAGAGGTGCCGCATGAAGCGCGCTCCTGCTGGCTGCACCTCAACTATACCCAGCGCGCCAGCGCGGACTGGCTGATGTCTACACCGTTACTGCCGGATAATGTGCGCGACGCGCTGGCCGGTGACAGTATGCGCCCACGGGTGAACCGGATGGGCGATGGCACCATGATTACGCTGCGCAGCGTTAATCTGAACAGCGAAGCCAGACCGGATCAGCTGGTGGTCATTCGGATATTTATCAACGACCGGCTGATTGTCTCTACCCGCCGCCGAAAAGTGTTTGCGGTGGATGAAGTGCTGAACGATCTGCGTAACGGTAATGGCCCGAAAGACGGCGGTGGCTGGCTGGTAGATATCTGCGATGCGCTGACTGATCACACCAGTGAATTTATTGAGCAGCTGCATGACAAAATTATTGAGCTGGAAGATGCGGTGGTGGGGCAACAGGTTCCGCCGCGCGGCGAGCTGGCGCTGATACGCAAACAGCTGATTATTATGCGGCGTTATATGGCTCCCCAGCGCGATGTTTATGCGCGCCTGGCCAGTGAAAAGTTGCCGTGGATGAGTGACGACGATCGGCGGCGTATGCAGGATATTGCTGACCGCCTCGGACGCGGGCTGGACGATCTGGATGCCAGCGTGGCACGTACCGGTATTCTGTCAGATGAGATTAATTCGGTGCTGGCGGAAGCGATGAACCGCCGTACCTACACCATGTCATTGCTGGCAATGTTATTTTTGCCCGGCACGTTTTTAACCGGATTATTTGGCGTTAACCTGGGAGGTATTCCGGGGGGCAGCTGGCCGTTAGGTTTTGGCATGTTTTGCCTGACCCTGGTGGTGATGGTGTCTGGTGTTGCTGTATGGTTAAAACTTCGTAAATGGCTATAATTATTAAGAATGAATAGACATTAATGTGACTGTTAGCTGATCAAAATAAAAGTTGGTCCGGCTGACTGGCTGCAGAATAGCCGCTGCAGGTGAATGCAACCTCTGGCGATGGAGGTTGCGCTCCATTTTGGTGATATTTACTCAGAAACGCAAAAGACATTTGTTTTTGATACCAGCGCCAGAGCGCTGGTTTTTTTGCCTTAAATTCTGTCGGACTCAGAGCGGGATGTAGCCGGTCAGTTTATCTGTAACACGTCCAGGCGGGGCGGCACATCCTGATCGTCATCCGGCTGCCAGCCGGCAGGAGTGAGCGGCAGCGTTTCACGATCAAATGCCAAATCGCCGCCAGCAACAATTTCGTCACCGTGGCGAATCCCTTTAAAATCGAACAGTTCAGTATCCGCCAGATGGGAAGGCACCACATTCTGCATGGCGGTGAACATGGTTTCGATCCGTCCGGGATAGCGTTTGTCCCAGTCGCGCAGCATATCGGCAATCACCTGACGCTGTAAGTTTGGCTGTGAGCCGCAAAGATTGCAGGGGATAATCGGAAACTGGCGCGCAATGGCAAAACGTTCGATATCTTTTTCCCGGCAGTAGGCCAGCGGGCGGATAACTATATGCTGCCCGTCATCGCTCATTAGCTTCGGCGGCATGCCTTTCATCTTGCCGCCATAGAACATATTCAGGAACAGGGTCTGAAGAATATCGTCGCGGTGGTGACCAAGGGCAATTTTGGTACAGCCCAGCTCGGTTGCGGTGCGGTAAAGGATACCGCGGCGCAGGCGCGAGCAGAGTGAACAGGTGGTTTTTCCTTCCGGTATTTTTTCTTTTACGATCGCGTAGGTATTTTCTTCAACGATCTGATACTCAACCCCCAACTGCTGCAGATACTGCGGCAGAATATGCTCAGGAAAGCCCGGCTGTTTCTGATCCAGATTGACCGCCACCAGGGAAAAAGAAACCGGCGCACTTTGTTGCAGGTTACGCAGGAGCTCCAGCATGGTGTAACTGTCTTTGCCGCCGGACAGGCAGACCATAATCCGGTCACCTTCCTCAATCATACTGAAGTCCGCAATCGCTTCGCCCACATTGCGACGCAGACGCTTCTGCAGCTTATTCAGGTTGTACTGTTCTTTTTTGTTAACGTCTTGATTTTCTGTCATCATTCTCTGTCTCTACAACCTAAACCGGGCATGCAGGGGGCAAAATCGTTGGACTGGTAGTCAGGTCTGCGACCGCTCCAGCCAAAAGTATGACGCGTATGGTACGGATTACAGCGACGAATGCCAGCACGATTTCCAACGAGAGCGTACCGGCAGCCTTGTTGAGCTTGATTAAGGCGAATGACCCCAGCGCTGTTTAAGATAATCCACGGCCTGGCGGGTTTGAGGCTGATGCAGCCAGGCTTCACGAAACAGGATAGTGCCACTGACGCCAGGCAGTGATTCATTCAAATCCAGTTGCCTTTTCAGCTCCGGGATCCCGGCGTCAATCTGCCATTCCGGCTCCGCTTTCACCTCGGTGCCCACTTTGTACAACGCAATACCGGGATATAACCGGGTATGACTGGATTTCACCGTCTCAGCCCACCAGTGGAACAGCACGTCATAGCGCACAATCTTACGGGAGAAAGGCCAGTACAGCTGCGGCGCAATATAATCCAGCAGCCCCAGTTGCACCCACTGGCGGGTATCAGCATAAGCAGTATCATAGGCTGCCGCGCCGCGGGTATCCGAGCCGGTGATATCCTCGCTCTGATTGCGCCAGACCCCTGCAGGACTGACACCAAATTCCACCGCCGGTTTCTGTGCTCTTATTGCCGCAGACACCTGTTTGATCAACAGCAGCGTATTGTTTCTGCGCCAGCTGGCTTTATCGCTAAATCCCTGACCATAGCGATGCCAGCTTGCCGCGTCATGCAGTGGCGAGGTGGCGGTTTCGGCATAAAAATAATCATCAAACTGCACACCATCAATGGGGTAGCGCTGGATCAGTTCACTGACAATACTGGTAATCCAGTCGCGTACCTGGGGAATGCCCGGATCGAGCACCTGGCGGTCACCGGCAGTGCGTATCCAGTCAGGATGGCTGACAACCACGCTGGCAGGGTGATTACCGGCGGTCTGCCGGAGCGCATTCAGGGTATTCGGTTGGCTATTCACCGCAACCCGGTAAGGATTAAGCCAGGCATGGACTTTAATACCGCGCCGGTGTGCCTGTTCCAGCATGTACGCCAGCGGATCATAACCGGGATCTTTGCCGGTCACGCCGGTCAACACATCGGACCACGGCAGGATATCGGAGCGCCAGAGCGCACTGGCATCGGGTTTAACCTGAAAGAAAACGGTATTAATGCCGATAGCTTTCATTCTGTCCAGCGCTTCAGTCAGTGCCTGCTGCTGCAACCTGATACGCTCAGCCTGAGGTTCGACGTGGAGCGATGTGACAGGCGGCCAGTCAAGCTGAGAGACTGTTGCCAGCCAGACGCCACGCATCGGCTGAGTGGTGGGTGCGGATAAGGCGGAGGACGCCGGTTGTCGCGCAGAGGGCGGCGGGTTATGCCGGGAACAGCTGCTAAGCAGCGCTAAGGCACCGGCCAACATCAGGCCGCAGGTCGATAATCGCATCAGTGCTCCTTCGCGCGCTGGCATGATGATAATTAGCGATATTTTTCCAACAGCGCTCGCACAATGGCTTCGGTTTCAGCATCGGGTAAACCACTGATATCCGCCGGGCGGAAATGCATCTGAAACGCACTGATGGTGGCACGAGTGGCTTTATCGTCGCTCCCGTCCTGCGGAATCTTATCGTAGCCATACTGCTTTAGCAGTGTCTGCAGCACGGTGACGTTGACAGGTGCATGCGGTGTCCGCCCGGCCAGGTATTTTTCTACAGTTGGTGCATCCGGCCAGGCACCTATCCCCATTGCTGCCAGGCGTTGCCATGGAAACAGTCTGCCGGGATCCTGCTTACGCAGCGGGGCGATATCACTGTGTCCCAGCACGTTAGCCGGTTCGATATGATAACGAGCAATAATATCTTTTGCCACTGCAGCAATAGCGGCAATTTGTGGCTCATTATACGGATACCAGTGGCGCACACCGTTGCTGTCATCGGTAAAACCTGGATTAACGATTTCAATCCCGATGGAGGTATCGTTAAGGCTGTTGCGGCCAAGCCAGCTGCTGATCCCGGCATGCCAGGCGCGGCTGTTTTCATCAACCAGTTGCAGCACTATCGGCTTGCCATCTTCATACGTCAATCTGGTGGGGATCAGATAATGAGCGCTGACCTGATTATGTGTCAGAACCTGTAACGATTGGGTATCATCCAACGCGGTATAATGCATAATCAGAAATCGTACCCGTTGATCCTGTCCTGCAGCGCGGTAGCTGTGGTTAACCAGATAGCCATTACGCTGCTCCACCTGGGCAGTGTGGGAGCTACAGCCTGAGAGCCACAGGCTGACAAGGGTGGTGGTCAGCATCAGTGCTGTGCGGGGCAGAGATAAAAACCCATTCTTATGCATAGTTACTTGTTCCCTGTAAGTAATTGAATCCTGCGACTGATGTTAACGACTGGTGTATTCAGTGACAAGTAAAAAACTAGCCAAGATTTGGCTGGCTATTCTGCCTCAATATCAGCAACCCGGCGGGACGGAGAGCGCCGTACAAACAGGCCGGACGGCAGGCTGATAATCATCAAACACAAGACTATCATGGCGATCCCCAGCCAGCCGCTGGCGGCCAGTTGTTCCCTCACCAGCACAACAGCCAACAGCGTGGCGACGACCGGCTCCAGCAGGGTGATGGTGGTAGCAGTACTGGCTCTGACGTGGGCCAGCCCAAAGCCGTAGCAGAGATAACCAATAAACATGGGCACCAGTGACATATAGATCCCTACCGCCGCATTGGTCCACGAGTGCAGTAAAGGCGCAGCGGTAAGCAGTAACACAGGTATTAGCAGCAGGCCGCCACAGCCAAAGGTGGCACCCATTGCCGCGCGCGGCGCGATCCCCCGTTGCATCAAACGACGGGCAGACCAGGAATACAGTGCATAAGTCAATCCGGCGACAAGCCCCAGCAAAATGCCGGCTGGTACCCGTACATCAGTGTTGCCAGAACCAGCATGGTGCGACAGGCTTAACAGCAGGATGCCTCCAATGCCGATGGCTGCACCGCACAGCCATTTCGCCGACAGGCGTTGCCTGTCGAGATAATATTCAATAATCGCTGACAGCAGCGGGGCGGAGCCAATGGAAATCACAGTGCCCACCGCCACCCCGGCATAGCGCATTGAACAATAGAAGGCTAGCGGATAGACTGCAACCGCCAGCGCACCTACCAGCAGATAACGCCAGTGCAGGCTAAACAGTCGGCGTTGAGCAATAATCGTCCGGAACGCGATCAGGGCCTGCAGCACTCCGCCGCTCCCCATGGCGATTGCGCCAATTGCCAGCGGGCTTAGCTCCGGGGCAAAAGTGGCGGCAGTGCCGGTGGTTCCCCACAGCAGAGCGGCGATAAAGACGCAAATCATGCCTGTCCGTGGTTTGATATCAGTGGTCACAGGATGCTCCTTAAGCGTTTCGGCTCATGATGGAAGCGGTTAGTGTAGCCACGTTTGCCGGGTTGGCAACCGTAACGACACAACGACAGAAACCCTGCGGGTCTGATATACTCTGCCGCCAATCTTAGCGCCCGTTTTTTGAGAATATTGCCGTGACTGCTTTCACCACCCTGACACAACTTCCTGACAGCCAGCTTGAGAACCTGAAAGAGCTGGGTTACCACGCGATGACTCCCATCCAGGCCGCCGCGCTGCCTGCGATTCTGGCCGGACGTGATGTGCGCGCTCAGGCAAAAACCGGCAGCGGTAAAACGGCAACATTTGGCCTTGGGGTGATGCAGCAGATGGATGCCCGTCAGTATGCCACTCAGTCACTGGTACTTTGCCCTACGCGTGAACTGGCCGATCAGGTGGCGAAAGAGTTGCGTCGCCTGGCGCGCTTTACGGCCAATATCAAAATCCTCACGCTGTGTGGCGGTCAGCCGATGGGGGCGCAGAAAGGCTCACTGGAGCATGCGCCGCAAATTGTGGTGGGAACGCCGGGGCGCATACTCGATCATCTGCAGCGGGAGACCCTGAAGCTGGACAGCCTGAATATGCTGGTACTGGATGAAGCCGATCGCATGTTGGAAATGGGGTTCCGCGACGATATCGATCAGATTATCAGCTACTGCCCGCCGCAGCGTCAGACCCTACTGTTTTCGGCCACCTGGCCGCAGGATATTGTGGCGGTCAGCGAGCGCATTCAACAGGATCCGCTGGCGGTGGTGGCCGACAGTCAGGAACAACTTCCGGCGATTGAGCAGTCGTTTTATGAGGTCAGCGCACGGCAGAAGCTGGCTGCGCTGACCGGGTTGCTGAGCCTGCAGCAGCCGTCCTCCTGCGTGGTGTTCTGCAATACCAAACGCGAGTGCGATGATATTGCGGCGGACCTGGAGTTGGCGCAAGTCAGCGCGCTGGCACTGCATGGTGACCTCGAGCAGCGTGAGCGCGACAGCGTGCTGGTGCGCTTTGCTAACGGCAGTTGCCGTGTGCTGGTGGCGACTGACGTGGCGGCGCGCGGTCTGGATATTAAATCGCTGGCGCTGGTGGTGAATTATCAGCTTTCGTTTGATCCGGAAGTGCACATTCACCGCATTGGTCGTACCGCCCGTGCCGGGGAGCAGGGAATGGCGGTGAGTCTGGTAGCGCCGGACGAAATGGTGCGCGCGCATGCGCTGGAAGATTATCTGCAGCAGAAGCTGAACTGGCTGCCGCTGTCACGCTTAACCTCAGCCGCGCCACGGCCACTGCCTGCCGATATGGCGACCATTATCCTGGATGGCGGACGTAAGGCTAAAATCCGCCCGGGAGACATTCTTGGGGCGTTAACCAGTGACGGCGGGATCAGCGGCGATGAGGTGGGTAAAATCGATCTGGCGGCAACCTGCGCCTGGGTGGCGGTGCGTCAGTCGCGAGTGCGGGCGGTGTTGAAGCATTTGCAGCAGGCGAAAATTAAAGGCAAAAGCTGTCGGGCGCGGATACTTAAGTAAGCGCATTGATAACCGGACGCCTGACGTCCGGTTGTATACTGCCTGAGCGTCAGATCTGGGTGATGGACGGTGCTTCCGTCAGCAGGTTTTCAACGCCGGCCAGCAGGGCCAGGAAGTGCGGCTGCTTTGAGTGGAACGCAATCGCTGCCGCATTTTTCCAGGTTTCATGAAAAAGAAACTGATGCTGATCTTCCACGCTGCGATACAGGTCGTAGTGGACATTGCCATCTTCCGCCCGGGTGGGGGCGATGCAGCGTTGCAGTACCTGATAAAGTTCTTCGCTTTTGCCAGGTTTTGCCGTGAAAGTAGCGATGGTTAAAATGGTTTTATCAGTCATGTTATCCCCTTAATTAACAGGCAGATGTGGCGATATATATCCACGGTGTCAGATTATCCTGGCGATATTTGTGCGGTTTGTCACAGGCATTTCGGGCGGTGCGCAGGAATAATCCGCTAAATAAGAGATAATTTTGTAAGAATAAATGTTATCTGTCGATTTGGCATGGTGGCTGAATTATGCTTGATGCGCCCTGCACAATTATTAACCCGGAGTTCCCCTGAATGAATGCAGCCAAATATCTGCTGCTGGCGGCGTCCTGCCTGCTGGCGGCCTGTAGTAGTGACAGCAACGAACCGGTACAGCAGGCGACTGCTGCCCATGTTCCGGCCAAAGTGATTATGGCCGATCTGGCCGTGTCAAATTGCGCAGATGCCGGTGGGACGCTGGCGTTTTCCCGCCAGCTGGATGGAAGTTCGGTAGGGATGTGTCAGCTGGCCAATGGCCGCCGTTGCAGCGAAAATGCGCTGATTAACGGAAGTTGCGCGCGCTGAGCCTGCAGCTGCCGCAGGGATAGCGTCGTTACAGCTGATTATCGCACGGCTGGTCTTTCTCCAGCAGTTGCAGATTATGCAGCGTGGTTTCGGCGATGCTGGTCAGGGCTTCTGCGGTCAGAAACGCCTGATGGCCGGTAAACAGCACGTTATGACAGGATGACAGGCGGCGGAACACGTCATCGAGGATCACATCGTTAGATTTATCCTCGAAGAACAGATCGCGTTCATTCTCATAAACATCCATCCCCAGCGAACCGATTTTCTGCTGCTTCAGCGCCTCTATTACCGCGTTGGAATCAATCAGCCCGCCGCGGCTGGTATTAATGATCATCACGCCGTCTTTCATCTGTGCGAAAGCCTCTGCATTCAGCAGATGATAGTTTTCCGGGGTCATCGGGCAGTGCAGGGTGATTACGTCCGAACGGGCATACAGTTCTTTAATATCCACATACTCTGCACCCAGTTCCAGCGCCTGAGGACTGGGGTAAGGGTCAACGGCCAGCAGTCGCATGCCAAATCCTTTCAGGATGCGCAGGGTGGCAATACCAATTTTTCCGGTGCCAATCACCCCGGCGGTGCGGCCATGCATATTAAAGCCGGTCAGCCCTTCGAGAGAAAAGTTAGCATCGCGGGTACGCTGGTAAGCGCGATGGATGCGGCGATTCAGACTGAGCATCATCCCCACGGTATGCTCCGCCACCGCTTCCGGTGAATAAGCCGGAACGCGCACCACCTTCAGCCCCAGATCCCTTGCTGCATCCAGATCTACATTATTAAAACCGGCACAGCGCAGGGCAATATACTTTATCCCCAGCGCTGCCAGTTCGCTCAGCACTTCGCGACTGCCATCATCATTGACAAACAGGCAGACCGCATCACACCCCACGGCATTTTTAGCGGTGTCCGGGGTAAGCAAAAAATCAAAAAAGACCATTTCAAAACCAACACTCTGGTTGACCTGTTGCAGGTAAGTGCGGTCATACTGTTTACTGCTGTAAACGGCAAGTTTCATTATTATTTCCCTTAACTGATGCTGCGATACATTTTTAGTTTAACAGTTAATCCCGTGGTTGTACGCAGCGACAGCGCTTTCTGCTGTAGCTGCTACGGAACGTATTGATCAGGGTTAAAAACTTCATCCGTTACCAATTCCGTGCCATTATTCTGTCGTTACTCACAGAAAGAACGGGACTATTCCGCCATGAAACGGGGCTGGAAATTTGTATTTTTTACGCTGGCGGCGCTAATGTTGACCGTAACCCACTGGCTGCCCCGGGTTGCCGGGTGGTGGTTGCCAGCCGGCACCCGTATCAGCCTGCAACAGGGGCCGCGTCTGCATCAGGGGAGGCTGACGCTGGCCGGGCTGCGGTATCTGGCCGGGGAATGCGAACTGGCTGACGTCAGCGGTATCACATTACGGCACCAGGCCGGGCGCTGGCAGCTGGATGCCGGCACCGTGCGCATCAACAGCCGCTGTTTTGCATCACTTCCCGCTTCCGAACAGGCTTCTGTACCGCGTTCGCTGGCTGACTGGCAACAGCTGCTGCCGCCTGCCGCTGTCAATATCAACCACTTCGAGCTGGCTGACTTTTCCGCCTGGGCAGGTGCCCTGCTGCTGGAGATGACGCCGCAGCAGCAGACGCTGAGATATCAGGGGAAGCGTCTGCAACTGGTCGCAGAACTGCAGCAGCAGCAGCTGACGCTGAAACAGCTGAACCTGACGTTACCCGGCATCGACGGGCCGGTGTCGCTGCAGGGGGCCGTGACGCTGCAGGGGGCCGTGACGCTGCCGCTGATCCCCGACAGCCTGCCCAGACAGGGCGCATTAACCGGACAGCTGTCGCTGGCGCAAATTCCGCAGCCGCTGGCGCTGCAACTTAACTGGCAGCAGCAACAGGGCACCCTGACGGTGAAGGCAGCCCATCAGACGCAGCCGTTATTAATGTTGCCCTGGCAGATTACGTCCGAACAACTGCGGTTACTGCAGGGCGAATGGCGCTGGCCCTGGGGGGCACAACCGCTGGCGGGGGGCATCAGCATGACGGCAGACAACTGGCAGCAGGGACTTGCCGCGACCACCCTGCAGGGGCGGATTAACCTGCTGACCCGAGGCCGTGGCGGCAAAGGTAACGCGGTACTGAATATCGGTCCGGGCCGGCTGGACTGGCAAAACAGCCAGCTGCCACTGCAACTGTATGGTGAAGCCAAACTGGCGGCGCTGCAGTTCTACGCGGGACTGCAGGCACGATTGCAGGGTGCGCTCACCGATCCGAAAGTTGAGATGCAGCCGGGTTCGCTGCTGCGGATGAAAGGACGATTGCTTTCCACGCTGGAAGTGGATGAGGCCCGCTGGCCGCTGGCGGGCGTCAGCGTATCTGCTGCCGGGATCAACGGACGTTTACAGGCTATTCTGCGCGCTTACTATCCAGAGACGGGGCATTTCCGTCTGCATCTGGACGGGAAGGCCAGTGATTTCTGGCCGGATAAAGGACAGTGGCTGTGGCGTTACTGGGGCGACGGCCTGCTGCTGCCGCTGGCGGCAAAATGGGATGTCAGCGGTTACGGTGGCTGGTTTGATACCCTGATTGAACTAAAATCGCTGTCCACCGGTTTTAACCAGCTGCATTACGGCAGCGTAACGATGGCATCGCCGCGTCTGACCCTGCGCCAGCCTTTACGCTGGCAGCGCGCGGCCGACAGGAGCGATTTCAGTGGTGAACTGCTGCTGAATGCGCGCCGGACCCGGTTTACTTCCGGCGGATACTGGCCAGCATCGCAGCTGAACCTGCAGCTGAAAGGGCGCGATCCCAATAATTTCCTCTACCAGGGGCGTTTGCAAACGCGCAAGACCCTGCCCCTACAGCTCAGGGGGCGCTGGGATGGTGAGCGGTTACGCGGAGAGGCCTGGTGGCCGCAGCAGCCGCTACAGGGCTTCCAGTCGCTGATTAATCCGGATACTAAGCTGGCGTTGCAAAATGGTTCACTGCGTGCTCAGGCGGCCTTTTCGGCCTCATCACAGCAGGGATTTACGGCTGGCGGTCATATCCTGGTCAGCAATGGCAGCCTGTTACTGCCGGATAATCAGATCAGTGGCGTCGATTTTTCCCTGCCTTTCAGGCTGCAACAACATCGCTGGTATTTTGGCACGCATGGCCCGGTGGCACTGCGCATCAAAGAAGTGGCTAACCAGTTTCGCCTGCAGGATATTACCGCGGATTTACGCGGCAGCTATCCCTGGAGCGACCGGCAGCCGCTGCGCCTGAGCAATGTCAGCCTGAAGCTGCTGGGGGGGGATGTCAGCATGAGTGAACTGCGGCTGCCACAGCGCGAGGCGGCAACGATCTTTATTCACCATCTCAGCCTGTCTGAACTGATTACTGCGATAAAGCCGAAACAGATTGCGATGTCCGGCCATATTAACGGGGAATTACCGCTGTGGCTAAATAACAGTCAGTGGCTGGTGAAAGACGGCTGGATCGCCAACAGTGGCCCGTTGACTCTGCGGCTGGATAAAGATACGGCGGATAATATCAGCCAGAATAATATGGCAGCCGGAGCGGCAATGGACTGGCTGCGTTATATGGAAATAGCCAGCAGTCGCGCAACGCTGGACCTGGATAATATTGGCTGGATGACCATGACCGCCCGGGTGGAGGGCGTCAGCCAGTTCAGCAATAAAAAACAGAAAGTGGACTTACATCACAGCCAGCGCGAGAACCTGTTCCAGCTCTGGCGCAGCCTGCGTTTCGGCGATAATCTGTCGTCATGGCTGCAGGAAAATGCCAGTCTGCCGTCGCAGAAGGAAAACAAATGATGAAAATACTGTTGAGTCTGCTGCTGCTCAGTACGCTACTGCCGTTAGCCGGCTGTATTCCACGCATTGAAGTGGCAGCCCCGGAAAAGCCGATCACTATCAATATGAATGTCAGAATCGAGCACGAAATTCATATCAAAGTGGATAAAGACGTTGAAGCGTTACTGAAAAATCAGCGTGGTCTGTTCTGAGGAGAGAGTATGAAAGCACTGTCGGGTCTGATACTGCTCAGTTGTCTGATATTGTCGCACAGCGCCGCGGCCTTAACGCTGGAGCAGGCGCGGGCACAGGGGCAGGTGGGTGAAATGCTCAACGGCTATATTGCCGCCCGCAGCGACGATGATGCCACCCGGGCGCTGGTTAGCCAGATCAACGCCGGCCGGGAAAAGGAATATCAACAGGTAGCACAACAAAATGGGTTGAGAACGGCGGATGTAGCGGCGATCGCTGGCCAAAAGCTGGTGGATCGCGCAAAATCGGGCGAGTACGTGCGCGGCATTAACGGGCAGTGGATGAAGAAACCTTAGACTTAATTATAGGAGAACGATTTTGCAGATAAGCTGGCAGATACAAAAACCTTCCGAACTGAGCACGACGCAGCTGTATGACATTCTGTCGCTGCGTAATCAGGTATTTATTGTCGAACAAAACTGCCCTTATCAGGATATCGACGGCCTTGACTTACTGGCGGGTACGCTGCATGTCACAGCCCGGGCAGAGGGCACACTGATTGCCTGTGCCAGAATACTGCATCATGACGCGGGTACTGAGCCGGTGAAAATTGGTCGTGTTATAGTCGATAGCGCCTGCCGGGGACAGAAGCTGGGGCAGCAGTTGATGGGAAAAACCATGCATCATTTGCAGGACATAAAAAAAGCGATTCACCTGTCGGCGCAGTCGCATTTAACCGGTTTCTATCGCAGCTTTGGTTTTGAGCCGGTTTCGGCAGAATATCTCGAAGATAATATTCCCCATACTAATATGGCGTTCAGGCCGGGCAGATACCCGGCATGAAGTACGTAATCAGGCTCAGGCGGCGACGATTTGCCCAATCACTTCTTTGGCATCCTGCGCCGCTTTATCCGCCACTTCCGGCCCGTAGGCAATGCCCTCGGCAAAGACAAACTGTACGTCAGTCATGCCCAGGAAGCCGAGAAACAGCGACAGATACGGAGTCAGCAGATCGCTTGGGGTATCTTTGTGGATACCACCACGGCTGGACAGTACCACCACTTTCTTATCTTTAATCAGCCCTTCCGGTCCCTGTTCGGTGTAACGGAAGGTGACGCCGGCGCGCGCCACCAGGTCGAAATAGTTTTTCAGCTGGGTCGGGATATTGAAATTGTACATCGGGGCGGTGATCACGATGGTGTCATGGGCATGCAGCTCAGCAATCAGTTCGTCTGACAACTGCAGTGCTTCCTGCTGGCGTGGCGTCAGCGGGGTTTCGGAAGGACGCAGTGCGCCAACCAGCTCGCCATCCAGTACCGGCACCGGGTTAGCAGCCAGATCGCGCACCGTGACGTTGTCACCTGGGTGAGCGGCCTGCCACTCGCTAACCAGGTAATCGGCCAGCTGGCCGGACTGTGAATAACCGGCAAGAATACTGGATTTCAGAACGAGTACATTGCTCATAGCGTTATATCCTTTATCAGAGTTGCGGTATTTTCCGCTGAATAACCGGCACTTTACCCTGATGTGGCGCTGAGGTTAAGACCCTGTTTTCGATAGCTCTGTTCAAAAAAATTGAATAAGAGAGTGATAACAACCAAAACGTCTCATTGCCGGGGTGTGATAAGATGCACGGTAATATGTATTTTCTTAGCGCCATGCAGCCACTCAGGCCCGCGACAAAACGAGTTTGAATATCTATGTCTGATATACCACAACCTTCCCTCACGTCGTTGTTTACCCGACTGGACGCGCTGATGCTGCGTGACAGCCAGCGCCTGCGCCGCCGGTTGCAGGGCGCTAAAAAATCACAGGATCCGGCGCAGCTGGCAAAAATCGAAGCTGATATCAGCAGCGGCGAACAGCGCATCGCCCAGCGCCTTGCTGCCAGGCCGCTGATCCGCTACCCGGAAAATCTGCCGGTCAGCCAGAAAAAACAGGAAATTGCCGATGCTGTCCGCGATCACCAGGTGGTGATTGTCGCCGGTGAAACCGGTTCGGGAAAAACCACGCAGCTGCCAAAAATCTGTATGGAGCTGGGGCGCGGCATCCGGGGGCTGATTGGTCATACCCAGCCACGCCGTCTGGCGGCGCGCACTGTAGCCGATCGTATTGCCCAGGAGCTGGAAACCACCCCGGGGGGTTGTGTGGGCTATAAAGTCCGTTTTAACGATCTGGTGAGTGATAACACCCAGGTGAAGTTGATGACCGACGGTATCCTGCTGGCAGAAATTCAGAGCGATCCGCGTCTGATGCAGTACGACACCATCATTATTGATGAAGCTCACGAGCGCAGCCTGAATATCGACTTCCTGCTGGGCTATCTGCGGCGCTTACTGCCCCAGCGCCCCGATCTGAAGCTGATTATTACTTCGGCCACCATCGATCCGCAGCGCTTCTCACGTCATTTTAATCATGCGCCGGTGATTGAAGTGTCCGGCCGTACTTATCCGGTGGAGGTGCGCTACCGTCCGCTGGTGGAAGACGTGGGCGACAGTGAACGCGATCTGCAGCAGGCTTTGTTTGATGCCGTGGATGAACTGGCCGCCGAAAGTCGCGGTGATATCCTGATTTTCATGAGCGGTGAGCGGGAAATTCGTGATACTGCCGATGCGCTGATCAAACGCGACATGCCGCATACCGAGATCCTGCCGCTCTATGCCCGGCTGTCCAATGCCGAGCAAAACCGGGTGTTCCAGTCGCACAGCGGACGTCGCATTGTGCTGGCGACCAACGTGGCAGAAACCTCGTTAACCGTACCAGGGATCAAATATGTGATTGATCCGGGCACCGCGCGCATCAGCCGCTACAGCTATCGCACCAAAGTGCAGCGTCTGCCTATTGAACCGATCTCTCAGGCATCGGCCAACCAGCGTAAAGGGCGCTGTGGCCGCGTCTCGGAAGGGATCTGCATCCGCCTCTATTCAGAGCAGGATTTCCTCAGCCGCCCGCAGTTTACCGATCCGGAAATTCTGCGTACCAACCTGGCCTCGGTTATTTTGCAAATGACGGCACTGGGGCTGGGGGATATCGCCGCATTTCCCTTTGTTGAAGCGCCGGATAAACGCAACATTCAGGACGGGGTGCGCCTGCTGGAGGAACTCGGGGCAATTACCCTCAGCGATCAGCAGCATTATCAGCTGACGCCCGGTGGCCGTGCGCTGGCACAGCTGCCGGTGGATCCCCGTCTGGCAAAAATGGTGCTGAGTGCGCCGCAGTTTGGTTGCGTGCAGGAAATGATGATTATCACTGCCGCGCTGTCAATTCAGGATCCGCGCGAACGCCCGGCGGATAAACAACAGGCGTCAGATGAAAAACACCGCCGCTTTGCTGATAAACAGTCCGACTTCCTGGCCTTTGTTAATCTGTGGAACTGGCTGAAAGAGCAGCAGAAACTGCACTCATCCAGTCAGTTCCGGCGTCTGTGTAAAACTGACTTCCTTAACTATCTGCGGGTGCGCGAATGGCAGGATATCTATACCCAGCTGCGCCAGGTGGTGCGTGAGCTGGGGCTGCCGGTCAACAGTACCCCGGCGGAATTCCGTGAAGTTCACTGCGCGCTGCTGAGTGGACTGTTGTCGCATATCGGTCAGAAAGACGCCGATAAGCAGGAGTACACCGGCGCACGCAATGCCCGATTCAGCATCTTTCCCGGCTCCGGTCTGTTTAAGAAACCGCCGAAATGGACCATGGTAGCTGAGCTGGTGGAAACCAGCCGGCTGTGGGGAAGGATTGCAGCGCAGATCGATCCGGAATGGATTGAGCCGCTGGCGCAGCATCTGATTAAACGCAGTTACAGCGAGCCTCACTGGGAGAAAGGCCAGGGGGCGGTGATGGCGAGTGAAAAGGTTACCCTGTATGGCCTGCCGATCGTCGCGGCGCGTAAGGTGAACTATTCGCGTATCGATCCGGCGCTGTCGCGCGAGCTGTTTATCCGTCATGCGCTGGTGGAGGGCGACTGGCAGACGCGTCACGCGTTTTTCAAAGCCAACCTGCGCCTGCGCAACGAAGTGGAGGAGCTGGAGCATAAATCCCGCCGCCGCGATATCCTGGTGGACGATGAAACCCTGTTTGACTTCTACGATCGGCGTATTCCGGCAGAGGTGGTCTCAGCGCGCCATTTCGATCGCTGGTGGAAGACCCTCAGCCGCAGCGAGCCGGAACGGCTGAATTTCGCTAAAGAAATGCTGATCCGTGACGGTGCGGAGCAGGTCAGCCAGCTGGATTACCCGGATTACTGGCATCAGGGCAACCTGAAGCTGCGCCTGAGCTATCAGTTTGAGCCGGGCCAGGATGCGGACGGCGTGACGCTGCATATTCCGCTGGCGTTACTTAACCAGGTGGAGGATCGGGATTTTGAGTGGCAGATCCCCGGCGTACGCCGCGAGCTGATTGTGGCATTGATTAAATCATTGCCGAAGCCGGTTCGGCGCAACTTTGTGCCCGCACCAAACTACAGCGATGCATTTCTCGCACGCGTCACGCCGCTGCAACTGCCGCTGCTGGAGTCGCTGGAACGTGAATTCCGCCGTATGTCCGGCGTAACTGTTGATCGCGAAGACTGGCAGTGGGAACAGGTGCCCGATCATCTGAAAATGACCTTTCGGGTGCTGGACGATTACCAGCGTAAGCTGGCCGAAAGTAAAAACCTGTCGGCACTGAAACAGCAGCTGAAAGGTCAGGTGCAGCAAACGCTGTCACAGGTGGTGGATAACGGCCTGGAGCAGAGTGGATTACAGCAGTGGAGCTTTGGCGATTTACCGGATCACGTTGAGCAAAAGCGCGGTGGCTACAGCGTAAAAGCCTGGCCGGCGCTGGTGGACGATAAAGACAGTGTCGCCATCCGCCTGTTCGATTCCCAACATGAACAGCAGAAGGCCATGTGGGCCGGACAGCGCCGCCTGCTGCTGCTGAATATTCCGTCGCCGGTGAAATATCTGCATGAAAAGCTGCCAAATAAAGCCAAGCTGGCGCTCTATTTTAATCCTTACGGCAAGGTGACCGAACTGATTGACGACTGCATTGCCTGCGGTGTGGATAAGCTGATGGCCGCACAGGGCGGCCCGAGCTGGCAGGAAGAGGGTTATCAGCAGTTATATGAGCGGGTGCGTGCAGAACTTAACCCAACGGTGGCGGAAATTGCCAGCCAGGTGGAACAGATTTTAACCCTGGTGTTTGCCATTAATAAGCGGCTGAAAGGGCGGGTGGATATCAGTATGGCGCTGGCGCTGTCTGATATTAAAGCCCAGATGAGCAATCTGGTGTATCGGGGTTTCGTTACCCAAAACGGCTGGAAGCGGCTGGCGGATACCGTGCGCTATCTGCAGGCCATCGAACGGCGTCTGGACAAACTGGCGACCGATCCGCACAGCGACCGGGCACGGATGCTGAAAGTCGAGAAAGTGCAGCAGGCCTGGCACAGCTGGTTTACTAAACTGCCACCCCAGCGCCAGAGTGATGCTGAGGTTGAGGATATCCGCTGGATGATTGAGGAACTGCGCGTCAGTTTTTACGCTCAGCAGCTGGGAACGCCATTCCCGGTATCGGAAAAACGTATTCTGCAGGCAATGGAGTTGCTCGGGGGATAAAAGTAGCAGGGAAGATGTAATTAAAATAATACCATATAGATATAATGCCTGTTTCATGGTTATGGATAATACTAAGGATAGTAAGATGTTAGAATCGCTAAGAGGCCTGTTAACCTTCAGAGCTGAAGGTTAAAATATTCCGGGCAGTCTGTTTTATTCCAGCAAAATTCACTGGCCAGGGCTGTCTGGTCAGTGTTTAACGACCTTATCAGGTGTGACTATTGGGTGCGGCTATGATATGGGTTCCAGATCAAAATCCCGGGTGATGGAAGACCTTCGTGTGTCAGTTATACCACACGAGAAAATGATTGCTTTATCACAAGCAGCTGGTTTGAAAGGCTGTCGAGCTATGAACTTCGTTAAAAAACACAAGGACAGTATCAGCGATATAACTGAGCGGGAGCAGTTGTAGTTATTTGAATTGATTTATCCTGTTTATGAAAAAAAGCTGAAAATAATTATATAAGCTGGACTAAAAAATACAGCTATGCAAAAGAATCGAATGAACTCAGCTTGCCGATAAAAAATGTGTTAGTCGATTTTGTTTATAATGGGTTTACCAGTGGAGAAAGACCAATGCTGGCTGGCGCTAATAACGACATTGATGAATTAATCTCATATATAAAAAGGACTCCAGCTTTGATGGCTACTGAGCCGGGAAGGCAAAGAATAAAATATCTGGAAGAAACAAAATGAAAAAAAATATTATCCTTGCAGGAGCATTTCTGGTATTGCCTGCACTTGCCCGGGTTGATTGCCAAAATATAACGGTAGGTGATCAGGACTATCTCTGTTCTATCTATGAAAGTCAGGATGTCACTGTTGAACTGAATAAAGCTTATAAAGAATACATTTCTAAAATAAGACAGAGTTATTCTTCGCATGTTTCACTGGGGGAAAAACTGTCTCGGAAAGTCAGGTTAGCTCAGGAACGCTGGAAGTCATACATGATAGAAGAGTGTAACGTATACGCATTTACAGCATCAGAAAACAGCAGTTTACATTCATTGCTGGTTAATAAATGTACTGTAAAGATGACAAAGAACAGAATTAAAGACATTAATGAGCAGAAAGATTCGTTGTAACATAATTGCCTGATAAAACGAGGTGTATATGAATACAGCTATATTGAATCCATTCTTCCTTGATAATAAGGTGTGGGAAAGGTTAGAGTCAGCTATAACGAGTGAGGGCGATATCGGTGTAGTACTACGTGGTCATTTATTGACAGAGAGACTTATTGAAACCTGGTGTTGTGCCGCATCGGGAAACAAAAATTTCTTTGATGGATTTGGTGAAAATATAACCCTAAGTTATCTGGCAAAGTTGAAGTTAGCGTTTAACTTTGGCTTAAGTGAGTTTTCATACAATGAACTCAAAAAAATCAATAAAATTAGGAATAATGGTGCGCATAAGCCAGATGATACTCTGTTAACAGATGAAAATATAAATGGATTAATCGAGCTTATAAAAAAGGATGGGTAAAAGGAATTGATTGAAAGCGATAATTATGGGATTTGGATAAAAGGGAAAGAGATTTTCTAAATAATGTCAGCATCTCAAATGGAGATAAGTTTGTCATTATTATTGGAGCAATAATGCATCGGATCGCTAATCAGGCGCAAAATTTTTAATAAAGTTTTTTTTGTGTAAAGAAGGAAGTAACACGTTGTTACGCCCTTTATTTGAAATTTACTGCGCCAGCGCCAGTGCCTGTAACTCATCACGAAATGCGGTTACTGCGATGGCGCGGTTATCGGCGCGGTAACGATCGGCAGGGGCAGGGGCAGAACTCTGCACCGCAATTAGCTGCCACTGCCCGTTAACCTGTAATAGCAGCGGTGAGCCGCTGTCACCTGGCAGGGTATCGCACCGATGTGACAGTACGCTCTTTTGCGCCCAGCCGGTGATCACACAACCGCTGTGGGCATACAGCGTATCCAGATGATCTTCCGGGTAACCGGCCTGAGTGACCTGCCGCTGGCCGGCTTTCAGCACGCTATTTAGATCGTTACGTGAACCCGCAAACAGTGGTACTGGCGTGATGCCTGAGGGCGGATTACGCAGAATAATCAGACCAAAATCATAAGGTGCGGCGGCGGCCGGGACTATCCAGCCATCGCCATCGGCCTTAAGTTTTTTGCCCAGCGCCGGATCAACCCGGCCTTCAATCGCGTGAATTTCATAGCGCCACTTGCCGCGAGCACCAACAATAAAGCGTAATGCCACGGCTTTATCCGGTTTTCCCGGTGGGGCAAGCAGACAGTGCCCGGCGGTCAGCGCCAGATTCGGGGCGATAAGCGTTGCGCTGCAAAGATTGCCACTGGCGGTTTCCAGCTGACCAATCGCTTCCCATGGCGCAGTGGCGGTATCAGTGACCGGCTGGCGGTGATCCTGACCAAAAAACAGGGTGCGGATATCTTCTTCACTCTGGGTGTCATCATCGGCGTGAGCATACAGCGAGAAAGCCAGACAACTCATTAATAACGCAACGGTCAGACGCATATTTCTCTCGGGCTGGAGATGTAATTACAGTGGTTACCGGACAGGGA
>CALYQW010000022.1 GCA_945290265.1 uncultured Erwinia sp.
TACAGGTTTGGTCGCTGCTTTGTGGTGCTTTTTAGCCGCCTGCGCTTTCTGCTCTGCAGGTTTAGCGGCAGCTTTTGCTTTGTGGTGTTTTTTCGCTGCCTGTGCTTTCTGAGCAGCAGCTTTCTGATGATGTTTATGATGTTTTACAGTTTTCGCTGGCGCTGCAGTTTTTGCTGTAGCGCCAGGTGCGGTAGTGGCCGGTGCAGTTGTTGCCTCAGCAGCGAAAGCGGCTGAAGACAGACCCATAGCAGCGGCAACAACCAGAGCAAATAATTTTTTCATGGCAAAACCCTCAAGTATTTTTTCATGTGTCTGCCCACTTCGGGGCCGGTGAAATAACTATAGGGGAACTGCGGCTGAGCTTCCGTATGTCATTGGTATCGGTATGTAACCGATTGTACAGTGGTGGCTAAGAGCGGGATAACCGAGCCTGGTCATCACCCCGGCAGCGGTAGATAAGGGGCATCCGGCAGGGTTGTGCGCAGCAATATGGCAGCCGTTATCTCAGGAACTGAATGCCACCTTATTGCCGCATACCGGGATCAGATACTGTCAGGCACAGCGGTTATTTGGAAATGTCTGCGGTTGCCGGGATGTCGGCTCCCACCGGTAGCGACTCTTTGCGGGCAGTTTCCAGAATCGAGAGAAACCGTTTTTTGATGAATTTTTTTGTGTTGATCATCGCACAGGAGTCAGGGGCGGACATCAGGCGAGCCTCACGTAAGGCAACTTCCAGTAAATTATCTCTGGTGGTGATCTCACTGGCAAGACCCAGTTCAAAGCAGCGTTCTGCACAGAGGATTTCACCTTCGGCAATGACCTGTTCCATTACCTGATGACCGTGAGTCACGCCGAGAATAGCAGAGCCTACCGAGCGACCAACGTCATGTTTCAACTCTGACATAATAAAGTAGGCCTGATCGGAGATGACACGCTGGTCCAGCATCATGGCAAACTGGAAGCCCATCCCAATGGCGTAGCCGTCAACTGCGGCCAGAACAGGTTTGTTGATACTTAAGATAAAGTTATACAGATTAATTAGACGCTCAGTCCAGTTTTCCATTTCCTCGTTATCCGATGCACTGCGCACCCTATTTAAATCAGTGCCGGAGGAAAATGAACGTCCTTCTCCACCATATATGACAATTGACCGGATTTCGTCATCATTATCGGCATTATATAAAGCACTTTTAACTGCAGCTTCCAGTTCATCACTGAAAGGGTTATATCTGTTATCGTGGTTCATTCGTAACAGGCGAATAGAGCCAATATCCTGAATTATAAGCATAATAAATTCCTTTTTAGGATTTCACCCTACTGCGTAGGGCGCGCTTTATCAATGAATGTTGACAGATAAAACCGATTGATTGCGATGTAACTAATTTCACCAGAGGTCGCTCTCAATTCAAATATTTCCTGCAAAAGGTGTTTAACCGGACTGCCGGACATAAGCAGGGCTCAGTTTAATATCCACTTTTACTATTTAATCAGCAGAGCGAAGACTATAACAAAATTAATGCATCAACAAGACTTGTTTAACAGATCGTACCAGTAAGTATCTATCTGTATTTTGGGTATTGGGAACTTACCAGGTGCAAAATAGCAAAACTGATTTATAGGGTCAATTAATAATTAAAATTAATGCTTTCAGAATTGATTAACCAGGAAGAAGCCGGAAGTGTTAAATTGTGTTTAATATTTCCATCTAATTTATTTTATTAGATCCTCATATCACTGCGAGGTGGGAAAAATATAGCAGGTGCTGATTCAAGCCAGTCAGCACCTGGAAATAAGATTATCTAAGATATCTCTCAATCAAATGTTGCCTGAAATACTCCGGATTTAAATCTTCTCCGGTGGCGTTTTCAATTAGCTTTTGGGTGGCAAAACGGCGGCCGTGCTGCCAGATATTTTGTTGTAACCAGTCAAATACCGGCTGCAGTTCACCCTCGCTGATAAACTGACCGATTTGTGGCAGCGCCTGGCGTAGCGAATGGGACAACTGCGCCGCATACATTGCGCCAAGGGTATAAGTGGGGAAATAGCCGAATGAACCGTCCGTCCAGTGTATATCCTGCATACAGCCATCGCGGTAGTTACCCTCAGTATTGATGCCCAGCAGTAACTGCATTTTTTCCTGCCACAGGGCTGGAATATCATCAACTTCAATGTCTTCGCCGATCAGCGCGCGTTCAATTTCATAGCGCAGAATGACATGCGCCGGATAACTGACTTCATCCGCGTCAACACGGATAAGACCGGGCTTAACGCGTTGGTTTAAAGCAATAAAGTTTTGACATTCCAGCGCTGGCTGAGCCCCCATCAGCGCTGTCACCTGTGGATGGATAAGCGTCAGAAATTCATGGCTGCGGGCCAGTTGCATTTCAAAGAACAGGCTCTGCGATTCATGAATCGCGGTAGAGCGAGCGAGGCCTACCGGCTGCTCAGCCCACTGCCGCGGTAAATTTTGTTCATAGCGCGCATGACCGGTTTCATGGATCACCCCCATCATGGCGCTGATAAAGTCTGATTCATCGTAACGCGTGGTGATGCGCACATCTGACGGCACGCCGCCACAGAAGGGATGTGCGCTGGTATCCAGGCGGCCGGCAGTGAAATCAAAGCCAAGCTGTTGCATTATCGCCAGCCCAAGTTGCTGCTGCCTGGCCTTAGGGAACGGGCCGGCAGGTAATGCGACCGTCTCTGTTGCCTGCTGTTGCACAATCTGCTGTAGCAGCTCAGGTAACCACTGTTTGAGTGAGCTGAAAACAGCATCGAGCCTGGCACTGGTCATACCCGGTTCATAAATATCGAGCAGCGCGTCATAACGGGAGCAGCCGTTAGCCTGAGAACGGATTTCCGCTTCTTCACGACTCAGCTTAACCACCTGCTTCAGATTGGCGGCAAAGCCCTGCCAGTCGTTCGCTGGTCTCTGCTGACGCCAGGCATGTTCACAGCGGGAACCGGCGACAGATTTCGCTGCCACCAGCGCGCCTGGCAGCAGCGAGGCCTGCTGCCAGGCGCGCTGCATTTCATGAAGATTTGCCTGAGCGACATCGTCCAGATCCTCCTGCTGCGCCTGCCGTAACCATTCCTCTACCGGGCGAGCCGTCAGAATTTCATGCTGCAGCACACTCAGTTCAGCCAGTGCTGCGCTGCGGGCCTGGCTACCCCCGGGAGGCATCATGGTTTGTCCGTCCCAGCCGGCAATAGCCCCAAGGTGATCGAGGCGCGCAATGCGCTGGAAGATGGAGGTCAGATGGTGATAAGCAGAGGACATAATTATTTTCCTGTCGTGGGAGAGGAGAAAGTTCAACTATGGCGCAAGGGGAGATCAGCCGGCCAGCAAAAGCGAACGCTGGCGCCGCCCAGCGAACTGCCGCCGATAGTGACGAAGCCACCCAAGGCCTGGGCGACAGAATGGACGATAGCCAGCCCCAGACCACAGCCACCGGTGGCACGGTCACGGCTGGGATCAAGGCGCACAAAGGGTTCAAAAACCCGCTCCCGCTCCTCTGGCGGAATGCCCGGACCATCGTCTTCCACTTGCAGGCAGGCGATATTACCCTCAAACCACAATCCTACCCGCAGTTGGCTTTGTGCGTAGCGCAGGGCGTTATTGACCAGATTATCCAGCACCCGCTCCATCAGCCGGGTATCCGCTACGCCAGTATTATGTCGCTGCGGCATTTCCAGCAGGATAGGGGTTTCAGGGTGAACCAGACGAATGTCCTGTAATCGTTCATCTAACCAGCGCGCCAGATCCAGTGACTGCAAATTGAGGTCGACCTGAGGACGGTCAAGGCGGGCGTAGGTCAGTAACTCTTCAATCAGCGCTTCCAGCTGGCCAATATCGCGGTTAAGCGCGGTCGATTCCTCATCGGTCAGATTATCGCTCATTTCCAGCCGGTAGCGTAAACGCACCAATGGGGTACGTAGTTCGTGAGCAATCCCGTTAATCAGGTGCTTTTTACTGGCTACCAGAGTGTTGATGTTATCGGCCATCTGATTAAATGCCACGCCAAGACGAAGCAGGCTGGAGGTATTCTCAAAGTGGATACGCTCATCCAGATAACCCTGACCAAAGCGCTGTGCCACGATTTCCAGTTTCAGCATGTCCTGCCAGTAGGGGCGCATCCAGATAAATACCGGCAGCGCCAGCGAAAACCCAATCACCGCCAGCAGGATAATATCCAGAATGCGCATTTCATGCAGATAGAACAGGTAAGGGATCGGGCCGACCGCCAGCACGTAATGGCTGCGTGGAATATGCTGTAAAAAGGTGTACTCCTCCTCCAGAGTCACTATCTCACCGGCGCGCAACCGCCTCATGGTTCGCGGATCGAGCTGGTATTTACTCATCGGCTCAATATGCAGCTTAAAGGAAAGATTGAGGTCGAGATTATCGATGGTTTTATTCCATTCGCGCGGCGGGATCTCACGCAGTTCGCTGCGCATCAGATACAATGAACTTTTCATTAAATCGTTCATCGACTGACGGCCCGCGCGCTCTGCGGTAAATTTATACACCAGCCCGACCAGCATCGCCATCACCAGGAAGCAGACAAACAGCAGCAGGTAAAACTGGATAAACAGTTTTTTCATTAAACATCCCAGGCGTGTGGTGCAAACAAATAACCCTTATTGCGGATGGTCTTAATCCGATAGGGCTCGGTGGCGCTGTCCAGCAGCTTTTTACGCAGTCGCGATATCGCAACATCAATACTGCGATCCATGCCATCATAATCAACGCCACGCAGGGTTTTCAGCAGCGCATCGCGATTCAGCGTTGATCCGGCATGGGTCGCCAGTTCCCACAGTAAATCGAAATCGGCAGTGGAAAGGGCGATAATGTCACTGCCGAGTGTCACCTGGCGATTGATGGGGTCGATTTTAAGCGTACCAAATTGCAGCGCCTTCTGACTGCTAAGGGCGTGGCTAACGTCTTCATGTGGCTGAGCGGCAGCTGCCTGCCGCAGATGCAGCCGCAGGCGGGCCAGCAAAACCGCTGGCGGCGTGGTTTTGAGGATATAGTCGCTGGCACCCATTTCCAGTGACAGGATATGGTTCATATCACTGTCCAGAGAGGTCAGCAGTACAACCGGGCCTGACCAGCTGGCATGTTGCTGTAAGTCGCGACACAGGGTCATACCATCTTTGCCGGGTAGCATAATGTCCAGCAAAACCAGATCAGGGTTGGCGGCGGCAATCGTTGCTTCAGCCCGATCGCCACGGCTTTCGACAATGACCTCGATATCATGCCTTGCCAGATAAGCAGCAATCAGTTCACCAACGTCTTTATCATCTTCAACAAATACAATTTTATTCATTGCGTCATTCATCTTGCTTCACAGTGGGTTAACCCGATTTGCCCGTAAGGATCCTGCGTCAGCGCATCGGCGTTGTCCATACTACCTGTCTGCAAATATTTATGCGCGCAGTTAACTGCCATTGACTGATTTTACCATACGCACAGGTATAACCTCTGGGCGGAAAAGTAATCAGATAACTGCGAATTTTCAAAAATTAAACTGGCCTATAGTATAAGGGGTAGTGGCTGTGTCATTATACTGCGCGCAAATCTTTGGTCAGAAGGATTACAGGAGAGAAAGGTGCCAGAAGATACGTGTGCTGTTACGGAATACGATGACCGAATCTGCTTAAACTATATCGATTTTCTGTCGGCGTCCTGTAAGAAGCATTGGCGATTTGTTGATGCCATCTATGGCGTACTGCCAATCTTCGGGATGGTGACGCGCAAATCGGCAGATACCTGCCCGGTTTTTTCCGAGCGGCTTAAGGAGATGGCACTACAGATTATTTCAACCCAGGTGAGTGATGAAATTAACATCTCGCGCCTGATTGTCCTGGCGCAGCAGCAGCAGATCACCCGGTTTGATGTTTTACTGCCTTATCCGCTTTCTGAACGGCAGCTGAACAATATCCGTCAGGAGTACGTCAGGCCGCTGGAGTTACAGCAGCTTGACGACCGACTGCAGATCACCATTTTGCAGGATCTGCCGCTGGAAAATGCCTGTGCTCAGACAGAGGGTTAATGAAACAGCATCCAGCCACCTGGAATGGCGACGGCAAACAGCAGCACCATCAACAGTTTCTCTGCCAGGTTCAACGCGCCTGCAGTCTGGCTGTTACGGCGGGCGAAGAGAAAAAGCAGAACGCCCGGTGCATACAGTACTACTGACAGCAGCAGATGCATCGGCCCTGAAGCGTAGAGCAGCCAGAATCCGTAAATACTGGCGGAGAAGGCAACCAGCATAATCCCTGGACGACGCAGTTGATATCCTGTTTTCAGCAGAAAAATGCCCACCAGCAAATAGGGCACCAGCACCATCTCCGAGGCAATAGTCAGTAGATTATTATAGTTGGCACCGGTCAGCCAGATAATCACCAGGCAGAGTTGCACGCTGCCATTGGTCAGCCACAGTGAGGCTGCAGGTGCACCCCGGTCGTTTTGCCGGCTTAACAGGCGGGGAAAAGCATCATGCTGGGCCGCGATCTGTGGAACCTCCGCGGCCATAATGGTCCAGCTAAGATACGCTCCGCATACCGAGATAATCAGCCCGCTGACAATGATCAGGTTGCCCCGTGGCCCCACCAGACTGGTCATCAGACCGGCCATCGATGGATTACGCATTTGCGCCAGTTCGGCACGCGGCACCACGCCCAGCGCCAGCAGAGTGACCAGCAAATATACGGTGAGCGCCGCCGCTACCGCCAGCAGCGTGGCGCGGCCAATATCACGTTTGTTGCGCGCGCGCGCTGATAAAACCACGGCACCTTCGACCCCGATAAACACCCACAGGGTGATCAGCATGGTGTCTTTCACCTGCTGCCACACCGGTTTGCCCAGCTGGATACCGCTAAAGTCAAAACTGAAGCGCTGGTAATTGAAGGCAATTATTGCCAGCAGCACAAACAGCCCCAGCGGCAGCAGTTTTGCCAGGGTTGCCGCGATGTTAATACTGGCGGCTGTTTGCACGCCGCGCAAAACCAGGAAGTGAACCAGCCACAGCAGCATTGAGGCTCCCAGCATTGACTGCCAGGTATTACCCTCACCGAAGATGATGCGATCCGGCGTATCGGTAAAGAAGCTCATCGCAGAGAATACGATCACCAGGTAGGAAACATTGGCAATGACAGCGCAAAGCCAGTATCCCCAGGCAGAGCAGAAGCCGGTCAGTTCACCAAATCCGGCGCGGGCATAACTGAATATGCCACCGTCGAGTTCGGGTTTCAGACGGGAGAGGAACAGCATGGCCAGCGCGAGGAAGAAAATACCCACCCCGGTAATACCCCAACCAATCAGCAGCGCCGCCGGACTGGCCACCGCCGCCATATTTTGTGGCAGACTGAACACTCCGGCACCCAGCATGGAGCTGAGAACCAGTGCCGTCAGGGCGCTTAATCCTAACCTTCTATCCAAGAAATACCTCGATGACAGTATAAAAAACCAGTTTGAGCCATCAGTCTGAAGGTAAAAACCACGGATAACTGAAAACTGAAAACTGAAAACTGGCGGGCGATTTTACGGAGAGAGAGGAAAGGATGCAATGACTTATTATGCAATAACAGACGGAAATTATTCAGCAGTGGCGGGTAGTCTGAACAGGCTGCCCGCCACAGAGCATTATTTGAATAAATCGGCAGAAATGGTCAGGTTACCGCCACTCTGATTCGACCACTGACGGGTAACGTGATAGTACTTCGCCCCTTTAGCGATCGCACGACGACCAACCTCTTCAGAAATCTCAGTTGGCGTGCTGTAGTGACCGGTAAAGGTGATGGAGTCAAACGGCTGCATCTGAGCAGCGGTGACAGCATTGACTTCTTCAATCTTCTGGCCGCTGGTGTTGGTGACGGTGTAACGTTTTCCGGTAGAGCTTTGCGTTTCAAAGAAACGGCCAACGCTACGTGACGGAGTCTCTGAGGAGGCAACGCCCGGGATTTCAACTTTTTTGGCCGCAGCGCCGCCGGCAGCCAGTGCGGCTTTACCTGCTTCGGAATCGGCCGGGATCAGGTTGGGTGACTGAACCTGACGTTTGGCCGCATTGGCTTTATAGATATACGCAGTGACGCGCTGGTTGCCACCGTTGTTGGTTTCAATCTGACGCACAATAAAGAATGATGCGGCACCTTTATCTTTGGCCAGGCGGGTGATGGCATCATTTACGTCCGGCTGGCTGCGGAAGAAACCGCTGCTGGTGACAGTGTCATAAGGTTCAAGGGCGAATGCTTCTGCTTTAGTCAGTTCACGCACACCGTTAATGAAACGGCTCTGATTGGTTGCGGCTGGCGCAGCGTCAGGACGGTACAGGTCAGCAGTGACGTTCCAGTTGCCACCATTGCCGTTAGTGTCATTGATTGCCTGAACATAGTAGCCTGCGGCACCCATGGCATCTGCGCGTTTTGCAACTGCAGTGCCGGCATCGCCAATGGAATTAAATCGTCCGGTAATCGTGATCCGTTCGAAAGGCTTCAGCGCGGCGGCTTTCTCAGGCGTCAGTTCCTGCGCCGCATGAGCGGTCAATGATGTGAGAGACAGCAGGGATGATGCCAGAATTGTTTTTTTCAGCTTCATAAAAATGATCCTTCGCCTTACGCAAAAATGAGTACGAAAACGTGCTGGATTCTTGATGTATAACAGATTAGCAGCGGAATATTACATGTAATCCATTCTGCTGTCTCAGTGATTTTTGAGGCTTATTGGGGGCGGGGCGGTGCTGATGGCTTCTCAGGCGCCAGGCTAACCGCCGGTAACGACGTTCTACGGAACTTCCGGAGCCAATCCAGATATTTACGACAGATTCCAAAAATCGATTGCAGAGTGGATATTGGCACCCTTACTCCTGTGGGAACGCGCAGAAAAACGGCCCGATGAACGGGCCGGCAGGAAAGACAGGCGGGTATCACTGTTTACCGGCAGGATCCTGTTCGCCAATAATGAAATACCATAACGGGACGGATAACAGCAGGGTAAATACCCCGGTGTAGAGCACGATCATAAAGAACTCAGAGACATAAAGTTCTACCGGCCAGGTGCTGAAAGGCATGTTGTACTCATGAATAGCGCCAAAAATAATGGCGCGGATCATCACCAGCAGGGTGACAAATGCCACACAGGCCTGGGCGATAAAAAAATGCCGACGTTTTTTACCCGGGGGAAATAAAGCCATGAATAACTCCTTAATACTGTTCAAAATTTAACGTTAATTTTTGCCCACCAGCTGCGTCCAGGCTCGTTAACCGGTGTATTGGCCGAATAACCAAAGGTACTGTTACCGGCCAGGTTCAGATGTTCGCTGTAGGTATGATTGAAAATATTGTCCACGCCGGCACTGAGCTTCACCTGCTCCGTTAGCTGATAAGCCGCATTGGCCGAAAAAATGGCAAAACCTGCGCTCGGTGAGAAATCCTTACCCACCACATTGCCCTGGCTTAGTGCCACGCGATGCTGACCGCTGACCAGTCTGATCAATCCACCGCTACTCCACGGTCCCTGCAGCCAGTTAAGACCCAGGCGGGCCTCCAGCGGAGGCATCTGAGGTAACGGGCGGCCATCACTGCGATTTTCTCCCCATGACCAGGCCATACTGCTTTCTGTGGACAGGGTTTCCGTCAGATGATAGTTAACGCCGGCCTCAGCCCCCATAATGTTGGCATTGACGTTTTGCGCGCGACTTAAGCGCGGGTTATGGTGGTCATAGTCAAACAGAATAAAATTGTTAACCCGGCCAAGATACGCCGACACCCATCCATCAAGCTGCTTACCGCTATATTTGGCACCAAAATCGAGCTGGGTGGTTTTCTCTGATTTTACGCTGTCAAAAGGCACTGCGCCATCTGGTCCGCGCTTAGGCGAAAAAAGTTCCCAGTAATCGGGGGATCGTTCGGTATAACCAAGGCCGGCATAGAGCATCAGCGGCAGAGTTTCCAGCTTATGCTCCAGACGGATAAATCCGGCGGGCAGGGTATCGGTACGCGAACCTTCGCCACGACTGCTGAAATTATTGACCCAGCTGCGATCGAGACGGGCACCGGTGATCAGATTGTCCTGTGATGTCACACTCCAGGTTAACTCACTGAAAACACCGATATCATGGAAGCGGGCGTCTTTAAGCCAGATCTGTTGATTTTGCTGGCGCCGGTGAGTGCTGGTTTGCATATCCATCCCGCACTGCAACTTAACATCGTCTGCCAGCCAGGTTCCCATCGCCCGGCCACCGGCAGTCCGGCGATCAACCCGTGAGGCCATCGCCATGTTCATCCCATGACCGCGCGTATCGCCACGGGTAACGCGTTGATAATTATCCATCACGTGATCGGCGTAGTTATAATAAAACTGTGCTTCCAGTTTATCGAAGGTGTCACTGATATTTGACTTTTCGAAACGCAGACCGAGGCTCTCCCGCTTAAACTGCGCACCGTCCATTGCCCGTCCGGCATACTGTGCGTTACCGTTCCCACGGCCGGCGCTCAGTTCCAGCAGCGTATCGCTGTTCGGCGTCCAGCCGAGGGCAATATCCGCATTCCATTTATCCCAGCGTGATGCAACGCGTTTACCGTCACCATCTTTATAGTCGTCGGAACGTGATTTATTGCCGTTGACCCGCAGATAGCCCTGCTTATTTCCCAGACTGATGTCGGCATTCTCATCATAACGATGGTTTGCCGCCGCCAGCAGGCTGCCGTCTCCCTGAATACTGGCTTCGCTAAAGGTGGGGGGCTGACGATCAAAACGCACAGTGCCGGCTGAATTTCCCGGCCCCCAGAGCACGGTCTGCGGTCCTTTGGTTATACTCAACACATCGTAACTCTCCGGTGAAACATAGGAGGTGGGGGCATCCATACGTGACGGGCAGGCACCAAGAATTTCCCCGCCATCGGTAAGAATACGCAGTCGTGAACCATACATGCCACGAAAAACTGGATCGCCATTGGTGCCGCCATTCCGTACCTGAGAAAAACCCGGTACGGTTTTCAGGTAATCTGAACCATCGCTGGCTGGCACCGGCTGGCGCGGGGTTTTAGGGGAGGTAAAGATCTCCAGCGGATTGTTAAGCGGAGCGCTGACGGTAATGACCTGATGATCTTTACCCGCTGAGTGGCCGGATTGTGGTGTGTTGGCGAAACAGCTCTGAACAGCCAGCATTGTCAGCGTAATAGCTGACAGGTGCAAAGAAGTATTCTTCACGTTAAGTCCTTTTTTTAATTTTACTCTGCGTCACAGCGTGCTGGCGAAAATAAATAATTTTTATCGTCGGTTGATAGCAATAAAACAGCTGAAGCTTATCGATTCCATTATTTACGCGCACAGACTATGGCTGCCGGTAAAACAGTGTGATATTTGAAATATTATTATTGGGTGCGCACAGAGCGCGCAAAGGAATTAATGAATTGGAGGAGCACGGGGCTGTGAAATACCGGGGAAAAAGATGGAGTGCAGGATGGTCTGTACCACCACCGGAGGACGGATTTCCCGTTGCGTGATCAGCCAGACAAAGGGAATAAACAGAAACAGCAGCAGTGGCACATGCACCAGCAACTGGCAGTAGCCACAGAAGACGTTATCCATCATGCCGCCGGGGGAATTATGCGCTGTGCCCGCAGGACCAGCTTCAGACATCATCCCGCAGGCGGCAGAATGATGCGGCTGTGCGTCAGAGATCGCACGCTGCGCCAGTGGTACGGACATTAACGGGCTGTACTGCATTTCGTGATCCGCGTGGTCATGCAAACGCTGTTGTTCCAGGGTAGTGGATACCTCCGGAGCAATAAAAAGCATCATGATTGCCAGTAAGGCAATAACTGCTGTCAGACGGCGTTTAAACTGACGGGTAAACGAAAACACGCGAAATATCCGCAGGAAATAAATGATGTATGAATTCTAACGATTTTGCACCCGCTTGTTAATCGTTAATTACAGGATCGGCCCTTTTTAAAATAATCAATTAATCAAATAGTTAATACTGTTTAACGTTATTTTGACAATTTTCCAACCTGATATATCAAAAAGCCGGTTAATGCGGGATTAACCGGCCGGAATTGCATAATCAGGTCAGACGTTAATCATCATCATCGACATTGCTGAAGGGCGACGTAAAATTGTCCGGTTTGATAACCAGCAAATCGCAGCGCAGATGATCAATCACCTGTTCTGCCGTATTGCCGAGAAATGCCGCCGAAAGACCGGTACGGCCGATGGTGCCAAGAATGACCACCCCGGCATTCAGTTCATCGGCCAGCTCCGGGATCACCTCTTCCGGCAGTCCCTGTGCTGTATGGGTGTTTTTTTCATCAATACTGAAAGCCTGACGTAACTGTTTCATTGCCAGCAGATGCTGACTGCGGATGGCATCATCATAAATCGCCGGGTCAAAACCGGGCAGGTCAACCACGATATTCGCTGGAGTATTGGGATAAGCGGCTACCAGATGAACCTCGGTGTGGTTTACCCGCTCAGCCAAATCCAGGGTTTCCCGCACCAGTTTAGCATTCAGCGGATCGTGATGCGGCAGCTCGCTGGCAAGATTCACCGCCACCAGCGCCTTACCGCTTTCCGGCCACGGCTGGTCTTTAACCATCCATACCGGGCAGGGGCATTTGCGCAGCAGGTGCCAGTCGGTGGGCGTGAAGACCACCGACTGCAGGCGATCGTGCTGGTGGGTCATTTTAATCAACAAATCGTGGTTGCCTTTTTCGACCTGACGAATAATGGCTTCAAACGGACGACTGTGCCACTCCACGATAATATCAATGGTGACGCCAGCCTGCAGATAGGCTTGGGCCTGCTGTCGGATCCAGGCTGTGCGCTGCGCAATCACTCCCTGATGCATAACGAGACGATCGTTGGGAGAGAGCAATGTGGTCATCTCAAAGGCAAAGTCATACACCGCCAGAAAGCAGGTAATGCGGCCACCGAGACGCTGATTGAGGTAGACGGCACGTCGCAGAGCAGGCTGGTCGTCCTGATCAGGATCGATTACCACCAGAATATTTTGATAGTGAGCCATGATGATACCTCCCTAAACTGAGACAGTTAGTTTAAAGATAGACCAACAGACGTTGCGGAAGAAGGGCAAGAAGAGGCCGAAACAACAAAAATAAGACTATTGTTTCGGCAAGTGGTTATGCGGACGATCGGGATTGGCCGGCCAGTTGTGTCAGCATGTCACGATCCTGAATGGTAATATATTTGCCTTTAACTATCAGCATCCCGTTCTTTTGAAAGCGGCCCAGCAGGCGACTGATGGTTTCTACCGTCAGGCCAAGATAGCTACCGATATCGCTGCGCGTCATTGTCAGGCGAAATTCACGCTGTGAAAACCCGCGCTCGCAAAAACGCTGTGACAAGCCATAGATAAAGGAGGCCAGTCGTTCTTCGGCATTTTTCTTGGACAACAGCATAATCATCTGCTGATCGTCCTTTATCTCGCCACTCATCAGACGCATGATTTGCTGGCGCAAATTAGGCATTTTACCGGAAAGATCGTTCAGGGTTTCAAAGGGAATTTCGCACACCATGGCTGTTTCCAGCGCCTGAGCATAGCTGGGATGGTGATTAACAATAATGGCATCAAATCCGATTAAATCGCCGGTCAAATGAAAACCGGTAATCTGTTCATCACCCTGTTCGGTAATGGTGTAGCTTTTGATGGTGCCCGAGCGGATAGCAAACAGTGATTTGAGTTCGTCACCGGCCTTAAACAGCGTCTGGCCTTTCTGGATGGGTTTTTTACGCTCGATAATGTCATCAAGCTGGTTGAGCTCGTGCTCGCTTAAGGTAAAGGGAATACAAAGCTGGCTAATGCTGCAATCCTGGCAGTGAATAGAACAGCTGGATGAAGGATTGCGGCGGGTGATAATTCGCTTCTCCGGAATCATAGTAACGCCCAACAATAATTGACTGATGTCAATTTACCATTTTTCTTATAGCAATTGGAACTTATCTGAGCAGTTTGACCCAGGACAATCAGGGGTATTACCCGATTCAAAAATTAGTGTGAATCTCTGGTAAAGCGCATTAAAGTCAGCAGGTAATGTTTTAGCGGGCGCTTTCTCCAGCCAGTTATCAGCGTCGCTGGCCCGATTGATAACACAAATCCGGCCGTCAGCGGCAGGTGAAAGACTGACGTTTCAATTATGATGACCAACAATTTTAATTATGCCCGGTGCCGCACAGCACCTGGCCCAGGGGGAGCAGGCCGTGGAAATCAGCGCAGCAGGGACGACCATTGATGTCCGCCAGTTAATTGATCACAACAGACTTAGCCGTTACCAGCGTCATATCATCCTGATCAGCTTTGCCGTGGTGGCAATGGACGGGATGGATATTGCGCTGATGGGATTTATTGCACCGGCGTTAAAAGCCAGCTGGGGGATCACCACTCAGCAGCTGGGTAGTATTATCAGCGCAGCGCTGATCGGACTGGCCACTGGCGCGATGGTGGCAGGGCCGCTGGCCGATCGCTTTGGGCGGCGCATCCTGATCGTCAGCAGCGTGCTGTTTTTTGGTTTCTGGACGCTGGTCAGCGCATTCTCCCACAATCCTGAACAGATGATTCTGTTTCGCTTTCTCACCGGATTGGGGCTGGGGGCGGCAATGCCCAATGTCGGGACGCTGGTGGCAGAATATTCTCCCCGACGCAAGCAGGCACTGTTGATTTCCATGGTGTTTTGCGGCTTTACCTTTGGTGCTGCCAGTGGGGGTTTTGCCGCCTCCTGGCTGATCCCCGCCTATGGCTGGCATGCGGTATTACTGATGGGCGGGATCCTGCCGCTGCTGCTGACGCCGCTGTTAATCCTGGGATTACCGGAATCAGTGCGTTTTATGGTCAGCAAAAAACGTCCGGCGGCGGAAATCCGTCATATTCTGACAAAAATCTTACCCACCCCGTTACCACAGGACTGTCACTTTGTGGTTAATGACAGCGCGGTCAGGGGCAGTGCGCCCGGTGTAGTGCTGTCTTCCCGCTATGCCTTTGGCAGTCTGATGCTGTGGGGTAGCTACTTTATGGGGTTGTTTCTGGTTTATCTGATTGGCAGCTGGTTGCCGCTGCTGGTAAAAAATACCGGTATGACCGTCACCCAGGCGGCGCTGATCACCGCGATGTATCAGGCCGGCGGCACTGTTGGTTCACTGTTTGCCGGCTGGCTGATGGACCGAATGAATGCTGATCGGGCGCTGGCGATCATCTATGGTCTGGGTGCCGTGGCAACGGCAGCCATTGGCTATGTTGCGGCGGAAACCCAGCTGCTGAGCACGGTGGCTTTCGCCAGCGGTTTCTGTCTTAACGGCGCGAACACCGGAATGAATGCGCTGTCTGCCGGCTATTATCCCACCCATGCACGGGCAACCGGATCGGGATGGATGCATGGTATCGGGCGTATCGGCGCGATCCTCAGCGCTTTTGCCGGCGCTCAAATGCTGGCGCTGGGCTGGACCATTACTGACGTTTTTACCTTTCTCGCCATCCCGGCGCTGCTGACTACGCTGATGCTGTTGGCTAAATCCTGGTTTGGTTATCGCCCTCAGCACGCCTGACGTGTAGCTTCAGCCGCCACTGTGCCGAGCTTGCGCGGCACAGTGTTGCACAGATCTCCTTTCCTGATATTTCCTGTAATTCCCATCACAAAACCGTATTTGGCTGTTGCTGATAACTGTTTCCAAAAAAAACCATATGTTATCGTTGCCCGTCATCTATTCCGCCAGGTCTGGTAACTTATTATTTTAATTGATTTTAATAATATTATGCCGAAGTGCTGGCCGGGCGGGCACGTTAACGGATTACTTTCATATACAAGGAAAGTCTATGAACAATGCAGTCAAAGCAACGCTGCTATGCACGCTGGGAATGGGATGCAGTCCGGTTGTCAGTGCCGGGCAGGAGGAACGGAAATCGCCCTTGGGCAGCGGGCATCTGGATATCACGCTAAAAAATGTGTGGATGCTGAATGCCACTAATGCCATGGCCGACGATGGTATCGGGCCGCAGAATGCATGGGCGCAGGGTGTGCACCTCGATTATCGTAGCGACTGGTACAACGACTGGCTGGCGGGCGATATTTCCTGGTACGGTGTAACCAAACTATACGCCAACCGCTCCTTTGCCGGACGTAATTTGCTGAGAAATAATCGCGGACACGCTGAAGGCTTCAATAAAGTAGGGCAGCTGTATGCTAAAACCCGCTGGGGCAATGAAACACAGTCTCTGGCTGTAAAAGCGGGCTGGCACCAGCTGTATAAATTTGGTTTTCTTAATGTGACCCGCAGTCGTGCGGCACCCAGTAGCTGGCAAGGCATCAGTGCGGAAGCGCGTTACCAGCATCTGACGGCTCGGGGAGCGCTGGTCAACCGCTTTTCCGAGCGTGATACGCCGGATAAACGCCGCTTCACCAGCTTGAGCGGCAATAAGCGAATAAATTATCTTATCAGCGGCGATCTGCGCTGGCAGCCGGAAAAAGGGCGGGCGGTGACGCTGCTGGCCGGTGAAAGCCAGCACTATCTGCGGCGGCTGGGTCTTGAAGTGGACTGGACGCTGCCGCTGACTGATGAACAGCGTCTGCTGATGCGTGGCGTCTTGTATCAGAATCAGGGGCTGGCAGCGTGGGAAGGCAAAGTCGGATTCACGCAGCGAGCCTGGCATTTGTACGCGCAGATGGCGCTGGCAACCGATAACCATGAAACTGGCGCGGGCTGGTCGGTGACCCGTGCGCCGGTAAAAAACAACCATGGTCGCTTTTACTGGCACTTTGGAAAGAATACCCGTGCAGCCTTTAACAGTAAGGCTGATGCTAATAATGATTACGTTAACGATGGTGAACAGATGCTGCATCTGTACAGCCACTATCAGTTTTCTCCCCAGTGGCTTGCCGGGATCTACGCTTACTACGGTTTCCGTAACCGCTATAACAACGTGCCACTGCATCAAAGCGAATACGGCGGCATGGTGACCTGGAAGCCGGCCAGCGTCAGCGGCCTGAAGGTCATCGCCGGTCTGGGGCCATCATTCAGCTGGAAACTCTCTCAGGGTAAACCGGCATTAACTGCCAGCGGCAGTGATTTTCGGCGCTCAAGAGGAGTGGGTGGAGGGCTGACGGTAGATTACCAACACCGCCTGTTCTGACACGCCGCAGGCACGGGATTAGGGAGGCGTTGCCGAACGCCCCCTTGTCGCCAGCCCTCGTTATGGGAGGGTGAAACGCCGTTGACCCGGCTTGTGCTGGCCCTGATTCATCACTCGTTAATCCGCAACTGCGGATAACGCTTCATAATCCAGATACACCAGGCCAGTGCCAGCAGGCCGATTATGCCGCCGGCATAACCCACATTCACCATATTGAAATAAATACTGAACTGGCCGCCCAGCAGTGCCCCGGCACCAATGCCGATATTATAAATTCCCGATAACAGCGACATCGAGACATCGGTAGCATCCGGTGCCAGCGCCAGTACCCGCACCTGAACCGCCAGGCCAATTACCATAATCGCCATGCCCCAGAAGATACAGAGAGTGGAAACCGCCAGCGTATGTGCAGCTGCCACATAAAACAGCAGCATACAGCCGGTGATAATACCTATAGCTGCCAGCAGGAAAGTTGCCGGAAACTTATTCCCCAGGGTACTAAACAGGACGCTACCAATAATCCCGGCGACACCAAAGATCAGCAGCAGGAAGGTGGTGAAATTTTCGCCCATTGAGGCGACCAGCTGCATAAAGGGTTCGATATAGCTGTAAGCGGTATAGTGGGCGGTAACCGTTACCACAATCAACAGGTACATCGATACCAGTGCCGGGCGACGGAACAGCATCGGCAGGCTTTTCAGTGAACCGGTATGCTCGCTTGGCAGTTTAGGCAGCAGCTTCAGCAGCACCAGCATCAGCAGCAGCGCCACGGCACCAATAACGCCAAAAGTCATGCGCCAGCCGAGTAACTGGCCGATCATACGACCAATCGGTAATCCCAGTACCATAGCCAGCGCGGTGCCGGTTGCCATCATACTCAGCGCCTGCGTCTTTTTCCCTGCGGGCGCCATGCGTATCGCCAGCGATGCAGTAATTGACCAGAACACCGCATGAGAAAAAGCAATACCGATACGGGATATCAGTAGCGTGTTAAAGCTCCAGGCGAAGGCCGAGAGTGCATGACTGGCAACAAACAGCGCAAACAGGATCAGGATCAGCAGACGGCGCTCAACAGTGCGCGTCAGCAGCATCATTGGCAGTGACATTAGTGCCACCACCCAGGCATAGATGGTTAACATTATCCCCACCTGAGCCGTTTGCATGGAAAAACTACTACCGATATCCGACAGCAGCCCCACCGGAACAAATTCGGTGGTATTAAAAATAAATGCCGCAATAGCCAGCACCAGAACGCGTAACCACGCGATGTTGCGTGAAACAGGAGTCAATTGCATTGGAGTTAACGCTGTGTTGAAGAGTGGATGATCCGATATCGGATCGGTAACATAGAGTGAGTCATTGTCATCGATTTACTTCCTGATTGAAAGCCAAGAATGAGTAAATATGTTGGTAGACAGCTTAAAAATAATCATAGTACAACCCCATCATCTGATTTTGAATCCATTCACTAAAGTGTAAAAGTCGGTTTGACCTTTCGCCAGTCAGACGGCAGAATCGCCCGAAATTAACGTACAGACTGTACTGAGGTAAGGCCATCCTGATGAAACTGGACAATACGTTACTGACGGAGATTTTGCAGCAGGTCACTCCGATGTTGGGTAAGGGAAAGGTTGCCGACTATATCCCGGCGTTGGCTGAGGTTTCCCCGCACCATCTGGGCATTGCGGCCTGTACTCTGGATGACCAGGTGTTTCAGGCGGGGGATACCCAACAGCGGTTTTCAATCCAGTCAATTTCCAAAGTGCTCTCTCTGACGCTGGCGCTGACGCGATATGAGGACGATGAAATCTGGCGAAGAGTGGGTAAAGATCCTTCAGGACAACCGTTTAACTCGCTGGTTCAACTGGAGCTGGAACAGGGTAAGCCGCGCAATCCCTTCATTAATGCCGGCGCGCTGGTGGTATGCGATATGCTCGAAAGCCGTCTCAGCGCACCGCGTCAGCGCATGCTGGAACTGGTGCGCAGTCTGACTGGCCTGAACGACGTGGGCTATGACCGCTATGTTGCCCGTTCGGAGATGGATCATTCGGCGCGCAACGCCGCGATCGCCTGGCTGATGAAGTCTTTTGGCAACTTTGATAATGATGTGGCGGCGGTGCTGCAAACTTATTTCCACTACTGTTCGCTGACGCTGAACTGCGTAGAGCTGGCGCGCTGTTTCCTCTATCTGGCCAATCAGGGGCGGGTACCGGGTCACACTGAATCACTGCTGACGCCGCGACAGGCGCGTCAGATTAATGCGCTGATGGTGACCAGCGGTATGTATGACGGTGCCGGAGAATTTGCCTGGCAGGTAGGCATGCCGGCTAAATCCGGAGTAGGGGGCGGTATTATTGCCATCGTGCCAAACCAGATGAGTATTGCCGTCTGGTCCCCGGAACTGGATTCTTCCGGAAATTCTCTGGCTGGCACTGCCGCTCTGGCACTGCTGGCGGAGCAAATTGGCGGCTCAATCTTTTAGCTTTACGCGCGCTGACTGAAAGTGGACCCGACTTCGCTAAGTCGGTTCTGGTACAGATCTCGGGCGATAATCGCCAGAAAATCGGGTACCGAATAAGATATATTGGCTTTGAGGTGAACATCATTATCAAACAATATACGGATGACCGAGTTCATCCTCGAAGATACTGGTCATACGATTCCCGAATGACACTTTAATATCATTATCTTTATAAAAGATATTCATTGGTGCAGTTAATATGCTGTTTTATTTATCCTTAAAAAGTTCAAAATGTTGAGATCTTTCCTTTTGCCATAAACAGCAATTGATTATTGAAGCTTTCCAGTTCCTGTATATCGCCAGGCCTGTCTGAGATCTCATCGGCCACGACAGATAAGATTGGCCCCAATACCTGTTGCACGACGGTCAGCGGTTTTGAGGCGGGGAGCAGCATCGTTAGTTGATTAAAAAGCTTATCCAAACTTTCAGCCATTTCAGCAACCCGCCGAATAATTTTTTTATCTGGGCAGCGGCCTGTTTAAACGTATGATAACCGACGATCAGGGTTTCATTACTTAACGCCTGAATTGGTTAGCGGAGGGTATTACTGATTTGGCGAATTATAACTGCCCAGCTTAAATTATTTCTGGCACAGATACAAAAAAGTCATACATCTTTTCTGTTTTTGGGAGCGGGTGGCGCAACGATTAGCCCGGATGGCTGTGCTGTGATTGTGATCCCGGGTGGGTATAACTGTTATCCAATGAACTCAGCAGGCTTAACAGTTGGAGCATTGACAAAGCCAGACCCTGTTGCCGCGCGTTTCCGCTGTGTCTGCCAGGGCAGCATGCTAACTGCTTCACTATTTCGTTAATGGAGGAAGCATGTTTCTTGCTATTCCAGCAACAGTGGCTACCTAACGTGAGCCGATATTGATGCGCAGGCAAAGGGAATTTAGGCATACAATTATCTCCGATAACGCAGTCAGATAATGGGTTTTCTATTATCAAAAATAAAGAGAAATCATGCAGGGAGATATAACAAAACGACCGTGGCTTAAAAATTACCCAGTGACGGGATAATTAAGCTACGCTGCGTTCATCACATCACTGTTGAATAACGATAAGGAAACATCATGACGCACACGCAAGTTAAAGTTGCAATACTGGGCCTTGGTGTCATGGGACATGCTTTCGCCGCTAATTTGTTGAAAAAAGGCTTTGCAGTATCGGCCTGGAACCGCACGCGGGGGCGTGGCGACGATTTACTGGCTAAAGGGTTGCGATGCTGTGAAGGGATCTCTGAGGCGGTAGCAGACGCCGATGTGGTGATTTCGATGCTGGCTGACGGCCCAATCACTCTGGAGGTTGTGGAGCAGGTATTACCGGTAATTGAAAGCGGAGCGATTTTCAGTCAGATGGGTACCATTGGCCTCCAGGCGACCGATGTGTTGATTGATTTATTCAATCTTCAGCGCCCTGATGTCCTGTTTCTGGATGCGCCGGTATCGGGGACTAAAGCACCCGCTGAACAGGCTCAAATTCTGATTCTGGCAAGCGGTGAACGGCTACGAGCCGCAGCGATTGAACCGGTATTTGCGGCAATCAGTAAAGGGGTTAACTGGCTGGGGCCGGCGGGTGCGGGCAGTAAAATGAAGCTGGTGGTCAATAGCTGGCTGGTTTCCATGGTCCAGGGAATGGCGGAAAGTATGCAGCTGGCAGATAAGCTGGGCTTCACGCCGCAGGATTTCTGGCAGATCCTGGACGGCGGGCCGCTGGCTGCGCCGTATGTTAAAAACAAGCTGGAGATGATTGATAGCGGCGAGTACCCGCCACAAATGCATCTGGTCTGGGCACTGAAAGATGCCCGCCTGGCATTGGCTGCGGCGGGGCAGCTGCCGATGCCAGGATTGCGTACGCTGGCAGATGTCTGGCAGCAGGCGGTAGATAAGGGTTATGGTGAACGCGACCTGGCGGTGATTTATCGTTTTCTGTTGGATCAACCGCGCTAACCGTGGGAATTTGCCTGCATTCTGGCAATGTAACGGCGCGGGATATGACATATTACTGACTTTTACCAGGGAAAGAATAATGCCGGTGAATTTCATCATGTCGTGTTTGCCGGGCTTTAGTATGTCACCGCGGGGAAACAATGATCCTTCGCCATTGAACAACAGTCTTAATCAGGTTTACGGGGCAGAGCAGGTTATCGCGCGGGGGCATCGGCGGACTGCGGTGGTTGATCTGCGTCCCGTGGGGTTATGGGTCCTCAACCAGGGGCTATGAGGAGCATTACATGGACAGATCGACTGTCAGGCATGCGTGGGCACGCATAATAAGCCGAATTGGCCAGAGTGAATGCAGACCGGCGGCAATGCAGGATAGCTTTTATCGCTTAGTGACAAGCTTCAAACTTATGCTGAATTTTGATATATTCCAGTTATTACAGCCATTATTTTTCCCTGTATTGACGCTATAAACTTTGTGATTCAGTCGCCCGTCAACAGTTAACAGGAAGGATCACTTTATGCTTGATATTCGTTTTCCGACCGCCCTACAGATGGTGTTATGTATTGCCAAAGCTGACGGTGAAGGACTGCGTTGCACCAGCAAAATCCTTGCCGATGGGCTGCAGGCTAACCCGAGTTTTGTGCGTAAGATGATGGTGCCATTGACGCGTAATGGCATTATTGTGTCCACTCTGGGACGGACCGGCACCATTCGCCTGGGACGACCTGCGTCAGATATCACACTACGTGATATTTATGCAGCCGTAACGGAAGATAAACCGTTGATGGCCGGGCGTCCGGAAGTTCCTGCCCGTTGTGTGGTTAGCGCCAACGCCTGCTGGTACTTCAAACAACTCTCCTGTGAAGCTGAGCAGGCCACCCTTGCGGTGTTGGCGAAACGCACGGTTGCTGACGCTTTAAGTGAGATCCTCACGCGTAGTCATTGTGATAGTGAACTCGTCTGTTAATCATCTAATCATCCTTCTTAAGCATTAAATGCAACAATAAAACTTGCATTAAAGCAGTGCCTGGCTTAGGGTATTTAAATGCACCTGTGAAAGTTACTTTTTATTGTTAGGACAGTCAGTGTTATGTTGCCTGCTGGCTGTTTTTATCCTGCACCTTACGTTTTCAGGGGAAAACCGATGAGCCACGATGATTTTTTCAGTGATCTGTTGCGCTGGATAGATACGCAGATAGAGGGCAAGATAGATTTGGATAGGGTTGCTGCACGCGCAGGTTACTCGAAATGGCACTTACAGCGGATGTTTAAGCAGTATACCGGCTATGCGCTGGGTGAGTATATCCGTGAGCGGCGGTTAAAAAAATCGGCAGAGCGTCTGGCTGAAGGTGAGGAGCCTATTCTGCAGGTGGCGATCAGTTTTGGATTTGATTCCCAGCAGTCTTTTAATCGTAGTTTTAAGCGTCAGTTTGGTCAGTCGCCGGGGGCATGGAGACGGCAGGGGCCTGAGGCCAGGCAAATCCCAGGTGGATTCTGCTAAGCGCGGGGGCTGTCTGGTTTGGTTTTTAAAAACACAAACAATACAGCGCCCAAACAGCACAGCTGTCGTCATTGTTATAGCTGACGCGGCCGACAAAAAAACACCGGACGGCAGCCGCCCGGTGTCTGATGGTAACTCACTTTATACGGCTCTCCACAGCGTGAAGGCCGCATCCGGCGTCCAGCCCGGATTCGAGGTATGTGCCTGCAGGCAAATATAGGTTTTACCTTTATAAGTCACCTTATCGTTAACACTGTAGGCTTTATTATTTTGCCACTCCTCGACATCACCATTGCCGCCACCTGAACCGCCGGTGGTTTTTACCTTCAGCACTGCACTCAGCGCCGACGTGTTACCGGCAGAATCCGTAGCGCTTACCTGATACTGATATTCAGTACCGGCAAACAGCGCGGTGTCGGTCCAGGTTAAGCCATTAACCGTTGGCGCAACCACCTTACCGTCACGATAAACGCTATAATGAGTAATCTGATTGCTGCCGGAAGAGGCACTCCATTGTAAGGCAGCCGAAGTTTCAGTCAGCGCGCTGGCGGTCAGTGAGCCGGGAACTGAAGGCTTATCCGCCGGCGGTGGATTTTCGCCGCTGCTGATGTGGCCGTAACGTTTGATAAATTCCCAGTTATAGGGATTACCATTTTTATCGCTACCATCATCCCAGTTAATTGACCAGGTCATTAATCCGCGGATGCCCTGGCCTTCATCTTCCAGGCGTTTTAATGCATTCAGCGTCGCATTGGGATCAACCACATAACCGGTAGCCGCAGCATCGATGTTGGACGGTAAACCAATGGCAAATTTATCATGAGGAATACGGAAGTAGCCACGCGTACCGTTAACAATGCTGTCGGTCAGATAATAAAGAAACAATTCTTTTTGCGCATCGTTATTTTGGGTAATCCATGCATTTATTTCATCAACCCACACGCCATCCCCACCCTGGTTATAATACTGCGGTGCAATAAAGTCGTAATAGCCATCGAGATTTTTAATATAAGCTTCATAATGCCCGCCGGTACGTAAGTACGGAAATTCCGGAGCCATAGTGATAATAAAGTTTTTACCTTCCTTTCGGTAATGATCTTTAACCAGTTTCAATGCGGAAGGAATAACGGTTTGGTTTGCATTTTCAGTAATTGCCGCCTGTTCAAGGTCAATATCCAGGCCGTCAAAACCATAGGTTTCCACCAGACGAATAATTTCACAGGAAAAGGCTTCTTCCTGACCTGGGCTCAGGCTGATATGGGCATCAGCTCCCCCCAGAGAGATCAATACCGCCCGACCCTGACTGTTTAATACGCCGATCTGATGGCGAAATTCTTCATCGCTGACATTATAGGGCTTAAAGGTCGGAATACCGCTACCTTTCATAAACGCCACGGCAACCACATTATAGTCTTCCGGGATATCGGTCAGCGCCATTTCCCTGAAATGTCCCCGCTGATAGCCAGTGGAACCCTCTGATGGCCAGTTGTGCCAGAATCCCATAACCAATTTTTTGCCGCTCAGATCGGGCATTGCCGAAGCGGCATCATTAACCGCACTTTTCAGTGAAGTCACTATATTATTTTTTAACGTAACAGCTTTACTTTCAACATTCATCGTTATTCCTCTTTATTCAGTCGTAATTGATAGCGATACGGTTAATTTTATTTATTCTTCACCCAGAGATAATGGCAGGCAACAGCCGCCAATAAGGGTGAATTAACTCAATATAATTCAAAGACGGAAGTATAATAAAATCAGCAGTTATCTCACCCCCATGATACGAATTTTATTAATTGAATTTAATCATGATGCAGGTTGATTAAGCTTGCAAGAAATAAGCGTTGTTTGACATAGAGATATAATCACCTGAACTTAAAAAAGAATTAAATATCATGATTTATAAAAATTGAATTCTAATTAACAAAGGAGGGTGATTAATGATGGGGGTTATATCGACAGCAAAGAGTTATTTGCAGTATAAACAAAACGCTAATCTGTTGCTGCCGGTTATATTAGCGCCGACAACAACAGTTATCGGGGGGGCTTAACCCAAATCGCCGCCGGCGACCGGTAATACGGTTGCGGTAATATAGCTGGCCTCATCGCTGGCCAGAAACAGGATCGCCGCAGCCTGTTCATCCAGGGTACCGTAACGGTGCATCAGGCTGGTGGCGCAGGTTTGATCGATAACGCCCTGATACCACGCCTGTTCCTGAGCAGAAGGTATCGCGCTGTTGCGTGGTACCAGGCGCGGTGGCGCTTCGGTGCCACCCGGTGCGGTAGCATTTACCCGGATACCATAAGGCGCATATTCAAATGCCAGTGACTGGGTCATGGCATTGATCCCGCCTTTCGCCGCCGAATAGGGCAGCCGATGGATGCCCCGGGTTGCCACTGAGGACACATTGACTATCGCGCCTCCCTGCTGAGCGATCATCGTCGGTAATACCGCCCGACAGCCCCATAAGCCGGGGTACAGTGAGCGCCGCATCTCAGCTTCAATTTCGTCCGGCTGATAGTGGGCATAGGGTTTGGCCCAGATGGTACCGCCGACGTTATTCACCAGAATATCAATACGTCCGGCCTGCTGCACAATCTCACTGAATGCCGCTTCTACCGCAGTCCACTGCTCCATATCCACATTCAGCGCTAGCGTCTGCCGTTCGGCGCTGGATAATCGCTGGGCTACCTTTGGCAGATGCGGTGACCGATCGAGCAGAAACAGCCGGGCACCTTCAGCAAAAGCACGCTCTGCCACCCGCAGTCCGATACCCTGAGCGGCACCGCTGATCACCATCACTTTATTGTTAAAACGCAGCTGAGTACTCATCAGGCAGACTCCTTAAGCGTTTGCGGGGTAAATTTTTCATACCAGAAATTGCCGGGGGCAATCTGGTTATCGCGCAGCCAGCTGCTGACGGCATCAACCATTGGCGGTGGCCCGCAGAGATAAATATCCACCTCGCCATCGTATAAATGGCTGGCATCAATATGGTCGGTAACGTGGCCGGTGAGCGCTTCGCAGGTATCAGGATCGGACACGCACAGCTGATAACTGAAGTGTGGCAGCTGTTGACAGAACCGGTCGAGAACATCGGTTTTCACCCGATCAGCATCGCGCGATACGCCATAGATCAGGTGAACCGGCTGCTGACAGTCACTGTGCTGCAGGCTGTGCAGCATCGACAGCAGCGGGGCCAGGCCGGTGCCGCCTGCCAGCATTAACAGCGGCCGCTCGGCCGGGCGCAGATAAAAGCTGCCCTGTGGCCCGGTCAGCGTCATCAGCGCGCCCGGCTGTGCATCGCTGGTCAGCCAGTGGCTCATACGGCCATCCTGCACGTTGCGGATCAGAAACGACAGCTGCCGTTCACCGGGCAGCGAGCTGAAGGAGTAAGCGCGGGTTACGCTGCCATCCGGGGTACTGAGATTTACATACTGACCGCTGAGAAAGGTCAGCGGCAGATCGCCTGCCATTTCCAGCACCAGTTCCAGCGCGCTTTCTGACAGGACATTAACGGCCACAACCTCAGCCTGGCAGCGTTGTTGGCTGGTTTTACATAAGGAGGAAGTCATTGGAACCTGAATTACGCAGTCCGACTGTGGCACCATCTGACAGGTCAGCACCAGCTGCTGCTCACGCTCTTCATCGGACAGCGCCCCTTCCAGATAGTCGTCACCAAGTTCAAAGGCCCCGGATTCGCAGCGACATTTACAGGTGCCACAGACGCCATCCGAGCAGTCCATCGGCAGATTGATTTGCTGACGATAAGCAGCATCCAGCACCTTTTCATTTTCGTTACACTGAATAAAGCGGCTGACGCCATCTTCAAAGTTAAGTGCAATCGTATAGCTCATACCGCCTCCTAAATATGATAAATATCAATAACCTGATTGATATAATCGTTATTGAGCTGAATTTTTTTGCGGCGGATCTGCCAGCGGTCGTCGGTTTTTACCAGTTCACAGCAGGTATGGCCAAAATAGTGGTCGCTGGCCTGATAGCGGTGGCTGAAGGTACACCAGTTGTAACGCACCTCGCAGCTATCCTCCGTGGCATTGTTCAGCTCGATATTGCTCAGCATATGGGTGGTGCGGGGTTCCGGGGTGCTGGCGGCCGAGCGTTCGGTCTTGATGCGGTAAACCCGATCTTCCAGGCCGTCACGGGCCGGGTAATAAATCAGTGACAGCTCAGTATGGGGATCGCTGGTCAGGCAGTCATCATCCCCCCAGGCGGGCATCCAGTATTCCACTTTAGGGTGATAGCACGCCAGCCACTCATCCCAACAGCGATCATCCAGCAGGCGGGCTTCCAGGTACAGGAACTGGGTGATTTCTGCGCTCAGTTCACTCATTTTTTTCCCTCCTGCGCGCCATTTTTCAGCGCCGCCAGCAGCGTGCTCTGCCAGTGGTGGTGGTGGGTAATGTATAACCCTTCATCCTCCGAACGTGGCCCGGAAATTAACGGCTTCATCTCCAGCCGCTGCGCATTCTCATCGGCACCTTGCTGCCAGTGCATCGCCCCGCGACTCATATCGCTCCAGGGTAAAGCGCGCGCCAGGTAGCCCTGCTGGCAGGCGCGGAACTCTTCCAGATCGTCCGGGGTGCCCATGCCGCTGACATTAAAGAAGTCTTCATACTGGCGAATGCGCAGGGCGCGATCTTCCGCGCTCTCATTTTTTGGTGCGAAGCAGAAAATGGTCACTTCCGATTTATCCACCGCAATCGGCCTGACGATGCGCAGCTGGGTGGAAAACTGATCCATCAGGTACAGATTGGGATACAGCGCAAGGTTACGCGTCTGGTTGACCATCATATCGGCGCGTACCTCACCGAATTTTTGCTGCAGTTCGGCGTAATGCTGCCAGACAGGGCGTACTTCGGCATTCAGCAGCCGGGTCCACAGCAGCATATGGCCGTTTTCAAAGCCATACACGCCGCCGGTACTTTTTGACCAGCCGTTGGCATCGACGGTTTTTACCCCGTCTTCTTCATAATTGCGCCGCGCCATGGTCGAGGCATAATTCCAGTGCACCACGCTGACGTGATAACCATCGGCACCGTTTTCCATCTGCAGCTTCCAGTTGCCCTGATAGGTATAGGAGGAGCTGCCGCGCAGCACTTCCAGTCCGTCCGGGGCCGCATCGACAATCAGATCGATCACCTTGCGGGTTTCGCCAAGATACTCTTCCAGCGGCACCACATCGGCGCGCAGGCTGCCAAACAGAAAGCCGCGATAGTTGGCAAACTGCGCCATCGGACGCAAATCGTGTGAGCCATCCTGTTTAAAGCAGGGGGGATAGGCACCGGTTTTCTCATCTTTGGCCTTCAGCAATTTGCCGCTGTTACTGAAGGTCCAGCCATGAAACGGGCAGGTAAACGAACTTTTATTGCCTTTTTTGCGCGTTGCCAGCATGGCACCGCGATGGGAGCAGCTGTTGATCAGCGCGCGCAGGGTATTATCTTTATCGCGGGTGATCATTAGCGGCTGACGACCGACGGTCAGGGTATAAAAGTCACCCGGATTTTCAATCTGACTTTCATGGGCCAGATAAACCCAGTTGCCTTCAAAGATATGGGCCATTTCCAGTTCAAACAGTTCGGGATCGGTAAAAATAGTGCGATGACACTGATAAATCCCTTTTTCTTTATCCACAATTAACGCGCGTTCAATTTTATCCGCCAGAGTTTGCGTGGTTTGAGTCATAGTGATACCTCACCGGGTTGGGTGCATTTATTACTTACTGATTAAAGTTAATAAGCGCTGGGGAATAATCAGACTTCTCTGGCACGCAGGCGGTTAATTCGCTGCTGCTCAGCTTTATCGTGCGCCGGATGCAGGCTGAAATTAAACTGAATTTCAGTATGTGCTCCCGGTAACTGACGCTGCTGAATTAATTCACTGTCGGTTATTTTCACCGGATCGGCAATTAAGCCATCGCGGGTGGCAAAGGCAAAGTCATCCCACAGGTATTTATCGCCGTTCAGGTTAATCTGGGTGGTCAGGTGTTTATAACCCGGAGCCGAAATAAAGAAATGAATATGCGCCGGGCGGTTACCGTGCCGTCCCAGCAGATCCAGCAGCTGCTGGGTCGGGCCATCCGGCGGGCAGCCGTAACCTGAAGGGATAATACTGCGGGTATGGTAAGCGCCTTCGGCATCGGTAATAATCCGGCGGCGCAGATTGTAATCGGTCTGCGACGAATCAAAGAAGGAGTAGTTGCCCAGAGTGTTGGCGTGCCAGACATCCACCGTCGCACCTGCCAGCGGATTGCCGTTCACATCGCGCACCACGCCGTGCAGCCACATTACTTCACCGTTATCTTTGCCGTCATCCATACGGGCAAATCCCTCGCTGAGCGGCGCGTTGGCTACATACAGTGGTCCTTCAATGGTACGTGGCGTGCCACCGGTTTCTCCGGCCTGCTGCTGCTTAATATCGGCACGAATATCGAGGAAGTGCTCCAGGCCTATCCCGGCGGCCAGCAGGGCGGTTTCTTTGCTTTCACCGAGGCGGTTAATATAATTAATCGCCTGCCAGAACTCTTCATCACTAATATCAAACTCATCAATGGTGGCACATAAATCAGCGACAATCTTACGAACGATTTTTTTATGCCGGCTGTTGCCGCTGGCAGTATCTTCACCACAGGTAATATTCAGAAAGTGCTGCATAATCTGATTGCTGACAATTTTATTCGACATGGCTGTAATCCTCTCAGTCAGGAGAAAAGCAGTTTTTAAATATCGTTATCGTGAATAGAAGACGGATGGCGACATAAGGCGGTAATAGTCATATCCATATACGGATATAACGGCAGCCCCATTAAAATGGTATGCAGCTCATCATGGCTTTCAACATCAAAAATACTGACATTGGCGTACAGTCCGGCGACGCGCCAGATATGACGCCATTTTTTCTGGCGCTGTAATTCCTGTGAATAGGCTTTTTCGCGAGCTTTAATTTCTTCAAACGTCCGGGTATCCAGAGATGCCGGGGGATTAACGGTCATTTCCACTTTAAACAGCATCATCGCCTCCTTTATTGACGGGCGTATTGCAACAGTTTGTCTTCATCAACGCTGATCCCCAGCCCCGGGCCTTCTGGTAGCAGCACGCAGCCCTGGCTGTAGCTGAGCGGCTGGGTAGCAACGTCATCTTTTAATAACAGCGGGCCAAACATCTCGCTGCCCCATTCCAGCGACAGGGTGGACCAGGCATGCAGGGATGCCACGGTGCCGATAGTGCCTTCCAGCATCGTGCCGCCGTACAGGCCAATCCCCGCGGCCTGCGCCACCTGAGCCAGCTTCAGTGCCTGCGCCGGGCCGCCGGCTTTGGCAATTTTCAGGGCAAAAGCACCGCTGAAACCGTAGTGCAGCAGGGAAAAACCGCGCGCGGCATCGGTAACCGCCTCGTCGGCCAGAATGGTGGCCGGAAAGCGCCGCGCCAGATCGGCCAGCTGATGCAGTTCGGTAAGCGGCAGCGGCTGCTCAATCAGGGTAATGCCGCCTGCCAGCAGCTGCGGGATAGCGCGCAGGCTCTGCGCCAGCGTCCAGCCCTGATTAACATCGACATGCACATGGATCTCCTGTCCCAGCGCCTGTTTGATACGCAGCGCATGTTGCAGATCGATATCAAGGGCGCGCGCGCCGATTTTCAGCTTAAACGCCTGATGGCGGCCGCTGTCCATCAGTGCTTTTGCCTCAGCAATATCTTTATCGGTATCGCCGCTGGCCAGGGTCCACAGCGCCGGTAAGCGGTCGGTTAACGCGCCGCCCAGCAGGGCAGACACCGGCAGGCCGGTTAATTTGCCATACGCATCGAGAAAGGCGGTTTCCAGCGCGGATTTGGCAAAACTGTTGCCTTTAACCGGAGACATGTGCTGCTGCAGCGCCGCCACGCCGCTTAACGGCTGCTGCAACAGCAGCGGGGCGAGGTAATTCTCGACGGTAAATTTCATTGACTCCGGGCTTTCCGCGCCGTAGCTCAGGCCGCCGATGGTGGTGCCTTCACCCCAGCCAATAATCCCGTCCTGACAGCGAATTCTCACCAGCATCAGCGTCTGGCAGCCCATGGTGACCATCGACAGCTTATGTGGCCGGATAGTGGGGATATCCACCAGCCAGCAGCATATTTCTTCAATCAGCAGTTGCATCGGAACCCTTCCCGGTTAAAAAGTGCAGTACGGTGGTGGTAAATGCCGGGCCACACTCAACGTTGGATAAGTGCGAGGCGGGCAGAGTGACCAGTTGGCTGGCCGGTGCCTGCACCACCACCTGCTGCGCATCGGCAATAGTTGTGACAGGGTCACGTTCCCCGGCGATCATCAGCTGTGGTCGTGACATCTGGACGATTTCCGCACGCAGATCGGCGCTGGCCAGCGCCTCGCAGCAGGCGGCGTAGCCATTCGGGCTGAGTTGTGCGATTTGTTGCTGATAAGCGGCAACAATCCCCGGACGGTGCTGAATAAAGTCGGCGCTGAACCAGCGCTCTGCCGATGTGGCGGCAACCTCTGCCATGCCGTGCTGACGCACGCCAGCGGCTCGCTCCAGCCAGGCCGGTGACTGACCAATTTTGGCGGCGGAGCTGGCAATCACCAGACGATCGAACCGCTGCGGGGCAAAGCGGTTCAGCCACAACCCGGTCAGTCCGCCCAGCGAAATCCCGCAGAAGTGCGCGCGGTCAATATGCAGATGGTCAAGCAGGGCGATCACATCCTGGCCGAGACTCGCCAGGGTCAGCGCTTCGGCGGGCAGCGGGCTGCTGCCATGTCCACGGGTGTGATAGCGCAGCACGCGAAAATATTTACTGAACTCGGTAAACTGGTTATCCCACAGCGACCACAGGGTGCCGAGGGAATTGGACAGTACCAGCACCGGGGCGCTATCCGGTCCGTCGAGACGATATTCGAGATCCATGCTGCCTCCTATATCCGTTCCAGAATCAGGGCGATCCCCTGACCGACACCAATACACATGGTGCATAAGGCGTAGCGCCCCTGCTGACGCTGCAGCTGATGCACGGCATTCAGCACCAGCCGCCCGCCGGATGCGCCCAGCGGATGCCCGAGGGCAATTGCGCCACCGTTGGGATTCAGCCAGGGGGCATCCTCCGGGATCTCCAGCGCGCGCGCGCAGCTGATTACCTGCGCGGCGAAGGCTTCATTCAGCTCAATCACATCCATCTGATCGAGGCGCAGACCGGCCAGCGCCAGCGCTTTTTGCACTGCCGCCACCGGACCAAAGCCCATCACGGTTGGTTCGATCCCACAGCAGGCGCTGGCAACCACCCGCGCCGCCGGAACCAGATCGTGGCGCTGCAGCGCCGTCTCGCTGGCCATCAGCAGGGCGCAGGCACCGTCATTCAGGCCGGAGGCGTTACCGGCGGTAATGGTGCCACCGGCGCAGACCACCGCTTTTAAGCTCTGCAGTTTTTCCAGGGTGGTGGCGCGCGGGTGTTCATCACGATCGAGGTTAACCGCATGGCTGTGGCGGGTGGCTTCCTGCTGCACCGGCAGCATATGACTGGCATAAAAACCAGACGCCTGAGCGGCAGCGGTGCGCTGCTGGCTGCGCAGCGCGTAAGCATCCTGATCGGCGCGGCTGATGCCGTCACGGCGCGCCAGATTCTCTGCGGTCTGCGGCATCGATTCGGTGCCATACAGCGCGGTCAGGCGCGGATTCACAAAGCGCCAGCCCATGGTGGTATCTTCCAGCTGCATACTGCGACTGAACGCCTGTTCGGCTTTACCCATCACAAACGGGGCGCGCGACATACTCTCGACGCCACCGGCAATCATCAGGCTGGCTTCACCAGACTTTATTGCCCGTGCGGCGGTTGCCACCGCATCAAGGCTGGATCCGCACAGCCGGTTAAGCGTGACGCCCGGCACCGCTACCGGTAAGCCCGCCAGCAGGGCGCTCATGCGCGCCACGTTACGGTTATCTTCTCCAGCCTGATTGGCGCAGCCCAGCAGCACATCATCAATCAGACTGAAGTCCAGCTGCGGATAAAAGCGGCGGATAGCGGTGATGGGCAGGGCGGCCAGCTCATCGCAGCGTACCGCCGCCAGGCCGCCGTTCAGCCGGCCAAACGGGGTACGCACGCCATAACAGATAAAGGCTTCAGACATGGGGCACCCCGCTTTGCTGCAGGGCAAAGGTCAGCGGAACCGGCGTCACTTCACGCAGCCAGTCGGCGCTGGTTTCGCCCAGCAGTTCGGTGACCACCAGTCCATCCGGGGTGACGTCCATTACCGCCAGATCGCTGTAGATACGGTTAATGCAGCCCAGTCCGGTTAGCGGAAAGGTGCAGTGTTCAACGATCTTGCTTTGTTCGTTACGGGTCAGGTGGTCGGTCATGACAAACACCTTTTTCGCCCCGATAGCCAGATCCATCGCGCCACCTACCGCCGGAATGGAATCGTGATTACCGGTGCTCCAGTTAGCCAGGTCGCCACGCGCTGACACCTGATAGGCACCCAGCACGCAAATATCCAGATGGCCGCCGCGCATCATGGCGAAGGAATCGCCGTGATGAAAACAGGCGCCGCCGGGTAACAGCGTCACCGGCTGCTTACCGGCATTAATTAACTCCGGGTCGACAGCGTCCTCTGTGGGTGACGGGCCCATGCCCAGCAGACCGTTTTCACTGTGCAGAAAAATATCCTTGCCCTGCGGCAGATAGTTGGCAATCAGGGTTGGCAGGCCAATGCCGAGGTTAACGTAAGCGCCTTCGGGAATATCACGGGCAATACGCGCGGCCAGCTGATGGTGAGAAATGGGTTTCATGATCATTGCCTCAGGCTGAAAGCAGGGTGCGGGCGTCCGGGGTATGCACCAGACGATTAACAAAGATCCCCGGGGTGACAATCGCTTCCGGATCCAGTTCGCCCAGCGCCGCCTGCTCACTGCACTGGGCAATGGTACAGGCAGCGGCGGCGGCCATAATCGGACCAAAATTGCGGCCGGCCTTATTGAATACCAGGTTGCCCCAGCGATCCCCGCGCTGCGCTTTGATCAGGGCATAATCCGCTCGCAGCGGGTATTCCAGCACATATTGCCTGCCGTCAATGGTGCGGGTTTCTTTGCCTTCGGTCAGCGCGGTGCCATAGCCCGTGGGGGTATAAACCGCGCCCAGCCCGGCACCGGCGGCCTGAATGCGCGCCACCAGGTTGCCCTGCGGCACCAGCTCCAGAGCAATTTGCTTTGCCCGGTAAAGTTCATCAAATACCCAGGAATCACTCTGGCGCGGAAAAGAACAGATCATCTTATCGACACAGCCGGCTTTCAGCAGCGCGGCTAATCCAATATCGCCGTTACCGGCGTTGTTACTGATCAGGGTCAGATGTTTCGGTGCAGCGTCAATCAGCGCATCAATCAGCTCTACAGGCTGACCGGCCGGGCCAAAGCCGCCGATCATAATCACTGAACCATCAGCGATATCGGCGACGGCGGCCGCTGCGGAAGCAAAGAATTTGTTAATCATCATTAAACCTTATTTAAGAATGATGATTCACCTTATGCCGCCGGCAGCGGAGCGACAAGTGCGAACAACAAACACTTGTGCGATTATCGTAATAACCGCGCAACCTGTGTTATATTTGTGATGAATGTTAAAAATTTGCAAAGCAAAACCCTAAATGACACCTTTTGTTATCGACAAACTTCAAGGATAAATCATGGATAATCCGCCTCTCTCATCTGCACAGGATGCCATCCAGGAAATACTTCATCTGTCCGATCACCAGTTTAAAGGCGACCCTAACTTTATGACCTCGCTGGCGCGCGGGCTGATGGTCCTGCAGGCTTTCAGTCCTAATCAGCGGGCATTATCTACGGCAGAAATCAGTAAAATTACCGGCCTGCACCGGGCGGCTGTACGCCGCTGCCTGTATACCCTGAGTGCGCTGGGATTTATTGACAGTGCCGATAACCGACATTTTCATTTACTGCCACGGGTACTGACCCTGGGGCAGGCCTATTTGCAGGGCTCGGATCTGGCGCGCCATGCTCAGAATGCGCTGAACTATCTGAGCAAAGAGTTGGATGAATCCTGTTCGGTGGCCACCTGGGATAACGGGATGATCCTGTATATCGCCCGCGCTTCGGTGAAGCGGATTATGAAAATTGATCTCGGCCGCGGCAGCCGCCTGCCGGCCTACGCCACCTCGATGGGGCAGGTATTACTCAGCGAACTGGCGCCCGTCCAGCTGGATCAGTATCTTGCCGGCACGCCGCTGCTGGCGCTAACCGAACATACCCTGACCGATGCTGATGCGCTGCGCGCGCGCTTAACTCAGGTAAAAGCGCAGGGCTATGCGATAAACGATCAGCAGCTGGAGCTGGGGCTGATCTCGGTGGCGGTGCCGATGTACTCGGCGCGCGGCAAGGTCGTAGCAGCAATGAATGTCGGGATGAATGCCGCCACCGCCAGTCACAGCGATATTTTTAACCGGGTACTGCCACGCCTGCAGCGCGCGGCTATGGAGCTGGCGTTATTGTTGTGAGGGGGATGGCAATGACAGGGATATGCATGCAAATGATGCATATCCTGCATCTTAACATTTATTTTTTTATAGTATTCTATTCTTTGATTGTAGTGATTTATCAAACATGAATTATAACTAACATTGAAACTATAATTTCTTTCTTCGTAGACTGATGCTTCAGCCAGGCATTCACTTTCTGTATATCTGTCCCAGCTTTTTTTTGCTTCCAGCGCCAGTTTTGATATTGCTTTTTTGTTATATGGTCTTTCCTCTTTTGTGTTTATTGATTTTAGGTAAAGAGTATACTCCTTTATGTATTCATTTTTCCTGGCCTGAGCTAAATCAATCATGCATTCGATAACCTGGTCAGTGTGAGGTATATTCATGCATGGCAGGCTTTTTTTGTCAGTACTACTGCTTTCATTTGCGTATAAAGAGAATGGTATTACAATGCGATGAGGCTCCTGGCCAATGTATTTTTCGTGAGTAGTCACGGTTGCTTGTTATATTGTTTCCCCCAGCCCTGAAAAATCCGTTAAGCCCCCCTCGCTGCGGGGGGCATCTCTTTTCCCCCCTGACTTGCCTGCGCTATCTCACTGCTTTTAATGTGTGTTAATAACTTGTTTTATCTGACCTAATCAACCTGTTTAACAAAAAATGCTGGAAAAACAGACCCTCACTCTTTAGAATAACTAAGGCATCAAAACCCTGTTTAAATATCCAGTTAGGGAAAAATATTCCACTTCTACACGGAGGTATCAGCGAATTTTCGCCGGTGGTGGACCCAGGGCACAACCAGAATCGCTGTAGATTACTGATATAGAAGCGAGTTTATTACAATGAAATTGCAGTTAAGTGGTTTATTTATTTCAGCCGTAACTTTGGCATCAGGCACAATTTTATTTCCAGTCAACGCTGCGGAGATGACTACTGCCACCTCTTCGTCAGCCCGTGCCATGGGTTCAGGTGGGCAAATTAATTTTACCGGCTCAGTAACAGATTCCGCCTGCAATATAGTCAGTGGCAGTACCAGTCAGAATATTGATTTAGGTAAATGGGCCAGTAATTATTTTACAAACACCGGCAGTGAAACCACTAAAACGCCGTTCCATATTAAAGTCCAGAACTGTCCATCTTCCGTCCGCAATGTGGCGGTGCTGTTTGATGGACAGCAGGATCCGACTGAAAGCACTCTGCTGGCGGTGACGGGAGGGGCGAGCGGCGTAGGGATCAGGCTGACGGAAGCCGACAGAAGTACCGCCATTTCGCTGGGGACTATTTCCCGGAAATATGCTGTTAAAGCGGGTAATAATAATAACGGCAGCGCCGATTTGACCTTTTATGCCAGCTACCGCGCCACTGCGGAAAAAGTAACTCCCGGCAACGCCAATGCCGTGGTGAATTTTGCTATGGTCTATAACTGATCGCGCTTCGGGCAGGAAATATCCTGCTCAATAATCTTCTTTTTAATTCCAGGTTAATAAATTATGACGCGTTTTAACGTCGGCATAGCTGCTGCTTTTATACTGATTTCTGCGCTGGCCAACGCCGGGGTGATAGTCGGTGGCACGCGGGTGATATATCAGGAAGGGAAGCGGGAAGCCACTATTGCGGTCACGAATAGTGGGACAGCGACCCCTTATCTGGTGCAGTCATGGGTTGAAAATAATGGCGCAAATCCCCAGGCAGCCGTCCCGTTTATTGTCACACCGCCCTTATTCCGGCTAGATCCTGAAACACGCAATGTATTGCGTATTACCTTTACCGGCGGCGCACTGCCCGGCGATCGTGAATCGGTTTACTGGTTAAATATCAAGAGTATTGCCCCCACGCAACAGGAAGATGCCAATAAATTACAGGTGAATATCAAGTCGAAATTCAAGATATTTTACCGTCCGGCTAAGCTGACGGGCGATCCTGAGCGCGCCTGGCAGCAGTTACAGTTCAGCATCAGCGGCAATCAGCTTATTGCCCGTAACCCTACGCCGTATTATATCTCGCTGTTTTCACTGGCGGTGGCAGGTCATGAGGTGGACGAACCGGGAATGGTTGCGCCTTTTTCAACGCAAACCTGGCCGGTCACGGCCTCAGGCAGGGTGACGTGGCGGGCAATTAATGATTATGGAGGGGTGACGGATGTCGCGGATTAGCGCGATATCCATCAGCTGCGGCAGCCCACGACTGACGGCCGTGACGCTGCTGCTGCTGTTTGCTGATCTTCAGCCGGCGCAGGCAGGAGACTATTTTGATCCTGCGGCGCTGGAAATCACCGATCCCCTGCAGAAAGCGGCCGATCTGCGCTATTTTGCCCGCCAGGGCGGGCAATTACCCGGTAACTGGGAACTCCAGGTACTGGTCAACCAGCAGCAGGTCGGCCGCCAGGCGATTACCGTTATTGAAGAAGCAGGGCAGCTGCGACCGGTATTAAGCACCACCCGGCTGGCAGCATGGGGGGTCAACGTACAGGCATTTGCCGGGTTAAGCCGGCAGCAAACGGTGAGTGATATCGGGCGCTATATTCCCGATGCCAGCAGTCAGCTGGATTTCAGTCAGCAGCGCCTGATTTTAAGCATTCCCCAGGCGGCGATGTGTGGACAGCAGCGCGATTATATTGATCCAGCCAGCTGGGACGACGGGGTTGCGGCGGCGTTCAGCGATTACAGCCTGACCGGATCGCATTCACGGAACGACAGCGGCAGCGATCGCGCCAGTTACCTCAATTTACGTAACGGGGTGAATCTGGGCGTATGGCGGCTGCGAAATTACGCAGACTTTCGCCAGGACAGCCGCAGTCACTGGCATTCCCGCGCCAGCTGGTTACAGCGCGATATTAAATCATGGCGCAGCCAGCTGAGAATGGGCGATACCTTCACCGCGGGTGAACTGTTTGACAGCGTGCAGTTTCGCGGCATTGAGCTGGCCTCGGAAGAAGAAATGCTGCCGGACAGTATGCGCGGTTTTGCTCCGGCGATCCGCGGGATGGCGTACAGCAATGCGCGCGTCACTGTGGCTCAGCATGGCGATGTGATCTATGAAACCTGGGTGACGCCGGGGGAGTTTTTACTCAGCGACCTCTATCCCACCTCACAAAGTGGCGACCTGGAGGTGACCATCAAAGAGAGTGATGGTGCGGAGCGCAAATTTATTCAGCCATACTCCGCCAGTGCGCGCATGTTACGCGCGGGGCGTGTCAGATACAGCCTGAGCGCCGGCCAGTATACGCCCGAACTGGCGCAGGGCGCAGCGCAACCCTTTACGCAATCCACGCTGTTTTATGGTTTGCCGGCGAATCTGACGCTGTACGGCGGTACTCAGCTGGCAGCTGACTATCAGGCGTATGCGCTGGGGGCAGTTAAGGGGCTGGGGGCGCTGGGCTCTCTGGGTAGCGACCTGGTGCTGGCTGACAGCCGCACGCCGGACAATCGGACCCGCACCGGGCACTCACTGCGCGTGCAATACCAGAAAGAGGTCGCCAGCAGCAGAACCAGCGTTAATCTGCTCGGTTACCGTAACTCCCGTGGATATTACGCTTTCAGTGAAGCCAGCCTGCTGCATGCGCACAGCGTCAGGGTGGATAATACCCGCAGCCGTATTGAGGTCAGTATTTCACAGGCGCTGGGAGACACAAGCAGCCTTACCGTCTCAACCTGGTCGCAACAATACTGGCACAGCCGTAACCGCGACATGACTCTCCATCTGGGGTTTTACAATAACACCCGCGGGCTGAGCTGGGGGCTGGGTTGCTACTATACCAAATCCCCGCAGCAAAGCCGGGCCGACCGCTCAATGTCATTGAATCTCTCACTGCCGCTCGGGCAGTGGCTGACTGGCGGCGGAGTGAGTTACAGCACCACGGCAGGTAACAGCGGCTATACCTCACAGCAGGTGTCGCTGTATGGCAGACTGGCGGAGCGTCCTGACCTGAATTACAGCCTGCAACAGGGCAGCGGCAATAAGCACCAGGGGATCAGCAGCAGCCTGGCGCTGGATTACCAGGGGGGTTATGGCAGTCGCCAGCTGGGCTGGCGTCAGGATAAAAACCGTGACCAGCTTACCTGGAGTGCCTCCGGCTCGGTGGTGGCACATCCGCACGGGATTACCTTTGGACAAATCACCGGCGACAGTTTCGCCATTGTGCGTGCGCCGGGTGCCGCTGACGTTGCCATTGAGAATGGCAGCAATATTCGCACTGACGGGCGCGGCTACGCGATCGTGCCCACCCTGACCAGCTGGCGTAAAAACTATATCACCCTCGATAGCGAATCGATGATGGACGATGTTGACGTCGAGCGCCAGGGGCAAACGGTGATCCCGGCGGGCGGCGCGGTGGTGATGGCTAATTATCAGACGCGTATCGGTAACCGCGTGCTGTTTACCTTACGCAATGCAGAAGGGCCGCTGCCGTTTGGCGCAACGGTGCAGCTTGCCAGCGCGGCAGACGACAGCCCGATCGACGGTCTGGTGGCAGAACGCGGCCAGGTGTATCTGAGTGGCATGCCGGAACGCGGCACGCTGGTGGCGGTCTGGAACAGCGGGCAGACCCGCCACCGATGCCATATGAACTATACCATCCCAATGGATCAGCGCCAGTCAGCGGTGAAAATCGTGGCCGGTCACTGTGTATAAAAAGAGGTCATTATGCATTATCACCTGCGCGTTATTTGTCTGCTGCTGGCCGCACTCTACAGCCTGTCAGGCCGGGCGGAAAGCTGTTATCCCCGGGTCGGTCAGATGACGCTTAATCTGCGCAATCTGACCTATCAGCCAACCCTGCCGGTTAACAGCCAGATGACCAGTCAGATGGCTGACAACGGCAGCGGCGTGCATTTTAGCTGTGATTTACGGGCACCGCAGGCGGCCTGGAAGCGCATCGTTTATCGGCAGAAAGACACTTCTGGTGGCGGCAGGGCGATCAACGGTCGTCATGTTTTTGCGTCGAACTTAGCAGGGATGGGGTATTCCATTGGCTTTCAGTGTTCAAACGGCGCGGTGCGTTATATTGGCGACCACAGTGCGCCAGCGGGAAGTGAATCGGTAACGGTGTGCGACAGCGATGAAAGCGGCGATTTGCTGACGCGCAGTGAAACGGTGGTAAAAATGTTTATCACCTTCTACAAAACCGGTGAGATCTTTATGAGTGGTGGTAATCATACCAATACCGGTGGACAATCTGCCATTGGTGAACTGTTTATCCAAAACCGCAGCAGTGCCGGGCAGATGATTACCAGCAGTCCGGTATCGATTGATCTTGCCGCGCTGAATATTGACAGCGGCGCTTACGGCAGTTGTCAGGTGGAAAACGCCACCATCAATGTCGATATGGGCGCGGTAAACCGCGCCGAATTTAGCGGGCCCGGATCCGCTGCCGGCAGCGCGCGCACCTTCACTATTCCGGTACGCTGTTCGTCACCCACCGGGATCAGGATTGGCTTCTTCGGTCTGACCAGCAACCATGAAATTTCAGATACCCTGGCGTTAACCAAAGCGGTGAATGCGGCCAGCGGAGTCGGTATCCGGCTGAAATATGGCAATAATATTTACGCCCGTGCCTCTCCATTATCCGGCAGCGCGGTCAATATCAATCAGTCCACCAGCCTGCCGCTGCTGAAAAATGTGTCGGGGGGGGAAACCGGACGCACGCACAATCTGACGTTCTCCGCGCAGTACATTCAGACCGGAAACACCGTGACGGCGGGCAGCGCCAACAGTAACGCCACCTTTACGCTGATCTATAACTGAAGGTTAACGCTGCGCATCCGACAGGCAGTAAAAAAATGCGATTGCCACAGGGATAGTGGCAATCGCCCGAGACGAAGGTTACTCGGCAACCAGCCTGCCATCCTGCACGCGGTAGGCTTTCTGATTATCCGGTCCAATAAAGTCACTGGCCGGTTTACCCAGCGTCAGCCGGTCAAATTCCGCTGATTTCACCGCCACGTAGTTTGCGGCATCATCTGCCGATCCTTTGCCACTGTAGCGGGCAATATAGGGATAAGGGAAAACCGGCCGGGTGGCGGTTACCGCTACGGGAACGGCGGCATACGGCTGGCTGGGCTTACTTACCCCGTGAAACTGCTGTTGTGCCGAAGGGGCTTTGCCTGCGGGGAGCATCCCGCTTTCTGCCACCTGCTGGCGCTTCCCGGTTATGATTTCTTTTGGCGCGCTGCCCAGTTCAGTCCAGGCCATCAGCGGGGTCAGCAGATCAATCTGGTCATAACCTTCACCGCTGCCGCAGTGGCCAACGCCCGGCAGTAAAAACAGCCGCAGGAAGCGATCCGTTACCGTCTGTCCGAGGGTTTTACTGACTCCGCGATAATAATCGACAGAAAATGCCGGGCTGACCGAATCATCCGCCAGCCCGTGCCACATAATCAGCTTACCGCCGCGCTGCTCAAAGGCGCTCAGATTGGTGTTCGCCGCATTGTACAACGGGGCCAACTGCGCCACGGCGGCAAAATTTCCGGCATTAAGCGGAAAATCTGTCATTGCGCTGATGTTTTGCCTGCCGCCCTGCAGCAGCACCCACTGCAGCGCCGGCAGCACCATCATTTCGGACATCGAGTGACCGTCAGCAGTATCGGGAACCGGCCAGCGCAGTTCTGAACCCAGAGGCAGACCGGCAGGCACAAACTGATGGCCCGCACTGTCCGATGCGCCGCGATACAGTCTTTCAGCCGCCTGGGTTTCTTCCGGCGTCAGGCAGTCAGTGGTGTCCTTTTGGTTTTTATCACACTGCTTTACCCATGCTGCGGAAAACCGACAGGCCCAGGGATTCTGTAGCAGGCCATCCTTAACCCCGGAAAGCGTTGGGCAGTGACTGAGTACCGCGCGGTGCAGAACCGGCAGACGGTCTTTTAACAGAATAAAGCTTCCATCCGGCCGCTGATTGGCCACCACGTTCCAGCCATGATAGAAGGAGTTCTGGAACTGGAAAAAGGCTGCCGGAGCGCCGGCGGAGATGCCGTCAAAATCATCCGGATAGCGCTGTGCTTCCATCAACGCTTCGCGGCCACCGTCGGAGCAGCCCATAAAATAAGCATATTTTGCTTTCTGGCCGTAATAAGCCTCGATCAGCGCCTTACTCAGTTTGGCGGTCAGGTGATTAGCGCGCCAGGCAAAGTCAATGCGCTTCTGCGGATCGGCCGCCCAGCTGGCATCCATCATACTGCCGCTGTGCCCCATATCCGTGGCCGCCACGGTAAACTCGCCGTTCATCGCCGGCATACAGCCACTGGCGTCAGACAGGTTAAGATTAATGTTGCCGCACAGCCCGCCACAGCCCACCTGAAGAAAACGCTGAGTCCATTTTTCCGTGGGTAACATCACCTCCACGCCGATTTCCGGCGCGATGGTCGCGGAAATTTTGCAAAAATTGCCTTTTTCGGTCTTCAGCTCGCTGGCACCGGTGATGCTGACTTTTTCCCCAACCTGTTCACTTAAAGATAACGCGCTGAGTTTTTCACAGGCGGTCACCGGCCTGACAGCCGGCAGGTTTTGTGCTGCCCGTACCGGTAATCCCGACAGTAACAGCCAGGCGAAAGTGAGCAATACCGCCGTATTGAATAATTTTTTTGATGAACCAACCATCCGGGTTTCCTTATCAGATAACAGAGCCAGGGGGATATAAGCAGGCAGGCAGCACGGTCAGCTGCTCAGCTGCAACAGGAATCAGTATAACGTAGCCCGGTTATTTAAGGTTTTACGGCCAGAAATCGTGGTTCTTAATATAAGGTTAATACTGGCCAGGCATACTCAGCGTCAACGATAAAAAAACGGCTCAATTTGAGCCGTTATCAGGAGACGTAACAGTGAAAGCAACACACTCTTATTCTGCCGCACAACTAATGATGTTAACTGCCAGTGCGCTGGTGGTGGCCCTTTTTCTGTACACCTGGTTTACCAGTTTCTGAGCAGACGGGCAGGACCACCTGCGCCTGGCAGCCGTGCGGCTGCCGGTTGCTGAGGGTAAAGCTGGCGTGATGTAACTGGCAAATGCGCTGCACGATATTTAATCCCAGCCCCGCGCCGTCATAACGGCTGTCCATGCGCACAAAGGCTTTATTCAGCTCGTGAGCGCGGGTTTGGTCGATGCCCGGCCCGTCATCGGTGACGGTCAGCCGGATATGCAGATCGTCGCGCTGCAGCATCAGCCCGATCTGCGCATGCTGATGGCTGTAACGATGGGCGTTTTCAATCAGATTGCGCATCACCAGCCGCAGCAGGGTGGCATCACCGGCCACCACCAGCTCCTGCGCCGGCAGGGTAATGGTCAGCTGCTGCTGACGGCTGGCCAGCTGTTCTTCAAGCTCGGGCCGCAGCGCAGAAACGATGCTTTGCAGACTGACCTGCTGGTAGTCACCGGCGGCAAACGACTGCCCCGCGCGCGCCAGCATCAGTAACTGCACCACGCTGGCGGTCATTTGATCGAGGCGGGTTTTCAGCTGACTGAGGTTTAGCTGATGCTGTTTCTCGATTAATTCCAGATGCAGGCGCAACCCGGCCAGCGGAGTGCGCAGTTCATGCGCCACATCGGCGGTAAATTGGCGCTCACGTTCCAGGGTCAGATTAAGCCGGTTCATCAGCAGATTGATGGCCTCAATCACCGCAGCCACTTCACTGGTGTTACTGAACGCCGGGACAGGGTGCAGATCGGCCTCAGTGCGCTGCGACAGATGGCCGGTTAATGTTCCCAGCGGACGAATGACTTTCTTTATTGCCAGCCAGCAAAAAAACAGCGTGCTCAGCATAATGATCAGGCTGGGCACCGTCAGGCTGGCGATGGCTTCATAAATCTCATTCTGATAGTGATGATGCTGATTAACCTGATGCACCGCCTCATACACCAGAATATCTACCTGTTCCCGGCTCTCATGCCACAGCCAGATGCCGCTGAAAAACTGACAGACAAACACGATACCGGCAATCGCCAGCATCAGGCGTATACGCATGCTGCGAAAACGACACAGCAGGCCGGGGAACCTCATCCTTGCCCCGCCTGGCTAAGCAGTTCGTAACCAAAACCGCGCACGGTGCGGATGCGCTGGCGGCCAATCTTATTGCGCAGATTATGAATATGCACTTCCAGTGAGTTGGTCACCGGTTCATTTTTCCAGTTGTAAATATCGTTAAACAGCACATCACGATTCACCGGCTTATCCACTTTCAGCATCAGGCGCAGCAAAATCGCGTACTCTTTTGGCGTCAGCTCCAGCAACTGCTGCCGGCAATAAGCTTTACGCCGGGCGATATCGATACTCAGCTCATCCACTTCCAGCACGTTGCTGCTCTGCTTATGATGGCGACGAATTAACGCCCGCACCCGGGCGGTCAGTTCTTCCAGCGCAAACGGCTTCACCAGATAATCATCAGCACCGCTGTCCAGCCCGCTGACCCGATCGCTCAGGGTGTCGCGCGCGGTGAGGATGATCACCGGCATATCCTGCTTCATTCTTCTCAGCCTGGCGAGGAACTGCAGGCCGTCGCCATCGGGCAGGCCCAGGTCGAGCATCACCAGACTGTACTCGGTCACCTGCAGCAGGCTTTCCGCCTCTTTCAGACTGCAGGCGGCATCGCACAGATAGCCTTCATGGTGCATCGCCATCACTACGCCCTGGCGGATCAGTAAATCATCTTCAACAACCAGTAACTTCATCCGGCCCTCCGGCAGGCTTGCAACAGATCCAGCTGTGGCTGGTAAACGTGGCTGGTTATCCCAAACAGACCCAGCATGGTCGGAAACAGATTATCCTGCGATACGTGCTGCTGACTGGCCTGCCGTTTCAGGCAGGCGGCGCTGACGCCATATCGCTGCTGATAATCCGGCGACAGCCATAGCAGCATCGGCACATGGGTTTGCTGCGCCGGGGCAATGGCATACGGCAAACCGTGCAGATAAACACCGTTTTCCCCCAGTGATTCGCCATGATCGGATAAATACACCAGGCTGGTGGTAAAGCGGCTCTGACGGGCTTTCAGCAGAGCAATCGCCTTATCGACAATATAATCGCTGTACAGAATAGTATTGTCGTAGGTGTTTTGCAGCTGTTCACGGCTACAGGTCTGCACTTCATTGGTATCACAGGTCGGAGTAAAGCGGCGGAACTGCGCCGGGTAACGGTGAGAATAGGTCGGCCCGTGGCTGCCGATGGTATGCAGGACAATCACCCCGTCACCGTGCAGCTGATTAATATAGTCATCCAGCTTATGGAACAGCACCTCATCATAGCATTCACCGTCAATACACATCCCCGGCAGGTTGAGCGCATTCATATCTTCCGTGGGCACCCGGGTGCAGGCACCTTTACAGCCACCGTCATTTTCACGCCATAACACCCTGATCCCGGCACGTTGCAGCATATCCATTAAGCCTTCGCGATGGCTGGCCAGCTCATCATTATAGTCAGTACGCTTCATACCGGAGAACATACAGGGCACGGATACGCCGGTAGAGGTGCCACAGGACTGGGTTTGCGGATAATAAATAACCTGATCCTGTGCCAGCAGTGGCGTGGTCTGACGGACGGACTCAAGGCCATAATCGTCGGCGCGCGTGGTTTCCCCCAGCACCAGAATGGTCAGATTAGGCTTGCCGTTTTTCATCTGCGGGCGCTGCTGCGCATCCGTGCCATAAGGCACCAGCGGCAGGCTGGACTGACGGTAATGCTGATACCAGGAGAGGCTGGCGGCAATGCTGTTGGAAGGGCTGAGTGACTTGATCAACTCCTTATTATTACGGAACAGCGAGGCATAATCTTTATACCAGACCTGGGCAACCAGCAGGATCAGCACAACGCTGACCACCAGCGCCAGCAGCCGCATAGCGCCGCGTTTCCACAGCGCGCCTTTACGACTCAGACGCGGCCAGAACAGCAGGGCGATGGGCAGAACCGCTGTCAGTAAAAACCAGCCGATCATGCGCGGCGTCAGCAGAGCATAACTCTCTGCCGGCGTGGTATTGACGATATTCACAATCATCGACCGGTCAATCACCACCCCGTAGACCGACATAAAATAGTGCGCGCTGCTGGCGAGAATAATCAGCAGTGCGGCCAGCGGCCGGGCGATGTACAGCATCGCCGCCAGATTCAGCAGGATAAAGATCGCTGAGGTGGATACCAGCGGCATGGAAAAAAAGAACAGCGCGGATTTCAGGTTGGTTACCGGGATCAGCATCCAGACCTGATGATAAAAGTAGTAATTAAGGAACACACCAATATACAGCGCGGCTGCCAGCAACAGCCAGAACGGCCGGATAACCGGACGCCCGGAGAAAATCTTAAGCATTCAACGACCTCTGGAGTAAGTATTGCGGGCATTATGGGCAGTGAACCTTAAGAAGGCGTTAAGGAAGCGGGAGGTCGATACCAGGACCTGGGGGCTGGTCCACTGCGTGGGGCTGGGGTGGGGGCGCTGCGCTGTCTGTTTTTCTTAAAGGCCAGGTCAAGGGCTTTCTCCATCCCACTTCGTGGGCTGGCGACAAGGGGACTTCAGGCGCAAAGTCCCCTTGACCCCGTGCTTTGCGGCGTCACATCGCCCGCTTACGCGGGTTCCCTCGGCCACGCCGTTTTCCGACGGAACGCCGTGATTCGCCGTCCAGGCGAAGCACGCCTCAAGCCGCCGTCCCTGGCGGCTTGTCCTGGAAAACGGCCTGACCTCGGCTCCGTTCCTGATGCCGCCTGAAGGTCAACGGCAAGGTCAACGGCAAGGTCAAAGCCGGGGCAACGGCCAGGTCAAAACCGGGGGTCTGGTCAACGGTTAAGGCCAGGGAGGAAAATCCCGTGCAACGCGCCAGGCTGTTTTCTGATCATTGACCGCATATTCTTCCACCAGTTGTTCAGCTTTCAGTTTACGGAAATCGTTACGCGCGGTGTTGTCCGCTATCCCCAGTGCCCGGGCGGTTTCAGCAACGCTAAAGAGTTTATCGGGCGTAGCCAGCATAATATTCAGTAACGTGACCTGACGCGGAGAAAGACGCTTTAACGTCCCTGAGTTAAACAACATCCGGTCAATAGCCGCGCTTCGGTTGCACAAGCTGTCAACATGCAAGATCAGCCTCTCCAGCGCCCGACTGATAATACCGCCCTGATAGTCGAGGAAGTAGGTTAAATCCATCCCATCCGTTTCCGTGTACTGATAGCTGTGTGCATATTGAGCCGGTGACTGAGATAACAACTGGCTGATGGAGACAAATCTTAATGCATCATAGCCGGATTTCAGCATATACCAGTAAAACAATCCCCGACTGGTACGGCCATTGCCATCTCTGAATGGGTGCTCATAAGCGATCATAAAATGCAGCATACAGCCCTTCACCAGCGGGTGAATATACGGCCTGTCAGCGTTTATAAATTCACAGATCGTTTGCAGACGCTCAGGTAGCGTAACCGCCGCTGGCGGCTGATGAACAATATTATCGTCGTAATCCATAATCACAATTTCATCGCTGGTGCGGAACTGGCCGGGATGATACTTTGCGTCATCAATGCCACTCATTCCGGCTGCATGTATGCGACGAATCAATTCTGGTGTTAACGGTTCTGTCAGTAACTGCTGAATTTCAGCCATCAGCCGCGCATTACCGACAATCATTTTCTCATCTTCCGTGCGCGGGCTGCGCCCGGTTTCCAGCATATTACGCGCGACCATTGCCGTAGTATTTGCACCTTCCAATTGTGAAGAGTTAACAGGCTCATCCAGTTCAAGCGCACCCAGTGCGGCCCCTACGCCGTGCAGCCGGTTAAGCATGTCATCCAGCGCCAGTCGGGTGGCCTGCTTATCTGCCAGCTCACAGGCAGCAGCCATCTGCGGGGTAATTAAAAAACCGGCCTGTTTTCCTGTCGTACTGCAAAAATCGATTGGGGTTAGTGCTGCATTACGGGCAAGGCGGGTCAGCGTCCAGGCCAGCACAACGTTTTCGCTGGCGGCGGTGCGAAAACGAAACTGGTCAAAGGGCAGGTAACGGCCGCGCTCGTCAGTAACGCGCAGATAGTGTGCGTGGGAGGCAATATCGTTACCCGTCAGCGCTTCGGGCGCAATCAGTGCGGGTGGAATTTTGATCGGCATAACAAACTATCTCAATTTGACAGATTTTTGAGCCAGTTTAGCGCTAATTGATTAAGAGTGCCACCGGGTGCGGTTAGTGCTATTTTTTATCACCCCCTGTATTAATGCCGGAAAGCCAGTGAGGAATTAACATGAATTATCAGCAGGTGATTGATTTCTGGTTCGCGCCGCAGCATCAGGCGTTGTGGTTTCGCAAAGACAGCGATTTTGATAATAACATCCGCCAGCAGTTCGGTGACCTCTGGCGCTCAGCCTGCCGTGCAGAGCTGTTTACCTGGCGCAGCAGCGCCAGAGGGCGGCTGGCGGAGATTATTGTGTTGGATCAGTTCTCACGTAATTTAAGCCGGGATTCGGCTGAGGCTTTTCGTCAGGATGGGATGGCGCTGGTACTGTCGCAGGAGCTGGTGGCCTCAGCCGACTGGCAGACGCTAAGCGCCACCGAGCAGGGCGTAGCGCTGTTACCCTGGATGCATTCAGAATCTGCGGTCATACATCAGCAGGCGCAGACGTTGTTTACTGCGCTGGGTATTGCGGCGTTTCTGGAGTTTGAAATTAAGCACAGTGAGGTGATTAAGCGCTTTGGCCGCTATCCGCATCGCAATGCGCTGCTGGCGCGGCAATCCACTCAGGAAGAAACTGACTGGATGAAGGTAAATCCGGGGTTCTGAGTGGCCCGCAGCCGCGCTGCGGGGAAATGATGTCGTTACAGCAATGGCAGATCTGCCAGCAGGTTTCTGATTTTAATCGCGATCCGGGGCATTGGTTCCGCCACCGTCAGCCCGATAATATCAAACTGGTGGTTTATATCCCTGATAAGACGCGTAACCTGACTGATTTTCATTCCGTCGGGATCGGTACCCACCGCCGCAATCATTTCACCAGGATCGATAACGTCAAGGTCAAAATGGATCAGTACCTTTGACGCGCCGCTGTGTTTAAGCCAGTCCAGTACCGCATCACTGTTAAGTGCAACCTCTGCAGGTGGATAGCTTTTTACGCCCAGCTCACGCTGCCGTTCGGGCGTACCGCCTTCTTTTTCCCAGCTTCTCAGGCCGACTATTAATGCCCGGGCAGGATCAACCTGCGCCGGCAGCCTGTTCAGCAGATCCGCTTCCCCTTTACCCAGCACTGCTGCCAGCGCCATTGCGTGATAGCCTTTATGGCTTTCTCCCGGATAGTTCAGGTCCGGATGGGCATCAATCCAGACCACAGCCACATCGTTCTGATACTTATGCGCCAGCCAGGTGAAGGGCACCACGCTGACCGAGCACTCGCCGCCCAGGGTGACGATACGCTGCGGATTGTGCTGCTGCAGTACCTCAAGCGCTGCGCGGGTATTTTTCATGATACTGTCGTAAGCAATAATGCCTTTTTTCTCTGCCCGGTCAGCAATATCCAGGGATACCGGGATTTCGACGCTGTTGCCCCGGGCAGCGGGTGCCAGCAGATTCAACAGCTGTGAGCCAAGAAAGTAGCCTTTATATGCATCTTCTGCCGGTAAATCGGGAATAAAATCGGCAATCGTGCCGCCACCCTGCCACTGGGGAAAAACAAGACGCAGCGTACTGGTATCCTTCATTATTTTGCTCCTCTTAGTCCATTGTCCTGATAATTACTTTGCAGGAAAACAGCATACCGAATGAGATAAATCATAACAGTAGACATTACTGACATCATTATTCAGCCGGATGGATAATGTCAGGCAAAACGCTGCACTATCCAGTTAATAAACGCCCGCAGTCTGGCGCTCTGATGGCGGTTTGGTGGATAAACCAGATGGAAAGGCAGCAGCGGCTGACTCCAGGCGGTCAGGACAGGAACCAGCCTGCCGGCATCAATATACGGCTGGACAAAGCGTCTCAGGTGCTGACCCACCCCAAGACCTGCCAGCATCATCCCCGTGACACCGTCACCTTCATTAGCCGAAAAATGGCTGGTATAAATTTTCTGCGTTTCCTTATTGGCAGTAAAAAACAGTGGTTCCGGTTTACCGGTCGTGGCAAAAAAATAGCTGACGATACGGTGATTATCCCGAAGATCGTCAGGGTCACGCGGCTCACCCCATTTGCGCAGATACTCTGGCGCAGCGCAGGTCACGTATTCCAGCTGCAAAAATTTCCGCGCGATCATCGCCATATCCGGCAGCACACCGGCGCGTATCGCGCAGTCCACGGCTTCACCCACAATATTAATCGTGCGATCGCTAATTCCCAGCGACAGAGTGATATCCGGATACTGCTGATGAAAATCAGGCAGGGCAGGAATAAGCATATGATGAGCAAATGCCACCGGCGCATCGATGCGCAGATGACCGCCAGGCTTATGTTTTTTTCCTCTCAGCGAGGCATCTGCAGCATCTGTTTCGGCAATGATTCGCACGGCCTGATGAAAATATTCATCACCTTCCTCAGTCACCGAAATCGTGCGGGTGGTTCTGTGGATAAGCCGGGTTGCCAGATGCTTTTCCAGATCGCTGATTAACTTACTTAGCGTCGATCGCGGCATGCCAAGCTGGTCAGCGGCACGGTTAAAAGATCCGGCTTCTACCACGCGGACAAAGGCACGCATGGCAAGTAACTGATTCATAACTACTCCTGGTACTTTAGTGGGAGATGTTGCCGTCTGGCCGGGGTAAAGGCGAAGGTGTTGACTGCCGTTTTATCCCCGATAACCCTGCAGCGGGGTAATATCCGCTGTCGTGCCCCCGCAGACAATCACCAGCACATTTTCCATGGCGCTAAGCTCCGCCAGCTGATGATACGGTACTGCCAGCGCCGCGCCGCAGGCGGGCTCCACCAGGGTACGCTGATCGTTCAGGAAACTCAGACAGGCATCGACCGCCTGCTTATCGCTGACCGTCAGCGAAATAATTTCCCGTGTGCACGCCAAATCCAGCGCCTGCTGACAGACCTGACGTGCGCCCAGCGAGGTGGCAACACCGCTCAACTGTGACAGTGTCACCGGATGCCCGGCCTGCAGCGACGCGTGATATGACGCCATGCCTTCGGTTTCAACTGCATAAATTGGGATATCCAGCTGATTGCGGCGCAGCCCTTCATCAACACCAGCCAGCAGTCCGCCACCGCCAACGGAGAGAATAACCGCATCCGGCTGCAGCCCGGCGGCCACCACTTCGTCAATCATCGAGGCATGACCCTGCCACAGCAGCGGATCGTCAAAAGGATGAATAAAGGCAGCATCCGACGTCAGCAGCGACTGCGCCAGCTGATTCGCCTCGGCCCAGGTTGCTCCTTCCACTCTGACCTCGGCACCTTCCAGCGCCAGCAGATGACGGGCGCGTGCTGAGGTTGATTCCGGCACCACCACAATGACCGGTACCCCCAGCTTACGCCCGGCGTAAGCCACCGCCAGACCGGCATTGCCGCCGGAGGAGGAAATAAACCGCCGCGCACCGCGGGCATAATGGGTTTCGCAGGCATGTCCCACGCCACGCAGCTTAAACGAGCCTGACGGCTGTAGCGCGTCCATCTTCAGCCAGATGCGGGTGTTATTCAGACGCCCCAGTGGCAGTGATTCCAGCAGGGGGGTATTGATACTTAACGACATAGGGTTAACTCCGCAAACAGTCAGGGTTTCAGGCCAGCGCCTGAACTTCAAGTTCCACATCCAGAGCGAATGCCAGGCGGCTGACCACCGTGGTACGTGCCGGAAATCCTCCAGGGAAGTGGCTGGCATAAGCCGCGTTAAACGCCGCGAAATGGCGCATATCGGACAGCCAGGCCGTAATGCGCACAATTTTATCGACCGACGATCCGCAGGCTTGCAGCGTAGCGGCAATATTTTCCAGAACGCGATGGGTCTGCTGTTCAACCGTGCCGGGTAGCGGCTCGCCCTGCTGGTTAATGGATAATTGCCCGGAGAGAAAAAGGAATCCGTTGGCCTCAACTGCCTGAGAAAAAGGGAAGGGCATGGTGCTGGCATATCTTTTCACTGGTGTTCCTTATCGCCTTTCAGCGCATCAAGATAGTTATAAATGGTGTAGCGGGTGACCCCCAGCGCGGCAGCGGCTTTCTCCACGCCACCTTTGATCAGAAAAATGCCTTTTTGCTGCATATGCTCCACTGCCAGCCGCCTCGCGCGTTTCACATCCGCGCGGCGGCTGGCGTCACTGAGCGCCGGGGTGCTGTTAATAATCTCCTGCATTAAATCTTCGATATTGTCAGGCATTGCCTCAGTGGCGCTTTCAGCGCGGTTGGCAGCAGGCGCATCGGTTTTGCCTGCGGTCAGCGACTGCAGCAGGCTGACCGCCGCATCAATCCCGCTGTTATCCACGTTAATGCAAAGCGCGGCAAAGGGTTTGCCATCAGCATCGCGGTACAGGGCAGTGCTGCTGCGCAGGGGTTTGCCATCGCCGGTCAGCGTCTGGTAGTCCAGCAGCAAAGAGACCGCTTCGTTTTTCTGCTCCATCGCGTTGATAAAGGCGCGATCGGTGCGCATGCCCGCCAGCACCGAATCGCCTTTTTTGCGCCCGGTAACCTGCGGATTAACAATTTCGGCAATGGAAAAGGTGGGATTACGCAGATCGTGCAGTACGATTTCGCAGTTAGCGGGAATAACGCTGCCCAGCGCGCGTACGGTTGCTGCCAGCAGGGTGATTAACTGTTGGGCGGGGGGATGGTTATCAGACATAGGGGGTGCCTTTTATTCAACTATATGTTGATCAACATACTGAGATTGGGTTTTTAGATCAACTTTATGTTGATTTTGTGGGTTAATAAAGGCCAGGGCTTAAAGCCAGGTCAAGGGCTTTCACCATTCCGCTGCGCGGACTGGCGACAAGGGGCGATCAGGCGCAATCGCCCCTTGTCCCCGTGCTTGCGGCGTCACATCGCCCGCTCAGGCGGGTTCCCTCGGCGACGTTCCTGATGCCGCCCGAAGGTCAACGACAAAAGCAGGTCAGAATCAAGGGCAACGTCAAGGGCAAGGGCAAGGGCAAGGGCAAGGGCAAGGTAACGTGCCTCATGATTTCGATTAGCGTATTATCTGCGCCAACAGAAAAATTATGTTAATAGCGTAACAATCTGTTTTATGATAAAAACATCAACAGTAATATCAGTGTCATTAGTGACAATTTGTTATTCTCTTTCAGAAATAACTGACTATAAATTTTAGATGTTTTTTAAGGATGGAAAACAATGAAGGCCAGTTAAGACGAACTGTTAAAATCAGGCTTTAGCAGCAGCGATATTCAAAAAATTAAAAATAACGTGGAAAGTTATGGTGGAACTCTTGAAGAGGCTATCAGTGATCTCGCCCGCCGATTTTGTACATCGCTCTGGGTCACAGGTGTATGTATTGCTGTTTTTCTGTTACTGGTTGCTTTCAGCTCACCGATTAGAGTTATGGCAGGAGGGCTGGCGATTATCGTTGGGATCACTATCATGTCATTTGCACAGCCCCCAATAAGGATGAGTACAAGAAGCGAAATTATTGATGGTAACCATACCCCCAACGGCAGACCATACTTTGGGCAATTGCCAAAATTCATGAGAACTATTACACCTTATAACAGGTGGACATCTGAGGATGTCAGCATTGTTGACCATAATTTGGGATTTATTCATTTGGCAGGGGAGAAGCACGGGCATGAAAAAGTCACTAAAAGTTATGCTGGTCGTTTTAGTAGTCTGCATAACTGGCCTTTTCTATGGCTTGCAATACTTCAAGATGGAATTCACGGATAGTGCTGATTACACAGAAAAGGATAAACGGGAGTATGATTTTTATACTCCAAAATTGCTGAAAAATATGCCGCGCGTTAGCAACACATATAGCTTCCATTACAGTAATGTGTCTGGACCTAACCCTGCGCTAATTTATAAGGCAAGTTTTTCCGGCACAACGGATACCAGCAAAATTGACACCTACCTTGAAAAAAACGGATATAAAAAAAGCGGAGGGTGCAACACCAGCGGTACTTGCTGGATCGACAAGGACCCCAATATAACCGTATCAGTAGAAATAAAGGAACATCCGATGACCATCTATGTCGAAATGATAGATAAGCTGGGATGATCAGGAAATAAATAGCGAAAAAACTATTAAGAAACCATCACAAATCCGGCTGATGCCGGGATACTAAAAATACAAATCCTACCAAAACCCATGAGAATTATTTCAATATAAACAGTAGTTTATCTCCTTAACGTGGCTTTTTACATCATTGGCCGTCAGACCCCCAGTACAACAGCGGATGTCTGCGACAACTTACTGGCGCGTTTCCGCCTGGCGTATTCAATGGTAACGCCAGGCGAGGCCCAGCTTGATTATGCCACTCTGAGTGCATTTTTCCGTAGCCAGCGCGGCGCGAAAGCAGGGCTGAAAATCGATATTGAAGATATGACGTTGATTGCTGAGAGTGCCACAGGCGCAACCGTGACCTATCGGGAGCGGCAACAGTTACCCGGTCAGCAGCCATCGCTGCGTTTTTCCACCGTGGTATTTGATTCAGGTGCGGATAATCAGGTTCTCTGGCGTCATTTGCACGAAACCACGCTGCATTTATAAGTATTGCAGGCCGATGTAGAGTCGCTGCACAAGCCAGGTGGCGGAAATCCGGCCAGGGCTTTTAAAGACCCGGTCAGGGGAAAATATAGAAGGGTGGAATAACAGGAAAATCATGTCAATAGCATAACAATCTGTTTTATGATAAAAATACTAATGTTAGATGTTTTCTAAGGACGGAAAACAATGAAGGCCAGTGAAGACGAACTTACAAATCCTGGCGGTATAAAAAATATGTTATTAACTCTGAGAGCGATCGCTGATCGTCATCAGATCAAATATAACTTTGGCTTTAACGCCTTAGCCAACGATTTTCATCGTCAATTTGGGCTGACTTAGCGTACTCATATCCAGTATTGCAACATCCATTTTATTTCTCCCTGTTATTACTTTGCCGATAATACCCCATTATTCCTGGCTGTAAACCTGGGGCTGAATATAAAACCACCGGTTTTCAGCCTGAATCCGCGCCCCTGTGTCGCGGTTATGATGTTTATTTACCGTTTTGATTTACCGGAGTGCCCAGCGTCTGACGGAACCAGTCAACAACCCTGTTAATGACTACCGGCTGGTACCAGCGATAATCGCCATGCTCAGCCCCGTCAACAAGCACATAGTCTGCGCGATCCCCCGATTTCCTGAGAGCGTCATAAAGCTGAGCACTCTGCTCAGGTGATACCAGAGTATCCTTGCTGCCGTGCATAATCAGGAAAGGGGGCTTGCTTCCGCCAAGATGTCCAACGGGGCTCGCACTGAGGGCCTTCTGCGGTCTGGATGTGATGGGGGTACCAGCAAAGGTTCTGAAGGCTGCACCATTAACCAGCAGGGCTTCAGTTGCAGCCGGGGACTGATGAGCTTTCTGTATGTCCTCCGGGAATCCCTCACCTATGTTGCGCAGGTCAGAAACGCCATAAAGCGTGGCGACGGCCTGAACATCAGAGGACTGACTGAGAAAATCACCTTTATCAAAAGATTTATCGCCATTGGTTGTTCCCAGCATCTGAGCCAGCCATCCTCCGGCAGAATCGCCCAGTACGCCGATACGTCCGGGGTCAATACCATAGTCAGTCGCATGCTGACGAAGGTACCTTACCGCAGCTTTGGCATCCACAACTGGTGCCGGAAAGGTGTTGGGAATTGTCCGGTATTCTGCTGCTGCAACCACATAGCCGGCACTGGCCAGAGCCATGCGCATCTCAATGAACTTGTCGCGTTCAGCCGAGGTGAAACCCCCACCGGGGAAATAGATGATGGCGGGCTTCAAATCATTGTTTCGGGGAACGAGAACAGACATATGTAACTGTCTGACTGAGCGTGTGCTTTTTACCTGCTCGTAAACCACATCACCGATGTTATCTATCTGACTTTTATAGGTATTGACCTGAATGACATCTGCGCCCTGAACGTATCCCGGGAGGTTATTTTTATCGGAAGCTATTGCCCCTGCTACAGCAGAAATCATTAAAAAACCGCCTGTCAGGCAGATATGTAAGTATTTCATATGCAATTCCAGTGATTGATACGAACCGCATGTTACTTACGGCAACTGTGGCCAAAGTCGAAAGTACAAAAAACAACCCTGGATGTACAATAATTTTTCGATATCTGAACCGGCCCCTGCATCAGGGTGTCTTTCCCCCGGCCATCAGTGCCATAACCGCGCTGGCAACGGTAAACAGCGCAATAATCCAGCCCATGGTCCAGGCGGTGCCGTCACTGAACAGTGCCAGCAGCAGTGAAGAGATAATCCCGCTGCCATACTGCAAAGCACCAATCAGCGCCGATACCGAACCGGTGGCATTGGCTACTGAATCCAGCGCGGCCGCCGTTGAAGTGGCCGCAATAATGCCGTTCATGGAAAACAGTACAAAGGCGGTAATCACGATCATCGCCATCCCGCCGAGGTTAAATTTTGTCACCACTGCCAGCAGCAGCGAGGCGAGGGCGGCTACCGGTTCAGGATTTAAATAAATCCTTCAGGGTATGTGGCTGACAGCGAAGATACTGTTCAGCTGCGCGAACCTGCGCACCCAGTGCCGCCGCAGCATGCCACGGCCATCTGGGGTCATAAAGTGCAGTGCGGGCGATCGCAATAAAATCCGCATCGCCGCTGGCCACCACAGACTCGGCATGCTGCGGCGCGCTGATTAATCCCACGGCCACCACCGGGATGCTGACTGCGGATTTAACCGCTCTTGCCAGCGGAACCTGATAGCCGGGGTAGACATTAATTTGCTGCTCCGGGTGCAGACCGCCACTGGAAACATGGATGACATCGACGCCGCGGGCTTCCAGCATTTTAGAAAACGCCACCGCTTCCTCAATATTAAATCCACCGTCAACCCAGTCCGTCGCAGAAATGCGCACGCTAACCGGCTTATCCGCAGGAAACGCTGCACGTACCGCATCGAAGATTTCCAGCGGAAATTTTGCTCTGTTTTCCAGCGAGCCACCGTAGTTATCCGTACGGTGGTTAGTGAGTGGCGACAGAAACTGATGCAACAGATAGCCATGTGCGGCATGTATCTGGATCAGATCGATATTCAGCCTGGCGGCACGTTTTGCTGCCGCGGCAAACTGGTTGCGGATTTCGGCTAAACCGTTACTGTCAAGGGCGACAGGGGGGGTATAGCCGTGGCTGTAGGGCAGCGCCGAGGGTGCCAGGGTTTGCCATCCATTCTCCCGATCCGGAGGTATCTGACCCTGTTTATCCCAAGGCTTGTGGGTTGATGCTTTTCTGCCTGCATGCGCCAGCTGAATGGCGACGGGAATAGTTGACCACTTGCGAATGGAAGCGAGAACCCGTGCCATCGCTTGCTCTGATTTATCATCGTAGAGGCCGACATCGGCGAAGGTGATTCTGCCTTCGGGTGATACGGCAGTCGCTTCAATTGTCAGTAAACCAGCTCCGGATTGTGCCAGCTGTCCCAAATGCAGGGTGTGCCAGTCAGTCAT
>CALYQW010000023.1 GCA_945290265.1 uncultured Erwinia sp.
AACCAGCTCCGGATTGTGCCAGCTGTCCCAAATGCAGGGTGTGCCAGTCAGTCATACAGCCTTGTTCGGCAGAGTACTGGCACATAGGAGCAATAACGATTCGGTTTTCAATTTCAAGATTTCTGATGCGTATTGGTGTAAACAGCGTGGATCCAGACATACATGTCACTCCTGATTGCCGCAGTAGGGTTAGCGTCGATTGCAGATACTCTTCAACATAGCGCATCGATATCAACAAATGAATATCTCTGTATATCTGGCTATCCATGCCAGGTGCGTGTTTATGGTGGGAAGGGGAGATGGATTTGGTAATACCGGGACGGCCATTAGCGGCAGACCCGTCCCGGTATTAACGGCCTGTGCGAGCCTGGTGTTCAGGAGAGTAACGTGTTCGCCGACGATATTAATCATTTCAAGCGCCCGTGTTATCTGCCGCAAGTATTCACTTTGCAGGGCAGTGACCGGTTTACGGCATGCGCCCGACGAATGGTTTGCGCGCCAGCCTCGTACAGACCGAAATGTTTGACTTTGCCTTCCGCTATCAGGTCTTTCACGGTTCCCGCAACATCTTCAATGGGGACATCCGAATCGACGCGATGTTGATACAGCAAATCAATGACATCAGTCTTAAGACGGCGTAATGACCCTTCCACAGCTTTACGGATATGCTCTGGACGGCTGTTTAAAATCTGCTGCTTATTGTCATCGCCAAAGTAAAACCAAACTTAGTGGCGATGACCACGCGGTTACGAAACGGTTTTAAGGCTTCACTGACAACCTCTTCATTACGCTGGTTAAATAGGCGCTATGAATGGCATTCATAGACCTAATCTGGAGCAGGAAATGAAAACGAGGAGCCTGACGTAACAGGGAGGGGCGGGTATCTTTTCTTGAGGGAGGGGTTAGATTTGTGGAGTTACTTACCCGGGCAATTCATTTAACATAATATACATTATGCGCACCATGATAGCGGAGAGCCAAAATCAGCCCTCCGGCGTGTGTCAGTCATACAACCAGCGGCCAGCTCTGGCAGATTCGATAAGCATATTGATGGTCAGCGGCTTCGCCTCTTTGCGGTTATGCTGTGGGAAATAAACGCTGAAATCTAAATCTGAATGTTTAAGGCCAAACTCAGTGAAAATTTCATCAAGCAGATCCTGTGCCTCTTCGTCATCCATGTTCATCGTCTGATTAAGTGACGAGTCACCATGTAAAGGCGGTATTTTAAACGTTAGCCATGAACGACCATTCCACGGCTTGATCAGTTCATAAACACGTTTTTCAACAGTATCTACCATAATTTGTCTTGCCCTCTGGCAATGAGATTGTAGTGTCTCACGGTATTCAAGGCTATCTGTGACACGTCAGATGCCAGAATAACCCATCCCAAAACAGGTATTGCCCTGCCAACAAAGGTGCCAATTTTTCTGACCATGATGATATTTAGTTTATGAGGTGGATAACCACCGATCACAGACGGCAGCTTTATCCCCCACGGAAATTTAGCATTACCAAACACCTTTCGTGCCTTTTGCGAGGCGTAAGATGTTCCCGGTGTAGCTCCGGCAAATTTTCCTCTTGTTGGTAAATTATTAAGTCCTGCCACAATAGCCACTATTGCCCCGAAGTCCTGTACACCAAGTTGATTGGCGGTATTTTCACAGAAAATCATAAAAAGCAGCTGGCTGGCGGTCAGATTTGGACGCCCTGCATAAACCGTATCCATACGGTAATCTCCTGATAAGAAAGGTTTGTGCATTGGTAAATTTGTACCTGATGCACGGAAATCCTATAACACTTTTTAATGGTGGTACATCATTTTACCGCATATTGCGTTGGTAAATCTGTACCTGATGCGCGCGAATCAAACACCAGTTCTTCAGTACCATCAGTATGATGTCGAAGGATCTGATAATCAGGTTCCAGGTTTTGGATCTCAGCTTCATAACCTGCGCGTAAAGCTGGCTCTTTTAGCAGCCGTTCACGCAACTCAGCGTATGTGATTCTTTTCATAAACTCACCTCATAAAGATTTCGTGCGCACGAAATTCTGACAGCTAAAAACGCAGGTAACGATGTCGCTGAAAGGTTATTTTGTCTCCGACCATCAGACAATTATATCGCTGTCAGGACGCTAAAAGAAAAAGGCGGCTTTGCAGGGGGCGCGTGCGCAGTTATGGGGAATATGAAAGAGGGTCTGTTTCCGGCTTACCTGCCACTTGGATAACTCTGTAACTCTCTGCGTAAGCCTTCCATGCCTGACGGCATAAAAGACAGGCTGACAGCGGGAAAAATGGAAATACTAGGTGTTTAATGCCTGCTGAGGTGACCTGTAACAGCTTACGGGACGGGCCTGTGCACCCATCCCGCAATCAGTCACATCTGGCTGGTAATCATCATAACCCCGGTCATCAGATTGCTGAGCGTCAGAAGCGGCCTGTGACGGCAGCGCGTGTGTCAGTCATACAACCAGTGACCAGCCCGGGCTGACTCGATAAGCATGTTGATGGTCAGCGGCTTTTCGTCTTTGCGGTGTTTCGCAAAGTAAGTCTGAAAATTTAAATCTTCAAATAACCAATCTGTTATTTAAACGCCTGATAGCGGTTTAAAGCAGAGCGACGTTTACCTTAAATCCCCCCCGCTCTGCGCCGCCGCTGTTATCTTCGGCTCATTGCCAGTTTTGCGGCGAACAGCAGAAATACGCATCCGGTGGTGCGATCCATCCATTTCACCACCGCAGGCTTTTTCAGAACCCCGGAGGCATGGCGGGTCGCGGTAATTAGCGTCAGCGACCACAGCGTAACAATTAATACGTGGATCGCCACCAGCAGGAATGTCCAGCCAGCAGGAGAATGGCCTGCTGGTATAAATTGCGGCAAGAACGAAATATAAAAAATACCTATTTTGGGGTTGAGCACGTTACCTAACATGCCACGCAGAAACCAGTTATTCTCAGAGCCCGCGTTTTCCTGATTCAGGCTGAAATGTTGACGCGGACGCAATAAAAGCTGCACACCCAACCAGCAAAGGTACGCTGCCCCACACCATTTCAGCAGGGTGTAGGCAAACTCAGACACTGCCAGCAGAGCTCCCAAACCAAAGGCCACCATTGCGCCCCAGATAAAGCACCCGGCATTGATTCCTAACGCCGCATGAAAGGCTTTCCGGCCACCTTCAGCGGCCGTGGTGCGCAGGATTAGGGCGGTATCAAGACCCGGGGTTAAGCTCAGCAGGGTTGCTGCCAGAATATAAGCAAGCAGTGAATCAGTGACTGACATTGACTGTCTCCAAAAAACATGAACCTGTTGAAATGCTGGCATATTATAACAACAGCGGTGACAAAAGAATGAATCATTTCTGAAAATAACGCACCTCGGCACTTTACTTTGCAGCCTAATCTCCTACCATATTACGATTAAAATAATCCCCCTACAAATAATAACGCAACTCAGATATTGAATATTTTGTTTATATTACGGCTTTTTATTGCCCTGCTATTGTAAATTAATTGACATTTTATGATGCGATTGATGATAAGTTTGTTGGCGCAGTTAAGGGAAAGTGAAGCGTTTATTATTGAGACGGCAGTTGTTATCTTTACGCGTAAATAAAAAGACTCATGCCTCTATCTTCAATATCCGGAGATTGTACTCGAATGCAAACGCTCATATGTAAAACCACTGATTTAAAGAATTAAGATGTACCACTGTATTATATTGAGACTTCTCGATGGATACAGCAGCGTATTATGGGGAAATTTAATCGTACGGATAAAACCATTTGTCCGGTCGCCTCGCGTTCGCTTTTTTCCGACACCATGAATAACCCCTGCCAGAATCTGACGATTTTATCACTGGTGATGGTGGTGACCGGACGACAGAAAAGTCGCTATCAGCACTGGATCGATGACGTGCACTGGCTGCTTAAGCCTGAGTTTATGCAGGCCGGTTTAATGCTGCGCGAGTTCCATTGTCATCATAATGTCGAAAGTGCGCGGGTGCCCGGCGAGTTCCCTACGCGCAGCCCGTGGCCGCTTTATGTGGTGCGTGTCCTCCATGAACATGACCATATGTTTATCGATCGTCAGGGTTCCGCAAACAGACGGATTCTGGAACTGGGGCTTTATCAGTGTGTAATGTAAAAAAATAAGTTTCATAATAAGATTAAAAGCCCACCACTGAACTGAATGCTCATGCCTGAAAGGTAAGATTTATCCCGGTGACAGATAATTATTTAGTTTCAATCTTGCCTGAGAAAATCACCCTGTAATTTCTAAGTGTTACTTATTATCGGGTGATAGTTAACCCTTACATAATGTGGATGTATTAAGCCGGGAAAATAATTTTTTTTAATTTTTTTATGAATACGTTAAAATAATGATTCATTCTTTAAACTCTCCCCCAAGCGTGTTATTAAAATGTCTAAATCGAGAAGAGTAGTTCCTGTCCTTTCGCTGTCAGCGATGCTGGTTTGTTCCAGCGCCTGGGCAGAAAATCCAGCCAGTGAAAAAACCGATGTTCTGCTGATTGGTGGTGGCATCATGAGTGCCTCATTGGGTACCTGGCTACAGGAGTTGCAGCCAGGCTGGAAACAGCTGATGGTTGAAAAACTTGATGCCGTGGCGCTGGAATCCTCTAACGGCTGGAACAACGCCGGCACGGGGCACTCGGCCAATATGGAACTGAACTACACCCCGCAACGTGCCGACGGCTCAATCGACTACAGCAAAGCGCTGGAAATCAATGAATCCTTTATGATTTCCCGCCAGTTCTGGTCTTCGCAGGTTAAACGCGGCGTCCTTAACGATCCCCATGCCTTTATCAACTCCACGCCACATATGAGTTTTGTCTGGGGCGATGCCAACGTTGATTTCCTGACTAAGCGTTATCACGCATTACAGCAGACCACCCTGTTCCAGGGAATGCAGTTCTCCACGGACCATAACCAGATTAAGCAGTGGGCCCCGCTGATCATGGAAGGCCGCGATCCGGCGCAGAAAGTGGCCGCGACCTGGACCCCGGTGGGCACCGACGTTAACTACGGTGAGATCACCCGTCAGCTGATTGGCAGCCTGAAGAAAGACCAAAACTTTACTCTGGAAACCTCTACAGAAGTGACCGGCTTTAAGCGTAATGCTGATAACTCCTGGCATGTGACGGTTAATGATGTGAAAACCGGTAAAGAGCACAGCGTCGATGCGAAATACGTGTTTATCGGCGCGGGCGGCGGCAGCCTTAAACTGCTGCAGGAAACCGGCATTCCTCAGGCGGATAACTATGCCGGCTTCCCGGTGGGTGGTTCGTTCCTGGTAACGGAAAATCCGGCGATCACCAGTCGTCATCTGGAAAAAGTGTACGGCCAGGCTTCCGTTGGCGCGCCGCCAATGTCAGTACCGCATCTGGATGCGCGCTTTATTGACGGCAAACGCGTGGTGCTGTTTGGGCCATTTGCTACCTTCTCTACCAAATTCCTGAAAACCGGCTCGTATCTCGACCTGTTAAGCACCACCACCACCAAAAACGTGGTGCCAATGACGGACGTCGGTCTGGATAACTTTGATCTGGTTAAATATCTGGTAGGCCAGGTGATGCTGAGCGATGACGACCGTTTTGCCGCGCTGAAAGAGTACTACCCTGAAGCGCGCAAAGAAGACTGGAAACTGATCCAGGCCGGTCAGCGGGTGCAGATTATTAAGAAAGATGCCGACAAAGGTGGCGTTCTGAAGCTGGGTACTGAAATCGTCACCGACGATCAGAAAACCCTGGCTGCCCTGCTGGGGGCCTCTCCAGGGGCTTCTACCGCCGCGCCGATTGCACTGAACGTGATGAAGCAGCTGTTCCCACAGCAGTTCGCCTCAGCGGAGTGGCAGGAGAAAATCCGTGCCATTATCCCAAGCTTTGGCCAGAAGCTGAACGGCAATGTCGCTCTGACCCAACAGGTTTGGGATGATACCGCCGCGACCCTGCATCTGACTAAACCGCCAGTGATTCAGATAAATGCGCCGGCTCCGGCTGCTCAGCAGTCGCAACATGCGGTCAGTTCGCAGCACGATATGGCGCTGTAAGCCATTATAATGACTGCCCCGCACCGTTAAAGTCGGGGCAGCTCTTTACCCCCCCGGTGAAAATCCCCTCCTTCATCCTTCCCCGCCAACAACTAATAGGCTGAGTAGTCATTAGTTTTTGCATTTGTTCAGGCATTTGATTTAAGTCATCCTGCATTAAAGTATATGTTATTGCTAATTCTGCGCACATTTCACACTATTCAGAAAAATAAGGCTCCTGGCGTGGCAAAAATCCTCTTACGCAGCGGTAATCTCGATAACGTGCTCCCGCTTGGCGAAAATGGCCGGCTGGTTTATCAGTGTGCATTTCAGTTGCGCGAAACGCTGCGGCTGAGGAACCAGGCGCAGGTAGCCGATCACCTGGCGATCCCACAGCTTAATCAGGCCGGCAACCGTCTGGACTGGTACTCCCCGCTGGCGGGTAAAGTGCGCTCATGGAACAGCGCCAGCAGCAGCGTGCGCCGCGCCGCGTTAAAACAGCTGCGTCAGGCCGCTGAAATTTTAAGTGAGATCGCGCAACAGTCTTCGACTTCCTCTCTCGCCAGCCACCGGCTGTTTGCATCTCTGCTGGCTAAGTCATTGCAGTTTCCTGAAGCTAACTATGTCTATCTGGTGGATGACCGGCCAGTGATCACCTTCTGGGGATTCAGCAGCCTGACGCAGAAAGGCAACCCTGATGCGCTGGATAATCTGCCGCTGGATGATGACGATGAGCCCCTGGTTAATCTCGCCCCGGCACCACCGCCTATACCGGCGGTCACCGTGCCGCCAGCTTCGATACCCACGGCGGAGCCTGAACCGCCGCTTAGCACGCCGGAAGTGCCCGGCGGGCGCAGGCTGCGACCGGTAACCCTGTTACTGTGGGGAGTGCCGCTGCTGGCGGTTGTGGCTGTGGCCGCGTTACTGACCCTGAATAAAGCCAGGCCCCCTGCGCAGCCGCCGATTCCGCCTGCAGAAAAAGCGGTGGCTAAAGCCCCGGCAGTGAAGCTGCCACAGATGACAGATGGGTTGCCCACCGGTAGGGCAACCCTGGATAGTACGCCACGCCGTCCGCCCACTCTGGCGATTCAGGCAAACACCGCCCGGGAAGAGAGCAATACGCCCACAGTGAGCGCAAAGCCCGCAAAGGATGATCTGGTGATCCCGGCTGACGCCGCTAAAATGGGCTCAGTGCGCTTTATGAATGGTAACTGGAAAATGAGCATCCGCGATCCGCAGAGTGCCCCGGATAAAGTCGCGCTGATAAACCTGCGGCTGGCCATCGGTAAAGGGATGGCGATGTTCTCCCCGGCTAAGGGCGTGACCTGCCGCAGAGCGGTGACTGCCGCATTTACTGCCTCCGGCGCACTGGCGGTGGGTAATGCAGTGAAAGTACGCTGCAGCGATGGCTCACTGTGGTCATTGCCTCAGCTCAGCTGCTCGCAGTCGCCCGATCAGCCGGCAATCTGTACCGGCCAATACAGTGATGGTTCCGAACTGTCGATGTCTGTGAAGAGAAAATAATTATGCTGGCGACCATTACCGAATTTAATACCAGTCTTACCCTGATTGAAAACAGCGGTATTCAGTTTCTCGACTTTGCGTTAACGCCTGAATGTGATGAAGAGTGGCCGGGAAAATTTGTTCGCCAGACGGCGAACGGGCCGCTGCTGCTGCTGGACTATCATCCGTTAAGCGGCAAATACCGTCTGCCCGCCCTGCCAGGTAGCGCGCCGGAAGTGGTGAAACCGGAATTCAGCTTCTCGCTGGCGCAGTCGCTGGCACTGCTGAATGATGTCTGGCTGCCGTTGCCGTTTTTCCGCTTTAATCCACCGCGTACCTTTATCGGCGGCCCGGATAACTGGGCAAGAATGCGCATTGTGGCGCTGGATAAACCCGACGCCGCTGGCAACAGTCACCGCATCTGCCTGGCTTTTGATACCCGGACATATGAAACTGACGAAAATACGCTGGCGCTGACTAAGAATGATGTCAAAAACGGCGTCAGTTTTACCCTGGCGTATCGCAGCGATGAACTTGGCGATTTTCTCGACCATCCGTGGCTCGACAGCTGGTTGCGTGAGGCGTTTGTTGACGCGGCCAGTGAACGCGAGCAGCGCCCGCAGGCGGTCATCAATAGCGCCCTGCGCGAATTTGAGTATCAGGCTCACTATCTGAATATCCTGACCATGCTGGGGCAACAGCTGCAGCTGCCGGAACTGACCATCAGTGCCGCTACCCAGCAGCAGCCGGCGATTGATGTTGATTTGATCCTTGATGTCGGTAACTCACACACCTGCGGGATTATGGTGGAAGATCACACCGACGATCGCCACGGCTTGAAGCACACTTACGAGCTGCAGTTGCGTAATCTGACCTCACCGCATCTGCTTTACAACGAGCTGTTTGACAGCCGGGTAGAGTTTTCCGTTACACAGTTTGGTAAACAAAATTTCTCGCTGGCCAGCGGCCGTGAAGATGCCTTTATCTGGCCGTCGATAACCCGTACCGGACGTGAAGCCACCGAACTGGCGATGCAGCGTACCGGAGGCGATGGTGCCAGCGGCCTGTCCAGCCCGCGCCGCTATCTGTGGGATAAAGAGAGCTATTCCGCCGGATGGTATTTTAGCCAGCCGGCAAACAGTTTGCATGAAGATCCGCAGGCGATTGCCCTGCCGCTGTCGCGCCTGATGAACGATGAAGGCCAGCCGCTGTACGCCGTACCTGCCGCTGAGCGACTGCCGGTGTTTTCTGCCCATTACAGCCGCAGCTCGCTGATGACGCTGATGCTCACCGAACTGCTCGCGCAGGCGCTGCTGCAAATCAACAGCCCGCAACAACGGCAGAAAATGCTGCACAGCCAGGCACCGCGCCAGTTACGTAATATTATTCTCACCCTGCCATCAGCGATGCCGACCCCGGAGCGTGAAATCTTCCGTCGCCGCATGCAGCAGGCCATCGCGCTGGTGTGGAAAGCGATGGAGTGGCATCCGCTGGACGACGATTTCAGCGCTGAAAACAGCTCCATGCCGGTGCCACAGGTGCAGATGGAATGGGATGAAGCTACCTGCGGGCAGATGGTGTGGCTGTACAATGAAACCCAGGTTAACTTTGGCGGTCAGGCTGAGGCTTTCTTTACCAGCATGGCGCGTCCTGATCGTGAACCGGCCCCGGGTGAAACGGCCGGCAAAACGCTGCGCGTCGCCTCGGTTGATATTGGTGGCGGTACCACCGATCTGGCAATTACCCACTATCAGCTGGATAACGGCATCAGCAGTAATGTGAAGATCGTTCCGCGCCTGCTGTTCCGCGAAGGCTTTAAGCTGGCAGGCGACGATATTTTACTGGATATAATCCAGATGTATCTGCTGCCGGCGCTGGAGGATGCGCTGCGGCGACAGGGGCTGGCGGCCCCGGAACGTCTGATGACCCGACTGTTTGGTCATCAGGGACGCATTGACGGTTATTCCATTCTGCGCCAGCAGGCAACCCTGCAACTGTTTATCCCGCTGGGCCAGGCGATTCTGAGCGCCTATGAACACTTTGACCCGCTGCATCTGAATGCTGAAGTGGAAGGCACCTTTGGCGAACTGCTGGCCCAGGCGCCGGTAGCTGGTCTGCTGGATTACCTGAATCGGGAAATCCGCCGTGAAATTCCGGGTAATACTGACTTTGATATTCTTGCGGTGCCGTTGCTGGTTTCACTCAGCCAGCTGCACAGCGAATTCTTATCGTCAAGGATGAAGATCACCCACAGCCTGCGCGCGCTGGCGGAGGTGGTGTCGGTGTATGATTGCGATATTTTACTGTTGACTGGTCGCCCTTCGCGTTTTCCGGGAATACAGGCGCTGTTCCGTCATTTACAGCCGCTGCCGGTCAGCCGTATTTTCTCGCTGGATGGTTACCATACCAATGACTGGTATCCGTTTAACAAGCAGGGGAAAATCGATAATCCCAAGTCCACCGCTGCGGTGGGCGCTATGCTGTGTCTGCTGTCACTTGATTTACGCCTGGATAACTTCTGGTTCCAGGCCGGTGATTTTCAGCCCTACTCCACCATTCGCTATCTGGGGATACTGGACAGCAGCGGCTCGTTGACAGAAGACAACGTCTGGTATCGAGATATAGATCTCGATCGCAATGACTTTGTGCTGCAACAGGACAGCCAGTTCCAGGTTCGTGGTGCACTGACACTCGGTTTTCGTCAGCTGGATAACGCCCGCTGGCCGGCTTCGCCGCTCTACAGCCTGACGATCACCGATCCGGCGCTGATGCGACTGATTTCCGGCGAACGGGTACTGCATATTAAACTGGCCGCCCTGCGGCTGCCCGGCCAGAGCGCGGCGGAAGGATTTACTCTGGCATCAGCCAGCCTGGATGATGGTACCCCCATCCCCCCTGAACAGCTGTGTTTGACACTGAATACCCTGAGTAGCGGGGGGTCAGGTAAAGCGTATTACTGGATTGACAGTGGGAGCGTCTACAGCAAATGAAATCTCAGCAACCTGCCCCTAAACACCCTGACGAGAATGCGCTGACCAGCGTTATTGATCGGGCGCTGATGTGGCTGCAGCACAACCGTGCGCTTTCATCCCGTCTGGCGATCGAGGCGGACAGCCTGCAAACGGAACTGCTGCGCCAGCGCACACTGGCGGAAAATCTGGCCACCGCCGCACAGAGTTCTGACGCTATCGGTCTGTATGGTCAGTCACCGGCCGGCAAAATCTGGCTGGCTGAGCGCCTGCTGGGAAATGATAACGGCAGGGTGCTGGCCGCCATCGGCAGCACCCTGATTGATTATCTGAGTCTGCTGAACCCCCATAAACAGAATCTGAATCTGGCGGTGCGTTTCACCAGCCAGCCACCGGCAGAGAACAACCACTTCCCGCTGCAGTTAAGTGTACTCAGTGAAAGTGAACTGGTGGCGGTACTGGTACAACAGGCTGAAAAAAGTGACACTGTCACACTCTCTGAGCAGCAGCTGACGCAGCGTTTACTGCAGCTTAATCAGCGCCGGCAAAAAAACGCCGTGGAGGGCATCACGCCAGCGGCCATGGTGGCACTGTGGGATATGCTGACACTGCTTGCTCCCCGGCAGTTGCCGGACAGCGGCTACTGGCTGCAGGCGATTGAACTGGCTCCGTGGCTTGAAGTTGACGATCGGGCCTGTTTGTTTGCCGTGCTGTGGCAGGATCAACCGCAGCTGACCGCCCTTTATCGACAGCTGGCGCATGTTTTGCATCAGCTGGCGTGCAGCACGCAGCTGCGCGCACCACTAAGCCTGCTGAATATCCCCTCGTTCTGGCGCAGCGGTCAGCAGGAATCGGGGATTGCCGCCAGTATTGAGCTGCAGCCCGGTGCGGATCAGGCGCAAAGTGTCACTGTCCGGATAGAAGATTTAACCCTGCTGTGCCGTGAAATCCTGTTACCCCTGGCGGAACATCCGCGCGAAGCGCTGTTTGATACCACCGATTTGATTGATTATCCGGGCCTGGACAACGAGCCATTACTGCCGGGTAATAAAGGTGTGATGCAGGGATTTTTGCAGGCACGCCGGGCGCTGATCCTATACCTGGCCGCCGCGCGCCATCAGGTCAGCCATCTGCTGATTTGCAGTGCGGCAACCAGTCGTAATGAAAGTACAATGAACGGCGCATTGCTGCGTTTCTGGGTGGAACAGAGTGTAGCAGGTGGAGCAGACAAACCTGCGCTGATCTGGGCGTTGACCCCGTTTGACCAGCGTCACAGCTACGGTCAGCACTATGATGGTGCCGTGCAGCGGATGGCCGGAGCCCTTTCCGGCAGTTGGGGCACCATGCTGGCAATGGACGAAAATGATACCGGCCGTATGGCCGATTATCTGACCAGTACGGTTAGCGCCGGTGCCCGCCAGCAGCAACTGGCGCAGCGCAGCAGAGCCATTGCCACCAGCCTGCGCGGTAACCTGCTGGGACGCTGGCATCTGACCAAAACTCAGGATGCTGCGCAGCGCAGTGATATTGCCGCACAGCTGTTAAAAGCCTTACAGGCACGCACCGGTGTCCATGGGGAACTGTTGGAACATCTGCTACCCCAGCGTGAACGCCTGCGTCAGCTTTTTTTACGCGATGCGCAGCAGAACATCAGTGCCACAGACCACGCCAGTGATATCAGCAGCGCTGACGATCCCTTTGGTCTGGGGGTTAAAATTGATCTGTTAAGCGATGAACCTTTTGCGCCGCTTAACGCACCGCAGCAGGTGGAAAGCCAGCAGGATGGTCACAGTGACTTTGCCACCCGGGTGTACCACCATTGGGTGAATCTGCTGCGCCAGCTGCCGGAAAATGCCGCGCTGCTGACGCTGCTGAATATCAGTAAATCCACCATGGCGCTGCTGTGTGAAGAGTTGATCACCGCCAGCGTACGCCTTGAAATAAGCGAGGCGCTGACCCGCGCGTTAACCCGGGGGGATATTCAGGGCATGGCACCGCGTCAGATGGTAGATCGTCAGGTATCACGCGCTCTGAACGTGCTGGGTGATTTTGTCGCCTGGCTGGGCTTCCAGCTGATGGCAGAAGAACAGCGCCCGGAGAGTCGCATTAATCCGGGTCACAAAATTTTTGCCCGTCCTGAAGCCCAGACCGCCGATCTGGGCACCGGCCAGCGTCTCACCCGATTGGCACTAAAGCCAGGTAATCATGCCGGTTTTTATATTTATGACTGGCTGGTCGCGCTGAATGCTACCGTTGCCAGTAACGCCGGATATGCCGCGGCCCGTGAGATTTCAACCGCGCAGCGTAATAAACTGGTGAAGATCCTCAGCCCTGTTGACGACTAGCTCGCAGCCCGTCTGCTTACGCCTGCAGACGGGTTGCTTTTTCATTATCGGAAATCGCATGTCTGACGCCTCCCTGCAATACTGGCTGACACACTGGCAACTGACGGCCGATGGTACTGAGCTTTATACGACCACCTTAACCCTGCTGACGGTAATAATCGCGCGCGCAGGCATACCCGAGATGCTGAAAATCACCGGGGCGAGCTGGGCAGGTGATATGCTCAGCTTCGCGCACCACTGCTACCCGACGTTATTGCTTTGGCTGAGGATCTTTGACCCGCACACTGAACGCCCCTTCCGTTTCCTGCACTGCCTGTTCCATTACGGCAATAATCCGCCGCAGATCGGCTTCACAGGGATGGTTACGCACATGACGCAGCGTAATATGCACCGGCAACGAAATTTCACCGGTCAGGACATCCCACAGCGCATCAAGATTAGCGCCGAAGCCGCAGCCCAGGTTAAATTTTTGACTGAACAGCCGATAAAAATCCGCCAGCGTCTGCACCTGCTGACAATCAAGGGTGATCTGCTGCATATCAGTGTATCCGCTCAAAATGACGATAGTGATCGTGAGTGGCGTAGATCATGCCATCAGTGGACCAGAGCAGCCGATCGCTGCCGCGATGGCCACAGCGGTAATTGGTATCGGCCTCAAACCAGTTACGCCCTTGCTTCTCCGGCAGGCTGCCTTCGCGGTTACTGAAGCGGTCACCGCCAATGGCCCGGCCGGGCAGTACCTGGCACAGGTTACCGCGCGCCGGATCCCAGCCCTGACGCCGCGCCGCATTCTTACCGATATAGTAATCAGGTAAACGCTGATGCTGTTGCAGATAACTGACCACCCGCTGTTCGCTGGTCAGGCTGGCAATATCCTGCCGCTGGGTGACTGCCGGTGTTGACGACGCGGGTTTGCCGGCGGGGGCCCTTGCCCGTTCACGTAAGCCAACGTAGCTGGCAATCAATGCCAGCAACCCCATAACAATCAGTTTTTTGTTCATACTACCGGGTTAACTCCTGCCTGCTCTCACATTCTTCAGATCAGCTTCGCAGCACGCAGCTCAATTTTCAGATAAGCATAGTACACTGGCGCGGCAATCACCCCGGCAAGGCCAAAAGTGGACTCAAACACCAGCATTACCAGTAGAATTTCCCAGGTTTTAGCACTGATGCGCGAGCCGAAAATCCGCGCATTAATAAAGTATTCCAGCTTATGCACCACAATCAGAAAAATTAAGGCAATCAGTGCCGCTTCCAGCGAGATAGACAGGCCAATCACCACGATCACGGTATTCGAGATCAGGTTGCCGAGGATAGGCAATAATCCGGCAAGAAAAGTCAGTACCAACACGGTTTTGGCAAACGGGAAATGCAGACCAAACAGCGGCAGGATGCCAAACAAAAACCCCCCGGTAAGCAGCGTGTTCAGCAGCGAAATTTTGATCTGGGCAAAGACCACATTATGAAACGCGGTTGCGAGGTTAATCAGACGTTCGAACAGCGCAGTCTGCAGCGGTGCAGGACGCGTTGAGGTTCTGCCGGTACGTAAAGAAATAATCGCGCCCAGCAACATACCAATCAGCATGGTGGCAAAGGTATGTGCGGCATTGCGTCCGGCAGTCTGCACCACCACCAGGTGCTCCCGCAACCAGGCCATCATCTGTGCCTGCAGTTCATCGATATCGGAAGGCAGATAACGCACCAGCACCGGAGACAGGGTTCGCTGCGCATCCTCAAGTAATTTGGTTGCCACCGCATGGAACACTTCCTGACTCTGAAAATCATGCAGCAAAAAGCTAATCAGGCGGGTAATACCGGTCACCAGCGCCAGGATCACCACCACGCTCAGGAACAGGATGGAGATCCAGCGGGCAATCGGCCCCTTTACCAGGCGTTCTGTTAGCGGAGTAAGTGCCAGAATCGTTTCATACACAATAAAGCCAGCGAGAAAACATGGCAGCAGGCGAAGAGGGAAAAGCGCAAACAAGGCGATAAAGATAATGATAAAACTGCTCGCCTGACACCATTTGTACTGTGTGACATTCCGTGAATTCATTTAGTACCCTGTCCATAAAAGAGTGAAACGATTGAGAACAGTATACTATAACGCCCTGCCACGCTAAGAAAAATCCAGTCGATTTGTGAGCAGCTGGCACCGGGGGTTGATTCACTGCATGGTGGGTGATTTTTTGTTACGACAGGTACCTGCCGATATCTTAGTTTTACCAAGATATCTGAATAAATCCAGATATCTACAACAGGCTCCAAAAAACCATTGCGATTCATCTATCAGAACAGAATTATCCCTGCTGCTAAAGCAGATACTACCTATCAAATCCGTCGTTGGGTTCAAATATACCCGTCAGTCCCCTGCCCCTATGATAAGCGCCAGTCACCTAACACGGAGCAGGATAAATGAGCGCACCTCTTGACATATCTGATACGCAAGCCCCTTCAGGAAAATGTCCTTTTAATCATGGTCAGAGCCCAAAAGCCAGTGCTGCAGGCAGCGGCACCGGTAACCGTTACTGGTGGCCGCAGCAGTTGCCGGTTGAACTGCTGAATCAACACTCCAGCCGCTCTAATCCCCTCGGCAGTGAATTTAATTATCGGGACGCGTTCAGCAAGCTCGATTATTACGGCCTGAAAGCGGATCTTAAGCAACTGCTGACCGATTCACAATCCTGGTGGCCCGCTGACTGGGGAAGCTATATCGGTCTGTTTATTCGTATGGCATGGCACAGTGCCGGTACCTATCGCACGGTCGATGGCCGTGGCGGCTCCGGGCGCGGTCAGCAGCGCTTTGCTCCGCTGAATTCCTGGCCGGATAACGCCAGCCTGGACAAAGCCCGCCGCCTGCTGTGGCCGGTTAAACAGAAATATGGTCAGGCTATCTCCTGGGCCGATCTCTATATTCTGGCGGGCAATGTGGCGCTGGAAAACTCCGGCTTCCGTACCTTTGGTTTTGCCGCCGGGCGCGAAGACGTCTGGGAACCGGATAACGACGTTAACTGGGGCGGTGAAGAAGAGTGGCTGGCACACCGTCATCCTGAAAGCCTGGCAAATCAGCCGTTAGGTGCCACTGAGATGGGGCTGATTTACGTCAATCCGGAAGGCCCTGAAGCCAGCGGTTGTCCGGCCTCAGCAGCGCCAGCGATCCGCGCCACCTTCGGCAATATGGGGATGGATGATGAAGAAATCGTCGCGCTGATTGCCGGTGGTCATACGCTGGGGAAAACTCACGGTGCAGCCTCTGCCGACCATGTGGGCGCAGAACCGGAAGCCGCCCCGCTGGAGGCGCAGGGACTGGGATGGAACAGCAACTACGCCAGCGGCGTGGGCGCGGATGCCATCACCTCTGGGCTGGAAGTGATCTGGACTCAGACGCCGACCCAGTGGAGCAACTACTTCTTTGAGAACCTGTTTCAGCATGACTGGGTGGCGACGCACAGCCCGGCGGGTGCCATTCAGTTTGAGGCAAAAGATGCCGATGCACTGATTCCCCATCCATTCGACCCTGAGAAAAAGCTTAAGCCAACCATGCTGGTGACCGATTTGACGCTGCGCTTTGACCCGGAATTTGAAAAGATTTCCCGGAGTTTTCTCAACGATCCGCAGGCATTTAATCAGGCCTTTGCCCGCGCCTGGTTTAAGCTGACCCACCGTGATATGGGGCCGAAAGCGCGTTATCTTGGTCCGGAAGTCCCGGCGGAAGATCTGATTTGGCAGGATCCGCTGCCGGCAGCCACTTATCAGCCGGATGCCGACGACATTGCGGCGGTGAAACAGCTGATTGTGGAATCGGGATTAAGCGTCAGCCAGCTGGTGTCCGTTGCCTGGGCTTCAGCCTCGACATTCCGTGGCGGTGACAAGCGCGGAGGCGCTAACGGCGCCCGTCTGGCGCTGGTTCCGCAAAACCAGTGGGAAGTTAACGCGCCCGCGGTCAGTGCGCTAAAAGTATTAGAGGCCGTGCAGCGTGCATCAGCGAAAATGTCGCTGGCCGATATTATCGTACTGGCAGGTAACGTCGGGGTAGAACGTGCAGCCAGCGCCGCCGGTTTCCCGCTAACCGTGCCTTTTACTCCGGGACGCGTTGATGCCCGTCAGGATCAGACGGATATTGATTCGTTTGCCCTGCTGGAACCTAAAGCCGATGGTTTCCGCAACTATCGCAATGCTTCTGCTACGGCGGCGACAGAAAATCTGCTGATTGATAAAGCCCAACAGTTGACGCTGACTGCACCAGAGCTGACGGTATTGACTGGCGGTCTGCGGGTGCTGGCAACCAACTTTGATGGCAGCAGCCACGGAGTATTTACCGATCGTCCACAGGTGCTCAGCAATGACTTCTTTGTCAATCTGCTGGATATGCGCACCGAGTGGCAGGCCGCTGATGACAGTCGTGAACTGTTTAACGGCGTTGATCGCAGCAGCGGTGAATTGAAATACACCGCCACCCGCGCCGACCTGGTGTTTGGCTCAAATGCTATCCTGCGGGCGCTGGCAGAAGTCTATGCCAGCAGCGATGCACAGCAGAAATTTGTTAATGACTTTGTGGCCGCCTGGACCCGGGTCATGAATCTGGACCGTTTTGACCTCAACTAATACGATACCTGAGGCAGGCACCACGCCTGCCTCATCACTCCTCATACATCTCAGTCTGCATCCCCAGAATCACCTGTAACAGTTCGCGTTAAGTCTCCACAGCCGCCGTCAGCCCACTCTACTTACTCAAGCGGATAAAAATCCACCACTTATCCTGACAAACTTTGGGCACCAGCGCAGAGTGCGTTACACTCTGGCGATTGACTGAATAATCAGATTAATTATGCGCAAATTATTTGCTTCCCTGTTTCTGAGTCTCGGCGTACTGGCGATGCCCGCCTGGTCGGCAGCCACTGACAGCATTCGCCAGAGTGGCTTTGTGTATTGCGTAAATGGCGTGATTAACACCTTCAACCCGCAGATGCCTGGCGGTGGTCTGGTGGTCGATACCCTCGCCGCCCAGTTGTATGACCGCCTGCTGGATGTTGACCCTTACACTTACCGCCTGATCCCGGAACTGGCTGAAAGCTGGGAAGTGTTGGATAAGGGGGCCACTTACCGCTTTCATCTGCGACAGGATGTGCCCTTTCAGCATACTGCCTGGTTTACCCCGCAGCGGTTAATGAACGCAGATGACGTGGTGTTCAGCTTTTCGCGTATTTTTGACCGTCAGCATCCCTGGCATAATGTCAATGGCGGCAGCTATCCCTACTTTGACAGCCTGCAGTTTTATGATGCGGTTGAGAGCGTGCAAAAACTCGATCAGTACACTGTAGAAATCCACCTGCGTCACCCCGATGCCTCTTTTCTCTGGCATCTGGCTACCCATTATGCGCCGGTCCTGTCCGCAGAATACGCCAGTGAACTGAGCCACAGCGATCGCCGGGAATTGATTGATCGGGAGCCGGTCGGCACCGGACCGTTTATGCTGAGCGAATACCGTTCCGGTCAGTACATCCGGCTGATGCGCAATAACCATTACTGGAAAGGTTTACCGCGCATGCCGCAGGTGGTGATAGACCTGGGCGCAGGTGGTACCGGACGGTTATCAAAATTACTCACCGGGGAGTGTGACGTGCTGGCTTATCCCGCCGCCAGTCAGGTCTCATTTCTGCGCGACGATCCGCGTCTGCGTCTGACCCTGCGTCCGGGGATGAATATCGCCTACCTGGCGTTTAATACCAGCAAATCACCGCTGAACCAGCTGGCGGTGCGACAGGCACTGGCGCTGGCGATTAATAATGAACGTCTGATGACCTCGGTTTATTACGGGACCGCAGAAACCGCCGCCTCGATTTTGCCGCGTGCGTCCTGGGCTTATGATAATGATGCGCGTATCACCTCTTACGATCCGGCGCGCGCACGTCATGAGCTGCAGCAGTTGGGGATTAAAGATCTAAAATTAACCCTGTGGGTGCCCTCCGCCTCACAGGCCTGGAATCCCAGCCCGAAAAAGATGGCGGAGCTGATCCAGACCGATCTGGCGCAGATTGGTGTTAAGGTCACGATTATTCAGGTGGAAGGCCGCTTCCAGGAGGCGCGCTTGATGGAAGCCGACCACGATTTAACCCTGACCGGCTGGGCAACTGACAGTAATGACCCGGACAGCTTTTTCCGTCCACTGCTAAGCTGCGCAGCGATTGCCTCACAGACTAATTATGCGCACTGGTGTAATACGCCTTTTGACCTGCTGCTGCATAAAGCGCTGCTGACCCAGCAACTGGCCAAACGCATCGATTATTATAAGCGCGCGCAACAGCTGCTGGCGCAGGAACTGCCGGTTTTGCCCCTGGCCTATTCCCTGCGCCTGCAGGCCTATCGCAGTGATATTAAGGGTCTGGTACTCAGTCCGTTTGGCAATGCCTCGTTCGCCGGGGTCTATCGTGATAACACCGGGGATAAAACACCATGATCATTTATACCCTGCGTCGTCTGGTACTGTTTATGGTGACGCTGTTTCTGCTGAGCCTGGTGGGATTCAGTCTGAGCTATTTCCCGCCACATGCCCCTCTGCAGGGGGCGGCACTCACCGATGCGGCAATGTTCTGGTTTAAAGGGCTGCTGCAACTGGATTTTGGCGTTTCCAGTATTAACGGGCAGTCGATAAATCTGCAGCTGCGCGAAGTGTTGCCGGCCACGCTGGAACTGTGCTTTATGGCTTTTACGCTGGCGATGCTGGTGGGGATCCCGCTGGGGATTATTGCCGGCGTTACCCGCGATAAATGGCCGGATAAAGTCATCAGTGCTCTGGCACTGCTGGGTTTTTCCCTGCCGGTATTCTGGCTGGCGCTGCTGCTAACCTTATATTTTTCCCTGAAGCTCGGCTGGCTGCCGCTTTCCGGGCGTTTTGATTTGCTGTACCAGGTGGATCAGGTCACCGGTTTTGCCCTGATTGATGTCTGGCTGAGCGACTCGCCGTGGCGGCCTGAAATGCTGATCAGCGTGCTGAACCATATGATCCTGCCAGGTATCGCGCTGGCGGTAGCCCCGATTACCGAAGTCATCCGTCTGATGCGCCTCAGTACCCTGGAAGTGATTGAAAAAAACTATATTAAAGCTGCCGCGACCCGAGGGCTGTCGCGCTTTTCGGTAATCCGCCGTCATGTATTGCATAACGCGTTACCGCCGGTGATCCCACGCCTCGGCCTGCAGTTTTCCAATATGCTGACCCTGGCGATGATTACTGAAATCGTCTTCAGCTGGCCGGGTCTGGGCCACTGGCTGATTGCGGCGATCCGCCAGCAGGATTATGCGGCAATCTCTGCCGGAGTAATGGTGGTAGGCGGTCTGGTCATCGCCGCCAATATGTGTGCCGATATGCTGGGGGCGATGACTAACCCGCTTAAACATAAGGAATGGTATGCCCTCCGATAATATTTACGCTGAGAAGCAGCTGCCTAGCCCACTGCGTCACATTTGGGAACTGTTCTATCGTGATACGGCAGCGATGACCGGTTTATATGGCTTCTGCGCTCTGCTGTTGATTTGCCTGTTTGGTGGCCTGCTGTCACCCTACGGGTTGGATCAACAGTTTCTGGGATATCAGTTGCTGCCGCCCTCCTGGTCACATTATGGCGATGTGTCATTTTTCCTCGGCACTGACGATCTGGGTCGCGATCTGCTCAGCCGTATGCTGTACGGCGCAGCCCCCACCGTGGGGTCGGCAATTCTGGTTACGCTGGCTGCTGCACTCTGCGCCCTGATCCTCGGGGTACTGGCCGGGGTGACGCATGGCCTGCGTTCGGCGGTACTTAACCATATCTTAGATACCCTGCTGTCTATTCCGGTACTGCTGCTGGCGATTATTGTGGTGGCATTTCTCGGTCCAAAGCTGGAGCATGCCATGCTGGCGGTCTTTCTGGCGCTGCTGCCGCGTATGGTGCGTGAAGTGTACAGTGCGGTGCATGATGAGCTGGAAAAAGAGTATGTGGTGGCTGCCCGTCTCGACGGTGCACGCACCCTGGCGATCCTGCGCCACGCTATCCTGCCAAATATTTTGCCACTGCTGGTCACCGAGTTTACCCGTGCACTGTCGATGGCGGTGATGGATATCGCCGCGCTTGGTTTCCTCGATCTTGGCGCGCAGCTGCCTTCACCGGAATGGGGTGCGATGCTGGGTGATTCGCTGGAGCTGATTTATGTTGCACCCTGGACCGTGATGTTACCCGGTGCGGCCATTATGCTTAGCGTACTGATCATCAATTTATTAGGTGACGGTGTGCGCCGGGCCATCGTTGCAGGAGTGGAGTAATGCCGCTACTCGATATTCGTAACCTTACTATTGAATTTATGACTGCCGAGGGGCCGGTCAAAGCGGTCGATCGGGTCAGTATGACCCTGACCGAAGGCGAAGTGCGTGGTCTGGTGGGCGAATCCGGCTCAGGTAAAAGTCTGATTGCCAAAGCTATCTGCGGCGTAACCAAAGATAACTGGCGCGTGAGCGCTGACCGCATGCGTTTTAATGATATCGATCTGCTACGGCTCAGCCCGCGTGAGCGGCGTAAAATAGTCGGTCACAATGTCTCAATGATTTTTCAGGAGCCGCAATCCTGTCTCGACCCGTCAGAAAATGTCGGCACCCAGTTAAAGCAGGCGATCCCTGGCTGGACGTGGAAAGGTCGCTGGTATCAGCGCTGGCGCTGGCGGCATCAGCGCGCCATTGAGCTGCTGCACCGGGTGGGGATTAAAGATCACCGCGATATTATGCGCAGCTTTCCTTATGAACTGACGGAGGGCGAGTGCCAGAAGGTGATGATCGCCATTGCGCTGGCAAATCAGCCGCGTCTGCTGATTGCCGATGAACCGACCAATGCCATGGAATCTACCACCCAGGCGCAAATTTTTCGCCTGCTGTCGCGGCTGAATCAGAATAACAACACCACTATCCTGCTGATCAGCCATGATTTGCAGATGCTGAGCCAGTGGGCCGACCGGATAAATGTGATGTACTGCGGTCAGACGGTGGAAAGCGCCTTCAGTGAGGATCTGATTAGCGCCCCTCACCATCCTTATACCCAGGCGCTGATCCGCGCCATGCCGGATTTCGGCCGCGCACTGCCGCATAAAAGCCGGCTGAATACCCTGCCCGGTGCGATCCCGTCGCTGGAGCACCTGCCTGTAGGCTGTCGCCTCGGGCCACGCTGCCCTTATGCTCAGCGAACCTGTATTGAGACACCGCGTCTGACCGGCAGTAAAAACCATCTGTATGCCTGCCATTTCCCGCTGAACCTGGAGAGTCAGTAATGATTGAGACGCTGCTGGAAGTTCGCAATCTTAGTAAAACCTTTCGTTACCGTAGCGGGCTTTTTCGTCGTCAGCACGTTGAAGCGGTAAAACAGGTGAGTTTTACCCTGCGTGAAGGCCAGACGATGGCAATCATCGGGGAAAATGGCTCAGGGAAATCGACTCTGGCCAGGATGCTCAGCGGGATGACAGCCCCCACCGCTGGTGAAATGGTGATTGACGATCATCCGCTGGAATACGGCGATTACGGCTATCGCAGTCAGCGTATACGGATGATTTTTCAGGATCCTTCTACCTCACTGAACCCACGGCGGCGCATCAGTGAAATTCTGGATTTTCCGCTGCGTCTGAATACCGAGCTGAATGCTGAACAGCGTGAAGCGCGCATTATTGCCACGCTGCGGCAGGTAGGCCTGTTGCGTGACCACGCGGGATATTACCCGCATATGTTGGCCCCCGGTCAGAAGCAGCGTATTGGCCTGGCGCGTGCGTTGATACTGCAGCCAAAAGTGATAGTGGCAGATGAAGCGCTGGCCTCGCTGGATATGTCGATGCGTTCCCAGCTGATTAACCTGATGCTGGAGTTACAGGAAAAACACGGCATTGCCTACATCTATGTTACCCAGCATTTGGGGATGATGAAGCATATCAGCGACCAGCTTCTGGTGATGCATCAGGGAGAAGTGGTTGAGCGTGGCAGTACCGCCGATGTCCTCTCCTGTCCGCTGCATGAGCAGACCAAACGCCTGATCACCAGCCACTTTGGCAGCGCACTGACCGCCGATGCATGGCGTAAAGACGCCTGACGCACTGCCCGTGGTGGCTAACCGCTACGGGTAAAATCTTATATCATTCCGTTATTTATTAGCACTGAACAGTATTTTGTCCCTGCCCCCCCTTAGGCCAGGATAATTGAGCTATTCAGAACGCTCAGCCGAACCGGTACTCATGGTTTCAGGTGACGCTGCTGCTCTGCTAACTGAAAGGAATGACTATGGAACAGCGCCAGATTTGCCCCAACCGCCAGCTGTATCACGAAACCCAGACCAGCCAGCCAGCATCAGGGCGCACAGCATTGCTGTCTCAGGCGGCCAGCATAGAAGATCGTTTTTTGCTGGGGCTGGCACCGGCAGACGGAACACCACTCAGTAAGCTACTGACAACTCTACAACCAATGTTAACACTGTCAGGCAATATGTATCATCTTCTGTTCCCCTGTCAGCTAACAACCAGCCTGACGCAGTCTCTGAGCCTGTACGACCGTCTGAGCTGTGCGCTGACCGTTGCTCAGGTCGGCAGCGTACAGCGGTTATGTAATCATTATGCTGCACGTCTCGCGCCATTGACCTGCCATGATCCTTCACGTGAAAGCAATCACCGTTTAACCCAGCTCACTGAATTTTCCCGCCAGCTGGCCAGCCAGCCGGGTTTGATTGATCGCCGGGTGTTGCAGCGACTGGAGGCCGTCGGACTCAGCCACGCGGATATTGTCACTCTGAGCCAGATTTGCGGGTTTATCAGCTACCAGACGCGGGTAGTGGCCGGATTGCAGGCGCTGATGTCCATACCGGTACACCGCATCCCGGGTTTGCTGGTGCCGACGGATGCCGACAGCCGCATGCTTTGTCACCGTGACTGGCAGCCGTGGCTGCCGCCGTTACCGTCCCCTGTTTCCGACAGCCAGCGTGAAGCGCTGAACGCCTGTCAGACTCTGCCATTTCCTGCCAGCGCACTACAGCTGCTGGCCAGTGAAGCATCTTTACTCAGTGCCTGGGGTCAACTGATGCAGCAACTCAATTACTGCACAGCGGAGACTGATATCGCAACACTGGCCGCCGCTGTCAGTGCGCGAATTAATGGTTGCGCACTTGGCTTTCACCAAATGCCGACAGGTAAGCTGCGTGATGCGTTAGTACAAAGTGTCGATCAGGCACTGACAGTCGCCGGAAAGTCAGAGCGGGCAATTATGGTATTTGCGGCGCAACTGATCCGCTCTCCCAGCCAGTTAACAATTAACCATATTCATTTGTTAACTGAATGTGGTTTCAGCCAACAACATATTTTACATCTGATACTCAGTATCGCCGCGGCCGGCTGGAATAACCGTTTAATGCAAAGTCTGGGAGAAACATCTTGCCTGGAATGCAGCTAAAATCAGCTCTGGAGATGATTTCTAAATGCAGGGATAACCAATATACCTGATCGCTAAAACGGGCCCAGAGTTTCATAAATTATCCAAACCTTCTGCCAGATATGCAGCCGCGCTATCAAAAAATAGCTGGGCCAGCGGAGTGCAGAGCCCGACTTCAGCAACCACAATGGCAGTCTGACGCAACATGCGCGATAATTTCAATGGGCGGGTTGTGAGCATGGACAGATCCTCGGGCAGTAAATGCCCCACAGGTGCAATCAGACAGCCCAGCCCCACCTGTACCGCCTGTAGCAAGTGAAATACCGAAGCGGTTTCCAGCACAATACGCGGCTGAATATGTTGTTCACGGAAATGCCCGTCGAGATAACGGCGGAAATAACGACTGGGCTCGGCCAGGCACAGCGGCAGCACAGCAATCTCACTCAGACTTAGCGGCTCACTGTCCGCCAGCTGCGGGAAAAAGTGCGGATGAAAAATCAGCTCCAGGCCGTTATCGGCGACAGTGGCACTCTGAAACTGCAGTTCGTGCAGGGTTGCCAGCTCAAAAAAACAGATCCCTGCATCCACCGTATGGCTGCTTAACGCTTCCAGCAGCCGATCCGCACTGTGTACTGCTACGCGAAAATCCAGCTGCGGATAGTCGAGGTTAATCGCTTTCAGGAGCGGTGCCAGCGCAAAACTGCACTGCGGCACAATCCCGATACGCAGCGTACCGCTTACCCCGTGTATCAGTGAGTCAACTTCCAGCTGTAAGCCCTGATATACCGAAACAATTTCGCGTGCCCAGGAGAGCACCCGCTCCCCTTCTGCGGTAAAACCGACAAAGTTATTGTTGCGGTTAATCAGTGACAGCCCCAGTTCGCGCTCCAGATTTTTCAGGCGCATAGAAAGCGTCGGCTGGCTGACAAAACTGGCCTCTGCTGCACGGCCAAAATGGCGCTCACGCTCTAAATTACACAGATAAATCAGTTGCTTAATATCCATGCTAATTATCGACTCATTGCAGGAAGATAAGTGAGGTAATGGCGGTGAATTTGCGTCACCCGGAGGACAACCCCCGGGTTGACGCTCGACAGCTCTGATTTTTATTACTCAGTACATTCCGTACTTTTCTGCTCCATCAGATCGGTGAAGGTGCCGGTGCTGCCTTTGGTCCACCATTCATAAATATTGCCATCGTATTTTGCACCACTGCCCGCAATCACATTCACCAGTACGTATTCCGGGTTATCCCCTTTTTTCACCACGGCCAGCGCATTGGGATCGTTGTTATAGTAAGTGGCCTCCAGCGTCTGCCCGTCATCACAGTGCATAATGGTTTTAGTTACCTCGGTTTTTCCACTGCCCGGTAAAGTGATTTTACCGTTGTCACACCCCGCCAGTAGCAGGGTGAACATTGCCAGAGAAACTACACGTAAAGACATGACTACTCCTTAACCACCTGACTTACAGGCGGAATAACTGATCTTCGATGGGTTAGCGGCGTGTTAAACAGTGACCTGATACCAGGACAAATCTGAACTCACGCGGCAGCGGGTAAAATTATTGTTGCTTATGACGTTTTTTACAACTGTTTGCCACAATCTATGCGCTAATGGCTGCTATTAACGCAATAATTGTGCGCTGTATATCTCCCCCAGCCATTATAGTGAATACCTATCACTTGATTGCACTAATCAATTAGACATTAGCCGACCTGCGCCGCAGAATTTCGGAAACAGAAAAATATCATTAACATTTTTTAAACACACACCTGCAAACGACTATGAAATTCAAAAAAGAGATTAAGCCCTACCAGGCAGCCGCTGGCGGCTGGGGGGCACTGGAAGCGACCACCCGTTTTGTTTTCGACAGTAAGCAGGTGATTAAAAACCTGCGTAACCTGATGCGCATGAATAAAGCTAAAGGGTTTGATTGTCCTGGCTGTGCATGGGGTGATGATAATAAAAGTACCTTCAGCTTTTGTGAGAATGGTGTTAAGGCCGTCACCTGGGAAGCCACCCGCCGCCATATTGGCGCCGGTTTTTTTGCCCAATACAGCGTCACTGAACTGGCAAAACAGAGCGACTACTTCCTGGAATATCAGGGCCGTATTACCGAACCCCTGCGTTATAATCGCGCCACCGACCATTACGAACCGCTCAGCTGGCAGCAGGCATTTGAGCTGATAGCCGGGCATATTAAGGCGATGGATAATCCGCATCAGATGGAGCTGTACACCTCCGGTCGTGCCAGTAATGAAGCCTCCTGGCTGTATCAGCTGTTTGGCCGTTTGCACGGCAGTAATAATTTCCCTGACTGCTCCAATATGTGCCATGAGGCCAGCGGCACCGGTCTGAAACGCAGTATTGGCGTAGGTAAAGGCACCATACGTCTTGATGATTTCGATCACGCTGATGCTATCTTTGTCTTTGGCCAAAACCCAGGTACTAACCACCCGCGAATGCTGCACAGCCTGCGTCATGCCGCCGACCGCGGTGCCCGTATTGTTACCTTTAATACTCTGCGTGAGCGTGGCCTGGAACGTTTTGCCGATCCACAAAAACCACTGGAAGTGGTCACCAGCCAGTCCGGGCAGATCAGTTCCACCTATTACCAGCCTAATCTGGGCGGCGATATGGCCGCCGTGCGCGGAATGGTCAAGGCGTTAGCCGAAACCCACCTCTCACGCCTTGATGCCGGTCAGCCGGGTATCTTTGATGATGCGTTTATTGCGGCTCATACCGAGGGAATGGATGATTATCTGCAGCAGGTGGATGCGACCTCATGGGAGCAGATTGTCAGCCAGTCAGGACTGACAGAGCAGCAGTTGCGTGAAGCTGCAACCATTTATCAGAGTGCCGAACGGGTGATTTGTACCTGGGCGATGGGAATTACCCAGCATAAGCATTCGGTGGATACGGTACGTGAAATTGTTAACCTGCAGCTGTTGTTTGGTCAGCTGGGAAAAAAAGGGGCGGGACTGTGCCCGGTTCGCGGTCACAGTAATGTGCAGGGTAACCGCACCATGGGGATTGATGAAAAGCCAACTGCCGCGTTCCTTGACAGCCTGGGGAAATATTTCAATTTTGAGCCACCGCGTGAACCGGGTCATAACACCGTAGAAGCCCTGGAGGCCATGCTGGCGGGTAAGATAAAAGTGCTGATCTCACTGGGTGGAAACCTCGCGGCGGCTGCACCGGACAGCCCGCGCACCGAAGAAGCGCTGAAACGCTGTGGTCTGACGGTTCAAATCAGTACCAAACTGAACCGCAGTCACCTCTGCCCCGGTGCGGTTGATGCTCTGATCCTGCCAACCCTGGGACGTACCGAAGTGGATATGCAGGCCAGTGGGCCACAGTTTGTTACCGTGGAAGACTCATTCAGTATGGTTCACGCCTCCGAAGGGGTATCCAAACCGATTGCTGAGACGCAGCGGTCCGAAACCGCGATTGTTGCCGGGATCGCCCAGGCCACCCTTGGCAGTGATAAAGTTCACTGGCTGGCGCTGGCGGATGATTACAATCTGATCCGCGATCATATTGCGGCTACTATCCCAGGTTTTAATGATTTCAACGCCAAATGTGATATCAAAGGCGGTTTCTACCTCGGTAATAATGCCGCCAGCCTGCACTTCCCTGCGCTGGAAGGCAAAGCTCGTTTCAGCGATGCTTCGCTGCCGCAGTCGTTGTTCCCACCGCTGGATGTTGAGGTGCCTTTCACCCTGCAAACCCTGCGTTCTCACGATCAGTACAACACCACCATTTATGGTCTGGACGATCGCTATCGTGGTGTTTATGGCCAGCGTGAAGTGCTGTTTATCAATCCTGAGGACATGCAGCAGCTGGGTCTGGCTGACGGTGACCATGTGGATATCGAAACCCTGTGGAATGACGGTATTACCCGTAAAGTCAGCAGGTTTAAGCTGATCCCTTATGCGATCCCGGCTGGCAATCTTGCGGCATATTATCCGGAGACCAATCCGCTGGTGCCACTTTCCAGTTTTGGTGACAGTAGCGGTACGCCGACGTCGAAGTCAGTGCCGGTGAAGATTACGCGGGCAGCAGAGCAGCTGGGTGCTAATCGTATTGTTTGATTGGGCGTTTTTTAAAGGCTAAAATCCAGCTCAACGGCCAGGCCAGGGGAAAATAACCAGTCAGGGTTATACTGCTTATGGCATATTACGTCCGCCGTAAGCTCAAATTTCTAAACTCTGAGGTATGTTGCATGAAAAAAATCATTTTACCTGTTTTAGCTATCGCATCGCTTGCAGGTACTGCCGCGATGGCAGCACCACTCAGCCTCGACGTTTATAACCCTCAGGATAAGGGGATTTTTGCTGTATCCTCTACCCTGATAACCGGGCCAACCGAAGCCATGCTGATTGATTCACAGTTCAGCATTAAGGATGGCGAAAAACTGGTACAAATGATTAACTCCAGCGGTAAAAAGCTGAAGGCTATCCTTATCACCTCCGGCGATCCGGATTTTTATTTTGGACTGCAGCCGGTTGTTAAGGCTTTTCCTGATGTAAAAGTCATCGCCACGCCGGCTGTGGTTAAACATATCAATGAGACTAAAGATGCCAAGCTGGCTCTGTGGGGGCCTCAGCTGAAGGACGCGGCGCCGGTTAAGCTGACCGCCCCGCAGGCGACCACCGAAACCCGCTTCTATGTTGACGGTGAGAAGGTTGAAATTCGCAGTCCTGAGTCCTACGCAAGCTATGTATGGGTACCTTCTGCCAGGGCCGTTTTGGGTGGCACGGGCGTCTCCTGGGGGATCCACGTATGGACCGCGGATACCCAGACTGAGGCCAGCCGTAAAGGGTGGATCAGCACCCTGTCGCAGATGGCGGCTCTCCATCCGCAACGGGTTATCCCCGGTCACTATCATGGAACGCTGCCAGCCAAAGGCGAGGCCATCACCTTTACTTCTGACTATCTGAAATCATTTGATAAAGCGCTGAAGGCGCACAAAGATTCTCAGGGCGTTATCCGCACAATGGAAAAATCATGGCCTGATTTGCAGGAGAAAAGCTCGCTGGAGCTAAGCGCGAAAGTGAATACCGGCGAAATGAAGTGGTGATATACAAGGTACAGGACTGAGCCGCACTCAGCGTGCTGTCATTAATCTGAAGCCGGGTTTTACCGGCTTTTTACTTGCCGCGAGGCAGTTAATCGCGTAAAACTGTCTGCCGCTCTTAGGCCACGAAAAAAACCGATATTATGTTCCAGGATAACCCGCTGCTCGCGCAGCTTAAAGAGAAACTCCACTCCCAGACGCCGCGTGTTGAGGGTGTGGTGAAAGGCACAGAAAAAGGTTTCGGCTTCCTGGAAGTCGATGCACAGAAGAGTTATTTCATTCCGCCACCGTTTATGAAAAAAGTCATGCACGGTGACCGCGTTTCCGCTGTTCTGCAAACCAATAAAGACCGTGAAGTGGCCGATCCGGAAACCCTGATCGAACCCTTCCTGACCCGCTTTGTTGGCCGGGTTCAGAAGAAAGATGACCGCCTGTCGATTGTTCCCGATCATCCGCTACTGAAAGATGCTATCCAGTGCCGCGCTGAACGCAGCGTTAAGCACGATTTTCAGGATGGCGACTGGGCGGTTGCCCAGATGCGCCGCCATCCACTGAAAGGCGATCGCACGTTTTATGCCGAGCTGACCGAATTTATTACCCACGCCCAGGATCATCTGGCTCCATGGTGGGTGACACTGTCACGTCATCAGCTGGAACGCAACGCCCCGGACGTTGCCACCCCGCAAGAGATGCTGGATGAAGGGTTAGTGCGTGAAGATCTGACCGCGCTAAATTTTGTCACTATCGACAGTGCCAGCACTGAAGATATGGATGATGCGCTGTATGTGGAAGAGCTGAGTGATGGCGCGCTGAGTCTGACCATTGCCATTGCCGATCCTACCGCTTACGTCTCTGCCGACAGTCAGCTGGACAGCATCGCCGCCGAACGCTCGTTCACCAACTATCTGCCGGGCTTCAATATTCCTATGCTGCCGCGTCAGCTGTCGGATGATATCTGCTCTCTGCGCCCTGCTCAGCGCCGTCCGGTGCTGGCGTGTCGGGTTACCATTGCAGCTGATGGCACCGCTTCTGACGATGTCCATTTCTTTGCTGCCTGGATTGAGTCAAAGGCTAAGCTGGTTTATGACAATGTGTCTGACTGGCTGGAAAACAGCGGCGACTGGCAGCCGGAATCCGAGGCTATCGCTGATCAGATCCGCCTGTTGCACCGTTTGTGCCTGGCACGCTGTGAATGGCGTCAAACCCATGCGCTGGTATTCAAAGATCGTCCTGATTTCAGCTTTAAGCTGGGCGATAAAGGCGAAGTGCTGGATATTATTGCCGAACACCGCCGTATTGCTAACCGCATCGTGGAAGAATCGATGATTCTGGCCAATATCTGTGCCGCTAAGGTGCTGCGCGAGAAGCTGGGCTTCGGGATTTATAATGTCCATCCCGGCTTTGATGAAGCCAGCGCTGAACAGGCTGCCTCCGTTCTGGCTAACCACGGCGTTACTGCCGATGCCAAAGCGATTGCTACCCTCGAAGGCTTCCGCCTGCTGCGGCGCGAGCTGGACAACCACCCTACCCAGTTCCTCGACAGTCGCATTCGTCGCTTCCAGTCATTTGCCGAAGTCAGCGTCGAACCCGGCCCGCATTTCGGCCTCGGACTGGATGCTTACGCCACCTGGACCTCACCAATTCGTAAGTACGGCGATATGATTAACCATCGCCTGCTGAAAGCGATCGTCAAAGGTGAAGCCGCCACGCGCCCTGCTGACGAACTGACGGTGAAGATGGCGGAACGTCGTCGTCAGAACCGCATGGCAGAACGTGATGTTGGTGACTGGCTGTATTCCCGCTTCCTGCAAAGCACAGCGGGAACCGATCGTTGCTTCAGCGCTGAGATCATTGATGTGTCGCGCGGCGGTATGCGCGTCCGTTTGCAGGAAAACGGCGCAGTGGCCTTTATTCCGGCACCGTTTATCCATGCCGTGCGTGATGAACTGATATGCAGCAATGAAAACGGTACGGTACAGATAAAGGGTGAAGAAGTTTACCGCGTCACCGATCTGATTGAAGTCACCATTGCGGAAGTCCGTATGGAAACCCGCAGCATCGTGGCCCGTCCGGCGGTGTAAGTTCTGTTAACAGGGTAACGCAATTGTTATCCTGTTATTAACACCCGATTTAATTTCCTCGACCTTCTGGTTATCCCTCTCTGAATTATATTAATTAACCCGCTGTTATAGCGATAATTTATTTGTCAGCTATTTTAACAAATTAACTGGTAATTGATTAAAAGACGTCAATCACTGATAATTTATAGTGCAAAAACACTGTTATAGCCAATTGTTGCCACACTGTATCTATCCCCCAAAGCCGGACAGGGAGACAATCGACCGTACCAGGGAAAAGTTCAGTTAAATGTGAGTGTTATGTTAACTATGAATAAATCAGATGTTTTTTTAAAAGAGATAAAACAGCAATGTTGGGATTAGATGCTTTTGACCTTGCCAGAATACAATTTGCCTTCAGCGTTTCGTTTCATATTATCTTTCCGGCAATTACCATTGGTCTTGCCGCATTTCTTGCGGTTCTGGAAGGGTTGTGGCTGAAAACTCGTGACAGCAGTTATCGCGATCTTTATCACTTCTGGTCTAAAGTTTTTGCAGTCAATTTTGGTATGGGCGTGGTTTCCGGTCTGGTGATGGCTTACCAGTTTGGTACCAACTGGAGTGGATTCTCCCAGTTTGCCGGTGGTATTACCGGCCCGCTGCTGACCTATGAGGTGCTGACCGCCTTCTTCCTCGAAGCCGGTTTCCTCGGCGTGATGCTGTTTGGCTGGAACCGCGTTGGTCCGGGCCTGCACTTTTTTGCTACCTGTATGGTTGCGCTGGGAACCATTATTTCTACCTTCTGGATCCTTGCCTCCAACAGCTGGATGCAGACGCCGCAGGGTTATGAAGTAGTGAATAACGTGGTGGTGCCGGTTGACTGGTTTAAAGTGGTGTTTAACCCGTCCTTCCCTTACCGTCTGTTCCATATGTCGATTGCCGCTTTCCTCGCCAGCGCGTTCTTTGTTGGTGCATCTGGCGCATGGCATCTGCTACGCGGTAATGATACCCCGGCCATCAGAAAAATGTTCTCCATGGCACTGTGGATGGCGCTGGTTGTCGCGCCGATTCAGGCAGTGGTCGGAGATGCACATGGTCTGAATACGCTGGAGCATCAGCCGGCGAAAATTGCCGCGCTGGAAGGACACTGGGAAAACCGACCGGGAGAAGCTACCCCGCTGATCCTGTTTGGTTTGCCGGATATGGAGCAGGAGCGCACTAAGTATGCGCTGGAAATCCCTTATCTTGGCAGTCTGATCCTGACGCACAGCCTGGATAAGCAGTTGCCGGCTCTGAAAAGTTTCCCGAAAGAAGATCGCCCTAATGCACCGGTGATTTTCTGGTCCTTTCGCGTAATGGTGGGACTGGGACTGCTGATGATTATGCTGGGCGTGACCAGCGTCTGGCTGCGCTTCAGAAAACGCGTCTATCAGTCGCGTCCGTTCCTGTGGTTTGCTCTGCTGATGGGGCCTTCCGGGCTGATTGCTATTCTGGCCGGCTGGTTTACGACTGAAATTGGTCGCCAGCCGTGGGTAGTTTATGGCCTGCTGCGTACCCGTGATGCCGTGTCTGCTCATGGAGAGATGCATATGAGTATCAGCCTGCTGGCGTTCCTGGTGGTGTATTCGGCGGTATTTGGTCTCGGATATATCTATATGATGCGTTTGATTAAGAAAGGTCCGGTAACCGGTGAAGGTCTGGAGGTTACGCATGGTGGCCCTGGCCAGCAAAACACCCCGGCACGTCCGCTGTCTGCCGCAAAGGAAAACCTGAATGATTCTCAGGGGGAGAAATAACCATGTCTGATTTAGCGGTTATCTGGTTTGGCATTATCGTATTTGCCAACCTGATGTATATCGTGATGGATGGTTTCGATTTAGGGATCGGGATTATATTCCCGTTCAATAAAGATAAAACCGAGCGCGATATGATGGTCAATACCGTGGCCCCGGTATGGGACGGTAATGAAACCTGGCTGGTACTGGGTGGTGCGGCACTGTATGGCGCGTTTCCGCTGGCCTATGCCGTTATTCTTGACGCGTTAAGTATTCCACTGACCATTATGCTGTTTGGCCTGATTTTGCGCGGTGTGGCTTTTGAATTTCGCTTTAAGGCTACCGAGCATCATCGTCCGCTGTGGGATAAAGCCTTTATCGTTGGCTCTTATGTCACCACCTTTATTCAGGGCGCGGCCGTTGGCACCGTGCTGAATGGCTTTGAGGTTTCCGGTCGCACCTTTGCCGGCTCAGCAATGAGCTGGCTGGCCCCCTTCCCGCTGTTCTGCGGTTTTGGGCTGCTGGTTACCTATGCGCTGCTGGGCAGCAGCTGGCTGATCATGAAAACTGAGCATGATTTGCATCGTAAGATGTCAGCTCTGACGCCGCCGCTGGTGCTGGCGCTGCTGGTGATTATCGCCATTATCAGCGTCTGGACGCCACTTACGCATATGGATATTGCGCATCGCTGGTTTACCCTGCCAAATATCTTCTGGTTCCTGCCGGTGCCATTGCTGGTACTGATGTGCGCCTGGGGGATACTGCGTGGCGTTAAAAGGCAGGCACATTACTCGCCGTTTCTGCTGACGCTGGCTCTGATTTTCCTCGGTTTTTCCGGGCTGGGGATCAGCATCTGGCCAAATATTATTCCACCGAATATTTCAATCTGGGCTGCTGCATCCACCGATGCCAGCCTGAAATTTATGCTGTTTGGTGCGGTAATAATTATTCCGGTGATTTTAATTTACACCTTCTGGAGCTATTACGTATTCAGGGGGAAAATCAAAGCAGACGAAGGCTATCATTGAGTTAACAGCCTGCTACGGCAGGCTACCAGTGCCCCCGACCGGGAAATTATTGTTCCCTGCCGGATTATCAGGAGTAAATGAAATGACCCAGGCAACTAATCAACTGAAAGTTAACTGGTGGAAACGCGTATTATGGCTGGTGGTAATTTATGGTGCCAGCATACTGGCCTTAGGTGTTGTGGCGACATTATTCAGAGTAATGATGACCGCAGCAGGCATGAAGTCGCACTGACAAAATAAACCCGGTCACTATTTTGACCGGGTTTATTTTTTGAATACCAGCATTTATCTCCCCCGTAATAATAAAGCTGTGTTGATCGATGCAGCTTTCAGCAAAACTTAATTAATGCCGATATCAGGAAAAACCAGGAGTTTTTACCTGTTTATTGAACTTATAATCCCTAAAATTGTGCCATCGGGTACACGATCCTGGATCCGTGTCTTATCGGGGAAGAATTGTACATAAAATGTTCTATACTTACTGAGTCATTTCTCGGTAGGTTACCTGGAGAAGTCATCATGTCTGTTACTTTAAAACGCGTTTCCGCTGCCATGCTGGCGGCGATGCTGATAGTTTCGTTAAGTGGCTGCGCCAATTTATCAAGACGCGACAGAAATACCGCCATTGGCGCGGGTGCTGGTGCAATTGGCGGGGCGATACTGACCAATGGTAGTGGGCTGGGCACCGTGGGTGGTGCCGCGATTGGCGGGCTGATTGGTCATAGTGTTGATCGCTAAGGGTCAGTTCGCAACCGTGATCGGGTGAGCTTTGCTGCCTGGGCTGTTAAAGACCAGATCAACGGCAAAACCAGGACAAAAAAAAGATGCAGGCTATTTGATCTGTGCGGCCAGTTTATCGAGGAATTCGTAAAGGGCCTGGTTCATCGGGCGGTAATCCTGTCTGCGCAACACTTCTGGCGTCTGTATAAAACGGTATTCTGCTGCCCGGCTAAGAACGTTTTGCGAATGGGCAATCAGCATTTCAACCACTTCAGCGGTGAGTTCCAGGTGACACTGAAAGCCGTAAACCCGATCTGAATAAGCGATAATCTGGCGCGGGCATCCTTCGCTGTACGCAATAACCTGCGCTTCAGGCGTCAGACCCGGCATATCATTGTGCCAGTGCCCCACGTCAAAGGCGTCTCCTAAATGCGTAAACAGCGGATTAGCTGCGCCGCTGCTGGTCATATATATCGGAAATTTTCCGATCTCTTTTTCCGGGCTGTGTTCATAAGACGCATTAAGCGCTTCGCCGGTTAACTGTGCACCCAAACACACGCCGATCACCGCTTTTTTTGCTTTAATCGTGGCAGCAATAAAGGCCTGTTCGGCTTTGGAGTCAAAATGAGCACATTCATCCCGCGTGGTATCAGGACTCTGCGGGCCCCCCATCACAATCAGTAAATCAATATCATCAGCACTGGCAGGTAAGTTATCGCCAAGGTAAATACGGGTAAAGCTGAGGTTATGACCTCGCATTCTGGCCCAGGCTTCATAAGCCCCTGGTGCCTCAAAATTTTCATGGACAATAAAATGGACCTGCATCACTACCTTCTCCTTATTTACTGACTGTTCAGCCGCCAGCCAGTTTGACTTTAAAGCCCTTTTGTTCCAGCAGCGATTTCAGTAAATCGCGCTTGTCACCCTGAATCTCAATCACCCCGTCTTTTAGCGCACCACCGCAGCCACATTTCTTTTTCAGCTCTGCGGCCAGCGTGGCTAAACCGCTGTCATCCAGCGGTAAGCCGCTAATCAAACAGACGCCCTTACCTTTACGTCCGCTGGTCTGACGCCGGATGCGGACAATACCATCCCCCGCCGGACGCGCCGGTGCCGCTTCCTGTTGTTTAATACGGCCTGTTTCGGTGGAATAAACCAGTTTGTTATCTGACATTATGCCTCCTGCAGCGATTGCAGAATCTCTGCCAGGGTGGCGGCTGGATTAGACGAGCGGGTAACCGGACGGCCAATCACCATATAATCCACGCCGGCCTGTTGTGCCTGCCGGGGGGTCATAATCCGGCGCTGGTCGCCGGCATCACTGCCAGCCGGGCGAATACCCGGCGTCACCAGCTTAAACTGCTGCCCGATAACCTGCTTCAAGCGGTGGGCTTCGTGGGCGGAGCAGACTACACCGTCGAGGCCACACTGATGGGTCAGCAGGGCCAGACGTTCTGCCTGCTCTGCCGGCGATAGTTGAATGCCCAGTCCGCGCAGGTCGCTTTCATCCATACTGGTCAGCACGGTGACCGCAATCAGTAACGGCGCATCTTTACCCATGGGCAGTAACGCTTCGCGCGCCGCGGTCATCATTCTCGCCCCACCGCTGGCGTGAACGTTGACCATCCACACTCCCAGATCCGCAGCAGCAGCAACCGCATGCGCCGTAGTATTGGGAATATCATGGAATTTCAGATCAAGGAAGATTTCAAAGCCGCGAGCCTGCAAATCACGCACCAGCTGCGGGCCAAACAGCGTAAACATCTCTTTGCCAACTTTCAGTCGGCAGCTGGCCGGATCGATCTGGTCAACAAATGCCAGCGCCTGACTGCGATCGGCATAATCCAGAGCCACCACTATCGGTGACTTGGCGGGTTGAGATGATTGCATTGAACGGTTCTCCCGGAGCGATTAAAGCATGCCGCATTACGGTCGGCGGATAAAGTAAAGCGGCAACTATGTTACCTGTACCTCAGTAAAAATTACAGTTAAGCGGCTGAAAATCCGTGGTTCAGAGCAGTTTATCTGCCTGACTATTTTTTTTGCTCAGTGGTTTATGAAACCGCAGGTTCTTTCAGCAATCAGAATGTTGTAACTAAGAAGCTACCCCCTCCCTCAACGCCGAAGCACGCCATCACTATCTGGCCGCTCAGAAGATAAATAGTGAGTCCATGCCGGGTAAAGAGGGGCTGATGCCCCTCTGGCATTACTGCAGGATATCTGCGCTCAACGCGCAGATGTTGCGGAATAGCGGACTCCATGGTGATTCCTCCTCAGCAGCCAGAGGCTCAGCGAAAATCTGTAAGTTAAGTTATGTGACCCTTAGTTTATTATAAATATAGATAATATTTATTATCTGAACTATCATTAGGCGGAAGAGTTTTCTTCGCATTTAAGGAAAGAGTTTTTTTAGCATTTAAGGGAGTAGTTTCTGTGTTATGTAAAGACCGTCCTGTGTTCTGTAAAGACTATCGCATTGATAGGTACCTCAATGAGGGATTATTTAATGGGAAAACTGTTTACATCCATTACACTTCTGAGCAAGGACTTAAGGCGATAAGAAAAGACGGAAAAATATCAGCAAATCCAAATCGTGATCGGAGGGGACCAAAGGCCAAAAGAGGGGTATATCTCACCTTAGCTAAAGATGCAATGAATCAGAAGAAGGCGCATAAACTTCTGTTTTTTTGTGAAGAAAAATACGCGTCAAGTGCTACGCATTGCATTATTTTTGTCTTCTATGATAACCGCGAACTGACGTATGCTCCCATCACCTCAGGGAGTTCTGTGACAGAGGTGATTTCATGGAATGATATAAATTTCAATCAAATCGATATCATATATTATGGTAAAAACTGTTTTATTTAATAAAACACATCTCCTGCAGTGGTATTGTTGTGTTTAAGGAGACTTACCAAAAAGAGTTTATCCTACAAATAACTCTTCTAAACTGATTCAACCTGTTTCCGGTACAAAGCCTGAGTTCGACATACTTGCGAAGTGCTGTAGCCTGTGGCGTCAGCTGTTTGCTGGAAACTCAGGCTTTTTACTTGTCGATAATATAATACTTTCTGATGGCGGTTATTACTGCGCGGGTGATCGGGTCGGCCTGCAAAGGGCCTTTATCTGACAATGCCTGCCATGATGTGGGCACATCAAGACTGACAATTCGCAACTCGTGTTGTTCTATCTGCTTTTTCAGCGTCACCCAGTCGCTGTTGCTGAGACGTGTCAGGCGGTCTGTTTGCTCAACCGTCAAGATATCATTGCGATGACAGTCCATCAATGATGGCTTAGCCTGATACGCAGGTGAAGCAAGATGTTAACCTGAGAGACGTTTGCTGTAAAACACCCGGACTTTCGGATCCGCCTGCCCGTTGCTGCATGACTATAATGGCTGCACGATGCTGACCGGGGGAATTCACTTCATTAGTATGTTGTAACTAATAAACTGTCAGTCTTGTGCTGTAAGTTAAATTTGATAATTAGTTTTAATACCGTCGCACGATTAAAAATAATAATCTTTTAATTTACGTAGGATATGTCGTCCCCCAGCGCTAATTTTACGCCAGACACAATCATGACATACCGCAGGCAATTGATTATCAACCTACTGCCCGTCGAGGCCACGGATCGGTTTTACTGAAGACCAGGCCCGGCAGGAAGGGCAATGCCAGTAGAGGGTATGCGCGGTAAAACCGCACTTATGACAGCGGTAGCGGGGTTTGGTACGGATTTGTTCACCCACCATATCGCGCAGCGCCATCAGGCTCTCCTTAGCCCGGCCATCTTCGGCATCCTGCAGGTTAAAATCCATCAGACGATGAAAAACGCGCATTGTTGGATGGCGTTGCAGCTGCCGGGTGATATAGGTTTGAGCAACCTCAGCCCCCTCTTCCCGAACCAGTATGCCAGCCAGATAAAGCTCGGCCGTGGCCCCGGTATTTTCTTCCACGCAGCGCTTAAGATAGTCGTTCCATTCCGTTGGTTGCTGCAGATGTCTGTAACAGGTTTCCAGCATCTCAAGCGTATCACTGACCAGCTCTTTATCTTGCTCGATCACGCGTTTCAGGGCGATAACCGCCCTGGCATATTCCCCTTTCGCCATCTGTAAGCGCCCCATCATAATCGAGACGCGCGCACTGTTACGGTCGGCCGCTTCGCCTTTTTTCAGCAGCGTCATTGCGCGTTCAAGATCGTCACTGCTCATAGCCTGTAAAGCCAGTTCGCAGTAGAAGTGCGCAATTTCCATTTTTTTGCTGGTTTTACCCAGCTTAACCAGACGTTCGGCCACATCGATGGCGTTATTCCAGTCACTGGTGGCCTGATGGATCAGAAGCAACTGTTGTAACGCCCCGGAACGAAAATCGGTTTCGTCCACCAGCTGTTCAAACATCTGTTCTGCGCGATCGTAAAAACCGGCCGCCATATAGTCGCGGCCCAGCTGCTGGATCGCCAGCAGACGCTGGTCGTAAGTCAGTGAGGCGCTTTCCATCAGTGACTGGTGAATGCGAATTGCCCGATCCACTTCACCGCGTGAGCGGAAAAGATTGCCCAGCGTCAAATGTGCTTCCACCGTTCCGCTGTCTTCTTTCAGCATATCGAGAAACAGGTCAACAGCTTTGTCCTGCTGATTGGAGAGCAGGAAGTTGACGCCGGTAACGTAATCCCGTGACATGCGGCTGGCCTCCTGCTGTTTATCCTGTTGCGAACTCCTGCGTCCCATATACCAGCCATAAGCAGCCGCCACGGGAAGCAGCAGAAACAGCAGTTCCAACATAAAGTTTTATTCCTTAGCAGACAGCTCGGATGCCGTCACAGTGCTGTCTTTCTGGCCCAGCTGTTGTTGCAGACGTTTGATCCTGCGCTGAGCCGCTGCCAGAGAGAGCCGAACCCGCAGCCAGAATAGTAGACATATCGCCCAGCCCAGCAGAAAACCACAGGCAAACAGCGTGGCCAGCAGGGTTGAAATGCGAAACTGCCCCTGCGCTAACAGGTAATTGAAAGTCACAATCTGGTCATTATGCGCCCCCAGGGTGACAGAAATAACGAAAATCACCAAAACAACCAGGAAAATCAGCAAAAATTTCACATTTCATCCTCAAATAATTCAGCATCATCCGGATACGTTATGCAACGTTTAACTACGTGCTTTAAGCCCGCGAACGCCAGCTGACAAATTCACATCGTCATAAGAGTAACATTGCCGCAGGAAAGATAAAAATATCAGGCAATAAAATCATTTATCAACCGCACACATCATTTATTTTTTGGCGCAAACACGTCTGGCCTGCTGCGAAGTACCAGCCAGCAGGCCAGAGTGACAATCAGCCAGCTTATCAGCGTGGAGACAATCAGATCCTGCGGCCAGTGCATACCGAGCATTAACCGACTCGCCATCACGGTGCCAGCCCAAACCATAAGCGCGACGACAGTCAGGTAACGTCGTCGTGGCCAGAGTAAACCGGCCCCCAGCAGTGCCCAGCTGGCAGCGAACATTGTATGACCGGAAGGAAACGAAAATCCGGTTTCAAACGCCCAGTGCTTTTTCAACCACTGCGGAATCTCACTATAGCCAGCAACCATCTGACGCACCTGCTGACTCCGTTGGGCGCGCGGCAGTTGGTAGAACTGACGTGGATCCAGACGCCCCTCGCTGTCCAGCCACATCACATAAGGGCGTGCCTCCTGAACCTGTTCCTTCAACAAACTTTTCGCATACTGCCCCAGCAGGATAGCGCCTCCTGCCAGCAGGATAATCAGCAATGCGGGTTTCAACCTTGGCCGCAAACACCAGAGAAACCAGGCGGCAAAGAGCAGGCTGGTAATTATCCCCCAGGGGCGGGTTACGGTTTCAGTAAATCCGTATAATATCACATATTCTGCCCCCATCGGCTGAGGCCACCAGTGCCAGCCGCTTAACAGCACAATCAGTGGCATAACCAGCAGCAGCAAAGCGCCCAGCGAGGTACGTATAAGGATAGCAGGCATCTCAGTTCCTTTAGTTCGTCATATCACAACAATTGAAATACTGATATTCGTATAAAAAATAGTAATATAGTCATCACTGTAGCCCTGTTTTTGCGCTTACGCCTGAACTCCCGCGCCTCAGTGCTGAAAATAAGACTCAACCGGTTGCTCTGTCTGCCCGCAAAAGCAGAACAATTAAATTGATTTACATAACCATTTTATCTGTCTGCGGTCAGAGTATGTCAGAATAGCGATAATTTTTATCTTTATGGTACTGTTGTCCGCTGATTACGGTGCCTGACGTTACTGGAGAATGACATGCAGCTTAAACGGGTGGCAGAAGCCAACCTGCCCACACCCTGGGGCGATTTTCTTATGGTGGGGTTTGAAGAACTGAAAACCGGTCGCGATCACGTGGCGCTGGTTTTTGGTGATATTTCTGATAATAAACCGCTACTGGCACGGGTGCACTCAGAATGCCTGACCGGAGATGCATTGTTCAGCCTGCGCTGTGACTGCGGTTTCCAGCTGGAGTCCGCGCTGCGCCAGATTGCGGAACAGGGTAAAGGCGTTCTGCTCTACCACCGCCAGGAAGGTCGCAATATCGGCCTGTTAAATAAGATCCGCGCTTATGCCTTGCAGGATCAGGGCTTTGACACGGTAGAAGCGAATCATCAGCTGGGTTTTGCCGCCGATGAGCGTGATTTCACCCTGTGTGCCGATATGTTCCATCTGCTGGGGGTCAATGAAGTTCGTTTGATGACCAATAACCCGCGTAAAGTGAAAATTCTCAGCGAAGCGGGGATCAACATTGTAGAGCGCGTTCCCCTACTGGTAGGGCGCAATCCTGCCAATGCGCACTATCTGGACACCAAAGCGGCCAAACTGGGCCATCTTCTGTTTAAGAAGTAAAACAATCAGGGCGGTCTCTGCGCCCGCCCTGATTATTCTGCCGTGGCACTATCCATCTCTCTGCTACCTTCACCGCTGTGCGGACATGCAATCTGTTACCTCGTAACAATTAATTAATTATACATGATAATTGTCGCATGTATCAGAATTATCTCAGGCCATAAAAAAATGGCAGGCGGTAAATACAATGCCGGCAACAGCAGCCCAAAACAATGCCAAAGCACCCAGCGTCTTCAACCAGACTTTGCGTCTGAACGCGTGATTAGTCTTAGTTTCGGCGGCATTCCCCGGGGTTAAAGCGCTAACAGTACAGGATTCTTTGCTCATATTAATAACGTTGCTCATAAGAAAATCACTACCATTATAAGGGGTTGATTATGAAGTATAGGAATAAAGTTTAGGAATTATCCAATTAATAACCGGTAAATAAAACTGTTTTTTTACTGTGAAGCTGACTTTTTTTTAGTCAAAAAATTTGTTAGTCAGTAAACTGCTGATATTGGTGGGAAAGTCGATCGCCGCCTTCCTGCGGCAGGAAGGCGGGTGAATATGAGGTTATCTGGCCGGCAGCTTTATATCATTAAACATCGCTTCAATCTCATCGTTGGATCGCAATCCAACCGCCATATCAACCACATCCCTGGTCAGATGCGGCGCAAAGCGCTGTATGAAGTCGTACATATAGCTTCTCAGGAAGGTACTTCGGCGAAAGCCGATTTTGGTGGTGCTGGAAGTAAAGAGATCGCTGGCTTCAATACGCACCAAATCAGGATCTGAAATCGGATCCACGGCCATGCTGGCAATCACCCCAACCCCCAGGCCGAGGCGCACATAGGTTTTAATCACATCAGCATCGGTGGCGGTAAAAACGATATGCGGCGTCAGGCCGGCGCGGGTAAAGGCGGTATCCAGCTCCGAGCGTCCGGTAAAGCCGAAGGTATAGGTTACCAGCGGATACTCAGCCAGTTCCTCAATAGTAATATTTTTTTTGCCCGCCAGCGGGTGATCCGGTGTCACCACTACTGCGCGGTTCCAGTGATAACAGGGCAACATAATCAGATCATCATAAAGATGCAGTGCTTCGGTGGCGATGGCAAAATCCGCGTTACCTTTAGACACCGCTTCCGCAATCTGGGTGGGCGAGCCCTGATGCATATGTAGGGAAACCCGGGGATAACGCTCAATAAAGCCTTTGATCACCCCTGGCAGCGCATAGCGCGCCTGAGTGTGGGTGGTGGCCACATACAGTGAGCCTTTATCCGGCCAGGTGTGTTCCCCGGCCACCGATTTAATGGCATCTACTTTTGACAGGACTTCACGCGCAATACGAATGATCTCTTCCCCTGCCGGGGTAACCTGAGTCAGGTGTTTACCGCTGCGTGAAAAAATCTGGATCCCCAGCTCATCTTCAAGCATCCGTACCTGCTTGCTGATCCCCGGCTGAGAAGTATAAAGCCCTTCGGCGGTAGAAGATACGTTGAGGTTGTGATTCACCACCTCAACAATATAACGCAGCTGTTGCAGTTTCATTTCTGATTTACCCTGGTTTGATGCCGGATACCCGCTCAGGCTGGTCGTGTGCTGACAGAGAAATCTGCCAGACTTCAATGGGCTCTGAGGAAGCGTTACATAAAGCACTAATGCCAATAGATAATAAAAAAAGACACTTCTATAACAACTATATCAAAGACAGTTTAGATGTATAGCATAAGAGGATTAACAACAGCGCGATCGGGTAAATAATGGATAAAAGGGCGAACCTGAGTTCGCCCCTGGTGCTGAGGATGTGTCACGTTACTTTTTTGTCACCTGCCACTGTCCGTCAATAAAGAAAGCACTCCAGCCGGTCGCTTTGCCGTCTTTTTCGGTACTGACGTACTGTTGTTTGGTTTTGCGACTGAAACGAACCACCGCTTTATTGCCTTCTTCGTCACTGACCGGGGCATCAGCCAGATAACGCAGTTTTTCCGGCAGGCGATCGCTGAATCGTTGCAGTTCTTCCACCAGCGGCGCACGGGTTTCGCGCGATTTCGGGAAGGTGTTGGCAGCCAGGAAGATCCCCGCAGCGCCATCACGCAGTACAAAGTATGCTTCCGATTTTTCACACGGCAGTTCAGGCAGTGGCACCGGATCTTCCTTCGGTGGCGCGACCTCACCATTACGCAGGATCTTACGGGTGTTTTTACAGCCGTCGTTAGTGCACCCCATGTACTTACCAAAACGCCCCATTTTCAGGTGCATGTCAGAACCACATTTTTCACACTCCACAACCGGACCGTCATAGCCCTTAATACGGAACTCACCCTGCTCAATCTTGTAGCCGTCACATTCCGGGTTGTTACCACAAACGTGCAACTTTCTGTGAGTATCAATCAGATAGCTGTCCATCGCCGTACCGCATTTGTCGCAGCGATGACGGGCGCGAAGCGCATTGGTTTCCGCATCATCTCCCTCAAGAATATTTAGCACTTCATTCTCAGGGATCAGGTTGATGGTCTGCTTACAACGCTCTTTCGGCGGCAACGCATAGCCGGAACAGCCGAGGAACACACCGGTACTGGCGGTACGGATCCCCATCTGACGGCTGCAGGTTGGGCATTCGATGGACGTCAGCACCACATGGTTGGGCTGCATGCCGCCCTCTTCCGGCTCTTTACCAGCCTGATCCAGCTGCTGGGTAAAATCATCAAAGAAGTTATCCAGCACCGCTTTCCACTGCGCCTGGTTATTGGCCACTTTATCCAGCGCATCTTCCATATGGGCGGTGAAATCGTAATTCATCAGCTCACGGAAGTTCTGCTCCAGGCGGTCAGTAACGATTTCACCCATTTTTTCGGCATAGAAACGCCGGCTTTCCACTTTAACGTAGCCGCGGTCCTGGATAGTCGAAATAATTGATGCATAGGTAGACGGACGACCGATACCACGTTTCTCCAGTTCACGCACCAGCGAGGCTTCACTGAAGCGGGCCGGAGGCTTGGTAAAGTGCTGGCTGGGCAGCAGTTCCTGCAGGCTCAGCTCATTGCCGATCTCCACCGCTGGCAGGGTGCGATCTTCATCACCCTTGCGCAGCGCCGGCATAACTTTTGTCCAGCCGTCAAAGCGCAGCGTACGCCCTTTGGCTTTTAGCTTAAAGTCACCCGCGGCCACCGTCAGGGTGGTTGAATCATACTGCGCAGGCATCATCTGACAGGCAACGAACTGACGCCAGATCAGCTGATACAGTTTTTGCGCATCGGCTTCCATATCTTTCAGCTGTTCTGCCAGTACGGAAACGTCCGAAGGACGGATCGCCTCGTGCGCTTCCTGTGAGTTTTCTTTGCTGCTGTAAACATTGGCGGCTTTCGGCAGATACTTAGCACCAAATTCGCTGCCAATATAGTCGCGCGCCATGCTCAGCGCATCCTGACTGAGGTTGGTCGAATCGGTACGCATATAGGTGATGTGCCCGGCCTCATACAACCGCTGTGCCATCATCATGGTTTTTTTCACGCCAAACCCCAGACGGGTACTGGCCGCCTGTTGCAGGGTCGAGGTGATAAACGGTGCGCCAGGTTTACTGCTGGTCGGCTTATCTTCGCGGTCTTCCACCACAAAGCGGGCTTTCTCCAGCAGGCTGACAGCGGCATGGGTTTGCTCGCGGTTAACCGGACGGAATGGTTTATCCTTCTGGTGGGTTACCTGCATTGGCAGCTCAACCCCTTTAGGCGTTGCAAGCCGGGCATTCAGCTCCCAGTATTCTTCCGGTACAAACGCTTTAATTTCACGTTCACGCTCAACCACCAGACGCACGGCTACCGACTGCACGCGCCCGGCAGAGAGTCCGCGCGCCACTTTTTTCCACAGCAGGGGGGAAACCATATAGCCCACCACGCGATCCATGAAACGGCGAGCCTGCTGAGCATTAACACGGTCGATATTCAGTTCGCCCGGCTTATCAAACGCCTGGCGAATCGCATTTTTAGTGATTTCGTTAAACACGACGCGACTGTAGCGGGTGTCGTCACCGCCGATCACTTCCCGCAGGTGCCAGGCGATGGCTTCCCCTTCGCGGTCAAGGTCGGTTGCGAGATAGATATGGTCAGCATTCTCTGCCAGTGATTTCAGCTCGGCAACCACTTTTTCCTTACCGGGCAGGATCTGATAGTTCGCCTCCCAGCCGTGATAAGGATTAACGCCCATCCGACTGACCAGCGCCGCCTTCTCGTCCTTTTTAACTTTTTTGGCTGTTTTACTGGTTGTAGAGTCAGCGCTCTTTTTAACTGTTGACCCACTGGTCGGCAAATCACGAATATGACCTACGCTGGATTTAACCACGTAGTCTTTGCCAAGATATTTATTGATCGTTTTGGCTTTTGCCGGGGACTCAACTATTACCAGAGCTTTTCCCATAATTACCTTTACCTGATTAAAACATCCGAGAGTAAACAGTGCCGTCAACCCTGATCACACAGGATACTGTGAATTGGTTATCAGGGATTTGGCTCCTGCCCGGATAACTTCCTGTCTGATTCAGCCTGAGGTGAAGCGTTATAACACGCTGATTAACGGTACTTTCCACCACCTGTCAAACGATGATCTAACAGAGCGTAAAGTATGCATTACGCCCGGAACCCGAAACGCCCACACTCTACCTGATAAAATCTGATACGCAACTTAATTAGCATTAAGGTGACGTTTATGCCAGGAATGAGAGGAAAAAGTCCGTTGAAAACCGCATTTTCAAATTGTGTTCGCCAAAAACGCAGAAGGTGGTGGGAAAATGATCGGCAGCGCGGGTGAAATAAGAAGGATCTGATATGTTCAGTCCCGGCCGCCTGATGCGGCCGGGACCGCAGTCGACTACATCAGCGGTTTATTGCCACGCTGCCAGAAACGTAGCAGCAGACGTTCCGCACTGAGCGCTGCGCTGTGGGTAAAGCGATCCATCAGACGTTTGCGCTGGGCATAGCGTACGCCAATCACCTGATGGCTGTTCAGTTTGCTGATAATTAGATCATCACTGGTGCCCAGTTCATCCACCAGCCCTTTTTCCTGCGCCTGAGTGCCAAACCAGTATTCGCCGGTTGCTACCGCATCAATATCCAGTGACGGGCGCATCTGATGGACAAACTGCTTGAACAGGCCGTGGATATCGTTCAGATCGTGACGGAATTTTTCCCGTCCCTGTTCCGTATTTTCACCGAACATGGTCAGGGTGCGCTTATACTCACCGGCGGTGTGCAGCTCGACGTCAATATCGTGATTTTTCAGCAGACGGTTAAAGTTGGGGATCTGTGCCACCACGCCAATAGAGCCAATAAGAGAAAACGGCGCGGCGACGATGCGGTCGGCCACGCAGGCCATCATATAGCCGCCGCTGGCAGCCACTTTGTCCACCGCCACCGTCAGCGACAGCCCTTTATCACGCAGGCGCTGCAGCTGTGATGCAGCCAGACCATAACCATGTACCACACCACCGGGACTTTCCAGCCGCAGCAATACTTCATCAGCAGCGCTGGCAACCGCCAGCACTGCTGAAACTTCTTCGCGCAGCGCGCTGACTTCATGGGCATCGGTACTGCCTTTAAAGTCGATGACCCAGGTAGTTGCCTTCGCATCCGGGTTATCCGCTCCCTGTTTTACCTGCTGCTTGCTGGCTCTATCTTCCCGTTTTTGCTTCTTTTTCTGTTCCTTCTGCCACTGCTTCTGTTGCGCCTTTGATAACGTGGCTACCCGCATTTCATCCTGCATCGCGCTGTAGCGTTGTTTCAGATCGGTCAGCTTAAGCTGACCGCCTGCATCACGTTTTCGCAGCGCGACACCGGCAATCACCAGAATCACCGCCACGATCGCCACCACCAGGGTAACGGTTTTTGCCAGAAAAAGTCCGTAATAAGAAAACAGATCCACTTATATCCACCTTGTTGTCGGTTTTTTAAAATCAGGCCTCAGTGTAACTGAGTCGCTGCCACTCGTCGCCTGTCACGGTCGTTGAGTAACGTTGTATTGCGCTATTTTTATCCCGCCCGTACCTGTAACCGCCTTTTTTTTTGCAATATGTGGTTTTTACCCGGTTACGGGGTGACAGAGCATGTCTGGCAGGCTACATTTTTAGTCCTGTTATTCGATTCCTGAAGGAGAGTTTTTCATGGAATATCAACCCGATAGTAACCTTCTGGCTGACCGCATCGTTCTTATCACCGGTGCCAGCGACGGTATTGGTCGCGAAGCCGCTATCACCTACGCCCGCTATGGCGCGCAGGTAGTGCTGCTGGGACGTAATGGTGAAAAACTGCAGCAGGTATGCGAGCAGATTAATAAACTACAGGCCAACAGCGCGCGCTGGTTTGTTCTCGATCTGGAAACCGCCACTGCAGACAGCTGTCGCCAGCTGGCAGAAGATATTGCCGGTCAGCTTCCACGTCTGGATGGTGTACTGCACAACGCCGGACTGCTGGGTGAAGTGGTAACAATGGACAAACAGCCGCCGGATTTATGGCAGCAGGTGATGCAGGTTAACGTTAACAGCACCTTTTTCCTTACCCAGGCCCTGCTGCCACTGCTGCTGAAATCCGATTCCGCGTCACTGATCCTCACTTCTTCCAGCGTTGGCAGTCAGGGACGCGCCGGATGGGGGGCCTATTCGGTATCTAAATTTGCTACTGAAGGGATGATGCAGGTGCTGGCGGATGAGTACGATCCGGCAAAACTGCGGGTAAACTGTATTGACCCGGGGGGTACCCGCACCAAAATGCGCGCCAGCGCCTTCCCACAGGAAGAGCCGCTGACGCTGAAAACCCCGGCCGATATTATGCCGCTGTATTTATGGCTGATGGGTAAAGACAGTGCTGGCAAGAGCGGCCTTTGCTACAAGGCACAGCCTGACCGGCCTTAGACCTGACTACCGGAGAGCCTTGCGCGCTCCGGTTGGATTTCAGCCCTGCTGCTGACGGCGTGAGGAACGGCGGGCAGCAGAAGGTTTACTGGATTTCGCCGTACCGCTGTGACGTTTGACCGCACGGCGGATTTGATTGGCTTTGGTACGACGGCGATCTTTCTCCACCGGTACTTTACTGACGGTTTCTTCCTCCAGCCCCACCAGCTGACGCAGGTAGTTGGTCGGTGCCAGGTCCAGCTCAGTCCAGCCACCGCGCGGTAAGCCTTTTGGCAGATCGATATCACCGTAGCGCACGCGGATCAGACGACTGACCTGCACGCCCACCGCTTCCCACAGGCGGCGCACCTCACGGTTACGTCCTTCGGTCAGCGTAACGTTATACCACTGGTTAATCCCTTCTCCACCGGCAAACTTCAGGGTTTTAAACGCCGCCGGACCATCTTCCAGCTGTACGCCACGGCTCAGCTGTTTGATTTTTTCATCATCCACCTGGCCGAAGACGCGTACCGCATATTCGCGCTCAACTTCACGGCTGGGGTGCATCAGACGGTTTGCCAGTTCACCATCGGTGGTAAACAGCAGCAGACCGCAGGTGTTGACGTCCAGACGCCCCACCGCAATCCAGCGCGCGCCGCGCAGACGCGGTAGACGGTCAAATACCGTTGGACGCCCTTCCGGATCGTTACGGGTACAGAGTTCACCTTCCGGCTTATAATACGCCAGCACCCGACACACCTGCTCGGTGGAGTCACTGATGGACACAAGATAACCATCAATACGGATTTTCAGGGATTTAGAAGGTTCGACGCGATCACCCAGGGTGGCCAGTTTGCCATCAACGCTGACGCGTCCGGCAGAGATCATAGTTTCAATTTCGCGGCGGGAACCGTGTCCGGCACGGGCTAATACTTTTTGTAACTTTTCGCTCATAGCGTTACCTCACTGTCGCCTTCCCAGGCGTCTGGTATGCTTTCAAAACAGCGGGTTAGCTATAAAAGCGCGCCCGACCCGCTGATAACTCATTCTGTGATAGTGCCCGACACAAACCAACAGGCGCTGACGCCCTGGCTTGGTGGCCGCACAGTGTACACGAAATTATGATTAAAGGGGTTAACTGATTTTGGCTGTGTCTGGCCGGAGGGATGATAACGCAAGAGATGATAATACAGCTGGACACCAAAGTATGTCTGACTGCTTCAGTTCACCATTGGATATCGTTTATATGAGCATGCGTATCACCTCTCCACCACTATCCGGGATTAAGCGGGAGAAGGATAATTACATAAATCTAATACTTCATACTGACTTAGTTCTTCTAAATATCTGAAATATTCCTGTCAAACTGGATCGTTTCCTGGCCAGAAGATAAGATAATTTCCCTCATTAACAGGGAGGCAGTTATGCAGATTTGCCGAATGGATTACAACGATGTTTCAGCAGATCGACAGCGACTAAAACTTCACGTCTACGGTATCGGGACTTTTCCCGTCTTCTCAGGTATAGCGCCTGTGACCAATATTGCAGAGTGTGCTTATATCAGGAATGCAGCGTTACCTGTTGGCACTTATTGGATAGTCGATGCACCAAAAGGCAGTTTTGCTAACAGAGTTGAACGATTCGTAAAAGATTTTAAAAATGGTACTAACCATGATGAATGGTTCGGTCTGTTTAATGCTCAAACAATGACCGACCATGTTTTTGTAAATGGCGTTGATCGCGGATCTTTTCGGCTTCATCCCTTGCGTCCGAATGGCGAAGGAGAATCCTGGGGATGTATTACGTTCTATAACATTCTTGATTTCCAAAGAGTCAGAAGTTCGCTACTAAAACGTAATAAAATCCGTGTTCCCGGGGGAAAAGGATTATTGGCTTATGGTCGGATAGATGTTACCGGGAGTACAAACTATGCGTCATGTCAATATAAGAAATAACGTAGTTATCGCTCTGCTCTGCCTGGTAGCAGCATTTTTCATCGTGCTGTTCTCTTTGGGGGGGGTAGTCGATTATTTGTCGCAAATCAGTAATGATTTCCTGAATCGTACAGGATTAGGATTTGCTGATGGAGATACCGACCCGTCTTTTCTCTGGGTGTTGCTGGTGCTCATACTTATTGTGACAGGCCTGCTTATGTTGAGCATCCAGAAATTGCGGCGAAATCGTGGTCGGAACAGCAAAGGGACCCCCCCCCCTAATTGATACTATAATGCATATTCTCGGACATACGAAAACAACAGAAAAGTACATTTAAACTTGCCAAATCCATTTTTATATTGAATTATATAAGAGTTAGTGATTTATCGTCAGCAATAAATATGGAAGGGTTATCTAAATGTACGATTTTTCATTCATGTTATGAGTAACTCTTGGTAAATATTTTAAAACACTTCATTAACTTGAAAGGATTTAAATGGACAAAAAATTGATCGATAAACTATCTGAAGATATGGCTTATGCTATTCTCGAGAATAGCGAGGTTAATAACATTATCGACGGAATACTAAATTTCTCAACCTGTGTTAATCTCGAAATGGAAGTAACTTCAGGAGACCCGGTGCACCTTAAGACCCCAAATGGTGAATTCGATATCGACTTGCAAGCACGCTCCAACTTTGAAGTTTTAGCAGAAGCTTTTGCTAAAACTTACTATATCCCTCTTTTGAATAACCAATAAAAATTTAAGAAGGCCAGCCTTTTATGTTGACCTTCTTAAATAATCTAACTACTAGATAGTTGTGGCTCTTAACTCATCAATAAATTGAAATCATTCAAAAGCCCAACCTCATCAAACACTATTTTCTATAATTTAAAAGATTAATTTTATAAATAAAATTTCCATATAAGAGTTACAAAATAAACAAGCTTAACTTTAACCTACCAATTAGGATATTAATAACCCCCACCAGAATATTCCATCTTCCTGTCAATCCTTTAATTATAATAAACCTATAAGTAATAGAGCTATAATTAACACAGAGGCTATTTAAGCCTCTGAATAGATTATGCTATTTCAAATATCTTTAAATGAAACGGTTAAACTGATTTGTTGAACCAAAATAGTTAGAGTATGTTTTTTTCAATGAAATTGATATTGTCAGTTGCTAATAGTACAGCAATTTTATTTTTTGGATCGGCATCTTCTTTCTTCAGCTCTTTCAGAGCTAAATCAACTTCTTTGAGAGAATAGCCTTTAACTGTAAGTAACATCTTCCTCTTATCTGAATCTATAAACTCCAAAGATAGTAAAATGTGTCCTTTTAATTTCTTAGGCAATGATTTTTTACTTCATCATTTGTAGTCATATTAATGGCTAAAGCATAAGCCCTTAGTTTTTTTCTGACAGATAAAATTTATTCCAATTTTTTCAGTTCAATCTCATAGGCATCAACCTTTTAAGAAGGCAAAAGACAAGCTTTTTCATCATGAGCTACAAGACAATCACTTGAATAGAAGAACCTACGCCATTCATCATAACATTCATTCGAGGTTTTTTAATTTAATATCTTCCAGAGTATCAATAGTTTCCAAACCAGTTGCCCAAGCATGTTGCCATTCAGTTCTAAGTTGTACTTCAATTTTAGTTTTACGCCATAGATAATTTATATCCCTTTCATCAAAGCAACTGTATACAAGATGTACCCCACCATATCCACTGACTTTAGGTGTTAGATAATCCGATTGTTTGATTATTTTATGCGCAGAGCGACTCTTTAAAAGTCGTTCTTTTAACGCTTTTAATTGCTCAATATTTTTAACTATTGCTCGACAACCACCGATATCTTGCACTCGGGTAATTTTTATTGAATTGTTAGTTTTCCCATTATCTAAAGTTGAACGTTCAAGTTTATCTATTATCGTTGGCAATCTCTTCAAACGCCTCGCAACAATGATTTTTTTATCAATCTTAATAGCCGTTCTAGCTAGATGATTTTTCATTAACATCAGAGGATAAAGATGAATCTCTCTAAAATTTTAAATCATTGCGATAGCTTCTTCTTTTTCCGCCCCGTTACAACCATGACGTATACTCTTAGCCGATTTATCAATCTGTGCCTTTAAAACTTCAAGGTGCATTTTGACTCTCATAAACTTCATTGCCCATAACAGGAACTCCATGATTCAACAGCAACATAAACCTGTAACGCCATAAATGATAAAAAAACCAATAATTCCTTATGTGCCATGAAGATATCAGTTTTATCAATCACCTAGTTAGCTTTCATGCATCATAGCAACAATTTGTGTGGAAAGCTTAAAAATCACTGATTCCGGTTTAAGTTCTCCTACCCGCCGGTCGCTTTAGGCTCTGAGACTTCAAATCAGAACCGGAACGCCACCATGAACAATGAATTTTCTTTTCGCTTAGCCAAT
>CALYQW010000024.1 GCA_945290265.1 uncultured Erwinia sp.
GTTGTTCCGTGTCAGTGGGGGCGCATTATAGGGAGTTCTCAGCGCCTGACAAGGGCTAATTTTAAAAAATTGTCTGAGTGCCTTTTTTTTCTACGAAGCGCGTATTTTTACTGCATTTTGCCTGGTAATTCAGCAAATTCATGGGCAAATCGTGCCACCTGCTGCCAGTCGGTATATTCAACTTCTTTACTGGCATCGGTTTCGCCGCCGGTCATACGCATAATCAGCTGGATCATGATGCGGTCAAAGAAACCATATTGTGGGTAACGCAATGCGCCGGCAAAGACCGCACAGCAGTCCGGCTCCCAGGGGGAGTGCAACAAAAACTTGCGGGTATAAGCATTGGTTTGCGGTGAACGCTTTTCCGCTTTGCGCGCCGTCAGGTTGACTGAAAAGAATCCCCCCACCCGCTGTTGTAATGCCGCCAAATGTTTTTTGACAAATTGACTGACCATCGGATGAAAATGCCCGTAACGGATAGAAGCACCAATTAACACCCTGTCGTACTGCTGCCAGTCCAAATCAGTAACGTGCTGAATGTCAAAAACATCGCACTCGCACACTTCTTTTAAGTGATTAGCAATACAGGACGCGATTTCACGCGTCTGGCCATCCCGGCTCGAAAAAATAATCAGCGCTTTCATAAAATTACTCTCTTACTCACGCCAAAAGGTCGGCGTGAACAGCACCAGTAGTGTGAAAACTTCAAGACGCCCAAACAGCATCGTTGAAATCAGTATCCATTTGGCCGGATCATTCATCGAGGTAAAGTTATCAGCCACCACCCCCAGTCCCGGTCCAAGGTTATTCAGTGTAGCCGCAACAGCAGCGAAAGCAGAGAAGTCATCCACTCCGGTAGCAATAATCGCTAACATACTTAAAATAAACACCAGCGCATAAGCCGAGAAGAACCCCCATACTGCTTCCAGTATCCGTTCCGGCAATGCCCGGTTGCCCAGCTTAATGGTGTACACCGCATTCGGGTGTACCAGACGCTTCAGTTCACGGATTCCCTGTTTAAACAACAGCAGGATACGGATCACCTTCAACCCACCACCGGTTGACCCTGCACAGCCACCTATAAACGCAGAGCACAGTAGCAGCACCGGCAGAAACAGCGGCCAACGCGCAATACTGTCGGTAGTGAAACCTGCCGTAGTCGCCATCGACACCACCTGGAAGAAGGCCTGATTCAGGGTTTGTAATCCGCTGGCATACACATTGTGAAACCAGAGTACCAGAGTGCAGATAATCACCAGGGTAAACTGCACGCCGATAAACATACGAAATTCAGGATCACGCCAGTAAGCCCGCAGACTGCGACCACTCAGCAGGGAAAAGTGCAGGCCATAGTTACAACCTGAAATCAGCAGGAAGATGGCGATAATCGTATTGATGGTCGGGCTGTTAAAGAAGCCAATGCTGGCGTCATGAGTGGAAAAGCCACCAATAGCAATAGTGGCAAAGCTGTGGCCAATGGCATCAAACAGTGGCATTCCCGCCGCCCAGAGCGCAATTGCGCAGGCAACCGTCAGCAATACATAGATCAGCCACAGGGTTTTGGCGGTTTCGGCAATACGCGGGCGCATTTTATTATCTTTCAGCGGCCCCGGCATTTCAGCACGATACAACTGCATCCCCCCGACGCCGAGAATAGGCAGGATCGCCACTGCCAACACGATAATCCCCATACCTCCCAGCCACTGCAGCATCTGCCGGTAGAACAGAATGGCTTTTGGCAGGCTGTCCAACCCGACCAGGGTGGTCGCGCCAGTGGTGGTCAGGCCGGAGAAGGATTCAAAGAACGCATCGGTAACCGACAGATGGGGCTGTTCGGCAAACATAAAGGGCATGGCCCCCACGCTGCCTAGCACCGTCCAGAACAGCACCACGATCAAAAAACCTTCGCGCGGCTTTAATTCGCTTTTCATTTTGCGATTCGGCCACCACAGCAGAGTGCCAATCATCAGCGCCATAAAGAAGGTTTGCGTAAACGCGCGTCCGGCACCGTCACGGTATATCAAGGCCACCAGCCCCGGAACAATCATGGTGCTCGAGAATAAAATGACCAGTAAACCCACAATGCGCGTAATGGCACGGAAATGCATTCTGCCGTTCCTTTCCTGACAAGATATATGTTATGTAACCGGCGCTAACTGCAGTGCGCCACGACTGAAGTCTGATAAGTTCTTTTTAAATGCCTCAACCTGCGCATGGGGCAGCACTAACTCCAGCGTAACATTGTGCAAAAACTCACTGTGCATTACCCGACCATCATAGCGAGCCACCAGCCGCTCAATATCGCTTAGCTGGGCATAATCACACAACAGACGGAAGTGCAGTACCGGCACTTTGGTTCGACGCGGCAGCAGACGCAGCGCCTGTTGGACCCCGCCGCCGTAAGCTTTGACCAGCCCGCCGGTTCCCAGCTGAATACCACCATAATAGCGTACCACCACGGCGGTGATCTCACCCACACCACTACCCATCAGTTGCGCCAGCATGGGTTTACCGGCGGTACCCGATGGCTCACCGTCATCGGAAAAGCCAAGCTGCTGAGAATCATCCGGCGCACCGGCAACCCATGCCCAGCAGTGATGCCGGGCAGCAGGATGCTGTCGTTTGATATCCTGCACAAAGGCGCGCGCGGCCTCCACGCCCTCCGTGGGTGCCAGCAGGGTGATAAAACGGCTTTTCTTTATCTCTTCGCTGAAGCTGAAAGGCTCAGCGGGTACCGGATAAGCGTCCATCAGGCCAGATGCAGGTCGCGGGTCATGTTTTCCGTGCTGTTGGCGTGGATAACAATATTATCCTCGATGCGGATACCACCATATGGCTTCAGAGCATCAATTTTCGCCCAGTCGAAATGATGGCTGAATTTACCGCCGCGCAACGGTGTCAGCAGGGAATCGATAAAGTAGATCCCAGGCTCAATGGTTACCACCATGCCAGGTGCCAGTACCCGCGTGCAGCGCAGATAAGGATACTGTGCCGGAGCAGCTAAGTGGGTACCTTTATCATCCTGCATAAAGCCGCCGACATCATGAACCTGCAGGCCAAGCTGATGACCAATCCCATGCGGCATAAATGGTCCGGTCAGATCTTCTTTGACCATCGCTTCGGCACTTATATTATTAATCAGCTGATGTTTAATCAGCAGACTGGCCAGGCGGTAATGCATCTGCTGATGATATTCGCTGTAATTTACCCCCGCTTTGAGGGTGGCAATCAGCGCCAGCTCTTCGGTATTCATATCTTTAATCAACTGAGCGAAATCACTATTTTCACTGGCCGCGTAGCTGCGGGTTAAATCGGCAGCATAACCAAGATATTCCGCGCCGGCATCAATTAAAAAGCTGCGGCGCTTTTCAGGCGGCTGATGATCAAGGTGGGTATAGTGCAGAACCGCCGCGTGTTGATTGAGCGCAATAATATTGCCATAGGGCACGTCGGTATCACGGTGCCCGGTGGCGCTCAGGTAGGCAATATTGATATCAAACTCGCTCATACCGGAGCGAAACGCTTCTTTGGCCGCACGGTGCCCACTAACGGCGATTTTCTGCGCCTGACGCATACAGTAGAGTTCGTAGGGCGTTTTAACCGCGCGATAAAAGTGCAGAAAATCCAGCACGCCTTTGGGATTAATATTATCAGTGCTGAAACCCAGCTGCGTTGCCCTGGCCTGCACCGGGCCGATATAGGCAACATTCTGGCGCGAAGCGGGGAGCAGCTGACCAATATTGTCAGCATCGGTAAGCGCTGTCACTTCAATTTCTTTGGTCCAGAAGGCATGCGGTAACGGCTCAACTTTATGCCAGTAGTCAACCGGCGACCAGAACCACATTTTGGGCTTACTGACGCCATCAATCCACAGCCAGCAGTTTGGCACCTGAGTGACTGGTGCCCAGGCTTTAAACTGGGGATTCACCTTAAACGGATAGTTATGATCGTCAAGGAATACCGTCAGCAGTTCCCCGGAATGAATAAGCATTGCATCCAGATTGTGACGTGCCAGCACCTGTTGCGCACGCTGCTGCAGGGTTTTGATATGCTCACGATAAAGTTCTGACAACGATTCCATAACATCTTCTCCGTATTCACTACATTACTCTCATCTTATCACAGTCAGGCAATGGATGGCGTGTCGCCCCGGCTGTGACCCTGTTTGCAATTTAGAAATATGTTATTTGCAAATAATTAACATCAATCCCACACTCACCGTTGTCTGGTATGACCAGATCACTTTAACCTGTCGTGGCCCAGGAGAACGAAATGCTTTATCAAAGTGAAACACTCACCCTCAGCTGGCTGCAGGACGGAGTAGCCGAACTGACATTTAATGCTCCCGGCTCGGTCAATAAGCTGGATACCCGCACGGTGGCCAGCCTGCAACAAGCGATCGCGCAACTTGATCAGCAAAGCACACTGAAAGGGGTGCTGCTTAGCTCGGCAAAACCGGCTTTTATTGTTGGCGCTGATATTACTGAATTTCTGGCGCTGTTCAGCTCGCCGGCCGCAAAGCTGAGCGAATGGCTGAACTTTGCCAATGCCATTTTTAACCGGCTGGAAGATTTACCGGTGCCCACCGTTTCAGCGCTGAGCGGGTATGCGCTGGGTGGCGGCTGCGAATGTGCGCTGGCGACCGATTTCCGTATTGCCAGCAGCGATTTACGCATTGGGTTACCGGAAACCCGCCTCGGCATTATGCCGGGCTTCGGCGGCACCGTGCGCCTGCCCCGCCTGCTGGGTGCTGACAGTGCGATGGAGATTATCACCGCTGGTAAAGATGTCGATGCCGCACAGGCATTGAAGCTGGGTCTGGTGGATGCCGTGGTGACCACCGATAAGTTGCATCAGGCCGCGCTGGCGGTGCTGCAACAGGCGATTGACGGTCAGTTGCCGTGGCAGGAGCGCCGCCAGCAGAAACGCGCGCCGCTGAAACTGAGTCAAACCGAAGCTGCCATGAGCTTCACTACCGCCAAAGCGCTGGTGATGCAGACTGCCGGCAAACATTACCCCGCACCGCTGGCGGCAGTGAAAACCATTGAAGCTGCAGCAGGCATGGAACGTGATGAGGCCCTGCAGCAGGAATCTGCCGCCTTTGTTCCGCTGGCGCAGTCCGCTGAAGCCCGCGCATTGATTGGTATTTTCCTCAACGATCAGACGGAAAAAGCCAAAGTAAAGGCCCTGACCCGCGATTTGCCTGCGCCACAACAGGCGGCGGTGTTGGGAGCCGGGATTATGGGCGGCGGTATCGCTTATCAGTCTGCCTGGAAAGGTGTCCCGGTGCTGATGAAAGATATCAGCGAAAAATCGCTGAAGTCGGGCGTCAGCGAAGCGGCCCGCCTGCTGAACGGACAACTGAAACGCGGCAAGATTGATGGCACCCGCCTGGCCGGAATAATGGCGACTATTCATCCAACCCTGAATTATGCCTGCTTTGAACGGGCTGATGTGGTGGTGGAAGCGGTGGTAGAAAACCCGATGGTAAAGGCTACGGTGCTGGCAGAAGCTGAAAGCCATATGCGCCCGGAGGCTATCCTGGCTTCAAATACTTCAACTATCCCGATCAGCATGCTGGCAAAAGGGTTAAAACGGCCGGAAAACTTCTGTGGCATGCACTTTTTTAATCCGGTGCCACGAATGCCGCTGGTGGAAGTGATCCGGGGAAAGAAAACCAGTGACAGTACCATTGCGCAGGTGGTTTCCTGGGCCAGCAAAATGGGTAAAACCCCGATTGTGGTTAATGACTGCCCTGGCTTTTTTGTTAACCGCGTACTGTTTCCCTATTTTGCTGCCTTCAGTCTGCTGCTGCGCGATGGTGCCGATTTCCGCCAGGTGGATAAAGTAATGGAGCAGCAGTTTGGCTGGCCAATGGGGCCCTCCTGGCTGCTGGATGTGGTGGGTATTGATACCGCGCATCATGCTCAGGCGGTTATGGCTGCGGCGTACCCCGAGCGTATGAGTAAAGCACAGCATGACGTGATTGACGTGCTGTTTGAGGCCGGACGTCTGGGCCAGAAAAACCAGCGCGGTTTCTGGCGCTGGGAAACCGACAGCAAAGGTAAGCCGAAAAAATGTGCCGATCCGGAAACGGATACGCTGCTGAATCAGGTACGTCAGCAAAGTGCCCGGTTCAGCGATGCCGAGATTATTGACCGTATGATGATCCCGATGATTAACGAAGTAGTGCGCTGCCTGGAGGAAGGTATTGTTGCCAGTCCCGGTGAAGCCGATCTGGCGCTGGTTTACGGCCTGGGATTCCCCCCTTTCCGTGGCGGAGCCTTCCGCTATCTTGATACGCTGGGAAACAGTGCCTTTATTGCCCGCGCTGACGCGCTGAGTGGGCTGGGCCCACTGTATCAGTTACCTGAACGCATGCGCAGCCAGTCTGCAACTGCAGACAGCTGGTATCCTGCCGGCGATCTGACCCAAACCCTGGCGTGAGGAAGACACAATGGAAAACGTAGTGATTGTTGATGCAGTACGCACGCCAATGGGACGCTCCAAAGGCGGCGCATTCCGCCATTGTCGGGCCGAGGATCTCTCCGCGTTACTGATGCAGAGCCTGCTGCGCCGTAACCCGGCGCTGGAAGCCGCAGCACTGGACGATATTTACTGGGGCTGCGTGCAACAGACGCTGGAGCAGGGGTTTAATATTGCGCGCAATGCCGCCCTGCTGGCTGATATTCCCCCTCGTGTTCCTGCCACCACCGTCAACCGGCTGTGTGGTTCGTCAATGCAGGCGCTGCACGACGCCGCACGCGCCATTATGGTCGGCGATGCGGCCGCCTGCCTGGTAGGAGGCGTGGAGCATATGGGGCATGTGCCGATGGATCACGGGGTAGACTTTCACCCCGGTCTGAGCCGCAACGTGGCAAAAGCGGCCGGCATGATGGGGCTTACCGCAGAAATGCTGGCACGGGTTTCCGGGATTGGACGCGAGTTACAGGATCAGTTTGCCGCCCGTTCCCACCAGCGCGCCTGGGAAGCCACGCGCAATGGGGCATTTGCTGCGGAGATTATCCCGGTTGCCGGGCACGATGCAGACGGCATACTGCGCCGCTATGAAACCGATGAAGTGATCCGCCCCGATACCACGCCGGCAGCACTGAGCGTATTAAAACCGGCGTTTGATCCGGTTAATGGCACCGTGACCGCTGGTAACAGTTCCGCCCTGTCCGATGGCGCGGCAGCACTGCTAATTATGAGCGAATCCCACGCCCGTGAACTGGGGCTAATGGCCCGCGCACGCATCAGATCCATGGCGGTAGTGGGCTGCGATCCGTCGGTAATGGGCATTGGTCCGGTGCCGGCAACCAAACTGGCATTAAAACGGGCCGGGTTAAGCGTTACGGATATCGATATTTTTGAAATGAATGAAGCATTTGCCGCCCAGACTCTGCCCTGCATCCACAATCTGGGTTTGATGGATCAGCTGGAGCAGAAGGTCAATCTCAACGGCGGTGCCATCGCGCTGGGTCATCCGCTGGGATGCTCCGGCGCACGTATCAGTACCACGTTAGTGAATCTGATGCAGCAGCGTGACGCGCAGTTTGGCCTGGCGACCATGTGTATCGGCCTCGGTCAGGGGATTGCGACGGTATTTGAACGGGTATAACCCTGGATGGCAACAGGGTAGTCAGACTGCCCTGTTGATAAGCGATCAGATAAAGGCAAAGGCATCACTGAACATATGCGCTTCCTGAGCGCCCCGTTCAGCACAGAAACGTTCGCGGGCTATTTTTGCCATTTCAAAGCGTCCGGCGATATAGATATCGTAATCTGCCAGGCTGGTGTAATCCTGCATTACCGCCGTCAGTACCGTGCCACTGCGGCCGGTAAAATCGGCTTCCGGCTGCTCTACAACCGGTATCACTTTCAGCTTAGGATGCTTAACTGCCAGCGCATTCAGCTCCTCCAGGTCGTACAGGTATTTTAATTCCCGCCCCCCCCAATAAATCGCAATCTCGCGATCCGGCTGTTCTGACAGCGCGGTAAGCAGAATTGAGCGCGCATAAGAGAAACCGGTGCCCCCGGCGATCAGGATCAGCGGACGCTCGCACTCTTCACGCAGCCAGGCCTCACCGTGCGGGATATCTACCGTAATCTGCCGGTGCTGCTGAATGCGTTCCATCACCGCCATGGCATAAAGGTTCAGATCTGAGGCACCAATATGCAGTTCAACAATGTCTTTTTCCATTGGCGTAGAGGCAATAGAGAACGGACGCTTATCCCGTTCATCCATGACCACCATCAGGTACTGACCGGCGCGGAAACTGAATTCAGCCTCCGGGATCATGCGCACACGGTAGACAGTATCGGTAATCGCCTCAATCGAGGTCACTTTACAGCTTAAGGTTGTCATTCGTTCCCTCTGTCGGGTCGTCTTTATGGTTTGACTACCGCCGTCTCAGCATCGCGGCGTGCCGTTCAGAATGCCCAGTTGATCCCAGATGGCATCAATGCGCGCCGTCACCTCAGGATCTTTGCGAATGGGAATTCCCCACTCGCGCTGCGTTTCTCCCGGCCATTTATTGGTAGCATCAAGGCCCATTTTGGAGCCCAGACCGGAAACCGGCGAAGCAAAATCGAGATAATCAATCGGCGTATTCTCTACCAGCACGGTATCCCGCGCCGGATCCATGCGTGTGGTGATCGCCCAGATAACATCATTCCAGTCACGCGCGTTGATATCATCGTCACACACGATAACAAATTTTGTATACATAAACTGCCGCAGAAATGACCACACGCCCATCATCACCCGTTTGGCATGTCCGGCGTACTGCTTCCTGATGGTAACCACCGCCAGCCGGTAGGAGCATCCTTCCGGCGGCAGGTAGAAATCAACGATTTCCGGAAACTGCTTTTGCAGGATGGGTACAAAGACTTCATTCAGCGCCACGCCAAGCACCGCGGGTTCATCCGGTGGACGCCCGGTATAGGTTGAATGATAGAGCGCATCACGCCGCCGGGTGATATGGGTTACCGTAAACACCGGGAAGTCATCAATCTCATTATAGTAGCCGGTATGGTCGCCATACGGCCCTTCTGCTGCCATTTCTCCAGGCTCGATATAGCCCTCCAGCACGATCTCCGCGCTGGCAGGCACTTCCAGATCATTGGAGATGCACTTCACCACTTCGCTTTTAGTGCCGCGCAGTAGGCCGGCAAAGGCATATTCCGACAGGGTATCGGGAACCGGGGTAACAGCCCCCAGAATGGTCGCCGGATCGGCACCCAGCGCTACGGATACCGGGAAGCGTTTTCCCGGATGCTGCTGGCACCACTCCTGGAAATCCAACGCCCCACCGCGATGAGACAGCCAGCGCATAATCAGTTTATTTTTGCCAATCAGCTGCTGACGATAAATCCCCAGGTTCTGCCGTTCTTTATTCGGACCACGGGAGACCGTCAACCCCCAGGTGATCAGCGGAGCAGCATCATCCGGCCAGCATTTCATGATCGGGATACTGTTTAAATCTACCTCATCCCCCTGAAAAACCTGCTGCTGACAGGGGGCAGTGCGCAGCCGTTTGGTCGGCATATTCAGCACCTGCTTCCATTGCGGCATTTTATCGAAGAAGTCACGAAAACCACGCGGCGGCTCAGGCTCTTTCAGAAACGCCAGCAACCGTCCGACATCGCGCAGCGCGCTAACGTCCTCCTGCCCCATCCCCAGCGCAACCCGTTCAGGCGTGCCAAACAGATTGCACAATACCGGCATATCGTAGCCTTTCGGGTTTTCAAAGAGCAACGCCGGGCCGCCGGCACGTAAGGTGCGGTCAGCAATTTCGGTCATTTCCAGACAGGGATCGATCTCTTGTTTGATGCGTTTCAGTTCTCCACGCTGTTCAAGCAAAGAAAGGAAATCGCGTAAGTCGTGATATTTCATGACTTTCCATCAGTACGGCCAGTGTAGCGGTCATTATAATGCTGATTGGGGGCAAATGCAGAGAAAAGTGACTGACGCTGGCAGACAATAGCGGCAGCATTTCTTTCTGCGCCATGCGAGTTATCTGTCGTTGCGTAACTGACTTTGATATTCTTATCGGCCAGATAATTAGAAAGTGATGATATGGAATCCTGGTACTTATTGTATTGCAAACGTGGTCAACTGTTGCGCGCGAAAGATCATCTTGAGCGCCAGGCGGTGCATTGTTTCAGCCCGATGAGGATGGCTGAGAAAACCGTGCGGGGAAAGGTCAGCCAGGTTGAAGAACCGCTGTTCCCTGATTATCTGTTTGTCGAGTTCGATCCTGAAAATATCCACACCACGACCATCAGTGCAACGCGCGGCGTCAGTCATTTTGTCCGCTTTGGCAGCCTGCCAACCACCGTGCCGGTCGGGGTTATCCACGGCTTACAGCAGGCGCAAAGCGCGGCACAACCGACTGAAGATATCGCGTTACCGCAGCCAGGCGACAAAGTGTTGATCACCGAGGGCACATTTGAAGGGCTGCAGGCGATTTTCTCTGAGCCTGATGGCGAAGCGCGTTCCATGCTGCTGCTCAATCTGCTAAATACCCAAACGCTGCGCAGCGTAGGGAATCGCCAGTTTCAAAAGCTGTAAGCACAGAAAAAACGAGCCTCAGACGCCAATAACCCAACCCGCTACGTTGGGTTATTGGTTTGCGCCGCATCATTATCCATCAAGCCTTACAGACCGAATAACCGCCGGGCATTGTCCGCCGTTTTATCTGCCAGTTCGGCGGCATTTTCGCCACGTAGCAGCGCCACCTGCTGGACAATATGGGGCAGGAAACAGGGTTCATTACGGCGTGATACGGGCCGCGGGCGCATATCACGTGGCAGCAACCAGGGCGCATCGGTTTCCAGCAGCAGACGATCCGCCGGGATCAGCGGCATCAGTTCACGCAGTTCCAGGCCACGCCGCTCATCACAGACCCAGCCGGTGATGCCTACCGACAGTCCCAGCTCCAGGCAGTGCAACAGTTCATCACGGTTGCCGGTAAAGCAGTGCAACACTGCCGCCGGTAACTGTGGCAGCCAGGGTTCAAGGACTGATATAAAACGGGTATGGGCATCGCGGCAGTGGAGAAACACCGGCAGTTGCAGCTCTGCAGCCAGCGCCAGCTGCGCGTTAAACGCATAGGCCTGCTGTTCCGGCTCAGAGAAATTACGGTTAAAGTCGAGCCCGCATTCACCAATCGCCACCACTTCTGGCTTCTCAGCCAGCCGCCGCAGCGTTACGGCCGCATCGTCTGACCACTCGCTGGCATGATGGGGGTGCACGCCCGCCGTTGACCAGCAGTATCCCGGATGCTGAGTGGCAAGGTGATAGGCCTGCTGACTTTCCAGCGCGCTGGTACCGGTAATCAGCATCCCGGTTATCCCGGCTTCGCGCGCGCGTTTGACGACCAGCTTCCGATCTTTAGCAAACTGCGTACTGGTCAGGTTTACGCCGATATCAATCATATTCTCTTCCAAACGTTAACCGCCCTTACGGGCGGTTAGTCAGTTTCGTCTGTTTGTTACCCGCGCGGGGCGCTTATTCCGGGTCTTCGTCATGCTCTTCGGCCTCGTCAGGATCCGCTTTGCTGACGTAGAACCGCGAGAAAAAGACCCCAACTTCAAACAGACAGTACATCGGGATGGCTAACAGCGTCTGGGAGAAAATATCCGGCGGCGTCAGCAACATCCCTACGACAAACGCACCTACCAGCACGTAGGGGCGTTTTGCTCTGAGCGCGTCAGGTGTCGTAACGCCGGTCCAGCACAGCAGCACAATGGCAATGGGCACTTCAAACGAGACGCCGAACGCCATAAATAACGTCATCACAAAATCGAGATAGTTATTAATGTCAGTCGCTATCTGTACCCCGTGCGGTGCGGTTTTGGCAAAGAATCCAAACGCCAGAGGAAAGACAATAAAGTAGGCGAAAGCCATACCCAGATAAAATAGGAATGAGCTGGAAAACAGCAGCGGCATCACCAGTTTACGCTCATGGCGGTACAGCGCCGGGGCTACGAATGCCCACAGCTGATACAGAATGATCGGTACGGCGAGGAAAACTGACACAATAATCGTCAGTTTAACCGGGGTGAAAAAAGGTGAAGCAACGTCAGTTGCGATCATGCTGGCACCGGCCGGCATCTGCTTTATCAGCGGCGCGGATACCAGCTGGTAAATATCGTTGGAAAAATAAGCCAGACAAAGAAAAATAACCAGAATGGCTATAATGCAGTTCAGCAGACGTTTACGCAGTTCAATCAGATGACTGATAAGCGGTTGAGTATCATCGACAGCCATGATTAAGGTTTATTGCTCAGTTGGGTAGAAGATCCAGAGGCCACAGGCAGCGGCTTTGCCTTGTCTTTCGCCAGAGGCATGGCGGGAGCCGGGCTCTGTGCCGGCGCAGCCGCCTGATGATCGGCTGCCGCTGGCGTGACGCCATCGTGAGCCTGTTGCGGATCCTTTAACAGCGGATTATGGATAGTATGGGCTTCATCATCCGCTTTTTCATGTTCCCCCTGATAGCTGCGCTTCAGGGATTCCGCCGTCTGCTTCATTTCATCAACCGACGCTTTCAGTTCCGGCGAAAAGCTGTCTTTACCGACCTGCTCGATTTTTTTCAGGCTGTCCTGCAATTCCTGAATTTTCATTTCCTGCGCCAGTTCATGTTGCACGCTGGTGGCCAGAGAACGCAATGCCCTGATCCAGCCAACCACTGTTTTAACCGCCACCGGTAAACGCTGAGGTCCCAGTACCACCAAGCCTATCACAAATACCAGTACCAGCTCACTAAACCCAATGTCGAACACGGCTTATACCTTGTCGTTCTTAACGTCTTCGTTCTTCATGTTTTCGCGCTTCACTTCATCAGACCGCTTCTCTGTCAGGCGGCTGTTAAAGTCAGCGTCATCAGCGTTGGCTTTGGTTTCCTTCTCTTTATCGTCGTCTTCACTCATCGCTTTTTTAAAGCCTTTGATGGACGATCCCAGATCGGAACCCAACGAACGCAGTTTTTTAGTACCAAACAGCAGTACCACCAGAACAGCGATAATTAATAAGTGCGGAAGTGTAATGCCACCCATGTTAACCTCGGTTATCAAAAATCAGTGCAATTGATAAAGTATATAACAGCTAATCGGCCTGTTACGATGCTGAAACGGCTACCCCACCACAATAAGCTGCCTTTTTACCTTTCATGACAATCATCGCGCCCGGATGCTACTTTGTTTTGCGCCAGCCAGTCAGCCAGACCACCAACCCACCTGCCAGTAGCCCGGCGGAGAGTAAATCTAACGTGGGCCGTGTCACCAACACCGCCGTACCGCTTAGGATTAAGGTTGCCCCCATCCCAAACAGGTAGCGCGACTGATGCTGCTGGCGGCGCTCCTGCTTAATATCACTGGTCAGACGCTCTACGCTGTGACGCAGATGCTTATGGTGGGTCAGGCTTTCAAAAACCATCTCCGGCAGCTCCGGCATTTTCTCCGCCCAGTAAGGCGCTTTTTCTTTCAGCGCCCGCAGGATCGCCGGAATACCAATCTGGCCTTTGATCCAGTCTTCTAAAAACGGCTTGGCCGTTTTCCACAGATCAAGTTGCGGATAGAGCTGACGCCCCACGCCTTCCACATACAACAAGGTTTTCTGCAGCAGCACCAGCTGGGGCTGCACTTCCATATTAAAGCGGCGCGCGGTATTAAACAGATTCATCAGCACATGGCCAAAAGAGATTTCAGCCAGCGGCTTTTCAAAGATGGGTTCACAGACGGTACGGATAGCGAACTCAAAGTCTTCCACATTGGTGTCGTGTGGCACCCAGCCGGAATCAACGTGCAGTTCAGCCACCCGGCGGTAATCGCGGTTAAAAAAGGCAATGAAATTTTCTGCCAGATAACGCTTATCGGCTTTATTCAGCGACCCGACGATGCCACAGTCAATAGCGATATACTGCGGGTCTTCGGGATGGTCAAAGCTGACAAAGATATTTCCCGGATGCATATCGGCGTGGAAAAAGCTGTCACGGAATACCTGGGTAAAGAACACCTGCACACCGCGCTCTGCCAGCAGCTCCAGATTAACACCATGGTGCTCCAGCGCGGCAACATCAGAGATCGGAATACCGTAGATTCGCTCCATGACCATCATATTTTCAGTGCAGTAATCAGAGTACACTTCCGGTACATACAGCATTTTGCCGTTATCAAAATTGCGCCGCAGCTGAATCGCATTCGCCGCTTCACGCATCAGATTTAATTCATCCAGCAGCGTTTTTTCATATTCAGCCACCACTTCCTGCGGACGTAAACGGCGTCCGTCCGGCAGCAGTCGCGGCACCCAGCGCGCCAGACGGTAGATCAGGCGCATATCCGCTTTAATTACCGGCAAAATATCCGGGCGGATCACCTTAATCACCACTTTACGGCCATTTTCTTTCAGGGTTGCGGTATGTACCTGGGCGATGGAAGCCGAGGCCAGCGGCACAATCTCAAAGTCATCAAAAACGGTATCTACCGTGGCGCCCAGAGAGCGTTCAATCTGTTTTAACGCCAGTTTGCCGTCAAAAGGGGTTACGCGATCCTGCAGCATAGCCAGCTGGTCGGCAATGTGCGGAGGAAAGAGGTCGCGGCGGGTAGACATCATCTGACCAAATTTGATCCACACCGGCCCCAGTTGCTCCAGCGCCAGCCGCAGCCGCTCGCCCAGCAGGCGATCCTTATGGCGGTTTGGCATCCAGAACAGGCCTCTGCGCCACAGACGCAGTGGCAATGTAAGACGTATTCTGGGGATCAGTTCATCCAAACCGTAATTCAGGAAAATTTTTATGATGTGGTACAGGCGTCGTAGTTCTGCGAAGCTCATTGATCCTCCAACTGATCTAACCGGGCTTCAAGAGCCGCCAGTGGCCCTGCCAGCGCATCCACTTCTTCAGCAAACCACGCCAGCTCCAAAGCGCCGGGTGCCAGGCGCCACTCTTCAGTCACCGCCTGAGCCAGATAGCTCTGCTTACGCTGCAGGTCGCGGCGGACAGCGGTAAATCCGCGCCGGGCAAACTGCGTGATCCCCTGAGCGGCAATATCCCCCAACCAAGGTGCCAGGTACTCCGCCGGATCGACTTCGGCCAGATCCAGCAGAGCAGAAAACTGTTGTACAACCTGCAGATCGCCTTCAACTTCCAGCTCACCGCTGCGGATCAGAGAGGTCAGCTGCTGCCGGTCACGCAGGCGCGGCAGCGTGGCAAGACGGGTTTTCACGGTGCAGTCCGGCCGATCGCCCCACTGCCCAACCACATCGGCCTGACGCTCACCAAAGATGATAACAAATGGCTGGCCCAGCTCAGCCAGCTCAATCGCCAGGCTTTTACCTGTAAGGCGCTGACGCGCTGCCTTCAGGCTGCGGTCACGGTACAGAACCCGGTTCAGCGCAGTTTCAATACTGGCCGTCAGCAGCGGCGTAAATGTCATTTCGTTATCCGCCTAAAACTTAAATCCACGGTGCAGGGCCACAATTCCGCCGGTCATATTGTGGTAAGTGGTATTTTCAAATCCGGCGTCCATCATCATCTGTTTCAGGGTTTCCTGATCGGGATGCATCCGAATGGATTCCGCCAGATAGCGGTAGCTGCCCGCATCTTTCGCCACGATCTCACCAATACGCGGCAGAATATGGAATGAATAGGCATCATAGCCTTTACTCAGCGGCTCCAGCACCGGTTTGGAGAACTCCAGCACCAGCAGGCGTCCACCCGGCTTCAGTACGCGAAACATTGAGACCAGCGCTTTCTCTTTTTCCGTCACGTTCCGCAGCCCGAATGCAATGGTAATGCAGTCGAAATAGTTGTCCGGGAAAGGCAGCGCCTCGGCATTTGCCTGCACATAGCTGACGTTACCGACCACGCCTTTGTTACGCAGCTTTTCGCGCCCGGTTTTCAGCATTGAACTGTTAATATCCGCCAGTACGACTTCGCCGGTATCGCCTACCAGACGGGAGAATTTTGCCGTCAGATCGCCAGTACCACCCGCCAGATCCAGCACCCGCTGCCCACGACGCACGCCGCTGCAGTCAATGGTGAAACGCTTCCAGATACGATGAATACCGAACGACATCAGGTCGTTCATCAAGTCATATTTGGCCGCAACGGAATGGAAAACCTCAGCAACCATATTGGCTTTATCACTTTTCGCCACGGTGCGATAGCCGAAGTGGGTGGTATCCTTTGATTCATCTGCCATTTGTTTCGCCTGTCCTGAAAATCATATATTGGCTAAGTGTATCAGAGTCGTGCACAGCAGGCACTGACTGCGGTTATTGATTAATCTGCCCCGGCTGCTGGCGTTCATCCGCCTGCGCTTCCGGAGAATGCTCCGGCTGTGCCTGAGCAGCCAGTTGGGGGTTTATTGGCCGCTTAACTTCTACCCCTAACTGGCGGAATTCTTCAGTACGGGCAATCAGATTTCCCCGCCCTTCTGACAGTTTTTTCATCGCCTGATGATAGCTGTCCTGGGCTTTATCGAGGTTCTGCCCCAGTGCCGACATATCGTCAACAAACAGCCGCATCTTGTCATACAGCCGCGCCGCCCGATCGGCAATCTGCTGCGCATTACGGCTCTGGTGTTCATAGCGCCACAGGTTATTAATGGTGCGCAGTGCCACCAGCAGCGTGGTAGGGCTGACCAGCATGATATTCTGATTCAGCGCCTCACTGATCAGCTCCGGCTGACGATCGATCGCCAGCAGAAATGCCGGCTCCACCGGTATAAACATCAACACATAATCCAGTGAGCGTAAACCTGGCAATTGTTGATAATCTTTACGGCTTAACAAACGTAAATGGTTGCGAACCGCCGCAATATGAGCGGTAACAGCGGCTTCCTGTTCGACTTCATCGTTACTGTTAAAGTAGCGTTCATAGGCCACCAGCGCCATTTTGGCATCAATAACCACGTCTTTGCCCTGCGGCAAACGGACGATCACATCAGGTTGCATCCGCCCTTTTTGTTCCAGCTGCATGGAAACCTGGGTTTCGTATTCATGCCCTGCACGCAGCCCGGAGGCTTCCAGCACCCGACTCAGCACCACCTCACCCCAGTTACCCTGTGTTTTATTGTCACCTTTCAGGGCGTTGGTCAGATTGACTGCTTCCTGTGCCATCTGCGCATTCAGCCGCTGCAGATTACGGATCTCATGCGCCAGGGTGTGACGCTCACGCGCTTCCTGACCAAAACCTTCCTGTACCTGACGCCGAAAACCCTCCAACTGCTCGCGCAGCGGAGTAATCAGCCCGTGCAGACTCTGGCGATTTTGCTCATCCACCCGCCGTCCGCTGTTTTCAAAAATACGGTTCGCCAGGTTTTCAAACTGGGTATTCAGCCTTTGCTCGCTGTTCACCAGCAGACGCTGTTTTTCTTCGGCGGCCATGCGCGTTTCTTCAAGGCGAATACTGACCTCACGCAGCTCAACTTCCTGCGCGCTGTTTACCTCTAACTGATTACGCAGCTCACGCGTCAGCTGCTCGCTTTCTGCGCGCCAGTGATCCAGTTGCTGCAATTTTTCACTGGCGGCGGCCAGCGAACCGTGCAACTGTCGCAGCTCCTGCTGGCTCTGTTGCTGTAAGACCCCCTGAGCATCCAGCTGCTGCTGCAGACGTTGACGTTCCACCTGCGCCTGTTCAACCGACTGCGCCAGCAACAGCCGTTCGGTTTCACTGGCCGCCAGCTGCTGCTGTGCTCGCTGTACGGCAGCCAGCCAGCCGACAATCAACCCGGCCAGTGCAGCGACAACGGCATAAATTATGGTGATATCCACATGATTTCTCCCTGTTCAGCATCGGGAAAAAATAGAGGCAGGCTGTATAAATGTCCAGATAAAAGCGTTTTTATATCGGGGGCTGGCATTGGTATACAAGGGAAGTTAAGAGCGGGCTGATTGAAAAGACGCTTGCCTGCACATTGCTTAAAGCCACTTTCCCTGTGGCTTTTCGAGCGAAATCACACCAACCGGCGCGCCGCTTCAACGACAATTTTCACCGCATCGCTTTCCGTTTTTTTCATTGTTTCCGCATCAGGAATTTCACGCTGGGTGCGGTTCACAATCACCCCGGCCACCATCCCGGCGCGTAACCCCTGGCTGGCACACATGGTCAGCAGCGTGGCCGACTCCATTTCATAATTCAGTACCCCCATCTGCTGCCACTCTTTCATCGAGCCCTGCAGATGGCTGACGACCCGTCCTGACCAGGTGTCGTAACGCTCCTGTCCGGGGTAAAAAGTATCGGAGGATGCGGTAATACCAATATGAGTATTCGCCCCCGCTGCTCTGGCTGCTTCCACCAGCGCCGTAGTACAGGCAAAATCCGCTACTGCCGGAAATGACAGCGGCGCAAAGTGCTGGCTGGCACCGTCAAGGCGTACTGCACCAGTGGTCACCAGTACGTCGCCCACCTTGATATTCGCCTGGATCGCACCGGTGGTGCCCACGCGCAGAAAGGTGCGGATCCCCAACTGAGCCAGTTCTTCAACCGCAATCGAGGTCGAAGGCCCACCAATCCCGGTTGAACAGATGATGACCGGCTTACCGTCCAGCTCACCGCGCCACGAAGTAAACTCGCGGTGAGCGGCCAGCGCCTGCGGGTTATCCATCAGTGCGGCAATTTTTTGTACGCGCTCAGGATCGCCAGGCACAATCGCCAGTGTTGCTCCCTGAAGGTCGGCCCGGGTCAGGCCAAGATGAAAAACATCAGACTGTTTCATTAGATTGTTCTGCCATGCTTAGAGTTGTCATTCAGACGTGCCACCTTAACGGACTGCCGTCATTATTATAATTAAGATAGCTATTGACAACGTCATTTACATCATAAAACACTGAAATAGAGCTAAAAATAAGATTAATACCTCATCACTCTGACTTTGCCATAATTATCCTGCGCTGCAGTTTTATACTGTTGGCCAAACGTCATCTGATGTCGGATAAGCCTGGCGAGACTGAGTTAATTGCATAAGTCCATCTACGGAGAGGAAGATGAAAAACGACGAAAAGATAAGTAATAACGGCTTTGCACCTGCGGTTCTTCCTGTTGCTACTACCCTGCTGACCGAAAGTGACGATATTATTTCCGGTGAAGCTTCCATCCCCACCCAGGGTGACAATATGCCTGCCTTCTATGCCAGACCGCGTCATGGCGGCGAAAATCTGCCGGTGATACTGGTTATCCAGGAGATTTTTGGCGTCCACGAACATATGCGCGATGTTTGCCGTCGGCTGGCACAGGCGGGTTATCTGGCCGTTGCCCCTGAACTCTATTTCCGCCAGGGCGATCCGGCGGACTATAGCGATATCCCCACCCTGCTGAAAGAACTGGTTAGTCAGGTGCCGGATCGCCAGGTACTGGCCGATCTTGATCATGTCGCCAACTGGGCCAGCCGCCATCATGGTGATATGCGCAATATGGCGATTACCGGCTTCTGCTGGGGCGGTCGTATTTCCTGGCTGTATGCGGCGCATAATCCGCAGCTGAAAGCGGCGGTGGCCTGGTATGGCAGACTGGTGGGAGAAAAAACCCTGCGACAGCCAAAGCACCCGGTGGATATTGCCGCCGAGCTGACTGCGCCAGTGCTGGGATTATACGGAGCGAAGGATGACGGAATTCCGCTGGAGAGCGTGGAAACCATGCGCCATGCGTTGCGCGCGGGCAATGCCAGCGCCGAGATCATCATCTATCCCGAAGCGGGTCACGCCTTTAATGCGGATTATCGTCCCAGCTATCATGAAGAATCAGCCAAAGACGGCTGGCAGCGGATGCTGGAGTGGTTCACGCGCTACGGCGTAACGCCACAGGTATAAAAAAGGGGGCGCTGAGCGCCCCCGATTCATTGTTATCTGCTGTCAGTTACGCCTGTGCATTACGCAGGTTCTGTGCCGCTTTCACCATGTTCGCCAGCGCCTGACGGGTTTCTACCCAGCCACGGGTTTTCAGACCGCAGTCCGGGTTGACCCACAGACGTTCGGTTGGGATGCGCTGTGCCGCTTTCAGCAGCAGTGCTTCGATCCCAGCAACATCCGGCACGTTTGGTGAGTGAATATCGTAAACACCCGGTCCAATTTCATTCGGATATTCAAACTCTTCAAACGACTCCAGCAGTTCCATATCTGAGCGCGAGGTTTCGATGGTGATCACATCAGCATCCAGCGCGGCTATAGAATCCATGATGTCATTAAACTCGCAGTAACACATATGGGTGTGGATCTGGGTATCATCCTGCGCCACTGCGGCGTTCAGACGGAAGGCTTCAACGGCCCACTCCAGATACGCTGCCCAGTCTGACTGATGCAGAGGCAGACCCTCACGCAGTGCCGGTTCATCAATCTGGATGATACCGATACCGGCTTTTTCCAGATCTTCCACTTCATCGCGTAGCGCCAGGGCGATCTGTTTGGCGATGGTTTCACGCGAAACGTCTTCACGCGGGAATGACCAGCACAGAATAGTGACCGGGCCTGTCAGCATGCCTTTCACTGGCTTGTCGGTCAGCGACTGGGCATATTTCGCCCACTCGACGGTGATCGCTTCCGGACGGCTGACGTCACCAATAATCACCGGTGGTTTGACGCAGCGTGAACCGTAGCTCTGCACCCAGCCATTCTGAGTGAAGACAAAACCATCAAGGTTTTCGCCAAAGTATTCCACCATGTCATTACGTTCTGCTTCACCGTGCACCAGAACATCCAGCCCCAGACGCTCCTGCTCCACGATTGCCTGCTTAATATGTTCGGCAATACCGGTACGGTAGTTAGCACCATCCAGACGACCCTGTTTGAAATCCAGGCGCAGACCACGGATTTCGGTAGTTTGCGGGAAGGAGCCGATAGTGGTGGTTGGCCAGTCCGGCAGCTGGAAGCGCTGGCGCTGCGCTTTTGCACGCTGCTGGTAGCTGCTTTTACGCTGACTGTCCTGGGCGGTAATCGCCGCCAGACGCTGCCCGACGGCGGCATTATGTACCCGGGTAGAGGTCTTCCGGGCACGGATTGGCGCACTCCAGGCTTCAAGTGACGCCGGATCGTTATTATTCAGCGCTTTGCTAAGTAACGACAGCTCGCCACATTTTTGCAGAGCAAAGGCAAACCAGCTCTTCACTTCCGCATCCAGGCGGGTTTCCACGCTCAAATCAATTGGGCTGTGCAGCAGCGAACAGGAAGAACCAATCCACAGCTGTTTACGCTGCGCTGCCAGCGGCTGCAAACGTTCAAACCAGCTGCTGAGGTCGGCACGCCAGACGTTACGGCCATTAATCACACCTGCAGACAACACCCAGTCAGCGGGCACTTTGCTGTTCAGCGCCGCAATATCATCTTTTCCGTGTACCAGATCAACATGCAGACCCTGTACCGGCAGTGCGGTGATCGCATCCAGATTCTGCCCGATGCTGTCAAAATAGGTGGTCAGCAGCAGCTTTGTTTTACCCTGCAGCGCACTGTACGCCGACTGATAAGCCTTCAGCCATTCCTGCGGCAGTTCCAGCGCCAGCGCAGGTTCATCAATTTGCACCCACTCAATGCCACGCTGTGCCAGTTCGCCCAGTACCTGTTGATAAACCGGCAGCACGTTTTCCAGCAGTGACAGACGGTCAAACTGCTCACCCTTCACTTTACCCAGCCACAGCCAGGTCACAGGGCCCAGCAGCACCGGTTTAACCTTGTGGCCCAGCGCCAGCGCTTCATCCACTTCATCCAGCAGCTGTGTCCAGGTCAGCTTGAACTGCTGGCCCTTGAAAAATTCCGGCACCATGTAGTGATAGTTGGTGTTAAACCATTTGGTCATTTCTGCCGCCGCCGCCGGCTCACCGGTTGGCGCACGGCCACGGCCGATGCGGAACAGGGTATCAAGATCAACTGAACCGTCTTTATTCTGATGGCGCGCCGGCACGTTGCCCAGCAACAGGCTGGTGGTCAGCACATGATCGTACCAGGCGAAATCGCCGACTGGCACCAGATCAACACCGGCATCTTTCTGCTGCTGCCAATGGCGCGCGCGCAGTTCACGGCCAGTGGCCAGCAGTTCTTCCTGCGAGCTTTTGCCTGCCCAGTAGCTTTCCTGCGCTTTTTTTAGTTCGCGCTGCAGGCCGACACGGGGAAATCCAAGAGTGTGGTTCAGGATAGTCATGGTTGCGGTTCCTGTTAAATTTAATGAATGCTTTCAGCCAGTTCAGACATCAACGTCACAGTCAGTGTGGTATTCGGCCAGCGCATGAAAAGGTGATATGCAAGACTTAGAAAACGGTAAGCACTGCCCGGATACGAAAACACACTATGCACTATAGATGTTTGGACGTCCAGATGTTTACACCGCTATAATCCGCAGGTAAGGTAGAAACCACAAGCGCAAATTATTCATCGTCGTTGTGAAGGACTCTCATGATCGAACTTAAACACCTGCGAACGCTGCAGGCACTGCGAAATACCGGCTCACTGGCCGCCGCTGCCGCTCAGCTTCATCAGACGCAATCCGCGTTATCCCATCAGTTCAGCGATCTGGAGCAGCGTCTGGGTTTTCGCCTGTTTGTCCGTAAAAGTCAGCCTCTGCGCTTCACTTCTCAGGGAGAGATCCTGTTACAACTGGCCGAACAGATCCTGCCACAGGTGCAGCAGGCGCTGCAGGCCTGCCATGAGCCTCATCAAACTACCCTGCGCATTGCGATTGAATGCCATAGCTGCATTCAGTGGCTGACGCCGGCGCTGAATAATTTCCGTCAAAGCTGGCCGCAGGTGGTGATGGATTTCAAATCCGGCGTCACCTTTGATCCTCAGCCCGCCCTGCAGCAGGGAGAACTGGATATCGTGCTGACCTCCGATATCCTGCCGCGCAGCGGGCTGTACTATTTTCCGATGTTTGATTTTGAGGTGCGTCTGGTGCTGGCGCCCGACCATCCGTTAACCAAAGTGGCGCATATTTCTCCTCAGGATCTGACGGATGAACAGCTGTTGATTTATCCGGTACAGCGCCAGCGTCTGGATGTCTGGCGTCATTTTCTCCAGCCCGCCGGGGTCACCCCGGCGCTGAAAAGCGTGGATAATACGCTGCTGCTGATCCAGATGGTGTCGGCGCAAATGGGGATTGCCGCCCTGCCCCACTGGGTTGTGGAGAGCTTTGAGCAGCAGGGACTGGTGGTTACACGCAGCCTGGGAGACGGGCTCTGGAGCCGACTGTATGCCGCAGTCCGTGAAGGCGAACAACATCAGCCGGTGACGGAAGCCTTTGTCCATTCGGCGCGCCAGCATGCCTGCGATCACCTGCCTTTAGTCCGTAATGCCGCGACAACAACCCGCTGAGTCTGCTGCCAGCCGCTGGCTGGCGGTTTTTCCTGTTTAACCGCCCAATTGTCTTTATAATACCTGCACTGCAACTGTATTACTGAAGAGATTTTCTATGACCAATAACGATGTCCTGCGCAGCGTACGTTATATGCTGGACTTAAGCGATGCCAGCGTCAGCGGCATTCTGGCACTGGCTGACTGCGAAGTGAACGCCGCCGAAGTGCACAGCTTCCTCAAAAAAGAAGATGAAGCCGGATACCGTCCCTGCCCGGATGTCATTATGGGGTATTTTCTTAATGGCCTGATTTATCAGCGTCGCGGCAAAAGTGAAGACGCCCCTGCGCCCACCATTGAGCGTAAAATGAACAACAATATTATGCTTAAAAAGCTGCGTATCGCCTTCGATTTGAAAAGTGACGATATTATTGAGCTGCTTAAACGCGCCGATTTCGCGGTCGGGCAGTCAGAAATTGGCGCGATTTTCCGCAAACCGGGCCATAAAAATTATCGCGAATGTGGCGATCAGATCCTGCGTAATTTCCTTAAGGGTCTGACAATGAAAATGCGCCCGGTAAAAAAATAAGCATCATTCAGATTAACGTCACTCACTGACGTTAATCGTTTTACCCTTCCATGCCTCGTCGTTCACCACCAGATCAGAACATCCCTTTTTCTGTGATTTCAAACTCAGTAAAACGTCGAACCGGTTGTGATACATGTAACATACGGTTACATTGCGGCGGAATCTTCATATTAACTTTCTCATTGACAGTCATCCGTCCTGTGTGAAATGGAGCACCTGGCCTGGTTGGCTGCGCTTATTTTACCGCAACTGATGGCCGGGATGTTTTAGCAACGGAGCCTGGTATGCTCAGTATTTTTAAGCCTGCACCACATCGGCCGATGCTGGAAAGCGCGCGTATTGATCCCCTGTATCGCAAACTACGCTGGCAAATCTTTTTCGGTATCTTCTTTGGTTATGCGGCCTATTATCTGGTGCGTAAGAATTTCACTCTGGCGATGCCAGCGCTGGTTGAGCAGGGATTTTCCCGTGGTGACCTCGGTTTTGCCCTGTCAGGGATCTCCATCGCCTATGGCTGCTCAAAATTTATTATGGGGTCAGTTTCCGACCGCTCAAATCCACGCATTTTCCTGCCAGCAGGATTAATTCTGGCCGCAGCGGTGATGTTGTTTATGGGGTTTGTTCCCTGGGCAACGTCCGGTATCGCAGTGATGTTTGTTCTGCTGTTTCTGTGCGGCTGGTTCCAGGGGATGGGGTGGCCGCCCAGCGGACGCACGATGGTGCACTGGTGGTCCCAGAAAGAGCGCGGCGGCATCGTTTCAGTCTGGAACTGTGCGCATAATGTCGGCGGTGGTTTGCCTCCGCTGCTATTTATGCTGGGCATGGCATGGTTTAATGACTGGAAAGCAGCGCTGTATATGCCTGCCTGCGCCGCCATTATCATCGCGGTAGTGGCTTTTGCGCTGATGCGCGACACGCCACAATCCTGCGGATTACCGCCAGTTGAAGTATACCGCAATGATTATCCGCCTGATTACAATGAGAAACATGAAAGTGAGCTGACCACGCGTCAAATTTTCATGCAGTACATCCTGCCAAATAAGCTGCTGTGGTATATCGCGCTGGCAAACGTCTTTGTCTATCTGCTGCGCTACGGCATTCTCGACTGGTCACCTACCTATCTGCGGGAAGTGAAGCACTTTACCCTGGACAAATCATCCTGGGCCTACTTCTGCTACGAATACGCCGGTATCCCCGGCACGCTGCTGTGCGGGTGGATGTCGGATAAAGTCTTTCGCGGCAATCGTGGCGCAACCGGGATATTTTTTATGACGCTGGTGACCATCGCCACCGTGGCGTACTGGCTGAATCCGCCAGGTAATCCCACTGTCGATATGGCCTGCATGATTACCATTGGCTTCCTGATTTATGGTCCGGTGATGCTGGTAGGATTACATGCGCTGGAACTGGCACCGAAAAAAGCAGCAGGTACTGCCGCCGGTTTTACCGGCCTGTTTGGCTACCTGGGAGGGTCTGTCGCTGCCAGTGCCATAGTCGGTTACACCGTTGATGCTTTTGGCTGGGACGGCGGCTTTATTATTATGACCGGCGGTGGGGTGTTAGCAGTGATCCTGCTGATCATGACCATGCTGAGCGAGAAAAAACACCGTCAGCAACTGCAGCAAACCGCTTAACCTAATTACGACTGATCACGGGTGCCCGTTTACAGGGCACCCGTGATTTCTCTTTGCACTCCCCCTGCCCGAAAAATTGCGCTGTTTAGCGGACTGAATCTATACGAAAAATATTAAGTTAATTTGACTGGTCGCGACGAAAAAATCAGGAAAAGACTGAGAACTGTTTAATTCGTCTTTAGTTTTATCGCGGTTAATAACTCCACTACTTTTATGGGTAACAGACAGCTCATGCCGAAGGATAAAATCGTGTTAACATAAAATGTCAAAAAGTGATCATCCTATTTTTACGAAAAATAAGCATACCTGGCGCTTCTGAAATAACTTAGCCAGCAAGAAATAATGAAAATTATTTTTTTATATCATATTTATCGTCTGCGCCATTTTTCAGATCTTCTGCTTCAGGGTCAGGGTCAGGGTCAGAAAATGAATAATTAATGCAGGGCAACACCTTATTATCAGGACAATAAGCCAGCAGATCACGTTTAACCACCTCCCCCGCGTCATCAAGCTGAGCATCAGAAAAATAAATTATGGTGGTTTCCTTATCGCATTGCAGGCTTTCATTTTTGACTATCCTTTTTATCGAACGAATGGCACTTCTGCGTTCTGCGCCAATTTTTCCCTCATCCACAATAAAAATTCGGCAGGTTGAGAAATTCATTACCTCCGTCTGGTGGACTTTTTTAATCAGCTCATGAAAAACAGCGGTTAAATACCAGACGATAAGCAGCACTATCAGTATCAGAGAAATTTTTACTGGCTTTTTCCTAAGCAGCTCCAAAACAGAGCGGTTGATAACGCCAGGTTCGGGATATTCAGAAACGATCAGTGAAGGCTGTTTTCCCCCCAGCGGCGAGGTTAACTTCACATCATCCACCAGCTCACTCACCTCAGCCTCAAACACAAAACCGTATTTGGGTATGGTGGTGATCAAATCGGGATAACCACAGTGACTCAAGGCCTTTCTTAAAATTGAGATGTAATTATTCAGATTATTGCTTGACGCATTTAACCCCCTTTTCAGCCATAATTCATTCAGGATAGTATTCCGTCCGAGGGGAACCGAATTATTATTTAATAATAGTAGTAATAATTCACTGGTCACCCGGTTAAGCGTAATCATATCAATACTGTGATCACTTAAATAAAGTGTCCCGTCTACAGAATTATACTGAAGATCGCCATTGATAATATACTTCACCCCGTCCTCCGTTATAAACCCTTCTGCCACACGTTTTCCACACCACAATTTGCGGCATAATGGCATAAAAAATACAGTGACCCTATAGCTTCAATGAAATCTGACAATAGTTTAACGTAAAGACTGGATGAAAAAAACGTTAACACCCGATTTTCAAAATTTACACCATCAGAAAAACTCATTAAAATTCAGAATAAAAATCTAACAATGAAAATTAATGAGAACAAAAAACTATTTATGATATTCATTACATTATATGCATCCAGCTCTAAGTTGCATGCTGGTAAGATACTTCAATGCCGCTGAGTTCAACCCCTTAAAATACTTTTTATGGTGTGGCAGAAGGATATTCAAGAGTAAAACAGCCCAACTCAACGGACATATGGATAAATAACTCTCTGTTAATTCAGTCAACATATAGCTCATGTCGCAAAAAAATTCATACACTGGGGGATAATTGATGAATACTGAATTTATCGAAATGATCAATTTTGAAAATGAAAAACTCTCGCTGCGCGAAAGGAAACTGCAAATAAAAAACAGCGACATCATGGCAATCATCAGCAAAAACCAGAGAAAACTGATGCTGTGCCTGATGCAGGAGATAAATGATAAAAATGAGATTATTGAACTGATTTGGGGGAATAAAAAGAGTAAATCGAAAGAAAGCAACTATAACCAGCTGGTGTATCAAACGCGCTCGTTGCTGGCTAAAAACGGTTTCCCTGACGATCTGATTATCACCATTCACCGCTATGGTTTATGCCTCAATCATCAGTTTCTGAAGCCAGGTACCTTAAGAAATGAACCGGTAATCACGCTGAACGAAAGCACCCAGCCCGGGCGCGCTGATGCCGCGGAAATTACGCAGAATCAGGTGTTTCCTAATCACTGGCGCAATGAACCGTCTTAGCGAATTAACCGACTGGCAATGCGGGCCTCATCGATCCAGTCAATCCTGACAGAACTGGCGTAAAGAAACATAACCTGCATGCAGAACCCGAAATTCCTGAGCATCCTTCAGGACTGAACTGATTCAATAAATCAGCCTGCTCCATCTGGCGCTAAGCAACCTGCCCTGATACTGCATGATCGCGTCAAGCAATAAATTCAAACCAAAATCATCATCTCGTCAGACGGTAGAAACATCATCTGACGAGTGATTACATTTTTCCAGTCAGTGACTGTGCCGGTAATCATGAAACAGATCGCGCAGCAGGCGGGCAACAGCCTGTTCGGCATTTGTACCAATCACTTCCAGCTCAGGCAACTGCTCCTTTAGCCGCTGATGGGCATTACCCATAACGTAACCCTTCCCGGCCATCGTCAGCATTTCTTTATCATTCATCCCATCGCCAAAAGTCACACAGTGTTGCAGCGAATAGCCCAACTGCTGTGACACCGCGTCCAGAGCATGCCCTTTTGATACCCCTCCGGCCATCACTTCCAGACAGGTGGGTAGAGAAAAGCAGACGTTAACACGATCGCCCCAGCGCGCCAGCAGCTGCCGTTCCAGTGGCACCAGCAGTTCAGGCTGCGTACAGGTAAAAAACACCTTGCTGATGCCGTCAGTGGGCAGCTCCCCCTGGGGATATACCTGATAGTTGAAGTCCGATTCCTGAAAAAAATCCACTTCTTCCGGCCGGTGACGATCGATAAACCAGTCGTCATTACGATAAACGTTGGTAAAAATTTGCGGATCCTGATGCTCAAGTGTTAACAGTTCCGCCGCGATATCTCCATCAAGATTATGACTGAATACCAGATTGCCTGCCGTATCATGCACTCTGGCACCGTTAGAGGTGATCATAAATGCATCAATCCCAAGGCTGTCACGCATCTGGCCTACATCGGTATGATGACGTCCGGTGGCAAACACAAAATGAACGCCTTTACGGGTCAAAAGTTGCAGTGTTTCACGGGTATAGGGAGCCAGCGTGTGGTCCGGTGACAGAAGTGTGCCATCTAAATCTGAAGCAACTATCGGATACATATTACCTCTGGTTGATATAATGCGGCAGGTCTGACCCACCTGTAACTGAACATCATGCTGGTGATACCGGCGGACAGCCGGAGAAAAAATTCACGGTTTTCTCCAGCGCCTCAGCGCGCATCCTGTCTTTTTCAAAGAAGATTTCATGGCGTGCACCGGTAATGACCTCTGGCCGTCCCCCTGCGCAGGGTTGCCCGGCCGCCGTCATCGTCTGACAAAACAGATCCTGCGCCCGGTTATCTACCACCTCATCTTCTCCTGCCTGTAACAGTAACAATGGGGTACTCACCGCCGCCGCCTGGTGCACGATCTCCTGCCCGGCCTGAAGACTTTCACGCACCCAGTGATAAGTGGGGCCCCCTACCTGCAGCGCCGGCTCGTCAGCATAAAAGCGCACGCTGCGGCGATAGCGCTCCCGGCTGTGGGTAAGATCATTAAGTGCAAATGGTCTTATGCGCCAGCTACCGGTGCCCAGCGCATAGCTGTCACGCAGCACCGGACACTGCTCTGCCATGTTTAAAATGCTGCGGGCCAGCCAGCCAGGCATCGGCAGCTGAATGCCAAACATCGGTGCCGTCAGCACCACCGCGTCAAAGGCCTGCGGCTGACGCAGCAGCATTTTAGTCAGGATAGCCCCACCCATAGAATGCGCCAGCGCATAGCGCGCGTAATACGCACGGGGAGCAATTTCCCGCTGGTAAAAGGTTTTCAGATCGGTTACATAATCATCGAACGATACCACATGCCCACGATGGGTATCAGACAGTAATCTGCCGGAGCGTCCCTGACCGCGATGATCAATAATGAAGATATCATAGCCGCAGTGAAACAGATCCCACGCCAGTTCCGGGTATTTAACGTAACTTTCAATTCGCCCCGGACAGATCACAATCGCCTTAGTATGGTCGGCTGACGTCAGGCGCACATAGCGTATGGCAATATTATCAACGCCGGTAAACCAGCATTCCTCACGCTGCTTCCAGAAGTCCAACAGCGGGCCGGTAGCAAAAGCAGCAAATGCTTTTTCACGGATTAACCAGCTGTTTTTAAAGTGTTCCATCGGCATATTCCATCACATCGAGCGCTGCAGGGATAACCACCGGACAATCTGTAGCACGGCTGGCAGTAATCAGGTATTGTGTCACAGCTGAACAATTTTAGGGAGTTTTACCCCATGAGCGTTACATGGTGGCTGACCTATGTGTTAACAACCCTTATTTTAAGTCTGTCACCAGGTTCCGGTGCGATTAATACCATGAGTACCGGCATCAGCCACGGTTATCGCGGGGCAGTCGCCTCGGTCGCCGGTTTACAGGTGGGGCTGGCTTTGCAAATTGTCCTGGTCGGTATCGGCCTGGGCGCGCTTCTTGCGCAGTCGCAGATGGCCTTTGAGATCCTTAAATGGGCAGGCGCAGCGTATCTGATTTGGCTGGGTATTCAGCAGTGGCGGGCCGGCGGTACGCTGGATATCGGTGCGGTCAGCAAAGCCCAGCCGCGCCGTAAACTGTTCCGCCGCGCGATGCTGATTAATCTGGGTAATCCCAAAAGTATTGTGTTTCTGGCCGCGCTGTTTCCTCAGTTCATTCTGCCGCAGCAGCCCATGGGGCTGCAGTATCTGATCCTCGGCACCACCACCATCGCGGTGGATATTCTGGTGATGACCGGCTACGCCACCCTGGCAAGGCACATTGCCGGCTGGATCAAAGGGCCACGTCAGATGAAGCTGCTGAACCGGATTTTTGGCGGGATGTTTATGGCAGTGGGTACCCTACTGGCCTCGGCACGCCGTATCGCCTGACTTAGCCCGGCCGGGCGGCTCAGTCGTCATCACCAGCGACATGCTGTTTAATCATCACCATAAACGGCCTGCCAAAACGCTCCAGCTTTTTATGCCCCACGCCGTTGATACTTAACATCTCCGATGCCGTCAGCGGCATCTGCTCGGCCATCTCCACCAGAGTGGCATCGTTAAACACCACATAGGGTGGCACGTTGCTTTCGTCAGCAATCGATTTACGCAGCTTGCGCAGTTTGGCAAACAGCTTACGATCATAGTTACCGCCAAAGAATTTCGGGCTGTTGCTGCGCGCTTTAGTGGTCACCAGACGCGGCACCGCAAGCATCAATGGCGCTTCACCACGCAGCACCGGGCGCGCTGCTTCCGTTAACTGCAGCGCTGAATGGCGGGTAATATTTTGCGTTACCAGCCCCAGATGTATCAACTGGCGCAGGACGCTGGTCCAGTGCTCATGGCTCTGGTCACGTCCAATGCCGTAAACCGGCAGTTTGTCATGTTGCAGATCGCGGATACGCTGATTATTCGCCCCACGTAAGATCTCCACCACATACCCCATACCGAAACGCTGATCCACACGATAAATACAAGACAGCGCTTTCTGCGCTTCCACCATGCCATCATAGCGACGTGGTGGATCAAGACAGATATCGCAGTTAGCACAGGGCTGCTGACGGCCTTCACCAAAGTAGTTCAGCAGCACCAGACGGCGACAGGTTTGCGCTTCGGCGAAAGCCCCCATCGCATTCAGCTTATGGCGTTCAATATCCTGCAGCGGGCCAGGCGCTTTTTCTTCCAGGCAACGGCGCAGCCAGGCCATATCCGCCGGATCGTATAACATCATCGCTTCTGCCGGCAGGCCATCACGACCGGCACGGCCGGTTTCCTGATAGTAGGATTCAATATTGCGCGGAATATCATAATGCACCACAAAACGTACGTTTGGCTTGTTAATGCCCATCCCGAACGCCACGGTGGCCACCACAATCTGCAGATCGTCACGCTGAAAAGCATCCTGCACCTGCGCACGATGGGCGTTATCCATCCCGGCATGGTAGGCACCCACGCTCAGTCCACGGCTTTTCAGCCGCTCGGCGGTATCTTCCACTTTCGCACGGCTGTTACAGTAAATAATGCCGCATTTACCGCGCTGATCCTGTACGTAACGCAGCAACTGCTCGGTGGGCTTAAATTTTTCCACCAGCATGTAACGAATATTGGGACGATCAAAACTGCTGATTTGGATCAGTGGATCGTTAAGCTGCAGCAGCCGGACAATATCGTTACGGGTAGTTTCATCGGCGGTAGCGGTCAGCGCCATCACCGGCACCTGAGGCAGTCGCTGGCGCAGTTGCCCCAGCGCACCGTATTCCGGGCGGAAATCATGGCCCCACTGGGAAATGCAGTGTGCTTCGTCCACCGCCAGCATCACCGGATTGCAGTGTTGAAGGAAGTCGAGGAAGTTATCCATCATCAGACGTTCAGGAGCAATATACAGCAGGCGAATGCTGCCGTTACGGCAACCAGACATTACCGCCTGCTGTTCTTCACGCGTCTGGGTTGAATTCAGGCAGCCCGCCGCCACGCCGTTGGCCAGCAGCTGGTCGACCTGGTCTTTCATCAGCGAGATAAGCGGGGAAACCACCAGCGTCAGGCCGTCACGCACCAGCGCCGGTATTTGATAACACAGCGATTTACCGCCACCGGTAGGCATCACCACCAGGCAGTCACGTCCGTTAAGCGATTGCTGAATGATTTCCTGTTGTCCCGGACGAAACTGCTGGTAGCCAAAAGTATCGCGTAATATTTGCTCTGCCAGCGTGTCGTTATTGATTACTGCTACCGTAGACACATCATCCCCGCTGCTGTGGTGACTGAAATTCAAACCGGGCAATTATGCCCGGTCAGCGTGACTTAGAAAAGGTCATTCAGGGTTACGCCAACGCCAATACGCGTCTGGCGGTGGTTATAATCGATCAGCGACTCACCGTAACCACTGAATAACTGGGTATAAAAGCGGACGTGATGAGTGATCGGATAGCTCCAGCCCAGCTCTGCACTGCCATAACCGCTGTTCCAGTTATAGTGTCCCTTCAGGCTGAAAATACTTTCGCCCCACTGGTAACCCACCGTCAGACGATAATACCCCATATAGCGGGTGATATCCGGGTTATCATCTTTATTTTCACTTTCCGGAATGCGGTACCAGGGTTTCACTTCCACCAGCCAGTTGCCGTTTTCCGCTATCAGACGGGCATACAGGCGGTTCCAGCTGCGGGACGTGGGATCGGAATGACCATTTGACTGATGATTAAAGCCCATTTCCACATCGCGCAGCGTCCAGCCGGCGAAGCTGTAATCCGTTGCCCAGCCGAGGAACAGCTGCGGTTCATAGTTGGTTTCGCGGAACGGAGAGGACTGACTGCTGTTCGACAGCTGCCACCATGAGCGCTGGGTATAGGAAGCTCCCAGTACCGAATTATCACCGGCAATACCACGCCACAGCGGGAAGGCGAGGCTGAGCTGGAATTTCACTTCATCGTGTTTTGCCTTATCCCCCCAGTCATAGGACTGGATCGCGTTTTTATTAATATTGCTGGTATCGGTATACAGCAGGTAATTGCTTTCATAGGGATACAAAACAAACGGGTTGTCATGCATCTCCAGCATATTGGCAATAATACTGCCACGAACCGCCGTCTTATCATGAATTTCTTTGATTGTCGCCACCTGTGCCAGCACAACAGCAGGGAACAGCAGTGCTGTCACCAGCATGCTTTTCAGCAAAGCCATAATTCTCTCCCAAAGGGATATCAAGGAATAAAGGAATAAAGGAATAAAAAAGCAGGCCATTCTACACATAAACCTGTTAGCAACTTAGCTCACTTTTCTGAAAATGAAAGGCATCGACAATTCAGCAAAAAACTTACATTCTGTTAACTTCTACTCTGTGTTATACAGGCTATTACAGGAACCCGATCATGTCAGTATCCGAGTCATATCTGGCGATAGTGCGACGCCTGGTCGGCAATATTTTTGTCAGCGAAATGCCCTTTAACCGTGCGCTGGGTTTGAAGCTGGAACGCCTCGATGCCGATTTTGCGCAGCTGAGTCTGGAAAATAAAGCCATGCTGGTGGGCAATGCCGCGCAGCAGATTTTGCACGGTGGCGTAATAGCCTCAGTGCTGGATGTGGCCGCCGGACTGGTCTGCGTCACTAATGCCTTTAACCGCCATCCGAATATCAGCGAAGCGGAACTGCGCCAGCGTCTGTCACGTATGGGTACCATTGATTTACGGGTAGACTACCTGCGTCCCGGACGTGGTGAACATTTTATTGCCAGCAGCAGCCTGTTGCGCGCCGGTAATAAAATTTCATTTGCCCGGGTTGAATTACATAATGATGCCGGCGCGCATATTGCCAGCGCAACGGCGACCTATCTGGTTGGATAATTACATGAATTCACATCACATTCGTCAGGGAGTCCTTTGCGCTCTGGGCGCATACTTTATCTGGGGTATCGCCCCTGCCTATTTCAAACTGATCCAGCAGGTGCCCGCCGGGGAAATTATGACCCACCGGGTGATCTGGTCATTCATTTTTATGATCCTGCTGATTAGCATCAGCCGCCACTGGACTCAAATTGCCAGCGTGCTGCGCCAGCCAAAGAAGGTGCTGGCGCTGGCGGTTTCCGCGACATTTGTCTGCGCAAACTGGCTGATTTTTATCTGGGCGGTTAACAATCACCATATTCTGCAGGCCAGTCTGGGCTACTTTATTACGCCGCTGTTTAATGTGGTTGCAGGAATGGTTTTCCTGCGCGAGCGTTTTCGCCGTCTGCAGTGGCTGGCGGTGGCGCTGGCCGCCTGTGGGGTGCTGGTGCAGCTGTGGATGTTTGGCTCACTGCCGGTAATCGGTTTGGGCCTGGCGATCACCTTTACCATGTACGGGCTGCTGCGTAAGAAAATTGCGGTAGATGCCCTGAGCGGCATGCTGATTGAGACCGGCTGGCTGCTGATCCCGGCAGCACTGTATCTGTTTGTGTTTACCGACAGCCCTACCAGCCACCTGGCGAATAACCCGCTGCAACTGAATCTGCTGTTGGTTGCCGCCGGGGTCGTTACCACTGTCCCACTGCTGCTGTTTACTGCGGCCTGCGCACGACTGCGGCTCTCTACCCTGGGCTTTTTCCAGTACCTGGGTCCAACGCTGATGTTCCTGCTGGCAACGCTGTTTTATGGCGAGCAGATGACGCAGGATAAAGCGGTGACCTTTGCCTTTATCTGGAGTGCGCTACTGCTGTTTATTTCCGATGCCCTGCTGAACTCACGCCGCTCACGCATGGTGGCAGTTTCCGCCAGTTGAGCGCGCAATAAATAAACCCCGGTTTCCCGGGGCTTATTCTCTCGGTTTCTGATCCCAAACCGTTGAACCTGGTCTGTCACAACCCCAACACTTATAACCAGTTCTTACGCTTAAAGTAAGCATAAGGTGCCAGCCCTGCCAGAATCATCAGCGTAATCGCCCCCGGATAACCAAAACTCCACTTCAGCTCCGGCATAAACTCAAAGTTCATCCCGTAACTGGATGCCACCAGGGTTGGTGGCAGGAAAATCACCGACACCACTGAGAAGATCTTAATAATGCGGTTCTGCTCAATATTGATAAAGCCCATCGCCGCCTGCATAAGGAAGTTGACCTTCTGGAACAAGGATTCATTATGCGGCAGCAGCGACTCAATATCGCGCAGCACCTCACGCGCCTGCTCCAGCTGATTCACCGGCAGACGCGCCTTGCGCACCAGGAAGTTCAGCGCCCGCTGGGTATCCATCAGACACAGGCGCACCTTCCAGCCGATATCTTCCAGCTCCGCCAGGGTGGACAGCGCCGCATCATACTCATCCCCCTGCTGGCCTTCCATAATCACCCGGCTGAGCTTTTCCAGATCGCTGTATACGTTCTCGATTTCATCCGCCAGCTGTTCGATCTTGGTTTCAAACAGATCCAGCAGTAGTTCGTAGGCATTACCGTCCGTCAGGATCTGGCTGCGCGCGCGCATCCGGTACAGGCGGAACGCCGGCAGTTCACGCTCGCGCAGGGTGTACAGGCGTCCTTCACGAATGGTAAATGCTACCGTGGAGTTTCCTGCGTGATCTTCGGCGTCTTCGTAAAAGAAAAAGGAGTGGATATGCAGGCCATCTTCGTCTTCAAAGAAACGCGCGGAAGCCTCAATGTCTTCAAGTTCAGGGCGGGTCGCCAGGCTTTGTCCCAGTTCAGTCTGCACCGTAACTCGTTCCGCTTCATCCGGCTCAATCAGATCAACCCAAACCGAACTTACCAGCTCGCTATGGTCATCATCCAGCTCAATGCGCGCCAGGTGATTTCTGTCCAGTTTAAAAGCGCTCAACATAGCAGCAATACTCCCAATTCGTAGTCACAAAATGGGACAGATCGTTTGAACACGGGAAACGGATGTCCCAGTCAGCGACGGGTACTGACGCTGTGCGACGGGAAAAAATGCGGTCGCCAACAACCATGAAGGCTATCGGCTGAAGGGGATAGCCTTAGAAGTTGTACCTGTAATCCAGGTCAGTAAGCCAGTATCTACTGGGTGTGTCCAAGGCGAATGTCCTCTCAGGGTAATGGAGGGCGCATGTTACGCTGAGAAGAAAAAGGCGTCAAGCCGGGTAACGGTCACGACGACTGACCGTGGCCGGGCCGCTGCAAGGCTTAAAGCGCTTCCAGCTTCGCATAGGAGGCCACCAGCCATTTTATTCCCTGCCCCTGAAACGCCACCTGCAGGCGGCTGTGATCGCCGCTGCCTTCCAGATTGACAATGGTGCCCTCACCAAATTTTTCGTGGCGCACCCGCTGACCGAGGCTGTATCCGCTGTCATTTTTCGTCACCGGCGTTCCCATACGCTGATGGTTAACCGGACGGCTGATGCTGGCTCGCAGGCGCACCTCTTCCACGCACTCTTCCGGCAGTTCACCAATAAAACGCGAAGGCCGGTGATACACTTCCTTACCATAAAGTCGCCGGCTTTCCGTCCAGGTCAGGGTCAGCTTTTGCATCGCCCGCGTCACGCCAACGTAAGCCAGACGGCGCTCTTCCTCCAGCCTGCCGCCTTCGTCCAGCGACATCTGGCTGGGGAACATGCCTTCTTCCATGCCGACAATAAAGACCTGCATAAACTCCAGCCCCTTCGCGGAGTGCATGGTCATCAGCTGCACCGCATCCTGCCACTTATCGGCCTGGCCTTCACCGGCTTCCAGCGAAGCATGGGAAAGGAACGCCTGCAGCGGCATTAAATCTTCATCTTCATCCTGATAGCTGAACTGACGGGAGGCATTCACCAGTTCCTCAAGGTTTTCAATACGCGCCTGGCCCTTCTCGCCTTTTTCCTGCTCGTACATCATACGCAGCCCGGAGTCATTAATCACTCGGTCGGTCTGCACATGCAGCGGCAGTTCACAGGTTTCCTGCGCCAGCGCATCCACCAGCTCGGTAAAGCGCTGCAGCGCCGACGCGGCGCGACCGGCCAGCGCCTTTTCCTGCAACAGCACCCGGCAGCTTTGCCACAGCGTCAGCTGACGCTCACGTGCCGTCTGTCGGACCACATCCAGGGTGCGATCGCCAATGCCACGGGTAGGCGTATTGACCACGCGCTCAAACGCCGCATCGTCGTTACGATTAGCGATTAAGCGTAAATAGGCCAGCGCGTCTTTGATTTCCTGACGTTCAAAGAAGCGCATCCCGCCGTAAATACGGTACGGCATACTGGCCTGGATCAGCGCGTCTTCCAGCACCCGCGACTGCGCATTGCTGCGATAAAGAATGGCGCAGTCGCTCAGCGCACCACCGTTTTCCATCCACACCTTAATGCGGTTCACCACGTAGCGCGCTTCATCCAGCTCATTAAAGGCACAGTAGAGGGAAATCGGTTCGCCCGCGCTGCCGTCCGTCCACAGCTCTTTACCCAGACGGCCATTGTTATTGGCAATCAGGGCATTGGCGGCCTGCAGAATATTGCTGGTTGAACGGTAGTTCTGCTCCAGACGAATGGTTTCTGCCCCCGGGAAATCGTTCAGAAAGCGCTGGATATTTTCTACCTGCGCCCCTCGCCAGCCATAAATTGACTGGTCATCGTCACCGACGATAATCACTTTGCCGCTGTCACCGGCCAGCATCCGGATCCAGGCATACTGGATATTGTTGGTGTCCTGGAATTCGTCCACCAAAATATTGGTGAAACGTTCACGGTAGTGATTGAGGATATGGGGTTTATTCAACCACAGCTCGTGGGCGCGCAGCAGCAGCTCGGCAAAGTCCACCAGCCCGGCACGATCGCAGGCTTCCTGATAGGCCTGATAAATCCGCAGCCAGGTTTGCTCCACCGGATTGCCGTAGCTTTCGATATTGCCCGGACGCAGCCCTTCATCTTTTTTGCCATTGATGTACCACATCCCCTGACGGGCGGGCCACTGTTTCTCATCCAGGTTCATCGCCTTAATCAGGCGCTTCAGCAGGCGCAGCTGATCTTCGCTGTCAAGAATCTGGAAATCCTGCGGCAGGTTGGCATCCAGATGATGCGCGCGCAGCAGACGGTGCGCCAGGCCGTGGAAGGTGCCAATCCACATTCCTCCCTGACTGGTGCCCACCAGCTGTTCAATCCGGTGGCGCATTTCCGCCGCCGCCTTGTTGGTAAAAGTCACCGCCATAATGGAGTGCGGGGAACAGTTTTCCACCGCCAGCAGCCAGGCAATACGGTGAACCAGCACGCGGGTTTTACCACTGCCAGCTCCCGCCAGCACCAGCAGGTTAGTGCGTGGGGCGGCTACAGCTTGCCGTTGTTTGTCATTCAGGCTGTCGAGCAGTTCAGAAACGTCCATAAGCACCGTCAGAGATGGGAGCGGGCAGGCCGCCCACTGGATATTTAAACAGGTTATTATACCAGCGCAGTCAGCGAAGCCAACCGCGAAATTTCAAGGTCCGGCAGCAGGCGGGCATCGCTGGCCAGCATCAGATTACCCTGCTGCAGATTGATCCAGCAGGCGCGAAAACCGGCGCGCAGCGCCCCGGCGACGTCGGTGGTCAGGTCATCCCCCACATGCAGGATCTGCGCCGCTGGCAGTGCCAGCTGCTGCGCCGCGCGCCGGTACATATCAGCAAAAGGCTTACTGCGGCCATCCGGTCCGGCGCGCAGCACAAAGCGAAAATAGCCATCCAGACCCAGCCGTTGTGGATCGGCGTTACCGTTGGTGATCGCTACCAGCGGTATTTTTTCAGCCAGAGAGGCCAGAGTTTGATGGGTTTCCTGCGGCACCTCAATGTCACTGCGCCAGCGGGCGAAGACCTCCATCACCTGATATGAACCGCTGCGTGCCTGCCCGGGGGCGATCCCTTCATCCAGCATCGCCTGTTCACAGGCGCGACGACGCCATTCCGTCACATCATGATAAATGTCCGGTTCACTGACCAGCAGCCGGGCTCTAACCTGCTGATACTGCTGCGGCGAAAAACCGGCCAGCGCCGGGTGAAACGCCTGCAGCGCCGCATGGGTTTCCTGTGCGGTGCGCAGGATCGGCTGACGGTTATCGTACAGCGTATCATCAAGGTCAAAGGTCATGGCGGCAATGCTGCGCAGCGGACGGTAAAAATGCATCAGGATTTTCCTCGTTTAGCACGCGGATGAGCAGCATCGTACACCGAGGCCAGATGCTGGAAGTCGAGGTGGGTATAGATCTGGGTAGTGCTGAGATTAGCGTGTCCCAACAACTCCTGCACCGCGCGCAGATCGCCACTGGACTCCAGCATATGCGTGGCAAACGAGTGGCGCAGCTTATGAGGATGGATATGACTGGAGATACCCTGCTTCACGCCCCACTCGGCAAAGCGCTTCTGAACGTTACGCGCCGAGATACGCTTACCCTGTTTGGACAAAAACAGCGCGTTATCCTCCGGCGCAAACCATTCGCGCAGCTCCAGCCAGCGCTCCAGCCAGCTCAGCGCCGTGCGCCCCACCGGCAGACGCCGCTCTTTACTGCCTTTACCGATAACCCAGACTTCACCGGTTGAGAGATCGAGGTGACCGATATCAATGCCCACCAGTTCCGACAGGCGCAGCCCGGCACCGTACATCACTTCCAGCATGGTGCGATCGCGCACTGCCAGCGGGTCGTTAACGTCTATCTCCAGCAGCTGGTTGATATCATCGACATCAATATTTTTCGGCAGATGTCGCGCCAAGCGCGGGGTAGAAACCCCCTTCGCCGGGTTGGCCACGATTACCCCCTGACCGATCAGCCAGTCGAGCATACTGCGCAGCGCCGACAGGCGTAATGCCAGGCTGGCAGGCTTCAGGCCGCTGCGGGTACTGCGCGCCGCCAGAGATCGCACTTTGGCGGCGTCCAGCGCCGTCCAGTCGCTGACGCGCATTTCACTCAACATCGCCACCACCGCCGTCAGCTGGTGCTGGTAATTGCGCTGGGTCAGCGCGCTGAGCTGACGCTCAACCTTCAGATAGCGCAGAAAGCCTTCTACCTGCGGCCACAGCGCGCTGTCGCTGATCATACCCGCTCGATCCAGCGTGACAGCAGCGGCGGCAACATCTGCGCCAGCTGCTGCAGCAGTACCGTGCCCATCCCGGACTGATAGTGCTGGCTGTCGCGGCTGCTGAAAATTAGCACCCCCAGCGAACCGTTTTCCCCCAGCAGCGACATCGCCACCGAGCCAATGGCTTTCGCCTGCGGCAACAGCAGCAGCAGTTCCGGGCCATTCAGGTTGCCAAGATAGTGATTCTGCTGCCCGAAGCGCTGAATGCGTAGTGGTTCAAAGGCCTGACGTGCCAGCGCCAGCTGGGTAAAGTCAGAGGGAGCGCCAATCCGCCAGCGCTCGCTGAACAGCCGAACATTGGCACCCGCCAGCCCCAGCTCACGCGCCCATCGCTGCAGGCGGTTCAGCATTTCATGCAGCCCGGAGGCCGACGCCAGTTCGCCCTGCAGGGTCAGCAGACGACTGAACAGTTGCTGGTTCAGGGTGGCCTGCTCCATCAGCAGGGTGATTTCTTCTTCCAGCTGGCGGATCTGATTACGCTGCCGTGACAGCTGCCACTCCACCAGCGATACGCTGCCGCGTACAGGGTGGGGCACCATCATCTGTTCAACCTGACGGGCGTTGCGAATAAAAAAGTCCGGATTGTGTCGCAGAAAATCGCTGACTGCGCTGTCATCCAGCAGCAGATCCTGACTGTTCTGTAATTCGCCGGGCTGTTTCATAAATGAATAAATCCGTCATAAACATGGGTGGCCGGTCCGGTCATTAACAGCGGATGACCCGGTCCTTTCCACGCAATATGAAGACTGCCACCGGGCAGATCAACCTGTACCTTTTCCGCCAGCAAAGACTGCCTGATGCCAACGGCTACGGCAGCGCAGGCTCCGCTGCCGCAGGCCTGGGTTTCGCCTGCCCCGCGTTCATAAACTCGCAGGCGGATATGTTCGGGATTGATCACTTCCATAAAGCCAATATTGGCACGCTCAGGAAAGCGTTCATGACTTTCCAGCAGCGGCCCAAGGGTTTCAACTGCCGCCACGCTGACGCTGTCTACCTGTAACACGCAGTGCGGGTTGCCCATCGACACCACCCCGCACATCAGGGTCTGCTCAGCCACGCGCATCAGATAGATATTCTCCGCCTTATTGGCGCGAAACGGTACCTGCTGCGGTGCAAAATTGGGTTCACCCATATTGACGCAGACATGCTCATTCTGCGCCACATTCAGCACCATGCGACCGGTCTGGGTGCTAACGCGAATTTCGCTTTTGTTGGTCAGCCCTTTCAGGCGCACAAAGCGGGCAAAGCAGCGCGCGCCATTGCCACACTGCGCGACTTCGCTACCATCGGCATTAAAGATGCGGTAATGAAAATCAAGATCGGGATCGTAAGGCGGTTCAACAATCAGCAGTTGATCGAAGCCGATCCCCAGATGTCGATCGGCCAGACGGCGGATCATCTCGGTAGAGAAATATACGTTTTGCGTCACAGCATCAACCACCATAAAGTCGTTGCCAAGACCGTGCATCTTTGAGAACTGCATTATCTGCTCCGCCGGGGGCTGCATCATTAACTCAGCCAGCCGGATTAGTCTGCCCGCTGGTTGAGGCCGGTGACGTCACCTGAGTGTCTGGCTGCGTTGCCGGAGTCGTTGTGGTTTTTGACTTCACCGGCTCATCTTTCGGGAAGTAAAGCGGACCTTTCAGACCACATCCTGCCAGACTGGCTGCCGCCAGCGCTAAAAACAGCAGACCTGTTTTTTTATTCATGGTTATCCTGCTCATGATGGATATCTGTTGGGTATCTATCATCGCAGCTGAAAAGGTAAAAGCAACAGGAAAAGCGGAAACAACGCGCAAGTTTCGTCAGCCCGAATCAGTGGATCTGGCAGCGCCATACCGGATCGCTGTGAATATCCGCCGTGATCTCACCGGTGTTCACGGTGGTCAGCGTCTGGCTGCTGAAAGGAAGTACCTGAAAACGATCGTTGTGCTGCTCAATCTGATAGAACTGTGGCAGGTTGAAGTTGCTAATTCCGGAACCAAAGGTAAAACGATCGTGGGATGAGGAATAGAAGCGGCTGACATCGCGCACCAGCTCTTCTTTCGACCCCTCGCAATGGTGATACACCTCTACCCGGTTGGTTTCATCGAGGATATAAATGTTAAAACCGTGGTCATCAAGGGTATCTTCAAAAAAGAACTGAATAATCCCTTCACTGGCGTAGCCGTTAACCACCGCCGGCAGTCGTACCCGATCGGTTTCCACCTTCAGCGACAGACCGTGCAGCTTGTTATTGGAGATAGCACCATAGAATTCCACGGCATTCTCCAGCTTCTGCACTGAGACGCTGAGATGTTCAAAGAACAGTCCCCAGGTCTGACCCGCCACGCGCACCGCTTTAAACCGCCCCGGCTCCTGACGGCTGCTGGACAACCGCAGCTCAATACATTCTGATACCAACTGTTCAACCCGGGTACGGATTAACCCGCGCAAATGCTGGCTGTAACAGAACACTTCCACCGCATCCGGTGGCGCAGCATCCTGGTGCATTTTGCCAAGGATGGTTTTCAGCGCCTCAATCATCGCCTGCTCACCGTTAAAATGCAGGGTTCGCACCTCATTCCACGAATTACGGTACAGCAGATCAACGCTGCCCACCAGGCACTGCTGCTGCTGGCCAAAGCTGAACACATCCAACTTGCGGAAATCGAAATGCACCACCTGGTTACGGAAAGCGATGGTTGGGTCATATTCCAGATTGACGATGATCGCCAGATGGCGGATTTCGCAGGGGCTGTACAGCGCTTTAGCGCTGGGTGCCGGCAGACGCAGCGGAAAGTGATGGGCCACATCGGTCACCAGCTCCTGCAGGCGCGGAAGATCGCAGATTTCACTGCCTTTCAGATGCAGCCGGGTGTTGCTGGTCAGCAGGCCGTTAAACCAGGCCCAGGCCACCAGCTTGTTCAGATAGCGGTTAAATTCCAGCGGTTGATGACTAATAATCGAGTCCATATCCGGCGACTGATTATATAAGTACCAGCCGGTACGATTCGCCCGTCCAGGCGGCACATGGATAAAGGTCAAATCGCCTTCGGACAGGTCGGGAGAAATCTGAGGATTAACCAGGGTCACTTTACCCGGCAGCGCCTCATAGGCGGCGTACAGCTTGCGCGTCAGTACGCCAATATCCTGCGGGCTGGCGCTGACGCTGAGATTGTTACGCCGGGCAAAGCGGATCAGATTGCGGTAACTCTGCATCATCGCATCAAGCAGTTCATTGTGCGCTTCGCGCACCTGCTCAATTTTCCACTGTGAACGACCGTCCAGCACCGCCAGGCGGGTGCTGTCCCAGCCCCATTCGCTGACCAGCTGGCTGAGAATTTCGCGCCGCCAGCTGGCGGAAGTACTCTCGTTAGAGAGTTTTTCACACACCTTCAGATAGAAGCAGCGTCTGACCAGATCGAGGCGCGCGGGATCGTCAATACGCGTCAGATAGTCGGTTACCCGCTCCAGCATCATGCAGTAGGGATCGAGACCATAACAGACGATTTCACCGTTATGCAGCCGCTGTTTGCTGTTCATCGCCAGCAGGCGGGTTTCCGGGTATTCCCAGGAGTAGGCTTCCAGCAGCAGGGTTTTCAACACCGCTTTATACGGGGAATCAATACTTTTATACAGCTGCCACAGGCTGGCACCAAAATATTCTTCCGCTGACAGGGTACCTAAGCCCCCCAGATCCAGCCACTCATTTGGCGTCAGCGCCCCCTGCTGATAGAGCGACATCACGTAATCATCGTAATTGTCTTCTTCTTCACCGGGCACCATATTCCACAGGATACGTTTACCCGCCAGGCGCACCGCAGTGCGATAAAATTCATCAAGCAACAGGATATGCTGAGTCGAGCCGCAGTCTTCACTACCGAGGCGGCCGCTTTCATTATGACGGAAACGGTTTTCATCAATCAGGAAGAAGCTGGCATCCACCCCTAGCGAAGCACACCAGGCCTGCAACAGCTGACATTTTTTCTGCAGATTCAGCCGCTCGTCCTTATCGAGCCACGACTGATGGCACACCCAGATATCCAGATCTGATGTGCAGTTTTGTCCCACGGACGAGGTGCTGCCCATGGAATAGACGCCGGTAATCGGCATTTCACCCGATGGTGCCATTAAGGCCAGCGGCGACTGCGCAATCAGGGCATTGACGGCCTGGCGCTGGTTTTCATCAGGCGTGTAAAAACTGATGCCATGTGGAACGTTACCTTCGAAGTAACCCGGCATCTGTGGGTGCTGATAATGTAACAGGGCTGGCAACAGACTGTAGACCTGGCGAAAAGCCGGATCCATTGCGGCCAGAGCACGATCTACGCGCAGCTGGTTAATCGCATCCAGTCTCTGTTTCAGTGTCTCAATATAGAGGTGCAAGACGTCCCGCCTGATTAGTCCCAGTGCTTATGCTCCCGGTTACGGGAGTGAATGAAAATCTTTGCTTCCGCCTCTGCCGCTGACTGTAATTATTGTGGTGCAGATCTCTGTCGGAAATGTAGCCAATCTATCACCTGGCAGATTAACCGTAAAGAAAGTTACATTTCCCTTACCGGCGGCATACCTGCGATGGCTGCCGTGAAAGGGATTCGCTGACAGCCTTTGCGGTTAAATGTTAGGATAATCAATGAACGATTAAAACGGTATCAGGCATGTCAGACAAAACATTAAAAATTGCGACACGACAAAGCCCGCTGGCACTCTGGCAGGCTGAATACGTTAAACAACGCTTAACCGCCGCCCATCCGGGACTGAAAGTGGAGCTGGTGCCGATGGTCACCCGCGGTGACGTTATTCTCGATACACCACTGGCGAAAGTGGGCGGTAAAGGATTATTCGTCAAAGAACTGGAGCAGGCGATGTTATCTGACCGCGCGGATATTGCCGTGCACTCAATGAAAGATGTTCCGGTCGAATTCCCGCAGGGGCTGGGACTGGTGGCGATTTGCGAGCGCGAAGATCCGCACGATGCCTTTGTTTCTCATCATTATGCCAGCGTGGGCGATCTGCCACAGGGAGCGGTGGTGGGCACCTCCAGCCTGCGCCGTCAGTGCCAGCTCAGCGCCCGCCGGCCGGATCTGGTGATCCGCTCGTTGCGTGGTAACGTCGGCACCCGTCTGAGTAAGCTGGATGCCGCTGAGTATGACGCTATTATCCTTGCCGCTGCCGGTTTAAAACGGCTGGGGCTGAGCGAACGTATCCGCCAGATTATGCCCGCTGAAGAATCGCTGCCCGCCGTCGGTCAGGGCGCGGTCGGCATTGAATGCCGGTTGAACGATACCGACACCATCGCCCTGCTGGCGGTGCTGAACGATGAAGACACCGCCTGCCGGGTACGTGCCGAACGCGCTATGAATATCCGTCTGGAAGGGGGCTGTCAGGTGCCAATCGGCAGTTATGCCCTGCTGGAAGGCGATCGGCTGTGGCTGCGCGGTCTGGTGGGCTCGCCCGATGGCACGCAGATGATCTGCGGCGAACGCCGGGGTTCACGCGCAGATGCCGAAAAACTGGGGATTGCGCTGGCAGAAGAACTGCTGGATCGCGGTGCACGTGAAATTCTTGCCGAGGTCTATCAGGGAAACCCGCCGGTATGAGCATTCTGGTAACCCGCCCTTCCCCGGCCGCTGACGAGCTGGTTGCCCGCCTGCGCCGCCGGGGACAGGATGCCTGGGCTCTGCCACTGATAGAATTTACCCCGGGCAGGCAGCTGGAAATCCTGCCCGAACGTCTGCAGTCGCTGCCGCCTGGTTCGCTGGTGTTTATTCTTTCGCAGCAGGTGATACGCTTTATCAGGGCGCACGTCACTCAGGTTAATCTCACATGGCCGGCAACTCTGGACTATTATGCTATTGGGCGCAGTACCGCGCTGGCATTTCATACGCTCACCAGCCAGCATGTTAGCTGGCCACAGGAGCAGGAGATTAGCGAGGCGCTAATCCGGCTGCCCGCCCTGCAACAGCTAACCGGACGCCAGGCGCTGATCCTGCGCGGCAACGGCGGTCGGGAACTGCTGGCCGCCACGCTGCGCGAACGTGGGGCGCAGGTTGAATGCCTGGAGTGCTATCAGCGTGGAGCTAAAGCCTTGCACGGTGCCGAAGAAGGCCGGCGCTGGCGCGATCGCGGCGTTGATACCCTGGTGGTGACCAGCGGTGAAATGCTGCAACAACTGTATGCGCTGTTCCCCGATATTGATCGGGATGAATGGCTGCTGCACTGTCGGCTGCTGGTCGTCAGTGAACGGCTGGCAACGCTGGCCAGAAAACTGGGCTGGGCGCATGTTTGTGTCGCCGGGGGAGCCGATAACGACGCGCTGCTGTGCGCCCTACACCCATAACGAGTTTAAATACTGCTAAATACGGGATGAACCATTATGACGGAACACCAAGATTCCTCCGCCATGGTTGAAGAAACCACTCCAGCGGCTGAAAGCGTTACCTCCGGGAAACAGCCACCGAAAAAAACCAGAAACCGTGGTGTTATCGTTGGTGGCGTAGCCATTGCCATTGCCTTAGCGCTGGGCGCTGGGCTGTACCTGAATGATAAGCACCAGGCCAGCCAGCAAAGTGCCGCGACGCAGGCGCTGGAAGATCAGCTCAGCGAACTGCGTCAGCAGATGGGCACGAATAAGCAGGCGCTGCTACGGCAGCTGGCGGAGCAGGACAGCGCGCTGGGAAAAACGCAGCAACAGCAGCAGGCCACGGTGACGCAGCAGCTTGACGAATTGAAACAAAAGGTGGCCACCATTACCGGTGGGGATGCACAAACCTGGATGCTGGCACAGGCGGATTATCTGGTGAAACTGGCGGGTCGTAAAATCTGGAGCGACCAGGATGTCACCACCGCGGTGGCGCTGCTGAAAAGCGCCGACCACAGCCTGGCCGATATGAACGATCCCAGCCTGATTGGCGTACGTCGGGCGCTGACTCAGGATATCAGCACCCTGACCGCGCTTAATCAGGTGGACTTTGACGGCATTATTCTCAAGCTGAACCAGCTGTCCAACGGCATAGATAATCTGCGTCTGGCTGACAATGATGATGATGATGAGCCGATGGATGCCAACAGCGGGGAAATCTCTACCTCACTGCGTCAGTGGCGGCAGAACCTGGTAAAAAGCTGGCATAACTTTATGGATGACTTTATTACCGTTCGTCGCCGCGATGCCACTGCCGAACCGCTACTGGCTCCCAACCAGGATATTTATCTGCGGGAAAATATCCGTTCGCAGCTGCTGGTTGCCGCCCAGGCGGTGCCACGCCATCAGAATGAAATTTATAAGCAGTCGGTAGAAACCGTATCGACCTGGGTACGCGCCTGGTTTGACACCAATGATGCCGCCACCAAAGCCTGGCTCAGTCAGCTGGATGAACTGAGTCAGGAGAATATCTCAATGGACGTTCCAGATTCGCTGGAAAGTCAGCAACTGCTGGATCAGCTGATGCAAAAGCGAGTACGTAATATGATGGCGCAACCGGATCCGGTTGCGGATCAGCAGCCACAGCGGGGTCAGTAATTATGTTGAAGATCCTGTTACTGTTTTTACTGCTGATTGCCGGCATCGTGCTGGGTCCCTCTCTGGCAGGCCACCAGGGTTACGTGCTGATCCAAACCGATAATTGGAATATTGAAACCAGCGTAACCGGGCTGGCGATTATGCTACTGGTGCTGATACTGATCGTGCTGGCGCTGGAGTGGCTGCTGCGTAAGGTGCTGCGCACCGGCAGCCGTACCCGTGGCTGGTTCCGTGCCCGTAAGCATCGCAGTGCGCAGAAGCACACCAATGCGGCTCTGATTAAGCTGGCGGAAGGGGATTACCAGCAGGTTGAGAAGCTACTGTCACGCAATGCTGACTACGCCGATCAGCCGATGGTCAACTACCTGCTGGCGGCGGAAGCGGCGCAGCAGCGCGGCGACCAGGCCCGTGCCGATCAGCACCTGGCGCGCGCGACGGAAATTAACGACGGCGATCCGCTACCGGTTGAAGTCACGCGGGTGCGTATTCTGCTGGCCCGTAATGAAGATCACGCGGCGCGCCATCGTATTGATCGTCTGCTGGAAATTGCGCCGCGCCATCCTGAAGTGCTGCGTCTGGCTGAGCAGACTTACCTGCGCACCGGAGCCTGGCATGCGCTGCAGGATATTCTGCCGGCGATGGAAAAAACCGGTCTGGGTGATGAAGCGCACCGCGCCGGTTTACAGCAGCAGGCCTGGCTGGGTCTGATGAATCAGGCGATGGCGGAACAGGGTAGCGACGGGCTGAAGCGCTGGTGGAAAAATCAGAGCCGTAAAACCCGCCATGAAACCGCCCTGCAGGTGGCAATGGCGGATCATCTGATTGTCTGTGACGATCATGATACGGCGCAGACGATTATCCTCGACGGCCTGAAGCGACAGTATGACGAGCGTCTGGTGTTGCTGATCCCGAAACTGAAAAGCGGCAACCCTGAACAGCTGGAAAAAGCGCTGCGTCAGCAGGTTAAGCAGCACGGCGCGACCCCACTGTTAAACAGCACCCTCGGCCAGCTGCTGATGCAGCACGGTGAATGGCAGCAGGCCAGCGAGGCCTTCCGCGCGGCGCTGCAACAGCGCCCGGATGCCTTTGACTACGCCTGGCTGGCGGATGCACTGGACAAACTGCACCAGCCGGAAGAAGCGGCCACCATGCGCCGTGACGGACTGCTGTTAACCCTGAAAGAAAACCCTTAAGCAAAACCGGGCCCCTCCCGGTTATATTGCAATCACAAAGCCCGGGCCAGACGTCCCGGGCTTTATTCTTTATAGCCCCTGCCTTTGACCTTTGGGCGGCATCAGGAACGGAGCCGAGGTGACGACGATTTCCAGGAAGAGCCGCCAGGACGGCGGCGAAAGGCGTGCTGAGACAGGATGTCGAATCACGCCGGTCCGTCGGGAATTGGCGTGGCCGAGGGAACCTGCGCAGCAGGCGATGTGACGCCGCAAGCCCGGGTGCAGGGCGGCGGCGACTGGCCGCCCTGCTCGCCAGTCCGCGCAGCGGAATGGTGAAACGTGGTTGACCTGGCTTTTGCCCTGGGCCCTGGCCTTTAAAAAGCCGACTGCAAAGCCCCGCTCTCCAGCAGATACAAAACCAGCCATACGGAGAAGGCAATCACCTGGATAATTTACATAACCTGTCTGGTAAAACTTCTTATGCCACGTTATTGCCTGGTTATATTTTTAGGAATACCTTTAGTCTTATTCATAGTTAAAGGAACTGGCAAATGAATGAAAATGATGGATTAACGATTGCAGTCTCACCTGTACAGATGTCAGCAATACTGCATAAAAAAATGGGTGACTGAAGGTGATACCTGGACCAACCGACTTTGGGGAGGGCTGGGTATTATTGGCGGTGTTGTTGAATCCTTTGGTGCTGGCGTATTGTGTGCAGTACCTGAACCAACAATGCTAACTAAAGCCGGATGTGTCGTTGTTGGAGCCCATAGTCTCGATACCATCAAAACATCGTTAAACCAGGTCATTACCGGACGTGAAGCACAAACCGCTACCGCGCAGTTGACTGCTCTGGCCGCAAAACGAATCGGTGCTGATGACGAAACAGCCTGGAAAGTAGGCGTCACCGTTGATTTACTGGTTCCACTGGCCTTCGCCAGTGCGGTAGGTGCTGCAAGAGTCGCCTCGGTATATAACGGTCGGATCAGGTTAGTACAACATGAAGGCGGAGAGTTGGGCCATACCATTGCCCGCCACACAGGTCAGACACCTGAAGAAATGATAGCCCGACTTCAGGCACCAAGAGCCCCCGCCCGAGCCAGTACTTTTTTAAATATTCGACATGCGGAATTGCTGATATCGGAAGTATTGTCATTAAAACGATTCCAGATTGAAAGCGCATTAAAATATATGAAGCCAGGTTCCAGGATGCGTCTTGACCATCGTTTTTACATTGCGACCGGTCGATATATAGATAAAGGAACGACTACAGTAAAAAAACCTACGGCCTCAGAGTGATTATTGAAGCTAGAGAGCATGGCAATAAAATTTACTATATCGTTACTGCCTATCCGTTACCCTGAGAAGAAGAAGATGGATATCAATATTGAAAAACCATGCGAACTGGATAATCTGGTCATCATTTACTTCGGCCAGGATTGTGACATCTTTGATGAAGATTGCGATTTTGATAATCTGCTTAATGAATACCTGAATACTTCATCCGCTTTTTCTTTGAGAATGCTACTGGCAAACTTAACTGAACTAAACGGCCAGTCCGACCGATGCGCAGTCTTACTAAACCGCTATAGTGGTGAATTTGACCCCGCTCGCTGGGAGCTGACGGCTCAGGACTGGCTTGATATTGTGACTAAACGTCTGAATGACTATATGGAGCAGCACGGCGTTTCTACTGAGCTTTCACAGTTCTAATCTCATTTCCATGAGGGGTGAACCTTGACCAGGGTTACCCTTTTAGTAACACTAAATTCCTGAGAATTTAAAATGTCCTTTATTGTAGATAATTGCCCAAGATGTAATGCTGCACTGATAACATTTGATGTAAAAGCTTACAATTTAATCTCTATTGTGGAAGGAGAGCGTGGTGGCAGCACAAAGTGCTATGAGATTTATTGTGTATGTAAATCATGTAAGAAGGGGACTATCTTTATTACATATGAAAAAAAATCGTCCAGTTTACATGAAAACTTTATATTAAATAATGGTATGAATTTAAATAGTTTTCTACACATAGTAAGACCTGTCACACCTGCCGACATAAGTATTCCAGAACCCCCTGAATTTCTGCCACCTGACATCAATAACGCCTTTATTGAAGGTACAAAATGCCTGGCTATTGGTTGCTATAACGCTGCGGCTACGATGTTTCGTCTTTGCCTGGACTATGCAACAAAAGGTCTTCTCCCCGAAGGGGATGAACCTAACCAGAAAGTAAAAAGAAGCCTGGGATTAAGGATGGAATGGTTATTTGAGCAAAAAATTCTGCCAGAAGTTTTGAGAGAATTAGCGCAATGTGTAAAAGAAGACGGCAATGATGGGGCACATGAAGGCACGCTAGATAAAGAATCAGCTGAAGATCTGGAAGAGTTTACCCGTCTCTTGCTTGAGCGTTTATACACCGAACCTCAGCGCCTTATTGATGCCAAAAAAAGGCGTGAAGAAAGAAGAAATAAAGATATAGCACTGAATTAACATCTGCCAACGTAAGGCCCCTGCCCCTGCCCCTGCCCCTGAACTTGCATTTGACGTGGCCTTTGACCTGGCAGTTGACCTTTGGGCGGCATCAGGAACGGAGCCGAGGTGACGACGATTTCCAGGAAGAGCCGCCAGGACGGCGGCGAAAGGCGTGCTGAGACAGGATGTCGAATCACGCCGGTCCGTCGGGAATTGGCGTGGCCGAGGGAACCTGCGCAGCAGGCGATGTGACGCCGCAAGCCCGGGTGCAGGGCGGCGGCGACTGGCCGCCCTGCTCGCCAGTCCGCGCAGCGGAATGGTGAAACGTGGTTGACCTGGCTTTCGCACAGCGAAAGTGCCCTGGCCCTGGCCTTTAAAAAACCAGACTGCGAAGCCAAAGCCAACAGATAAAAAAACACCTGCCCAAAGGCAGGTGAAAAAATCAGGTCGGTAAGACAACCGACGGGTACCCGACTCAACGCTTTGCCCTGAAATCCAGTAAAGCCGTAGCGATACTGGCTGGCCGGGCAACAGGTACCATAATGGCTCTGCATCATTCCGGGGTTTATGAAGCCGCAGCAAACATAATAAGGGGAATGAGCATCTACGCGCGCATTCTGGCACAAATGCTACCGGAGTGGCAAAGGGATTCGGGGTTAGCAACGACGCTGGCAGACAGAAAACAAAAAAACCCCGCCGAAGCGGGGTTTCTTTAAATGTGGTCGGCGAGAGAGGATTCGAACCTCCGACCCACTGGTCCCAAACCAGTTGCGCTACCAAGCTGCGCTACTCGCCGAAATACTGCATCACCTGCTGATTTTGTGGTGCGAAGAGAGGGACTTGAACCCTCACGTCCGTTAAGACACTAACACCTGAA
>CALYQW010000025.1 GCA_945290265.1 uncultured Erwinia sp.
TATGGCTGGGGTGCAGGGATTCGAACCCCGGAATGCTGGTATCAGAAACCAGTGCCTTACCGCTTGGCGACACCCCAATAAAATTGGTGGCTACTACGGGAATCGAACCTGTGACCCCAGCATTATGAGTGCTGTGCTCTAACCAGCTGAGCTAAGTAGCCTTATTTTATTGCTTTACATCTTACTGTATTTTGACTGGCTGGGATACCTGGATTCGAACCAGGGAATGCCGGTATCAAAAACCGGTGCCTTACCGCTTGGCGATATCCCAATGTCCGTACCACTCGTCAAAATCTTTACTGCAAAAAGATGGCTGGGATACCTGGATTCGAACCAGGGAATGCCGGTATCAAAAACCGGTGCCTTACCGCTTGGCGATATCCCATCCGCGCAACCTGACGCAGGAAATGGTGCGGGAGGCGAGACTTGAACTCGCACACCTTGCGGCGCCAGAACCTAAATCTGGTGCGTCTACCAATTTCGCCACTCCCGCGCAAAAAAGAATATGGTGGCTACTACGGGAATCGAACCTGTGACCCCAGCATTATGAGTGCTGTGCTCTAACCAGCTGAGCTAAGTAGCCTTCTTTTTTCGCGCACCTTCGTCGGCGTTGCGGGGCGCATTATGCGGAGTTGGCCTTTTAGCGTCAACATTTTTTTTGACGTTTTTCACCATTCCACGGCCGTTTGCCTGCCCTGTAACCAGCGTGGCGATAATTTCAGCGCATTCTGCCGGCAATGCGATAAAAAGCGAAAAAAAACCAGCCACTGAGATCAGTTAAATTGCGCAATAATCCACCAGTATCAGTAGGCTGACTGATGGACACCAACGGCACGGCCGGAAGGATCGTTCATGGTTTTAAAGGTTTCATCCCATTCAATCGCTTTCGCTGAGGAACAGGCAACGGAAGGACCGCCAGGTACACATTTCGCTGCACTCGGTACCGGGAACAGCTCTTCAAAGATTTCACGGTACAGATACGCTTCTTTTGACGTCGGCGTGTTGTACGGGAAGCGGAAGTGCGCGGTTTCCAGCTGCTGATCGCTTACCTGCTGTGCGGCCACTTCTTTCAGGGTATCAATCCAGCTGTAGCCAACGCCGTCAGAGAACTGCTCTTTCTGCCGCCATACCACGCTGGCTGGCAGATATGATTCAAAGCACTCGCGCAGGATCTGTTTTTCCATCTTACCATTGCTGCCGCACATTTTATCCTGCGGGTTGATACGCATTGCCACATCGAGAAATTTTTTATCCAGGAAAGGCACGCGCGCCTCCACGCCCCAGGCTGACATGGCTTTGTTAGCACGCGCGCAGTCAAACATATGAAGTGCCTGTAATTTACGCACGTTCTCTTCATGGAATTCCTGCGCGTTAGGAGCCTTATGGAAGTAGAGATAGCCGCCAAACACTTCATCGGCACCTTCACCGGAAAGCACCATTTTAATGCCCATCGCTTTGATTTTGCGTGACATCAGATACATCGGCGTAGAGGCACGGATAGTGGTCACGTCATAGGTTTCAATGTGATAAATCACATCGCGGATCGCATCCAGACCTTCCTGCACGGTAAAGTGAATTTCGTGGTGCACCGTGCCGAGATGATCGGCCACTTCCTGCGCCGCTTTCAAATCCGGCGCGCCTTTCAGCCCAACGGCAAAGGAGTGCAGCTGCGGCCACCAGGCATCTTTCTTATCCAGATCTTCCACCCGCTTAGCGGCAAACTTTTTGGTGATGGCAGAAATAATGGAAGAATCCAGCCCGCCGGACAGCAGCACGCCATAAGGCACGTCAGACATTAAATGGCTTTTGACTGAATCTTCCAGCGCCTGTTTCAGACCGGCGGCATCGGTAGTGTTCTCTGCTACAGCGGCGTATTCAAACCAGTCGCGTTGCCAGTATTGATGGATCTGGTGGTCACTGCTGGACATATAGCTGCCCGCCGGGAATTCTTTGATGGTGCGGCACACCGGCACCAGCGCTTTCATTTCGGACGCCACATAGAGGTTACCGTGTTCATCGTTGCCCATATACAGCGGAATAATGCCAATATGATCGCGGCCAATCAGCCAGCTGTTTTTCACGCTGTCATACAGAATAAAAGCAAACATGCCCTGCAGGTCGTCGAGGAAGTCGATCCCTTTTTTCTGGTACAGCGCCAGAATCACTTCACAGTCGGAATCGGTTTGAAACTGATAACGGTCGCTCAGCTCAGCGCGCAGCGCCTGATGGTTATAAATCTCACCGTTAACCGCCAGTACGTGCGTATGGTCAGCGTTGTACAACGGCTGTGCACCGTTGTTGACGTCAACAATCGACAGACGTTCGTGCGCCAGGATCGCATGCTCACCGGCATAAATCCCGGACCAGTCCGGGCCACGGTGACGCATCAGGCGGGAGAGCTCCAGCGCCTTTTTACGCAGTTCAGTGGTATCAGTTTTAAGATCAAGAATTCCGAAGATAGAACACATAAACAACTCCCTGGCAACAACCTGATTGATATGGGGTTAAGCGATAATTTATCGCACAATAAATAAGAAAATGCGCCAGGGAGGAAGAGGATGCAAGCAATTTAACCATTATGCGATAAATAGACTGTTTCCAAGGCCGAAATTTTGAAGAATATGCAAAATTATGCTGTTTATATTATTGAAACTTCATATTTTTGGCTTTTTTGATTAAAAGTTGAACCGGTGGGCTTGACCGCATGGCAAGGAGGAAGCAGGGAAGGGGATATAAGAAAAAACGAGCCGGCGATAATCCGGCCCGTGAGGGAAATCATGCTTCCAGCAGCCGTTGTAGTAACAGTCCATTCAGCATGGCGCGCTTAACCAAGGCAAAGGCACCAATTGCCGAGTGATGATCGATTTCAGAACGCACTACCGGCAAATCGTCACGGAAGTCCTTTAATGCCTGGGTGTTAATGCAGCCTTCCACCGCAGGCAGCAGCACTTTATCTGCCTGGGTGACTTCACCGGCAATCACTACTTTTTGCGGATTAAACAGGTTAATCGCAATTGCCACGGCTTTACCCAGATGGCGTCCGACATGCTCAATCACTTCCGTCGCCAGCATATCGCCGGCATTGGCTGCCTGGCAGATGGTATCAATCTGACAATCCTCTGCCGTTAGCGTGCTGGGGTAATTTTGAGTCAGCAGGGTACGCACCCGATGCTCAATGGCACTGTTGGCGGCGATGGTTTCCAGACAGCCGAAATTGCCGCAGTGGCAGCGTTCACCCAGCGGATCAACCTGAATATGTCCCAGTTCACCCACGTTGCCCTTACAGCCGAGGAAAATATGGCCATTGGCGATAATGCCCGCGCCGGTACCGCGATGTACGCGCACCAGTATCGAGTCATCACAGTCGCGGGATGCACCGAAATAGTGCTCAGCCAGAGCCAGACAGCGAATATCGTGGCCGATAAAGCTGGCTACGTTGAATTTCTGCTCCAGGTTAAATACCAGCGGCCACTCGTTAACGCTGATATGCGGCATATAACGGATCACTCCCTGCTGCGGATCCACCAGACCCGGCAAAATAACCGCGATGGCGATCAGTTCACGCAGCTTGCGTTGATGCAACTCTTTAAAATTGCTGATGGCCTCAAACAGGGCGTTTTCCAGTTCGTTCTGGGTGTGTTGAGGCAGCGAGTAATATTCCTCAGCCAGCGCTTTTCCACTTAAATCGAACAGGGTCAGCGTGGCATCTCCACGCCCGAGACGCACGCCGATGGTATTAAAACCACGGGTTTCGGTGACAATAGAGATGGCACGGCGACCGCCGGTAGAGGCCTGCTGATCGACTTCCTTAATCAGCCCACGTTCAATCAACTGGCGGGTAATTTTGGTGACGCTGGCGGGTGCTAGCTGGCTGTGCTCGGCAACCTGAATACGGGATATCGGACCCTGCCTGTCAATCAGCCGGTAAACGGCCGCACTGTTAAGTTGTTTAACAAGATCAACATTTCCGATTTGAGCCTGGCCGCCAGTGGTCATTAATACGTTACTCGCTTAAGACCTCGTTACCATTAACGATGGTCTGGATAATATGGTAATCACGGGTAAATACGGTCAGGTTAGCCACTTTTCCGGCTTCAATTGAACCCAGACGCGTATCAATTCCCATTGCCCGGGCCGGATAAAGTGTTGCCATTCGCAATGCTTCATCAAGCGGGATGCCCACATATTTGACGCTGTTTGCTACAGCTTCAATCATAGTCAGTGCAGAACCGCTTAGCGTACCATGTTCATCGACACACAGCCCATCGTGATAGTATATGGTTTTACCGGCAAAAATGAATTGATCAATTGTTGAACCTGCCGCTGCTGTCGCATCTGTAACCAATATCAGCTTATTACCCTTGATTCGTTTAGCGTTACGAATATTAGCGTAGTGTACATGTAACCCATCGGCAATAATGCCGCACCAGACGTCCGGTGCATCAAACAGTGCACCCGGCAGTGCAGGTTCACGACCTGAGCTGACCGGCATGGCATTGTAGAGGTGGGTAGCAAAACTAATACCGGCGCGCAGCCCCGCGCGGGCTTCATCATAGGTGGCACAGGAGTGTCCGGCTGATACGATAATGCCGGCATCGCGCAGCTGCTTAATCACTGCACTGTCTACTTTTTCCGGTGCCAGGGTAATTTTGCTGATGACATCGGCATTTTCACACAGGTAATCGACCAGTGCCGGCTCCGGGGCGCGGACCAGCGCTTCCGGGTGAGTTCCTTTCTTCATTGGGTTCAGCCAGGGTCCTTCCAGATGCAACCCCAGCGCCTGGTTATCGTGCTGGGCCAGCCAGGCGCGCATCACGTCAACCGCGCGTTTCATCAGTTCATCGGTACTGGTGATCAGCGTGGGTAAAAAGCTGGTACAGCCCGATTTCTCATTGGTCTTTTGCATCACGGCCAGGGTTTCAACACTGATCGCCGCTGAATCGTCATTAAACTGTACGCCGCCACAGCCATTCAGCTGCAGGTCAATAAAACCAGAGGAGATGATGGCTCCGCCCACATCGCGGATTTCAATTCCGGCCGGCAAATCCGCCAGCGGGCAAACGCGGTCAATAACGCTATCGGCAATGACGACGGCATGTCCGTCCAGAATTTCATGGCCGGTATAAATGCGACCCTGGGTTAACGCGTACATAAAGACTCTCCTGATAGCAATTTATCCAGCCGGTTAAGCAGACTGGCTGGCATCATACTGTGGTACTGGCAACATTAAACAATAATATTGGCCGCTTCCATTTCGCGGAAGTAATTCACTGTTTTAACTTTTAATTCCATGGTTGCCGGTTCATCACAGACCACCACAGATTTTGGATGTAACTGCAGGCAGCTGATGGTCCACATGTGATTTACGTTGCCTTCCACCGCCGCCTGTAGCGCCATTGCTTTCAGGTGTCCGGTCACCAGGATCATCACTTCTTCGGCATCCAGCAGAGTACCCACGCCAACGGTCAGCGCATATTTCGGTACCTGATTGACATCACCGCCAAAGAAGCGGGAATTAGCAATACGGGTATCGTGGGTCAGGGTTTTAATCCGGGTACGTGAGGCCAGGGAAGACGCAGGTTCGTTAAACGCGATATGTCCATCGTTACCGACCCCACCCATAAACAGATGGATTTTGCCGTATGAGCGAATTTTTTCTTCATACTGACGGCATTCAGCGTCGATATCCGGCGCATTGCCATTGAGCAAATTAATATTCTGTTGTGGTATATCAATGTGATCGAAAAAGTTGCGGTACATAAAGCTACGGTAGCTTTCCGGATGCTCTGACGGCAGGCCAAAATATTCATCCATATTGAACGTCACTACGTTTTTAAAGCTGACCTGGCCTGCTTTATGCATTTGCACCAGATGACCGTATGCTTCCAGTGGCGTTCCACCGGTGGGGAGGCCAAGCACAAACGGACGTTCTGCCGTCGGGTTAAAGGCATTAATGCGGTCTGCAATATGACGGGCAGCCCATTTTCCGACCTGGGTTGGTGTAACCAGTGGAATCAGTCTCATGGAGCACCTCTGTTGATTTTTATGGAACAATCAGTGGGTAACGAAACACATGCCTGGAGGTTCAGGGTTTCAACCTCACTGACAGAATAGTTAATAAGTTTTTTTAAATAATAAAATAAGTGCACTGATATGACCAGTTTTATGATTATTCTTAGGAATTTTTAGTGACCTGAGTCTCATTTGTGTTTTTTTTAATTTGCGCTAAAAAATTATTTTTTCTTAAACTTTATTAACGGTTTTGTTCTGAAAACGACGGAGCTGGCCATTACTGCGGCTATAAAAGAGGAAAATATGAACATTCTTGGGTTCTTTCAACGGTTAGGCCGCTCGCTGCAGCTACCGATTGCGGTGTTACCGGTAGCCGCATTGATGCTGCGTTTTGGTCAACCAGATTTACTGAATTTACCATTTATTGCCCAGGCAGGTGCTGCGATTTTTGACAATCTGGCATTGATCTTTGCTATCGGTGTCGCGTCCACCTGGTCAAAGGATAATGCCGGGGCGGCGGCGCTGGCGGGTGCTGTCGGTTATTTCATTATGACCAAGGCGATGATCACCATTAACCCACAGATTAATATGGGGGTACTGGCCGGTATCATTACCGGGTTGGTGGCTGGTTCTGCTTATAACCGCTGGGCGGATATTAAACTGCCTGATTTTCTCAGCTTCTTTGGCGGTAAACGCTTCGTGCCGATTGCTACTGGTTTCTTCTGCCTGGTGCTGGCGGCGGCGTTTGGCTATATCTGGCCACCGGTTCAAAACGCGATCCACGCGGGTGGTGAATGGATTGTGGGTGAAGGGGCGCTGGGTGCCGGGATCTTTGGTCTGGTTAACCGTCTGCTGATCCCCACCGGTCTGCATCAGGTACTGAATACTATCGCCTGGTTCCAGATTGGTGAGTTTACCAACGCGGCTGGTACGGTGTTTCACGGTGACATCAACCGTTTCTATGCCGGTGATGGCACGGCGGGCATGTTTATGTCTGGTTTCTACCCGATCATGATGTTCGGTCTGCCGGGTGCGGCATTTGCAATGTATCTGGCGGCGCCGAAAGCGCGTCGTCCGATGGTGGGTGGCATGCTGCTGTCGGTGGCGGTAACGGCTTTCCTGACCGGTGTTACCGAGCCGCTGGAATTCCTGTTTATGTTCCTGGCGCCGATGCTGTATCTGATCCACGCGCTGCTGACGGGGATCAGCCTGTTTATTGCCACGGCACTGGGGATCCATGCCGGCTTTTCCTTCTCAGCAGGCGCCATCGACTATATCCTGATGTACAAACTGCCTGCGGCCAGCCATAACAGCTGGATATTAATGGTGATGGGGCTGGTGGCATTTACTGTCTACTTTGTATTGTTCAGTGCGGTTATCCGTCTGTTTAACCTGAAAACACCGGGTCGTGAAGCGGACAACGATCGTGCCTCTGTACCTGAAGCTAACAGCAATACACCCGAAGGGCTGACGCAACTGGCACAACAGTATATTGCTGCTGTCGGTGGTTCAGATAACCTGAAGGTGATTGATGCCTGTATTACCCGTTTGCGCCTGTCGGTAAATGATGCCGGTCTGGTTGATGATGCCGCCTGTAAGCGTCTCGGGGCATCCGGTGTGGTGAAACTGAATAAACAAACCATTCAGGTGATCGTGGGAGCAAAAGCGGAATCTGTGGCTGAACATATGAAGAGAGCCATTGCCGCTGGTGCAACAATCGCTGCAGCCAGCGTGGCTGAGCCTGTGACTCCGGTCGCAGCCCCTGAGCCCAAAACCAGCCCGGCGGCGACTGATGCCTTAGTGGCGACGCTGGTCGCACCGGTCAGCGGTACGGTGGTAGCGATTGAGCAGGTAGAAGATGAAGCCTTTGCCAGTAAAGCGGTAGGTGATGGTCTGGCGATAAAACCAACCAGTAATACCGTGGTTGCGCCGGCTGCCGGTACGCTGGTGAAAATCTTCAATACCAACCATGCGTTCTGCCTGGAAACCACAGAAGGTGTGGAAGTGGTGGTGCATATGGGGCTGGATACCGTGGCGCTGGACGGTCAGGGCTTTACCCGCCTGGCTGAGGAAGGCAGTGAGGTCGTGGCCGGACAGCCGGTGCTGGAGATGGATCTGGACTTCCTGAATGCCAATGCGCGTTCCATGGTCAGTCCGGTGGTGGTCAGCAATATCGACGACTTCAGCGGATTAACTATGTTGGCAGGTGAAACGGTTGAGGCCGGTAAAACCTCACTGTACCAAATCAAAAGCTAAGCACAGATACGCTTATACGCAGAAGGCGGGGTAAAACCCCGCCTTTTTTTTATGCGTCATACGCAACAAAATGTTGTCTCCATCAGCTGCTTTGTGGATCATACTCCGCTATTTCACGGCTATTTTTATACTCGTCATATTTCAGGTTAAAGTATCGCGTTACGGCGCGGTTACCTGAAAGCGTCAGAGTCAATGCCAGGCGTAAATTGAGGACATTAAGATGAGTGAGGCAGAAGCCCGCCCAACGAACTTTATTCGGCAGATCATCGACGAGGATCTGGCAAACGGTAAGCATACCAGCGTACATACCCGCTTTCCGCCAGAGCCAAATGGCTATCTGCATATTGGCCATGCCAAATCTATCTGTCTGAACTTTGGTATTGCTCAGGATTATCAGGGGAAGTGCAACCTGCGTTTTGACGATACCAACCCTGTTAAAGAAGATCTGGAATACGTTGAGTCGATAAAACGTGATGTTGAGTGGCTGGGGTTCAGCTGGAGTGGTGAAGTTCATTACTCGTCAGACTATTTTGATCAGTTATACCATTACGCGCTTGAACTGATTAATAAAGGCCTGGCCTATGTTGATCAACTGTCGCCGGAAGAAATCCGCCAGTATCGTGGTAGCCTGACGTCGCCGGGACAGAACAGCCCTTACCGCGATCGCAGCGTGGATGAGAACCTGGCGCTGTTTGAAAAAATGCGCAGCGGGGGTTTTAAAGAAGGTGAAGCCTGCCTGCGTGCCAAAATTGATATGGCCTCCAGCTTTATTGTGATGCGCGATCCGGTGCTTTACCGCATTAAATTCGCTGAACATCATCAGACCGGCAACAAGTGGTGCATCTACCCGATGTATGATTTCACGCACTGCATTTCCGATGCGCTGGAAGGGATCACTCACTCACTCTGTACGCTGGAATTCCAGGACAACCGCCGTCTGTATGACTGGGTGCTGGATAACATCACTCTTCAGGTGCATCCGCGTCAGTACGAATTCTCCCGTCTGAACCTGGAATACGCGATTATGTCCAAGCGTAAGCTGAACCAGCTGGTCAGCGAGAAGGTGGTGGAAGGGTGGGACGATCCGCGTATGCTGACGGTATCCGGCCTGCGCCGTCGTGGTTACACCGCCGCCGCGATCCGCGATTTCTGTCGCCGTATTGGCGTTACCAAACAGGACAACATTGTCGAGATGGCGTCACTGGAATCCTGTATTCGTGACGATCTGAATGAAAACGCCCCGCGTGCAATGGCGGTACTCGATCCGCTGAAGGTGGTGATCGAAAACCTGCCGGCGCATCATGAAGAGCTGCTCACCATGCCAAATCATCCGAATAAGCCGGAGATGGGCACGCGTGAAGTGCCTTTCAGCCGCGAGTTGTGGATTGATCGTGCTGATTTCCGCGAAGAAGCCAACAAACACTATAAACGTCTGGTGATGGGCAAAGAAGTGCGTCTGCGCAATGCCTATGTAATCAAAGCTGAGCGGGTGGCGAAAGACGAAGCCGGTAATATTACCTGCCTGTACTGCACCTGTGACCCGGATACGCTGAGTAAAGATCCGGCTGACGGCAGAAAAGTGAAGGGCGTCATCCACTGGGTATCGGCAGAACACGGTATTGCGGCAGAATTCCGCCTTTACGATCGTCTGTTCAGCGTTGCCAACCCGGGGGCGGCAGAAGACTTCCTGACCACCATTAACCCGGAATCGCTGGTGATCCGCCAGGGCTTTGTTGAGCCTGGCCTGCAGCAGGCGGTAGCCTCCGCGCCTTATCAGTTTGAGCGTGAAGGCTATTTCTGTGCCGACAGCCGTTACTCCAGCGCTGCACATCTGGTATTTAACCGTACCGTAGGTCTGCGCGATACCTGGGAGAAAGCGGGCGCGTAACAAAAAAGCGGTACTGTACTAGTTCGCGGGTGTGAGTTTGTGTAAACTGAGCGGCATTACTACCGTCAGCCTGGGAATGTTCCGGCGAAGGTATCTTTATATTATTTCGCTAAGGATTTGCCATGGCCACATCCGCTGCTGCTGCCCCTTTGCCCTCTGTGCTGTGGGGCACACTGATTATTAGCGGCACCATTATTGGTGCCGGTATGTTCTCTCTTCCGGTCGTAATGGCAGGAGCCTGGTTTTCCTGGTCATCGGCGCTGCTGATTTTCACCTGGTTTTGTATGCTGCTGTCCGGGCTGCTGTTTCTGGAAGCCAGCCTGCATTATCCCGCCGGTTCCAGTTTTGATACCGTCACCCGCGATTTGCTTGGCCGCAAATGGAATCTGTTCAACGGCCTGTCCGTTGCCTTTGTGCTGGGTATTCTGACTTACGCTTATATCTCTGCCAGCGGGGCAATTATTCAACGCAGCCTCGGACTGCTGTCACTGCCGGTTTCGGCACGCAGTGCCGGGCTGGTATTTACCTTACTGGTCGCCTTATTTATTTGGCTGGGAACCGCGGTGGTCAGTCGTATGACGCTGATTTTTCTCGGGGCGAAAATTATCACTTTTCTGATGATTTTTGGCGGCCTGTTGTGGCAGGTTCAGCCATCAATTCTGCTGGACAGTGGGGCAACCGACAGCCACTATCTGCGCTACCTGTGGCTGGTGCTACCCTTCTGCGTGACGTCCTTTGGCTATCACGGCAATATCTCCGGCCTGATGAGCTATTATCAAAAACAGCCGGGGCGGGTAGTGCGCTGTCTGGTGTTTGGCACCCTGCTGGCGCTGGCGATCTACTTTATCTGGATCATTGGCACCATGGGGAATATCCCGCGTCCGGCGTTTAAGGAAATTGCTGCACAGGGGGGCAATATTGATGTCCTGGTTAATGCACTTTCCGGCGTGTTGCACAGCAGCAATCTGAATCTGCTGCTGGATATATTCTCTAACTTCGCAGTGGCCTGTTCGTTCCTCGGTGTCAGCCTGGGATTCTTCGACTATTTGGCAGATGTGTTTAAATTTGATCGCTCCGCCACCGGCCGTCTGAAAACCACGATACTGACGTTTATTTTTCCGTTAACCGCAGCGATGATCTGGCCGAACGGCTTCCTGGTCGCGATTGGCTATGCCGGACTGGCGGCAACGCTGTGGGCGGTGATTACTCCCGCTCTGCTGGCATGGCAGTCGCGCCGTCACTTTGCCACTGCCAGCTGGCGCGTCAGAGGCGGCAATGCGCCAATTATTCTGGTGCTGGTGTTTGGCGTGCTGAATATCGTGGTTTCACTGCTGTCTTACGGCAACTGGCTGCCGCAGTATACGGGGTAGGGGGATTGATCCGGGTTTTACTGCGTGGGGCTGGTTTATTGTGTGTTTTAAAGGCCAGGGCTTTCACCATCCCACTTCGTGGGCTGGCGACAAAGGACCGTCAGTCGCAACGGTCCCTTGACCCTGTGTTTGCGGCGTCACTTCGCCCGCTGGCGCGGGTTGCCTCGCCCGCGCCGCTTTCTGGCGGACCGCCGTGATTCGACATCCTGTCTCAGCACGTCTTTCGCTGCCGTCCTGGCAGCTCTTCCTGGAAATCAGCGTGGCCTCGGCTTCGTTCCTGATGCCGCCCAAAGGTCAACAGCCAGATCAAAGGCTAAACCGAGTCAGGCGCTGGCCGCTGAATTTCAGACAAAAAAACCGGTGAAATGTCACCGGCTTTTTTAGGGGGAGGTCTGATTACTTATCGTGCAGGGTATCATCTTCACGACAGTCACCCAGCGCGCAGTGGCCGTAAAGATATAAACTGTGGTTGCTCAGCTTGATACCGTGCTTCGTAGCGATATCACGCTGGCGCGCTTCAATAGATTCATCGCTGAACTCAATCACTTTGCCGCAATCCAGGCAGATCAGATGATCGTGGTGATGCTGCTGCGTCAGCTCAAAGACCGATTTGCCGCCTTCAAAGTTATGACGGGTAACGATGCCCGCGTCATCAAACTGGTTCAGTACCCGATAAACGGTAGCCAGTCCGATCTCTTCGCCCATGTCGATCAGGCGTTTATACAAATCTTCCGCACTGACGTGATGGCCTTCCGGCTCCTGCAGCACTTCCAGAATTTTCAGTCGGGGAAGTGTGACTTTTAAGCCAGCTTTTTTTAATGCGATGTTGTTGTCAGTCATGCGGATATTGTCCTGTTACTTAGCGGGATACTGAATGGCGGTGAGCCTTAAGTAGCCTGGCGATAAAGCTGATTACGTTAAGTATAAAACGTAGTGCTGTGAAATGGTAACCACAGAAGAGCCATAGCGCAGTTGAATATGGGACCGATATCCCGTTATGTGTTACGAAACTTTCGCTGAACACTGGCGGCTATTGTACCGTTTTGTCAGCGAAAGTTACAAACCTGTATCTATTTAATCTATAGGGAATAACACTAACCTGAGGCGGGGAGTAATCTCTCACATCAGGTCAGCTTTATCAGGCTTCGAGGATATCTTTCAGCTGTAGTTCATCAGAAATCTGATTAACCCACCGGGTCACCCTGTCGTTGGTCAGTTCCGGCTGGCGGTCTTCGTCAATTGCCAGACCGAGGAAGTGCTTATCATCAGCCAGACCTTTAGAGGCCTCAAAGTGATAGCCTTCGGTTGGCCAGTAACCCACCAGTACTGCCCCTTTCGGTTCGATAATATCGCGGATAGTGCCCATGGCATCGCAGAAATATTCAGAATAGTCTTCCTGATCGCCGCAGCCAAACAGCGCCACCAGTTTGCCGGTGAAATCAATTTCTGCCAGGGTAGGGAAGAAGTCATCCCAGTCGCACTGTGCTTCACCGTAATACCAGGTTGGAATGCCTAACAGCAGGATATCAAAGGCTTCGAGATCTTCTTTACTGCTTTTGGCAATATCACGAACCTCTGCAACATCCTTGCCCAGCTGCTTCTGGATCATTTTTGCAATGTTTTCCGTATTGCCTGTATCGCTGCCAAAGAAAATGCCTGTGATTGCCATGATTCTGATAACCTCTTGAATCTTAATGATATGGTGACTGCTTTGTTGCAGATAATATTAATCATAGCAGACCACCGAAACGGGATAAATGTGTAATCCTGCTGGTTTTGTCGCTTTGTGCCTTCCGCCGATACTCAGTCAGCGTGCCGCTGTAACTGTGCCAGCAGCATGGCTTCGATCAGCTCACTACGGCTGATATTACGTTCTTCGGCCAGTTGATTGAGCACATCAACAGCATCGCTGTTCATTTTCAGCTCAATACGTTTCAGACCGCGAACCTTATCGCGCTTTAGCTGATTGCGTTTATTGATACGCAACTGCTCATCACGCGTCAGCGGATTGGTTTTGGGCCGGCCCGGGCGGCGTTCATCTGCAAACAGATCGAGCGTGGTGCGGTCCGTATTCTCTTTTGCCATAGGATCGTAATACTGAAAGGCTGGATTTCGATGAATTTGGCCATAAAACCGCTGTAAAAATCATCAGCGGAAAAATTTAGCGCGCCATCATACCCCAGTGAAAGTGACAACCACAAACATTTATCCTGACGGCGCAAAACTTTGCCACCGCCAGGGGGCGCGGTCAGCAGCTCAGGAAGCGCTGAATGGCATGCAGAACCGCCTCGGGCTTTTCAGCATGTACCCAGTGGCCGGCACCGGTAACAACATGGGCACGGGCGTTGGGGAACTGCAGCAGCAGGGTCTGACGATATTTTTCATCAAGGTAAGGGGAGTTGCTGCCGCGAATAAACAGGGTGGGCTGTTGCGCCGCAGGTAGGGGTTGCCAGCCAATAATCTGTTGATAGCAGGCCAGCAGTACCGGCAGGTTAAAACGCCACTCCCCCTGGTGGAACGATTTCAATAAAAACTGGATCACGTTTTCATCGGGCAAAGTATGGCGCATCAGCGCTGCAGCTTCGCTGCGCACGGTAATACCGGCAGCGCTGACTGCCTGTAATGCCTGAAAAATATCGTCATGGTGGCGGGTGGTATAGGCCACCGGAGCAATATCAATCACTACCAGCTCCACCACCCGCTCAGCGGCCTGACTGGCAAGTGCCATAGCGATTTTTCCGCCCATCGAGTGCCCGATTACGCTGAAACGGCGGATATTCAGATCATCCAGCGTATCGAGTACGTCCTGCGCCATCAGCGCATAATCCATCTCAGCCGCACGCGGTGATAAACCGTGATTGCGCACGTCCAGTTGAATGATCTGGCGATCCTGTTTTAATTCCCGGGCCAGTAATCCCAGATTATCCAGGCTGCCAAACAGGCCGTGGATCAATACCAGCGGCAGTTTATTTGCTTCAGATTGTTCAGTTTGCAGGCGGGCATTCAAATTCATGGCAAAGTTCTTACAGTTAATAGCAGTGCTTAGAGTATCATGAATTTTCAGATTTTTTGTCGTTCGTCGTCAGGCAAAAACCGGGAACCCGTTGCGGCATATTCCTGGTTTTGCTGGCAACGGCCTCTGGCGCTACACCCGGTGATCATTTAACTTTATACTCCTCAGGTCAGAACGGTCACTGTGCGCCTGCGCGAACAGCAACAGAGAATTTGCGGATCTCCTCCGTTCCGATTTACGCAATAAACGTACTGGATAAAGATGAAAACGATTGAAGTCGACGAAGAGCTGTACCGATATATCGCCAGCCATACGCAGCATATAGGTGAAAGTGCATCCAATATTTTGCGCCGTATGCTGTCATTTACCCCGGCAGATCACAACACTGAAGCCACGGCTTCTCCGGGTGCTGTGCCGGTGGCAAAAGAGGCTGCTGCGGTAACTTCGGCGTCGCGCACCAGGGATCGGGTTCGTGCGATACGTGAACTGCTGCTCTCCGATGAGTATGCAGAACAGAAAAAAGCGGTGAACCGCTTTATGCTGATTTTATCGTCTTTATACCGTCTGGATGTTCAGGCTTTTGCGGCGGCCACTGAATCTCTGCATGGCCGCACGCGGATCTATTTCGCCGGCAATCAGCAAACCCTGTTACAGAGTGGCACCCACACCAAGCCGCAGCATATTCCGCGCACACCGTACTGGGTGATCACCAATACCAATACCGAGCGTAAACGCAGCATGATCGAACACATTATGCTGTCGATGCAGTTCCCTGTGGAACTGACAGAGAAAGTTTGCGGTACCCTCTAACTGAAGCGTCAGGGAGAAGCGCCAATGGCCAGTCACCCCCGTGCCGGGCAGCCAGCCCGGCAGAGCGATTTGATTAACGTTGCACAATTAACTTCTCAATATTACGTTCTGCAACCGGAACCCGGTAATGCTGAGCATGCGGTCAAGTTTGGCACCTCCGGCCATCGCGGTAGCGCGGGGCGTCACAGCTTTAACGAGGCGCATATTCTGGCGATTGCCCAGGCGATTGCCGAGGAACGCAAAAAAAATGGCGTGACCGGCCCTTGTTATGTGGGCAAGGATACGCATGCGCTCTCTGAACCGGCACTGATCTCGGTACTTGAGGTGCTGGTGGCGAATGGCGTTGACGTTATTGTGCAGCAGGATAACGGCTATACGCCTACCCCGGCGATTTCTCATGCCATTCTAGAGCATAACAAAACCGCCACCGCCCAGGCGGACGGGATTGTGATCACCCCATCCCATAATCCACCGGAAGACGGCGGGATTAAATACAATCCACCGAACGGTGGCCCGGCAGATACCAATGTCACGAAAGTGGTTGAACAGCGTGCCAATGCGCTGATTGCTGATGGTTTGCAGCAGGTTAAGCGTATTCCGCTGCAGCAGGCGCTGACCAGCGAGCATCTGCAGCAACAGGATCTGCTGCAGGGCTATATTGAAGGTCTGGCTGAGATTATCGATATTGCGGCGATCCAGAAAGCCGGACTGAAGCTGGGCGTCGATCCGCTCGGCGGTTCCGGTATCGTCTACTGGCAGCGCATTGCTGAGCACTACCAGCTGGATCTGACCATTGTTAATGACTCTATCGATCAGACCTTCCGCTTTATGCACCTCGACCACGATGGCGTGATCCGTATGGACTGCTCCTCTGAGGCGGCAATGGCGGGCTTACTGGCGCTGCGTGATAAGTTTGACCTCGCCTTTGCCAATGACCCGGACTACGATCGTCACGGCATTGTCACTCCGGCGGGGCTGATGAACCCGAATCACTACCTGGCGGTGGCGATCCGCTATCTGTTCCAGCATCGTCCGCAGTGGGGCAAAGAAGTGGCGGTTGGCAAAACCCTGGTGTCCAGTGCGATGATTGACCGGGTGGTGGCAGATATTGACCGTCAGCTGGTTGAAGTGCCGGTGGGCTTTAAATGGTTCGTCGATGGTTTGTTTGACGGCAGCCTGGGCTTCGGTGGTGAAGAGAGCGCCGGTGCTTCCTTCCTGCGCTTTGACGGCACCCCCTGGTCTACCGATAAAGACGGGATTATTATGTGTCTGCTGGCAGCTGAAATTACCGCCGTCACCGGTAAAAACCCGCAGCAGCATTACGATGAACTGGCTGAGCGCTTCGGCGCACCGAGCTACAACCGTATCCAGGCATCGGCAACCTCGGCGCAAAAAGCTGCGTTATCCAGGCTGTCGCCGGAAATGGTCAGCGCCGATACCCTGGCCGGTGATGCCATTACGGCACGGCTGACGGCGGCACCGGGTAACGGTGCGGCGATTGGCGGGCTGAAAGTAATGACCAAAAATGGCTGGTTTGCGGCGCGCCCTTCCGGGACTGAAGATGCGTATAAAATCTACTGTGAAAGTTTCCTTGGCGCGGAACATCGCCTGAAGATTGAAAAAGAAGCGGTAGAAATTGTCAGTGCGGTACTGGATAACGCCTGACTGACACCGGATTAATCAATAAAGCGGCTCACAAGGTGGGCCGCTTTTTTATCCAAAAAATCCCCAGTAAAATTGGGGTGGCAGTAAAGCTTTCAGCTGTAAGTCAGCTATAAAAGACCCTTTTTGATTTAGCGACTATATTTTTTCATTCCTGTTAATAATGATGGGGTTAAGTTAAAAATTTTTATTACAAAGCGGAATGCAGAGATTTTTTTAATCATATAAATCGTATTATTCAGACTTGATCTGGTATTGTCATAGTACAGAGATTAAACGGATCTAATCTGAAAGGTAGCTTTGTGGCCAGAGCGGAAGTTAAAAAGGTAACAGTAACTACTAATGAATGATGATTTATAGACATATTTTCAATTCTAAATGTTATCCAGGAAAAATGAACCCCGTTATTTGCGAGTGAAAAATGCGTATTACTCGATATCCAGACCTGTAAAATCCTTGACTTTTTTCTTAGCAAATCCCATCGCAAGCGATTCAGATAGCCCCATTAGGGTAGTAATTCCCTCATCTTTAAAAAATATTCACGTCCAAAAAAGTCCGCATCTGTTATATAAAAAAGCCCCATCATGGGGCTTCACATTAGGGGAATGCTGGCTCACCTTCCAGCGTTTCCAGTCGTTTATAATTTTCCATCAGATTGCACATGTTTAACTGAAAGTCATAGGCTCGCTTTTCCATTCCTGTAGAAACATAAGCACAATGCGATTTTTTGTATGCTTCCCAGGCGGTTTGGTCTCGTTCAAAATTGGTCCTGTATGCTTTAAGACTCAGGGTATCCAGGTCTTGCCTTAGTACTAAAAGCCGGGATTGTAGTTTCCTTTCTGAATAGTCTCTCAGCCTGACGGTACAATCTAAAAATCCTTGATAGCCATCATCTTTAGTTATTCCCTTACATACTTCTGGGTTTTGTTCTTTAAGTTGATCAAAGGTAGGTACGGCATACGCCAAATTTGGTAAAAAAAATAGTAGTGTTATAAATATTCTGTTTATTTCCATTTATACCTTTTCCCTTAGTTGGATTTCAAATATCCGATCCTGCCTCTGGCCGGTTCATGTGCAACAAGAGATGGCGTTCGTCGGATATAATCAATGAAGCTGTCGACATCATTCGCGACCGCTGCCGACATTGCCGTTTCACCTCTGAAACCCTGATAAACAATATCAACCAATACATCTCTTATTGCCGGATGGAGTGCCGTCCAGTCAGGACGGTTAGGGGTATGAGCCGTTCTGGCATTGTATATTGACTGCGCGCGGCGTTCATAAATTGGATAGATTTGATTAAAGAGGTTGATCTGTTGCTGTTCAGTTATTTCACCAATACTCTTCCCGTTTTTCCTGACAAATTCGGCTGCCAACACTCCTTTGAGACTTGCTGCCTGTGATATAGCCTGCGCCTGTACATTGCTTATACCGGCCTTCACTAAGCTACCGAACACTTCCTGCTGAGTGTGGCTTCCCATGCCATAGCCACGACCAATTGTTACTCCAGAAATACCTCTATCGGGATAGTGAATCATCCGACTGAAATATTGCGAGCTCCAAATATTGTTGCCTTCACCGTTAAAAGTTAGACGTCCACCAATAATTCCTTGAAATGCAGAACCAGTTATCCTAACCCACCATGTTTATATGGTTAAGTGAAAATCTACATGTAATCTGGACTCTCTGCAAACGCTACTCAGTCAGAACCAGCTAAAAAACCAGCCCGCTTAGGAAGGCCTTAAAATCGGTGAACGCTCATCGGGTTGATATACAGAGGGTTTATATCTCCGCATAGATCATTTTTAAGGTAGAAAGCGGTAGCCAACGCCGGTTTCGGTCACCAGATGCTGCGGCTGCGCCGGATTAAGCTCCAGTTTCTGGCGCAGGTGCCCCATATAAATACGCAGATAATGATTATGTTCCACCGCATTCGGCCCCCAGACCTGAGCCAGCAGCTGGCGCTGGGTCATGACTTTTCCCGGATGATTAAGCAGGGCAACCAGCAAACGAAATTCAATCGGCGTCAGATGTAAATCGATCCCGTCGCGCAGTACCCGACGCGAGGCAATATCCACGCTGACGGCTCCAAAAGTAATCTGAGCAGCATTGCCATCGCCAGCGGCAGGAGGGCGATGACGCAGCGCCACCCGCACCCGGGCCAGCAGTTCTCCAATCCCAAAGGGTTTCGCCAGGAAATCATCGGCCCCGGCATCCAGCACGCTGATCTTGCAGGCCTCATCACTCTGGGCGGACAGCACAATAATCGGTAGCGTACTCCACTGACGCACTTCGCGAATAAAACGTTCACCGTCACCATCGGGTAAACCAAGATCGAGAATAACTAAATCTGGTTTACGCGTGGCGGCCTCGATCAGACCTCGGCTCAGCGTTTCGGCATCGAACACGCGAAAGCCTTCGTTCTTCAGCGCGATGCCTAGAAAGCGACGAATTTCATTCTCGTCTTCAACAATCAGAATAGTATTCACAAAACCTCAGCATTGATGGCATGCCGCCGGGCAGAATTGTCTGTTAATGCGCATAATACTGCCAGATAGTCGCACAGGCTATGTCGTCGACAGGTCATTTATTTTAGGTCAGCGGCACAGAATACGCTGATTATTCAGATAATTATTAATATTGTCCTGATATTTGTGCGCGACCCGTCCCGGGGTTGATGCATTATGACTAAAAAACGCGAAAAAAGCGTACCTTTCCGCTAAACTTAAAGCTGTACAAGATTTTTGAGGTTGTATAATTATGCCAAAGAAAATTCCTGTCGGCATCAGTGCCTGTTTGTTAGGTGAAAGAGTGCGCTTTGATGGCGGCCATAAGCGTAATGGCTTTGCGGCTGATGAGCTGGCTTCCTTTTTTGAGTATCAGCCGGTGTGTCCGGAAATGGCGATTGGCCTGCCCGCGCCGCGTTCAGCTCTGCGTTTAACTGATACCGGTAGCGGGGAGCTTGCTCTCTGTTTCAGTAACGGGCAGGAGGCACCGGTGACTGAAGCCATGGAACGCTTTTCACGCGATAAGGTCAGTCAGTTGCAGCACCTGTGCGGTTATATTGTCTGCGCCAAATCCCCCAGCTGCGGCATGGAGCGGGTGCGTATCTATCAGCCGGACAATAATAATAACCGTAAAGCCGGCGTTGGCCTGTTTACCCGCGAGCTGATGGCACAGATGCCATGGCTGCCGGTAGAAGAAGACGGCCGTCTGCACGATGCGCAACTGCGGGAAAACTTTATCGCCAGGGTATATGCGCTGCACGAATTCAATCAGCTGTGGGACAGCGGCCTGACGCGCGGCAAACTGATGGATTTCCATACCCGCTACAAGCTGCTGCTGCTGGCGCATTCGCAGCCGCTATACCGTCAGCTCGGGCCCTTCGTGGCGCAAATCAGCCAGTGGGACTCGCTGGAAGAGTTTGCCCGTGAGTACCGCCAGCGCTTTATGGATTTGCTGAGTAGTCCGGCTACCCGCCAGGATCATACCAACGTGCTGATGCATGTTCAGGGTTATTTCCGCCGGGAATTAAGCTCACCGCAGCGTCAGGAGCTGGCGCAGCTTATTGACAGCTATCGTCAGGGTATCCAGCCGCTGCTGGCACCGATCACCCTGTTAAAACACTATATGGCGGAATACCCGCATCCCTGGCTGACCAGCCAGCGCTATTTCTCCCCTTATCCTGAATCACTGCGTCTGCGTTACGGACATTAACCGCCACAAGGAGCACCATGACAACCCATCTGGTCTGGCTGCGCAACGATCTGCGTATTCACGATAACCATGCACTGTATGCCGCCTGCCGTTCTGCCAGCGCGCGGGTTATAGCCCTGTTCATTGCCACGCCGCAGCAGTGGCAGCAGCACCATCTGGCAGCGAAACAGGCGGAATTTATCTGGCTCAGCCTGCAGGAACTGCAGCAGGTGCTGGCGGAAAAGGGCATTGAGCTGCATCTGCGCCAGTGCGATAACTTTAGCGATTCGGTGAGTCTGCTACAGACATTCTGCCGCGAGCAGCAGGTTGATCGCCTGTTCTACAACTATCAGTACGAGGTGAATGAACGGCAGCGCGACGCGGCGGTGGAGCGACAGCTGCCGGATGACGGCGTTGAAGTGCAGGGCTTTGATGACAGTCTGCTGCTGCCACCCGGCAGCGTCCTGACCGGCAGCCGGGAAATGTATAAAGTCTTTACTCCGTTCAGTAAGGCGCTGGTTAAACGGTTACAGCAGGGGCTGCCGGAGTGTCTGCCTGCGCCGCAGAAACGGGCGGAGGCGGACACCATTAAGCCCACGCCCCTGAAACCCTTCGACTATCCGCGTGAGGAAATCGATGCCTCGCTGTTTGCGCCCGGTGAAAAAGCGGCGCTCGCCCGCCTGCGTGAATTCTGCCAGCAGCCGGTGGAGGATTACGGCGACCAGCGCGATCTGCCCGCCATTGATGGCACCAGCCGCCTGTCGGTGTATCTGGCAACCGGGGTGCTGTCACCGCGCCAGTGCCTGCACCGGCTGTTACAGCACCATCCCCAGGCGCTGGAAGGCACTAAAGCCTTTGTCTGGTTTAATGAATTGGTCTGGCGCGAATTTTACCGTCATCTGCTGGTGGCTTATCCGCAGGTTTGCCGCCATCAGCCGTTTGTCAGCTGGAGCAAAAATATCCGCTGGCGCAGCAACGAAAAGCATCTGACGGCCTGGCAGCAGGGTAAAACCGGCTACCCGATTGTTGATGCCGCCATGCGGCAGCTTAATCAGCTGGGCTGGATGCATAACCGTTTACGGATGATCGCTGCCAGCTTTCTGATAAAAGACCTGCTGATCGACTGGCGGGAAGGCGAGCGTTATTTTATCTCGCAGCTGATTGATGGCGATCTGGCGGCCAATAACGGCGGCTGGCAGTGGGCGGCGTCCACCGGCACCGATTCCGTGCCCTATTTCCGCATTTTTAACCCTACTACCCAGGGGGAGCGTTTTGACAGCAAGGGTGAATTTATCCGCCGCTGGCTGCCGGAACTGCGCGATGTGCCTGAGAAATATATTCATCAGCCGCACCTGTGGGCGCAGAAAAACCAGCAAAGTCTCGATTATCCTGCGCCAATTGTGGATCATAAGCAGGCACGCCAGCAGACGCTGGATGCTTTTGAAGCCGCACGTAAACAGACGGACTGATAATGCTTAATACCGAACTTGAAAAACTGGTGGATCAGCAGCTGAACAGTGCTGCATTCAGTGATTACGCGCCTAATGGCCTTCAGGTGGAAGGCCGGGCTGAGATTACCAAAATCGTCACCGGCGTCACCGCCTGCCAGGCGCTGCTGGATGAAGCGGTGCGCCTGCAGGCAGATGCGGTGCTGGTACATCATGGCTACTTCTGGAAAAACGAATCGCCGTTAATCAAAGGAATGAAGTATCGCCGGTTGAAAACTCTGCTGACCCACGACATTAATCTGTTTGGCTGGCACCTGCCGCTGGATGCGCACCCGCAGCTGGGGAATAACGCTCAACTGGCAAAGCTGTTTGGTATCGACGTCAAAGGGGAGGTTATGCCGCTGGTGCCCTGGGGCGAGCTGAAACAGCCGCTGAGTGGTGAGCAGCTGGCGCAGCGGATAGCTGACACCCTGGGGCGCGCACCACTGCATTGCGGCGATAATGCACCGGCTGAAATTCGCCGCGTTGCCTGGTGCAGCGGCGGCGGCCAGGGCTTTATTGATGCCGCAGTCGCCTTCGGGGTGGACGCCTATATCAGTGGTGAGGTCTCCGAACAGACCATTCACAGTGCGCGCGAGCAGGGGATCCACTTCTTTGCTGCCGGTCACCATGCCACCGAACGCGGCGGCATCAAGGCGCTGGGGGAATGGCTGGCGGAACAGCACGGTATGGATGTCACTTTTATCGATATTGCCAATCCCGCCTGATCCCTTTTCCCGCCTGCTGACGGGGTGCCGTGATGGCACCCCGTGTGATTGACTTCATACGACAGATTGCGCATAACGTTAGCTCATTTCTGAAAATATCAGGTCAGATTTCGTTTCAGGAGGTGCCTGGTGCAACAAGCACGATGTTATCTGTTGGGGGAACGCGCTGTCGTTCTGGAGCTTACCGCACCGGCCACGCTTACCAGTCAGCAGCGCATCTGGGGAATGTCACAGCAGCTACAGCAGCATACTGAGGTGGCGGAAGTGATACCGGGAATGAATAATCTCACGGTGCTACTGCACCACTCGCCGCAAACGGCTGCTGATGCCACCGACTGGCTGCAACACTGCTGGCAGCAGAGCGCTTCGCTACAGCCGGAAGCGCGCAATATTACTGTTCCGGTAATCTATGGCGGCGCAGACGGCGCTGATTTGGAGTGGGTAGCGCAGCACAGCGGCCTGACGCCTGCCCAGGTGGTGGAGTGTCACAGCGCCGCAGAATATGTGGTGTTTTTTCTCGGCTTCAAACCGGGCTTCCCTTATCTCAGCGGACTGGATACCCGGCTGCATACGCCGCGCCGGGCGGTGCCGCGGGTGCAGGTGCCAGCAGGATCGGTGGGGATAGGCGGCAGCCAGACCGGTATCTACCCGCTGGATGCACCGGGTGGCTGGCAGTTAATCGGGCGTACGGCGCTTGCGCTGTTTACTCCACAACAGCAGCCGCCGGTAATGCTGAGGCCAGGGGACAGACTGCGTTTTGTGCCGCAGAAGGAGGGGGTATGTTAACCATTATTCGTGCCGGTATCTGCACCACCATTCAGGATGCCGGGCGTCAGGGCTGGCGTCAGTACGGCATTGGCACCGGCGGTGCGCTGGACAATCCGGCAATGCAAACGGCCAATCTGCTGGTGGGCAATCAGCCGGACAGTGCGGTGCTGGAAATTACCCTCGGGCGCTTTTGCGCTGAATTCAGGCGTGACGGCTGGCTGGCTCTCACCGGTGCCGATTGCCAGGCGCAGCTTGACGGCCGTCCGGTATGGACCGGCTGGCGGGTGCCGGTAAAAAAAGGCCAGCGGCTGACGCTGGATGTGCCGCAGCGAGGGATGCGCAGTTATCTGGCGGTGGGCGGTGGCTTCCGGCTGGAAGCGCTGCTCGGCTCCTGCAGTACCGATCTGAATGCCGGATTTGGTGGTCTGGACGGACGGGCGCTGAAAGATGGCGACAAACTGCCGTTAACCGGTGACCGGCCGGATTTCCACAGCAGCGTTGGCGTGCGCCAGCTGCTGTGGAGTAACCGCCTGCGCGCGCTGCCGGGGCCGGAATACCATGAATTCAACCATGAAAGCCAGCAAGCCTTCTGGCGTACTGCCTGGCAACTCAGCCCGCAGAGTAACCGCATGGGATACCGTTTGCAGGGGCGTAAGCTGGTCAGAAAACAGCAGCGCGATCTGCTGTCCCACGGCCTGATGCCAGGCGTGGTACAGGTTCCGCCGGGCGGTCAGCCAATTGTGCTGATGGCGGATGCGCAAACCACCGGCGGCTATCCGCGCATTGCCACCATTATTGAGGCCGACCTGTATCACCTTGCCCAGCTGCGTCCTGGCAGTCCGCTGCACTTTGTCTTCTGCACGCTGCAGGAAGCGCAGCAGGCAAAGCAGCAGCAGCAGCGCTCGCTCGATCAGATGAAATGGGGATTAGCGCATGAAAATTGATTTAAACGCCGATCTGGGTGAGGGCGGCGCTCACGACCAGGCGCTGCTACAGCTGGTGTCATCAGCCAATATTGCCTGCGGTTTTCATGCCGGTGATGAGGCTACCATGCTGCAGTCAGTGCGCTGGGCGCTGGAATATGGCGTGGCGATTGGTGCGCACCCCGGCTTTGCTGACCGGGAAAATTTTGGCCGCCTGGCGATGCAGGTTGCGCCGGAAACGCTGTATGCGCAGACGCTATACCAGGTAGGGGCGCTAAAAGCGCTGACCGAAAGCGAGGGCGGGCGTCTGGTACACGTTAAGCCGCACGGCATGTTGTATAACCAGGCGGCAGTGGATGCGGTGATGGCGCAGGCCATTGCCCGGGCGGTAAAAGCGCTTGATCCCACGCTGATCCTGGTGGGTCTGGCGGGCAGTGAGCTGATCCGCGCTGGTCAGCAGCAGGGACTGACCGTGCGCCAGGAAGTGTTTGCCGATCGGGGTTATCGCCCGGATGGTTCGCTGATCCCGCGTAGTCAGCCCGGTGCACTGATTGACGATGCAGAGCAGGCGGTGGCTCAGACGCTGGATATGGTGTGCCGGGGCCAGGTGACTACCCCCTGCGGTCAGCGCGTGGCCGTGCAGGCCGATACCCTGTGCCTGCACGGTGATGGCTCACATGCGCTGGATTTTGCCCGCCAGCTGCGGCGGGTGTTTACTCAACATGAAATCGCGGTAAGCAGTCATTAAGCTAACAACAGAATCAGCACCGCTCTGACACTATTTTCAAGGAATGTTATGCAGACAGTGATTAACCTCTGGCCCCTGATGGGGATTGCCGTGGTGGTGAGCGGCTTTTTATTACGTTTTAACCTGGTACTGGTGGTGATTGTCGCCGGGCTGGTGACCGGCCTGTGTGCCGGCATGCCGCCGGGCGATATTCTGGAAAAACTGGGGGCGGGCTTTCTTAATACCCGTAACCTGCCGTTTATTCTGCTGCTGCCGCTGGCGATTATCGGCATGCTGGAAAGGCACGGCCTGAAAGAGCGTGCTCAGGCGTGGATTGCCCGTATTCATTCCGCTACCGCCGGCAGGCTGATGATGGTTTACCTGCTGGCGCGCCAGCTGACGGCGGCGCTGGGATTAACCAGCCTGGGCGGCCATCCGCAAATGGTGCGTCCGCTGCTGGCACCGATGGCCGAAGGAGCGGCAGAAAGCCGCTACGGCAGCCTGCCGCCCGAGGTGCGCTACCGCCTGCGGGCGATGGCGGCAGCGACCGATAATGTCGGTCTGTTTTTTGGTGAGGATATTTTCGTCGCCTTTGGCGCGATTATCTTTATGCAAAGCTTTCTGCAAACGTCAGCGGGTATCCATACCGAACCGTTGCATATTGCTCTGTGGGGCATTCCCTCCGCCTGTTGTGCGCTGCTGATCCATGCATCCCGCCTGTATCGCCTGGATAGAAGGCTGGCGGCAGAGCTGCGTACGCTGAACAACGTTGCACAGAAGGAGAAGTGCTGATGTTTGAGCAGGCATATCTTTTCTGGCTGGCGGGTACGGTGTTAATGGTGGTGGCGGTGATGTCCTGGCGTGACAGTCAGAATCCACGGCGCATCACCACCGCGCTGTTCTGGGGGCTGTACGGACTGTCGTTCTTTATTGGTGACGGACTGCGTGACTTCCTTGGGGCGCGTACGCTGCATATTCTGGTTGGTGGTGGCGTGGTAATTATGGCGCTGATTGCCGGAGCTGGTGGAGTATGTAGCGGGTTTTACGCCCGGCGCACTGAAGAACAGCGTGAGGCCAGTGCGCAGCGCCTGGGCAACCGGCTGTTTTATCCGGCGCTGACCATTCCTGTTGTGACTGTGGCAGGCGTTGTTGGCTTTAATGCTTTACCGGGTCTGCAGCAGGCGCTGTTTGGCAGCGGTAACCACGCCACGCTGGTTACTCTGTTTTCCATGAGCTGCGGCTGCCTGCTGGCCTGGCTGATGACCCTGCGCCTGACGCAGGAGTCCCCGGCGCGTTCGGCGCAGGAAGCACGGCGTTTGCTGGACTCCGTGGGCTGGGCATTTATTCTGCCACAAATCCTGGCCACCCTCGGGCTGCTGTTTACGGCGGCGGGAGTCGGGAATGCCATTACGTATCTCACTGAAAGCTGGCTGGCGGTAGATAACCGGCTGGTGGCAGTGGTGCTGTATACCGGTGGGATGGCGCTGCTGACCATGATTATGGGCAATGCCTTTGCCGCGTTCCCGATTGTCACCGCCGGGATTGGTATTCCGATTCTGGTACTGCAGCACCACGGTAATCCGGCGGTGATGGCGGCCATCGGCATGTTTTGCGGCTACTGCGGTACGCTGATGACGCCGATGGCGGCTAATTTCAACCTGGTCCCGGCGCGCCTGCTGGAGCTACCTGATCGTAACGCGGTGATAAAAGCCCAGCTGCCAACCGCACTGCTGTTGCTGACCGCCAATACTTTCCTGATGTATTTTCTGATGTTTTAGTGAGGTCAGGGTGAAAACGGTTCTGATTACGGCTTTTGAGCCTTTTGATGGCGAACGCTGTAACCCCTCCTGGCAGGTGGCAGAACGCCTGCATCAGCGCACCATAGCCGGGGCTGAAGTGGTGGCGCTGCAGCTGCCCTGCGTATTTGGCGCGTCGCTGGACAAACTGACTGCCGGGCTGGCAGCTTATCAGCCGTTGCTGACTATTGCGCTGGGCCAGGCAGGCGGTCGCAGCGAGATCAGTCTGGAACGGGTGGCGATCAATATTGACGATGCACGTATCCCGGACAATGCCGGGGCTCAGCCGCTGGATTGCCCGATTGTCACTGAGGGGCCGGCGGCGTATTTTTCCACCCTGCCGGTGAAAGCGATAGTGGCGGCGCTGCACGCGGCGGGCATTCCGGCTGCGGTGTCACACACTGCCGGCACTTACGTCTGCAACCATGTGATGTACGGGCTGCTGCATCAGCTGTGCGACAGTGCGGCGCGCGGAGGATTTATTCATATTCCCTATTTGCCTGAACAGGCGGTGAATCATCCCGGAGCCGCCAGTATGGTACTGGAAACCATGGTACAGGCGGTGGAAGTGGCAATTGAAACCGCGCTGACCACAGAGCAGGATCTGCGCCTGGTGGGCGGAGCAACGCATTAAGGCGGGAGAGGATAAATGCCTGAAGGACCGGAAATTCGCCGGGTAGCCGATCGGCTGGCGGCAGCAGCTCAGGGTAAACCACTGACCGGGGTCTGGTTTGCCTGCCCTGAAATGCAGACTTACCAGGGGATGCTGGTGGGGGAGCAGATTACCGCGGTTGAAACCCGCGGTAAGGCGATGTTGACGCACTTTTCCAACGGACTGACGCTCTACAGTCATAATCAGCTGTATGGCGTCTGGCGCATTGTGGCGACCGGCGAGGAGCTGCAAACCAACCGGGTGCTGCGCGTCCGGCTGGCAACGGCTGACCAAACGCTGCTGCTCTACAGCGCTTCAGATGTTCAGTTGCTGAATGCTGAGGGGCTGACCAGCCATCCGTTTTTGAGCAAAGCCGGGCCAGATGTGCTGGACAGTCAGCTGGACAGTTCACAGGTAAAAGCGCGGCTGCTGTCGGCCTCTTTTCGCCGGCGACAGCTCAGCGCACTGCTGCTCGATCAGGGCTTTCTGGCCGGACTGGGTAATTATCTGCGGGTGGAGATCCTGTGGCAGGCGGCGCTGGCACCGCAGCATAAGGCGGAAAATCTGAGTGAAGCGCAGCTGGACGCGCTGGCTGAATCCCTGCTGGCGCTGCCACGGCTTTCATACCGCACCCGGGGTCAGCGGGGAAAACAGGCGTTTCGCTTTAACGTCTTTCACCGTGAAGGCAAAGCCTGTGCTCGCTGCGGCGGTAACATCGAAAGGACCACGCTGTCATCACGACCTTTTTACTGGTGCCCACGCTGCCAGCAATAACCCCGCCCGGTTAAACAAAAAAGCCCGCATCAACAATGCGGGCTACCACTATTAAGATTACAACTCAGACGCTTACTTATTCACCGCTGAACTAAAATCACGCTGTGCATAACCGGTATACAGCTGACGCGGACGGGCAATCTTAATTCCGTCATCATGCATCTCTTTCCAGTGCGCGATCCAGCCCACGGTACGCGCCATGGCAAAAATCACGGTAAACATCGACGACGGGATCCCCATCGCTTTAAGGATCAGACCGGAGTAGAAATCCACGTTCGGATAAAGTTTACGCTCAATAAAATACGGGTCGTTCAGCGCAATATGCTCCAGCTGCATGGCCACTTCCAGCAGGTCATCTTTCATGCCCAGCTCATTCAGCACTTCATGACAGGTTTCACGCATTACGGTGGCGCGCGGATCGTAATTTTTATAAACGCGGTGACCGAAGCCCATCAGGCGGAAAGAGTCATTTTTGTCTTTCGCACGCCGGATAAATTCCGGGATATGGTCAACCGAGCTAATCTCTTCCAGCATCCTCAGACAGGCTTCGTTAGCTCCGCCGTGCGCCGGTCCCCACAGCGAGGCAATACCGGCAGCAATACAGGCAAACGGGTTAGCGCCGGAAGAACCGGCGGTACGCACGGTGGAGGTCGACGCATTCTGTTCATGGTCAGCATGCAGGATCAAAATGCGATCCATAGCGCGTTCCAGCACCGGATTAACCACGTACTCTTCGCACGGCGTAGAGAACATCATATTAAGGAAGTTACCGGCGTAAGAGAGATCGTTACGGGGGTAAACAAACGGCTGACCGATGGAATATTTGTAGCACATCGCCGCCATCGTTGGCATTTTCGACAGCAGGCGGAACGCGGCGATTTCACGGTGACGCTCAATATTGACGTCCATCGCATCGTGATAGAAGGCTGCCAGCGCCCCGGTCACCCCACACATCACCGCCATTGGATGTGAGTCACGGCGGAAGCCGCGGAACAGATGGTGGATCTGCTCATGCAGCATGGTATGACGGGTGACGGTGGTTTTGAATTCTTCAAACTCTGCGGCGGTTGGCGCTTCGCCGTTCAGCAGGATATAGCAGACTTCAAGGTAGTTTGAGTGCAGCGCCAGCTGATCGATTGGGAAGCCGCGGTGCAACAGAATGCCTTCATCACCATCAATAAAGGTGATTTTTGATTCGCAGGAAGCAGTTGATGTAAAGCCAGGATCGAAGGTGAAATACCCTTTAGAACCCAGTGCACGGACATCAATCTCTTCCTGACCCAGCGTGCCCTGCAGCACATCAAGCTCAATGGGAGTTTCGCCGTCAAGGGTCAACGTTGCTTTCTTATCAACCATTTCTAATCTCCTTAGCGCCTGTACAGGGATCTTTTACCACGCGCAAGCGACCCTGACCCAGTCTTACGCCCGGTACAGAAGATCATCATCACTGTGGCATCTTGTGTTGCGCAGGGTGCAGAGTGACGGGCACATGGTTGCAGAGATAGCACATTCATGATGGGTATCATGATGGTTAAAGATCCGCTCTGAAATGAATTTAGGTTACAGCCAACATGTTAATTGTAGCTAATGTTACATAACTTGAGCCTGGGAGGAAGTGTATCCCCATCAGTTTTGTGCAGCATATAGCTTTTATTCGTCACCTTGTAACAGGAATGTTGTTATTTAGTCAAATCATATAGTTAAATTTGTATTAAATTTTATAATTGAGACTCAGGTCACTGTTTAGGGGAATTTTTACCAAAGAGTTTGTAGGGTAATTGTAATAAGTTTGTGAACCACCTATACTTGCGGGCAGGTCTCCGGAGTACCCTGCAGTAGGAGCCACCCAGCGTTTCATACGCGTCGTTTTGACACTGGATGTTGCAGTTTAGGTGCCTGGCGCAATGCTTTATTTTGTTAACGCTGTCTGACCCGCTTTCAGGACCGGAGGAAGCAAAATAAGAAAAGCTGTGTGGGCAAAACCGTGAAAAAACAAAGACCTGTCAACTTGGATCTCTCTACGATCCGGTTTCCCGTAACTGCAATAGCGTCCATTCTCCATCGCGTTTCCGGTGTCATCACCCTGGTGTCAGTAGGCGTTCTGCTTTGGTTACTGGGTCTTTCACTCTCCTCTCCCGAAGGCTTCCAGCAGGCAACCGCCGTAATGGACAGCTTTATCGCAAAATTCATTATGTGGGGCATACTGACGGCACTGGCGTATCATATCGCTGGCGGTATTCGTCATCTGCTGATGGATTTTGGCTGGCTGGGTGAAACGCTGGAAACGGGCAAACTCTCTGCTCAAATTGCTTTTGGAATCACCGTCGTGCTCTCAATTCTGGCTGGAGTCCTGGTATGGTAAGCAACGCGTCTGCACTGGGTCGTAACGGAATTCATGACTGGCTGTTGCTTCGCGCTGCCGCTCTGGTTATGACTCTTTATATTCTGTATATCATTGGCTTTTTAGTGATGTCAGGCCCCCTGACTTACGACATCTGGCGGGGTTTCTTCGCCTCTCCCTTTACCAAAATCTTCACTTCCCTGGCGCTGTTATCGGTTCTGATACACGGCTGGATTGGGATGTGGCAGGTATTAACCGATTACGTTAAGCCCATTGCCATGCGTCTGTTGCTGCAGCTGGTGATTGTCGTCGCGTTACTGGTATATGCAATTTATGGAACTGTCGTAGTGTGGGGTGCGTAACAATGAAATTACCAGTCAGAGAATTCGATGCCGTGGTAATCGGCGCAGGCGGTGCCGGTATGCGCGCTGCCTTACAAATTTCTCAGTCAGGTCAGAGCTGCGCTCTGCTGTCTAAAGTTTTTCCAACCCGTTCTCACACCGTCTCTGCGCAGGGCGGTATTACCGTCGCGCTGGGTAACACCCACGACGATAACTGGGAATGGCACATGTATGACACTGTCAAAGGTTCCGACTACATCGGTGACCAGGACGCGATTGAATATATGTGTAAAACCGGCCCGGAAGCGGTGCTGGAACTGGAACATATGGGACTGCCGTTCTCGCGTCTCGATAATGGCCGCATTTATCAGCGTCCGTTTGGTGGCCAGTCGAAAAATTTCGGTGGCGAGCAGGCGGCGCGTACCGCTGCTGCCGCTGACCGTACCGGCCATGCGCTGCTGCACACCCTGTATCAGCAGAACCTGAAAAACAAAACCACTATCTTCTCCGAATGGTATGCCCTTGATTTGGTGAAAAACGCCGACGGTGCGGTGGTGGGTTGTACCGCACTGAATATTGAAGATGGTGAAGTGGTGTACTTTAAAGCGCGGGCAACCGTGCTGGCCACCGGCGGAGCCGGACGTATCTTTCAGTCCACTACCAACGCCCACATTAATACCGGTGACGGCGTGGGCATGGCTCTGCGTGCCGGCGTACCGGTGCAGGATATGGAAATGTGGCAGTTCCACCCGACCGGGATTGCCGGCGCTGGGGTACTGGTGACCGAAGGTTGCCGTGGTGAAGGCGGTTATCTGCTGAATACTCACGGGGAACGCTTTATGGAGCGCTACGCACCGAACGCCAAAGATCTGGCGGGGCGTGATGTAGTTGCCCGTTCAATTATGATTGAGATCCGCGAAGGGCGCGGTTGCGATGGTCCGTGGGGCCCGCACGTGAAGCTGAAACTGGATCACCTCGGTAAAGAAGTGCTTGAAGCGCGTCTGCCAGGCATTCTGGAGCTGTCACGCACCTTTGCTCACGTCGACCCGGTCAAAGAGCCAATCCCGGTTATCCCAACCTGCCACTATATGATGGGCGGTATTCCCACCAAAGTAACCGGTCAGGCGCTGACAGTGAACGAGCAGGGCGAAGATGTGGTAGTGCCAGGTCTGTTTGCGGTGGGCGAGATTGCCTGCGTATCGGTACACGGCGCTAACCGCCTGGGCGGCAACTCGCTGCTGGATCTGGTGGTATTCGGTCGTTCAGCCGGTCTGCACTTGCAGGAATCGATTCAGGAGCAGGGCGAACTGCTGGAGGCGACCGAGGAAGAAGTTGAGGCTTCACTGGCGCGTCTCAACCGCTGGAACAATAATGTGGAAGGCGAAGATCCGGCTGAACTGCGCAAAGCGCTGCAGGCCTGTATGCAGCATAACTTCTCGGTATTCCGTGAAGGGGATGCGATGGCAAAAGGGCTGAAAGAGCTGAAAGTCCTGCGTGAGCGTCTGAAAAATGCCCGTCTGGATGATCGTTCCAGCGACTTTAATACCCAGCGTATTGAATGTCTGGAACTGGATAACCTGATGGAAACCGCGTATGCCACGGCGGTTGCGGCTAACTACCGTACCGAAAGCCGCGGTGCGCACAGCCGCTTTGACCATCCTGATCGTGACGATACAAACTGGCTCTGCCATACCCTGTATCTGCCGCAAAGTGAAAGCATGACGCGCCGTGAGGTGAACATGCAACCTAAACTGCGTCCGGCCTTCCCACCGAAAGCGCGTACCTACTAGTTGCGGAGATCAATCATGAAACTTGAATTTTCTGTCTATCGTTACAACCCGGACGTTGATAACGCGCCGCACATGCAGGATTACCAGCTGGAAGCCGAAGACGGGCGTGACATGATGCTGCTGGATGCATTAATTCGTCTGAAAGAGCAGGATCCTACTCTGGCTTTCCGCCGTTCATGCCGTGAAGGGGTGTGCGGTTCGGATGGCATCAATATGAACGGCAAAAATGGCCTCGCCTGCATTACGCCGATTTCTGCGCTGGGTAACGGAAAACAAAAAATTGTTATCCGCCCGCTGCCGGGACTACCGGTAATCCGCGATCTGGTCGTGGATATGAGCCAGTTCTATACCCAGTATGAAAAAATTAAGCCTTTTCTGCAGAACAATGATCCTAAGCCGCCGGCACGGGAAAACCTGCAGACGCCCGATCAGCGTGAAAAGCTGGACGGTCTGTATGAATGTATCCTGTGTGCCTGCTGTTCGACCTCCTGTCCGTCATTCTGGTGGAATCCGGATAAATTTATCGGACCGGCGGGGCTGCTGGCGGCCTATCGCTTCCTGATTGACAGCCGTGACACCGAAACCAATGCGCGTCTGGACAATCTGAATGATGCTTTCAGCGTATTCCGCTGTCACAGCATCATGAACTGCGTCAGTGTTTGTCCAAAAGGGTTGAATCCAACCCGCGCCATTGGTCATATTAAGTCGATGTTGTTGCAACGCGGCGCATAAGCCCTGACAGCGGGAGCCCCTGGTTCCCGCTGTATTAACAGGACACCTTTGCAAGGTGCCTGGACGCGGAAAGCACCCGCAGACAGTTTGCAAAGGTTCCCTTACGGGCCGTTCGCTCGTATCGAAGAACCGTATCACGGTACGCCGCTAAGGCGGCGCGGAATCTGAAAAGGTTCCATTAAACAAAAACGGCGAAAGAAAAAGCACAACATGCTTAAGGGATCACAATGCAGAACAGCGCGATGAAACCCTGGCTGGACTCCACCTGGCTGGCCGGCGCGAACCAGTCCTACATAGAACAGCTCTATGAGGACTTCTTAACCGATCCTGACTCTGTCGATGCCGCATGGAAAACTCTTTTCCAGCAGCTTCCTGGCACCGGGGTTAAACCTGAGCAGTTACACTCTACCACCCGCGAGTATTTCCGCCGCCTGGCGAAAGATACCACGCGTTACACTGCTTCTGTCAGCGATCCGGATACCAATGCGAAACAGGTTAAGGTCTTGCAACTGATCAACGCCTTTCGTTTTCGCGGACATCAGCAGGCCAGGCTCGATCCCCTGGGATTATGGCAGCAGGAAGCGGTCGCTGAGCTCGACCCTGCTTACCACGGCCTGAATGCAGAGGATTTAGACGAAAGCTTTAATGTGGGCTCCTTTGCCGCTGGCAAAGACACCATGAAGTTGTCCGATCTCTACGCCGCATTAAAGCAGACCTACTGTGGTTCTATTGGTGCGGAGTATATGCATATCACTAACACCGAAGAAAAACGCTGGATCCAACAGCGTCTGGAATCGGTGACAGGGCTGGCATCCTTCTCCGAAAAAGAGAAAAAAGGGTTTCTGCGTCAGCTGACAGCAGCCGAAGGTCTGGAACGTTACCTGGGCGCAAAGTTCCCGGGAGCGAAACGTTTCTCTCTCGAAGGCGGTGACGCGCTGGTGCCAATGCTGAATGAGATGATCCATCACGCCGGTAAAAGTGGTACCCGTGAAGTGGTGCTGGGTATGGCGCACCGTGGACGTCTGAATGTGCTGATTAACGTGCTGGGTAAAAAACCTCAGGATTTGTTCGATGAGTTTGCCGGCAAACACAAAGAACATCTGGGTACTGGTGATGTTAAATACCACATGGGCTTTTCTTCCGATGTGGAAACTGAGGGCGGTCTGGTGCATCTGGCGCTGGCGTTTAACCCGTCGCATCTGGAAATTGTCAGCCCGGTAGTGATGGGTTCGGTGCGTGCGCGCCTGGATCGTCTGGATCAACCAGGCAGCAATCAGGTACTGCCGATCACCATTCATGGTGACGCCGCTGTCACCGGGCAGGGCGTAGTGCAGGAAACCCTGAACATGTCGCTGGCGCGCGGTTATGAAGTCGGCGGTACGGTGCGTATCGTGATCAACAACCAAATCGGCTTTACCACCTCTAATCCGAAAGATGCACGTTCAACCGAGTACTGTACTGACATCGGTAAAATGGTGCAGGCACCGATTTTCCATGTCAACGCGGACGATCCGGAAGCCGTAGCCTTTGTTACCCGCTTAGCGCTCGATTTTCGTAACACCTTTAAACGTGATGTGTTTATTGATCTGGTGTGCTACCGCCGTCATGGCCATAACGAAGCCGATGAGCCAAGTGCCACCCAGCCGGTGATGTACCAGAAAATCAAAAAACACCCAACGCCACGTAAAATCTATGCCGACAAGCTGGAAACCTCCGGAATTGCCAGCCTGGAAGATGCTACGGAAATGGTCAATCTTTACCGTGATGCGCTGGATGCCGGAGAATGTGTGGTGCCGGAATGGCGCCCGATGAGTCTGCACAGTTTTACCTGGTCCCCTTACCTGAACCATGAGTGGGATGAAAGCTATCCAAACGCGGTGAAAAAGGAGCGTTTGCAGGATCTGGCAAAACGCATCAGCACGGTACCGGAAGCGGTAGAGATGCAATCGCGAGTGGCAAAAATCTATCATGACCGTGCGGAAATGGCTGCCGGAAATCGCCCGTTTGACTGGGGTGGCGCGGAAAACCTGGCTTACGCCACGCTGGTAGATGAAGGCATAACCTGCCGTCTGTCTGGTGAAGATATGGGACGCGGTACCTTCTTCCACCGTCATGCGGTGATCCATAACCAGGCCAACGGCTCAACCTATATTCCGCTGCAGCACGTACACAACGGCCAGGGCACGTTTAAAGTCTGGGATTCTGTCCTGTCGGAAGAAGCGGTACTGGCCTTTGAATATGGCTACGCCACAGCAGAGCCGCGTACCCTGACCATTTGGGAAGCGCAGTTTGGTGATTTCGCCAACGGTGCCCAGGTGGTTATCGACCAGTTTATCAGCTCAGGTGAGCAAAAATGGGGTCGCATGTGTGGTCTGGTGATGCTGCTGCCGCACGGATATGAAGGCCAGGGCCCGGAACACTCTTCCGCGCGTCTGGAGCGTTATCTGCAGCTGTGTGCTGAGCAAAATATGCAGGTATGCGTTCCCTCTACCCCGGCACAGGTCTACCATATGCTGCGTCGTCAGGCGCTGCGCGGTATGCGTCGTCCGCTGGTGGTGATGTCACCGAAGTCACTGCTGCGTCATCCGCTGGCGATATCTTCCCTTGACGATCTGGCATCGGGCACCTTCCAACCCGCCATTGGCGAGATTGACGACTTTGATCCTAAAGGCGTTAAGCGCGTGGTGCTGTGCTCCGGTAAGGTGTACTACGATCTGCTGGAAAAACGCCGTAAAAACGAACAAACCAATGTGGCTATCGTGCGTATCGAACAGCTTTATCCGTTCCCGCACCATGCCCTGCAGGATGCATTGCTGCCGTATTCCCATGTTCAGGACTTCGTCTGGTGTCAGGAAGAGCCGCTTAACCAGGGCGCATGGTACTGCAGTCAGCATCATTTCCGTGAAGCCGTACCTGCCGGGGCTTCATTACGTTATGCCGGTCGTCCTGCTTCGGCTTCGCCGGCAGTTGGCTATATGTCCGTTCACCAGACGCAACAGCAAGATCTGGTAAATGACGCGCTGAACGTTGAATAATCAAAGGATATTAAGAATGAGTAGCGTAGAGATCCATGTTCCTGACCTGCCTGAATCCGTTGCTGATGCCACTGTGGCTACCTGGCATAAAAAACCGGGCGACAGTGTTCAGCGTGATGAAGTCCTGGTAGAGATTGAAACGGACAAAGTTATCCTCGAAGTTCCGGCCTCTGCCGATGGCGTACTGGAAGCTATCCTTGAAGACGAAGGGGCAACCGTCACTTCGCGTCAGGTGCTGGGTCGCCTGAAAGAGGGTAACAGTGCAGGCAAAGAAATGTCTGCCAAAGCGGAAGCCAAAGAATCTACCCCGGCGCAGCGTCAGAACGCGTCGCTGGATGAAGAAAGCAACGATGCCCTCAGCCCGGCGATCCGTCGTCTCATTGCTGAGCATAACCTCGATCCGGCTACCATCAGCGGCAGTGGTGTTGGCGGACGTATTACCCGTGAAGATGTGGAAAAACATCTGGCGAAAGCCCCGGCAAAACAGCCAGCGGCAGAAGCGGCTCCGGCGGTGGGTAACCGGACTGAAAAACGCGTACCTATGACCCGTCTGCGTAAGCGCGTGGCTGAGCGTCTGCTGGAAGCGAAAAACAGCACCGCAATGCTGACCACGTTTAACGAAGTGAATATGCAGCCAATTATGGCGATGCGTAAGCAGTACGGCGAAGCGTTTGAGAAACGTCACGGCGTGCGTCTGGGCTTCATGTCCTTCTATATTAAAGCGGTAGTGGAAGCGCTGAAGCGTTATCCGGAAGTAAACGCTTCCATTGATGGCGATGACGTGGTGTACCACAACTACTTCGATATCAGTATTGCGGTTTCCACTCCGCGCGGTCTGGTTACCCCGGTACTGAAAGATGCGGATGCCCTGAGCATGGCAGATATCGAGAAGAAAATTAAAGAGCTGGCGATCAAAGGTCGCGACGGCAAACTGACCGTTGATGAACTGACCGGCGGTAACTTCACCATCACTAACGGTGGTGTCTTCGGCTCGCTGATGTCTACCCCGATTATCAACCCACCGCAGAGTGCCATCCTCGGCATGCATGCGATCAAAGATCGCCCGATGGCGGTCAATGGTCAGGTGGTGATCCTGCCAATGATGTACCTGGCACTGTCATACGATCACCGTCTGATTGATGGACGCGAATCTGTGGGCTATCTGGTAGCCATTAAAGAAATGCTGGAAGATCCGGCACGTCTGCTGCTGGACGTTTGAGTTCACGCTTTACTCTCCGGGTGCGGCATCATATGGATGCCGCATTCACTGTGAATGGCCGTTAATGGCCGAGTCTTTTCCGACCTGAATGGATGGAACATCATGAATTTACACGAATATCAGGCAAAACAGTTGTTTGCACGGTATGGTTTACCGGCACCAACCGGTTATGCCTGCAGCACACCACGCGAAGCAGAAGAAGCCGCCTCTAAGATTGGCGCTGGCCCGTGGGTGGTAAAATGTCAGGTTCATGCCGGTGGCCGAGGTAAAGCGGGTGGTGTGAAAGTGGTAAACAGCAAAGAAGATATTCGTGCGTTTGCTGAGAACTGGCTGGGCAAGCGCCTGACTACCTATCAGACAGATGCTAACGGCCAGCCGGTTAACCAGATCCTGGTGGAAGCGGCAACCGACATTGATAAAGAACTGTACCTCGGCGCGGTGGTTGACCGTGGCACCCGTCGCGTGGTGTTTATGGCTTCTACCGAAGGGGGCGTAGAAATCGAGAAAGTGGCGGAAGAAACCCCGCACCTGATCCACAAAATGGCGCTCGACCCCCTGACCGGACCACAGCCTTACCAGGGCCGTGAGCTGGCGTTTAAGCTGGGTCTGACTGGCAAGCAGGTTGGTCAGTTCACTAAAATCTTTATGGGTCTGGCAACGCTGTTCCTCGAGCGCGATCTGGCGCTGGTGGAAATCAACCCGCTGGTGATCACTAAGCAGGGCGATCTGGTTTGCCTCGACGGCAAACTGAGCGCCGACGGTAACGCCCTGTTCCGTCAGCCTGAACTGCGTGAAATGAACGACCCAAGCCAGGAAGATTCACGCGAAGCACACGCGGCGCAGTGGGAACTGAACTACGTGGCGCTGGAAGGCAATATCGGCTGTATGGTAAACGGTGCCGGTCTGGCAATGGGTACCATGGATATCGTTAAGCTGAACGGTGGACAACCCGCCAACTTCCTTGACGTGGGCGGCGGCGCAACCAAAGAGCGCGTAACTGAAGCGTTTAAAATCATCCTGTCTGACGATGCGGTGAAAGCGGTATTTGTTAACATCTTCGGCGGTATCGTGCGCTGTGATCTGATCGCCGATGGTATTATCGGTGCGGTGTCAGAAGTGGGCGTTAGCGTGCCGGTGGTGGTGCGTCTGGAAGGTAACAATGCTGAACTGGGTGCCAAAAAACTGGCAGACAGCGGCCTGAATATTATTGCAGCAACCAGCCTGAGTGACGCGGCGCAGCGCGTTGTGGCCGCAGCGGAGGGTAAATAATGTCCATTCTGATCGATAAAAATACCAAAGTAATCTGCCAGGGCTTCACCGGTGGTCAGGGTACTTTCCACTCCGAGCAGGCGCTGGCTTATGGTACCCAGCTGGTTGGCGGGGTCACCCCTGGCAAAGGCGGCACTGAGCATCTGGGCCTGCCGGTATTTAACACCGTGCGTGAAGCGGTAGAAGCCACCGGTGCGACCGCATCGGTTATTTATGTTCCGGCACCGTTCTGCAAAGACGGTATCCTGGAAGCCATCGATGCCGGCATCAAGCTGATTATTACCATCACCGAAGGTATCCCAACTCTGGATATGCTGACGGTGAAAGTGAAGCTGGATGAAGCGGGTGTGCGCATGATCGGTCCTAACTGCCCGGGTGTGATCACGCCAGGTGAATGCAAGATCGGTATCATGCCAGGCCATATTCATAAGCCAGGCCGCGTGGGCATCGTTTCCCGTTCCGGTACTCTGACCTATGAAGCGGTTAAGCAGACCACCGATATCGGTTACGGTCAGTCAAGCTGTGTCGGTATCGGCGGTGACCCGATCCCTGGTTCTAACTTCATTGATATCCTGAAATTGTTCCAGGACGATCCACAGACCGAAGCGATTGTGATGATCGGTGAGATCGGTGGCAGCGCTGAAGAAGAAGCCGCCGCCTTTATTAAAGAATATGTGACCAAACCGGTCGTGGGCTACATCGCAGGTGTGACCGCGCCAAAAGGGAAACGTATGGGACACGCCGGGGCGATTATTGCCGGTGGTAAAGGCACTGCGGATGAGAAATTCGCTGCACTGGAAGCCGCTGGTGTAAAAACCGTGCGCAGCCTGGCAGATATTGGCGATGCGGTGAAAGCGGTACTGCCCCAGTAATCTGTCCAGCGCTTAACGCGTTTCAGGGCCACCCTTGGGTGGCCTTTTTATGGTTTTTTGCGCCAAAGATTCAGTTAATTCTGAATCTGCAGCCGCTTTCGTGCGCTGACTGACATTTTGCTGCGTTAAGCTGGCGGTGAAAGGGCAAAAAGCGCAGAGTTATGCCCGCAGACTGTCAGGATATGTTCTGTAAATGTACTAAAATAAAACCAGTTGTTACCTCGCAATAATTATTTGCTTAAGCCTGTGACAACCCATTCCCAATGGGTTAGGTCTTGCGTATAGTAGCAACGTTTTCCTACCACAATGTTTATTGCATTACCGGGATGTAGAGTGAGTACAAAGCTGTTTCGATGGCCGGTGCGCGTCTATTACGAAGACACTGATGCCGGTGGTGTGGTCTACCATGCCAGCTATATTGCTTTTTATGAACGCGCGCGCACTGAGATGCTGCGCCAGCGTCAGTTTAATCAGCAGGTGCTGCTGGAACAGCAGATCGGGTTTGTGGTGCGGCGTATCACGGTAGATTACCTCGCTGCTGCCCGCCTGGACGATCTGCTTGAAATACAGAGTGAAGTGACGGCAATCAGCCGGGCTACCATGACGTTTAAGCAGCGTATTGTCGATGCAGATGGCCGTGTACTGAATGAAGCAGAAGTTCTGATCGCCTGCATCAATCCACATCTAATGAAGCCGATAGCGCTTCCCAAGTCTATTGTCGCGGAGTTCAAGCAGTGACTGACATGAACATTCTTGATTTGTTCCTGAAGGCAAGCCTTCTGGTCAAACTTATCATGTTGATTTTGATCGGATTTTCCATTGCCTCCTGGGCGGTTATTATTCAGCGTAGCCGTATTCTGAATGCGGCCGGACGTGAAGCCGATGCCTTTGAGGATAAGTTCTGGTCAGGGATCGAACTTTCCCGCCTGTATCAGGAAAGCCAGGGACGCCGGGATGAACTCAGCGGCTCAGAGCAGATTTTCCACGCCGGCTTTAAAGAGTTTGCCCGTCTGCACCGCGCTAACAGCCATACACCGGAAGCGGTGCTGGAAGGTGCCAGTCGTGCGATGCGCATCTCGATGAACCGTGAACTGGAAACGCTGGAAGCCCATATTCCGTTCCTCGGCACCGTGGGTTCCATCAGCCCATATATTGGTCTGTTTGGGACCGTATGGGGGATTATGCATGCCTTTATCGCCCTCGGTGCGGTGAAACAGGCAACGCTACAGATGGTTGCACCCGGCATTGCTGAAGCGCTGATTGCCACGGCGATTGGTCTGTTTGCGGCGATCCCGGCGGTAATGGCCTATAACCGTCTGAACCAGCGGGTCAACAAGATGGAGCAGAATTACGATAACTTTATGGAAGAGTTCACGGCTATTCTCCACCGTCAGGCTTTCACCAGCGACGTCAGCAAGTAAGCGAGAGGTGAATCATGGCCAGAACGCGTGGTCGCGGTCGTCGCGATCTTAAATCTGAGATCAACATCGTTCCACTGCTGGACGTGCTGCTGGTGCTGTTACTGATCTTTATGGCAACCGCACCGATTATCACCCAGAGTGTTGAAGTCGATCTGCCGGATGCAACGGATTCTAAAACTGTCTCCAGCGATGATAACCCGCCGGTTATTGTTGAGGTGGCGGGCATTGGTCAGTACAGCCTGGTGGTTGATCACGATCGGATGTCACAGCTGCCGCCGGAACAGGTGGTTGCCGAAGCGCAGCGTCGCATCACGGCTAACCCGAAAACGGTGTTCCTGATTGGTGGCGCTAAAGATGTGCCTTATGACGAAATCATCAAGGCGCTGAACCTGCTGCATCAGGCGGGCGTTAAGTCTGTCGGATTAATGACGCAGCCGATTTAATTCATTCGAACCGTTTTTGGGAACCGAGAGTGTCGAAGGCAACCGAGCAAAACGAGAAGTTAAAACGTGCCATTATTATATCGGTAGTATTGCATATCCTGTTGATTGCACTGCTGATATGGAGCTCATTTGACCAGAATATCGACGCCAGCGGTGGCGGCGGCGGTAGTGATATCGACGCCGTGATGGTCGATTCTGGCGCCCTGGTAGAACAGTATAACCGTCAGCAAAGCCAGCAGAGCAGCGCGCAGCAGAAACAGGAGCAGCAGCGCCAGCAGGCAGCGAAACAGGCTGAACAGGCTGCGAAAGAAGCGGCACAGCAGGCGAAAGCCGATGCCCAGGCCAAAGCAGAGGCGGCAGCTCAGGTTAAAGCCCAGGCGAAAGCAGAAGCAGATGCTCAAGCCAAAGCGCAGGCGAAAGCAGAAGCGGAGGCGCAGGCCAAAGCTGAAGCCGATGCACAGAAAAAAGCGGAAGAAAAAGCCGCTGCTGCCGCGAAGAAAAAAGTTGAAGAACAGGCGAAGCAGGCTGCCGCTGAAGCGGCTAAAGTAAAAGCGGCAGCTGAAGCGAAGGCGCAGGCTGCGGCGGAAGCGAAGGCACAGGCTGCAGCGGAGGCCAAAGCACAGGCCGCGAAGGAAAAAGCAGCGGCAGAAGCTAAAGCCAAAGCGGAAGCGGCTGCCAAAGCGAAGGCAGCGAAAAAAGCGGCAGCCGAAGCCGCCAAACAGTCTGATGACGTTGGCGATCTGCTGGGCGATCTCAGCTCCGGTAAAAATGCACCGAAAAGTGGTAAAACCTCCGGTGGCGGGGGGCCTGCAGGCCAGGGTAACCAGAAAAAAGCTGGCGCTTCAGGGGCGGCTATCGACAGTTACCTGGGACAGGTGAAAGGGGCTATTCAGAGCAAGTTTTACGATGCTGATACCTTTGCAGGTAAAACCTGCGATGTGCATATTGAGCTTGGATTTGATGGCTCCTTACTGGATATCCGCCCGGGCTCAGGCGATCCGGCTCTGTGCCAGGCGGCAATCAATGCCGCACGCATGGCCAAAATACCTAAGCCGCCAAGTCAGGAAGTCTGGCAGGCGGTGAAAAAGGCAACGCTGGGATTCAAACCGTAATGGTGTGTTAACAGGCAGTGCATAGCGTCAGGCGCTTGCGTTCAGACGCTGTATCGTCAGTGGGTTAATACCAGACTTATTCTCGCGGGTGTTGTGCCCGGATAAGGGAGAAACAATGAAGCAGGTTTTTCGAATAGCGCTGAGTTTTTTACTGCTGTTTGTCGCAGTGGCGCACGCTGAAGTTCGTATTGAAATTACTCAGGGTGTGAATACCGCGCGCCCGATTGGCGTGGTGCCGTTTAAATGGACTGGTCCCGGCGCAGCGCCGGAAGATATTGGTGGCATTGTTGCTGCTGACCTGCGCAACAGCGGTAAATTTAATCCTCTGGATCGCTCACACCTGCCGCAGCAACCAGGCAGTGCCGCTGAAGTTCAGCCAGCGGCATGGACTGCGCTGGGTATTGATTCTGTGGTGGTCGGTCAGATTCAGCCCGGAGCTGACGGCAGCTATCAGGTGTCTTACCAGCTGGTGGATACCTCCGGTAATCCGGGGGCAGTGCTGGCGCAAAACCAGTTTAAGGTGACCAAACAGTGGTTACGTTATGCGGCGCATACGGCCAGTGATGAAAGCTTCGAAAAGCTGACCGGTATCAAAGGTGCTTTCCGTACCCGTATTGCGTATGTGGTGCAAACCAATGGCGGTCACTTCCCTTATGAGCTGCGGGTATCAGATTACGATGGTTACAATCAGTTTGTGGTGCACCGTTCACCGCAACCGCTGATGTCACCAGCCTGGTCACCGGACGGCAGTAAACTGGCGTATGTGACCTTTGAAAGCGGCAAGTCGGCACTGGTTATTCAGACTCTGGCCAATGGGGCTATCCGTCAGGTCGCGTCTTTCCCACGTCATAATGGCGCACCAGCATTCTCACCGGATGGCAGTAAACTGGCATTTGCCCTGTCTAAAACCGGCAGTCTGAATCTGTACGTGATGGATCTCGCTTCCGGTCAAATTCGTCAAATTACCGATGGACGTTATAACAGTACTGAGCCAACGTGGTTCCCGGACAGCCAGTCTCTTGCCTATACTTCCGATCAGGCAGGACGTCCGCAGATTTACAAAATCAGCGTAAATGGCGGCGCAGCGCAGCGTATCACCTGGGAAGGTTCACAAAACCAGGACGCTGATGTCAGTGCTGATGGTAAATCAATGGTAATGATCAGTTCAGCGGGCGGAGCTCAACACGTCGCCCGACAGGATCTGGAAACGGGAGCCGTTCAAACGTTAACGGCCACGTTCCTGGATGAGACGCCAAGTCTCGCACCAAACGGCACAATGGTTATTTACAGTTCGACACAAGGACTGGGTTCCGTGTTGCAGTTGGTTTCGACGGATGGGCGTTTCAAAGCGCGTCTTCCGGCCACTGATGGACAGGTAAAATCACCTGCCTGGTCGCCGTATCTGTGATGCATGTGTAAATATGTATGGCAAACAATAACAGGAATCAAAAAATGCAATTTAATAAAGTGCTGAAAGGCTTAATGCTGGCACTGCCAGTTATCGCAGTAGCGGCATGTAGCTCTCACAAGAACAACAACAACGACCAGTCTGGTGCTGACGGCATGGGTCTGGATGGCTCAAACAGTGGCATGAACAGCGGTAACATGTCATCTGACGAGCAGGCTCGCCTGCAGATGCAGGATCTGCAGAAAAACAACATCGTTTACTTTGGCCTGGACAAGTATGACATCCAGTCTGACTTTGCTCAGATGCTGGATGCACACGCTAACTTCCTGCGCAGCAACCCGTCTTACAAAGTGACTATCGAAGGTCACGCGGATGAGCGCGGAACGCCTGAATACAACATCGCCCTGGGCGAACGTCGTGCTAACGCGGTGAAAATGTACCTGCAGGGTAAAGGCGTATCTGCTGACCAGATCGCTATCGTTTCCTACGGTAAAGAAAAACCAGCAGTACTGGGTCATGACGAATCAGCGTACGCTAAAAACCGTCGTGCCGTACTGGTTTACTAAGAGAGTCATATGATTAGTAGCTACAGAACTCATCTGTTGAGTCTGTCGTTACTGATTGGCGTAGCGGCCCCCTGGGCCGCTAATGCCCAGGCAGCAATCAGTAGCGTCGGCTCCGGCTCGGTTGAAGACCGTGTCATCACTCTTGAGCGCATTTCCAATGCACAGGCTCAACTTCTGCAACAACTTCAGCAACAACTTTCTGATACCCAAAGTGATATTGACTCGCTGCGCGGACAAATTCAGGAGAACAGCTATCAGCTGAACCAGGTTGTTGAACGCCAGAAAGGCATTTATCAGCAAATCAACAGTATGAGCAGCGGCGGTGCTAACGCCAACGCGCAGGGTGCCCCTGCCGGGGACGCAGCAGCGCCAGCCGCTGATACCGGTGCCAATGCCGGTAATAAGGCAGCAGAGACTCCTGCGGCAGCGGTAGCGCCAGTGCAGAGCGGCGATGCTAATACCGATTACAATGCGGCGGTCGCGCTGGTTTTAGAGAAAAAACAGTACGACCAGGCGATAGCGGCGTTTCAGGCATTTGTGAAGAAATACCCGGATTCCACTTACCAGCCTAATGCCAACTACTGGCTGGGACAGTTGAATTACAACAAGGGTAAGAAAGACGATGCCGCTTATTATTTTGCATCAGTAGTAAAAAATTATCCCAAGTCCCCTAAAAGCGGTGATGCCCTGTATAAGGTGGGGGTGATCATGCAGGAGAAGGGCGATAAGGCCAAAGCCAAAGCCGTTTATCAACAGGTGGTCAAACTTTATCCGGGTACTGAGGTGGCGAAACAGGCTGCCAAACGGGCAGCAACCCTATAAATTTGCTGTTCGGGGCAGGAATTCGCCTGATTTATGGTCTTGCCGGGTGAAAGCTAAGCAGTTGAACGTCTTATCCTGAAATAGTGGTTGCGTGGAAAATTCAAATCAGTAATATATGCCGCCGTTGCCGGGGATATATTACTTTGCCGGTAGCGCAATAGTGGGTCGTTAGCTCAGTTGGTAGAGCAGTTGACTTTTAATCAATTGGTCGCAGGTTCGAATCCTGCACGACCCACCACTTTTAAAAGTACCAAAGCAGTAAGGGTGCAGGGTTCGAACCTGCAGCAGGTCGAGTATCACGTAGTGAGACAATGTTGCC
>CALYQW010000026.1 GCA_945290265.1 uncultured Erwinia sp.
GTTGATATGGTTTATCAGGGGAGATTCAGAAGGGAGATGGTTGTTTATTTTGGTGAAAATAAAAAGGAATCAGTCATTAAATTTATAAAAAATGATGCTGCTCTACTCAGTGACGAGATGGGAAGGCAAAGGATACCTTATATTTTGAGGTTGATGAAATGAAAAAAATCATGTTGCTGCCTCTGTTTTTACTGCCTGTTATGGCCATATCAGCTACTGCCGATGAAGAAAACCCATACAGCAAAGACACAATAGAAACCTGTCCTGGCAAACCGATGTCTGGGGAAGTTAATGCCTGTATGATTTATATGAATGAAAAGGAGAAAGCATCCTATGAAAGAGCGTTCTTACTATTTGAAAAAAAAATCATAGCTGGAAAAGATGATTTGAATGACTATGATAATTTCCGTTCATCAATATCGCAAGCAAAGTTTTACTGGGATAAATATATTGAAGAAGAGTGTCAGTCCAGTGCGCACTTAAACTTTAATGACAGTTACGCCTATTATACTGATTATAATCTCTGTTTAGCTAAAGCTTATAAGGAAAGGGCCCTGTTTTATAAAGATTATAAATTTTAAATAATTCCAGGTAATAAAAAACGGCGGTAAAAACCGCCGTTAAAATGTACTGCTACTTGGTCATACGTTTGTATTTAATCCGCTTCGGTTCCAGGGCTTCAGCACCCAGCGTGCGTTTTTTATACTCTTCGTATTCAGTAAAGTTACCCTCAAAGAACTCGATTTTACCTTCATCCTGGTAGTCGAGGATATGGGTCGCAATACGGTCAAGGAACCAGCGGTCATGGGAGATCACCATTGCACAGCCCGGGAATTCCAGCAGGGCGTTTTCCAGTGCGCGCAGGGTTTCAATATCCAGGTCGTTGGTTGGTTCATCCAGCAGCAGCATATTGCCGCCTACCTGCAGCAGTTTTGCCAGATGCAGACGACCGCGCTCACCACCGGACAGCTCGCCAACGCGTTTACCCTGGTCGACGCCTTTAAAGTTAAAGCGTCCCACATAGGCGCGGCTTGGCATTTCAACGTTGCCGATACGCATTATATCCTGGCCGCCGGAGACTTCTTCCCACACGGTCTTGCTGTTGTCCATGCTGTCACGGAACTGATCGACTGACGCCAGCTTCACGGTATCACCCAGCACGATGCTGCCCGAATCCGGCTGTTCCTGACCGGACATCATGCGGAACAGGGTGGATTTACCGGCACCGTTCGGACCGATAATCCCAACGATAGCGCCTTTCGGCACCGAGAATGACAGGCCGTCAATCAGTACGCGATCGCCGTATGATTTACGCAGCTCGGTGACTTCCAGCACCTTATCGCCCAGACGTGCGCCAGGTGGAATAAACAGCTCGTTGGTTTCGTTACGTTTCTGGTAATCGGTATTGTTCAGCTCTTCAAAGCGTGCCAGACGGGCTTTGCCTTTCGACTGACGGCCTTTGGTACCCTGACGCACCCATTCCAGCTCTTTCTCAATCGACTTACGGCGCGCCGCTTCGGAAGAGGCTTCCTGAGCCAGACGGGCATCTTTCTGCTCCAGCCAGGAAGAGTAGTTACCTTCCCACGGAATACCTTCACCACGGTCAAGCTCAAGGATCCAGCCGGCAACGTTATCAAGGAAGTAACGGTCGTGGGTAATTGCCACGACGGTGCCTTCAAAGTCGTGCAGGAAGCGTTCCAGCCAGGCCACGGATTCGGCATCCAGATGGTTGGTGGGTTCGTCAAGCAGCAGCATATCCGGCTTTTCCAGCAGCAGGCGGCACAGCGCCACGCGACGGCGTTCACCACCGGAAAGATTGGCAATTTTGGCATCCCACTCTGGCAGACGCAGCGCATCGGCAGCGCGCTCCAGCTGGGTATTCAGGTTATGACCATCGTGTGCCTGAATAATTTCTTCCAGACGACCCTGTTCAGCGGCCAGCTTGTCGAAATCGGCATCTTCTTCAGCATACAGCGCGTAAACTTCATCCAGACGCTTCAGCGCGCCGACCACTTCTGACACCGCTTCTTCCACCGATTCACGCACGGTGTGTTCCAGGTTCAGCTGAGGTTCCTGCGGCAGGTAACCAATTTTGATCCCTGGCTGCGGGCGGGCTTCCCCTTCGATGTCTTTATCAATCCCGGCCATAATGCGCAGCAGGGTGGACTTACCCGCACCATTCAGGCCGAGAACGCCGATTTTGGCACCAGGAAAGAAGCTGAGAGAGATATTTTTTAAAATATGACGCTTTGGCGGCACGACTTTGCCAACGCGATGCATGCTATAGACGAATTGAGCCACGTAGTGAGCCTCTTATGGTCTGTGGTTATCCGGGCATTTTACTGCCTGTTCAGGAGAAGGAGTTTAGCGTTTTTCGTCACGCTGAGCCAGCCAGGCGAATGCCTGGTGCATTCCGCTGTGCGCGGGGCCTTTGTCTGGCTCCTGCAGCTGTGTGTTTTTTTAAAAAACCAGGTCAAAGGCTTTCACCATCCCACTGCGTGGGCTGGCGACAAGGGGCGATCAGGCGCAATCGCCCCTTGACCCCGTGCTTGCGGCGTCACTTCGCCCGCTAAAGCGGGTTCCCTCGGCCACGCCGCTTTCTGGCGGAACGGCGTGATTCGCCGTCCTGGCGAAGCACGCCTCGCGCTGCCGTCCGTGGCGGCTTGTCCTGGAAACCGGCGTCACCTCGGCTCCGTTCCTGATGCCGCCCTAAGGTCAAGGGCCAGGTCACAGTCAAAAGCCAGGTCAAGGGCCAAGGCCAGGTCAGGGTCAAAAGCCAAAAGATGGCCCGGTTTTAGTAAATACAGTTATTTACAGAGATATTGTCTGCTAACTCGATGATGCTGAAACCAAAACCTTTTGATATCGCCACGGTTTCAGTGCCTGGCAGCCACTGAAAACTCACCGCTGGCGCTACGCTGATGGTAGTTCCCAGGTGCTTTTTGACACAGGGAGTGTGTGCGTGACCACAACCGATAAACTTAACCTGATGCTTTTCACACAGACTCAGCAATCCCTGCGGATGGGTTAACCTGCATTGATCGACAATCGGTGTGCCAACAGGCAGCGGGTGATGGTGCATAAACAGCGCGATATTCGTACTGGCAGGCAGTTTTTTCTCCAGTGCTGCAAGCCGTTCTGGCGGGATAAAACCATAATCCTCCCCTGTGACCACCGTATCCACCGCAGCAATGTACCAACCCGCAGCGCTGTATTCCTGCGCGCTGAGCATATAGTGGAGTGACTCTGTAGCGGTCGCCTGATGCAGGTTTTCCAGGATATCGTGGTTACCCGGGATCACCAGATAAGGTGTTTTTAATGATTCCATCGCCTGCAGAAAATAACGGTATGTCGCCGGACCGCAGTCGTGAGTAATATCACCGGAGACGATAATCAGGTCGGCGCTTTTTATCTGTAACACCTGATTTATTTCTTCGATGATTTGCTCGAAGTGATGGTAACTACTGATGCCGAATAAGGTTGCTTCTCTGTCACTGGTAAGATGAATATCGGATAGCTGAATTATTCTCATTTTACGTTATTCCTTAATGTAAATGGATTGTAAGATATCCTCCAGTCGAAGGTGTCAACAGATTCTAATTTTTTTAGTTTTCTGGCTAATAGCATACCTACTGGAAGAAGGATAATGGCCATAATGACTTTATAAGACCAGGTTGTAATTAATATTACGGTTAGTTCATCGAATGTGTATTTTGATGACAGACTTATAGGATAGGCGGAGAGTAAAAGTGATGCCTGTGTCACCATTGAGGCAATAATGTAACGGATAAAGAAGAATCGGCCGAGGAAAATCTTTTTTAATATAGAGATAACTATGCCATTAATAAAATAAGAAATGGGTACCGACGTCCATGTGCCAAGCATTACGCGCCAAAATTCACCGAACAGAGAGTGAAAGTTGACGGATATTTGATTGTTATCTGGTTGTATTTGTGCGGCAGTAAATATAGCCATGACAAATACTGACTGGCATAATACCATTATCCATACTGTTTTTACTCCTTCACGGTAGCCATATACCTCTGTCTGTAGAGTAGATATGAGAAAATAGAATGAGAAAAGAATACCACTGCATGTTATTTTAAGCCCATAAAAATCGAGCGTTTTGTAAACAAGAGTGTCACAGCTTATCATTATAGTAACGGACAGTGCGAGAAGTAATGAATCATATTTAAATCGCTTGCTTTCATTTACGTAATTGATCACTTTATCACCTTAAGGTTTTTGCTTTTCGAGGATATTGCTCTGTCAGATTTTAAAATTTCTTTTGAAATCAATCGCCCATCTTTTAATCCAATCGCATAAGCTATTTTTATTAAGGTTGTCGAGTCAATTTTATCTGATATATTCTGGTCTGTTATGATATCCTGCCCACTAACTATTTTTTTTGAGTAGGCATTTTGTAGCGTGAAAGAGAACCCCCTCCTTTCCTCTATAACTTTGTATTTCCTGTTTTCCATTACTTCATTTTCTTCAAATTTAATGATGTATATTATGTCATGAGGATCTATGTTATAGATAAAATCAGTGTTTAAAATCTCATCTGCTTTGGCCTGAATGCAACTGTGAGAGCCTGTTTCCTTAAGCATATAAAAGCCGTTTTCTTTTACTGGTGGTATTTTTTGCAGGCTGTATGTGTACTTCGGTTTGAAGACGTTAGCAAAAAAACGGATGATCCCTTTCATGAATCCTCTATTTTATTTCAATGTTCTGATTGATTTAATGACAACCCCAACGATAGTATATTCTTTGAATAATTCTGTTTTCCTGTCGTTATTGATGAAAGGTATTGAAAAGTAAATCCCACGTTCGCCAAAAAATATTTGTCTAAAACAAATAGGAGATTCTTTAATTTTAACCAGTATAATATCGCTGTCGCAAAAGCTTTCGGTTTTGGAAATTACAGCTATTGTATTATTGTCGAAGTAAGGTGAAAGAAGGTTGTTACTAAATTCTACGGCGAAAACAGATTCTTTATCTTCATTATCAATATTGATAAGGTAAGAACGTGAATTTAATATCTTACCTGAAAAATAACCATCGATTTCGTCATAACGTACTAAAGGGACAGATGATATAACCTCTTCGCGGTTACCCGCCACAGTCAGGTCTCCGTCAATGATATCGCCGATATTGACACCGAATACATCTGCGATTGCTGATACTGTTGCAATTGTTGGATTCCCAACGCCTCGCCGCAGACTGTTAATCGTCGCAATGCCCAAACCAGTAAGTGTACTTAATGTTTGGGAATCGATTCTGCTATTTTTTAATAAAAAATTGATGTTTTTCGCGATGTTAGAAAGAAGAACATCGGAATTTCTGGATTTTATATCATCAGGATGTTGCATTTTCTTCTCTCTTGGATATTATATCATCTTAAAGATTATATATTATTACATATGCTATTTTAAAGTTGTACCATAAAAACACCAGGGAAAACATCACTATCATTGGAATTTAACTGTATATTTTCACATGCATTACCCCTCCTCCTGTTGAAGAGAGGGGCTTTTTTTATGCCTTTATTGGCATTCACTGTGAAGCTGCGTGTTAATTCCAATGTAAAGGAGGGCCACTGAGAACAAAGGAGAGAAAGTGCTACTGATGGCATGCGTTTAGATTTTAAAACTTATCCTTGTTGAAAGGTTTTGAAAAGAAAATCAGATCCATGATTTGTAGCTGAATACGGGTAAAAATGATTTTTGTAAACGATCACTTTGGTTTTCAGATAGAGCTTTCTTATATTTGACTTCATCAGGGCACTTTTCTATCGTGACGGACTGGTATTCTTAAAGCTGTAAACATCATGCCAGTCACGCACTTTCCGACAGTCATTGCCCCCTCGTCCGTACCACATTTCACGCATATCCTGCGTTATAACGACAGCAACCCGCCACTATTGTATACGAAAACTTAGAAATATCGTCTCAGCAGATGGCACAACGTGCCGCTCCTGGTTAGCATGAAATACGATACCGAGAGGAGTTCAGGGATAAGGGGAGAGGCAGAGTGGATAAATTGCAGTACTGGCTGGTGGCGGCCTGTTTAAGCGTGATAAGCGCAGGGGCGCAGGCGGATTCACTGGATGCGCAGCGCGATCGCTATCAGCAGGTCAAACAGGCCTGGGATCATAACCAGATGGATACGGTCGCGCAGCTGATGCCCACTTTGCGCGATTACCCGCTGTACCCTTATCTGGAATACCGCCAGCTGAGCGAGGATTTGGGGCAGGAAACCGGACTGGCGGTGAATGCGTTTGTTCAGCGCTACCCAACTTTGCCACCGACACGTTCACTGCCGGCGCGCTTTGTCAATGAACTGGCGCGCCGCGAAGACTGGCGTGGATTGCTGGTATTCAGCCCGCAGCCGCCAAAGCCCGTTGCCGCGCGTTGTAACTGGTATTACGCCAAATGGGCCACCGGCCAGACTCAGACCGCCTGGGAAGGGGCAAAATCCATCTGGCTGACCGGGAATTCACTGCCAGCGGCCTGCGATAAGCTGCTTAGCGTATGGCAACAGTCCGGCGATCAGAGCCCGGTAACCGTACTGGAACGCATTCGGCTGGCGATGAAAAATGGCAATACCAGTCTGGTTAATGCCCTTGCCCGTCAGCTGCCGGCGGATTATCAGACCATCGCCAGCGCGGTGATGCGCCTGCAAAACGATCCTTCCACCGTGGCGGATTTCGCCGCCAGCGTGGGCCCCACCAGTTTTACCCGTCAGGCCACGGCGCTTGCCTTTGATCGTCTGGCGCGCACCGATGTGGATCGCGCCCGTGCTCTGATCCCCACCCTGGTTGCCCGGCAAAAAATGAATGAACAGCAGCAGCAGGAACTGAAAGAGTCGGTTGCCTGGCGGCTGATGAGTAATGATGCAACCAGTGAACAACAGCGCTGGCGTGATGATGTGGTGATGCACAGTGATTCCACGGCGCTAATCGAACGTCGGGTGCGCATGTCGCTGGGGAATAATGACCGCCGCGGTCTGAATACCTGGATCGCCCGTTTGCCGCCGGAAGCCAAAGAAAAAAATGAGTGGCAGTACTGGCAGGCGGATTTACTGCTGGAGCAGGGGCGTAAAGAAGAAGGCGAAGCCATCCTGCGCCGTTTAACCCGCGAGCGCGGCTTCTATCCGATGGTGGCCGCGCAGCGGCTGGCAACAGAGTATAAAATGCAGATTGATCGTGCGCCTGCGGTTGATCCTCTGCTGACGGAAGGTAGTGAGATGGCCCGGGTACGCGAACTGATGTACTGGGGGATGGATAATCTGGCACGCAGCGAATGGCTGTCGCTGGTGAGCAGCCGCACCACCGCGCAGCAGCAGATGCTGGCAAGTTATGCCCTGAAGCAGGGGTGGTGGGATTTGAGCGTTCAGGCCACCATTCGCGGCAAATTATGGAACAGCCTGCAGGAACGCTTCCCGGTCGCCTGGCGTAGTGAGTTTGAACGTAATCTCCAGGGCAAGAGTATTCCGAAAAGTTATGCGATGGCGATTGCCCGTCAGGAGAGTGCGTGGAATCCGAAGATTCGCTCGCCGGTGGGTGCCAGTGGTCTGATGCAGGTGATGCCTGTAACGGCGCAGCATACGGTGGATAAGTTTGGCATCCCCGGTTACAGCAACAGCAACCAGCTGCTGGATGCCGAAACCAATATTCAGATTGGTACGCAGTACCTCGAGTCTGTCTATCAGCAGTTTGATCAGAACCGAATCTACGCGGCGGCGGCGTATAATGCCGGTCCTTCGCGGGTACGCACCTGGCAGGGCAACAGTGCCGGACGGCTGGATGCGGTGGCCTTTATTGAAACCATCCCATTTTCTGAAACGCGCGGATATGTGAAAAACGTACTGGCTTATGACGCCTATTACCGTTATTTTCTTGATAAACCAGATAATTTATTCAGTGACAGCGAGTGGCGTCAGCGCTACTGATCCTTTCAGGACGCGGTTGTGGCTTCACGCAGCGCCCGCTTAATGGTAAGCTGCTGTACTAGTTAAATAGTATGGCAGCCTATCATGACCAATCCTTCTTCTGTTCCCGTTACTGCTGAACCCACTGATGAAGCCTGGCTGCGCTTTGTTGCGTTGCTGCAGCGAGCCTGTCAGAGTGAGCTGCACCTGCCGCTATTACAACTGATGCTTACTCCGGATGAACGGGAATCCTTAGGTACCCGACTGAGAATTGTCGAAGAACTTATGCGCGGTGAGATGAGCCAGCGTGAGCTGAAAAATGAGCTGGGTGCCGGCATTGCGACCATTACCCGTGGTTCCAACAGTCTGAAAACCGCCCCTCCGGCACTGAAAGCCTGGCTGGACGAGCGGTTACTGCATGGCCCGGATAAGATATAGCGGGTCAGCTGACCGGCGTGTGATAAATTTCATTATGAAACGGGCACAGCGCCAGAATCAGCGCCTGATGATAAACGCTGGAACGGGTTAACTGGCCGGCGGTAAACACGCCAATCGCCCCTCCCTGTTGCTTAATATTGGCAATGCCGGTCAGGCGGGCCATTTCCTCACCCAGTTCACGCCCGGCGCGGATCCCCTGCATGACTTGGGCGGGCAGGGTGAAACTGGCGGAGCGCGATTCACCACGCAGTTGATGGTTTTCAATCACCATCCAGGCAAAGGCGCTGTCATCTTCTATTCCCGCTTCAATCGCGACCCAGAAGTCGGCTTCCGGCCTGACCTGACGGGCATTCATCACCCGCTGACGTGCGCCGGTTCGCGTTTCTGTGTTTGACAGTGGCTGAGCCGCAACGCCGCTCTCGACCTGAACCCCTTCAATATGGCAGGATCCTTCACCGAAAATATCGCTGAACGCCTGAGAAATGGCGCTGATTTTTGCCGGATTAGTGGTGGCAGCGACAATATGGTACATAATTCTTGAACCCTCTTACGCGAATTTATCGCAGTATAACGGAAAACAGTATGTTACAGGTCTATCTTGTTCGCCACGGAGAAACGCTCTGGAATGCGGCTCGCCGCATTCAGGGACAGTCAGACAGTGCGCTAACCGATAATGGCGAACAGCAGGCTTATCAGGTAGGCGAGCGGGCGAAAAACCTGGGGATCACCCATATTATTGCCAGCGATTTGGGGCGCACCCGGCGCACCGCAGAAATTATTGCTGATGCCTGTGGCTGTGAGGTGCGCTTTGATGCGCGTCTGCGCGAACTGAATATGGGGGTGCTGGAACAGCGTCAGCTGGACTCCCTGACGGCGGAAGAAGAACAGTGGCGTAAAAGCCTGCTGGATGGCACCGAAGACGGACGCATTCCGCAGGGAGAATCGATGCAGGAGATGGCGCAGCGTATGCAGCAGGCGTTGAATGCCTGCCGGGAACTGCCTGCCGGCAGCCGTCCGCTGCTGGTCAGTCACGGTATGGCATTAGGTGGATTAATTAGTACGCTGCTGGGGTTACCGGCGCATGCGGAACGTCGCCTGCGTTTACGTAACTGCTCACTCTCGCGGGTAGATTATCAGCACAGCCCCTGGCTGGCCCCCGGATGGGTGGTAGAAACCGCTGGCGATGTTTCTCATTTAACTGAAACGGCACTGGACGAACAGCAACGCTGACTGAGCAGAACTGAAGCCGTCCTCCCGTTACGCTTCACTCTGGCTGACGGCGTATAGGTACCAAATATTCACAGCGAATATTAACCGGCGGTTCGGGATGTTTTTTACCACCATTAGTGAAAAAGCGCTCGATGTCCTGTCCGCGACGACGGGTTAACTGCAGGGTTGGCATACAGGTGCCGTAGATCAGCAGGATAAAATCCAATAATCCGCTGCGCGGCCCTTCGTAGTTAAACTGCACGTAGTCACCTGCTTCCAGAACCACCTGTTGCGTGTTGCGCAGGGTGGCCGGCGTTTGATTCTCAGGTAAGGCGGTGGTGTAGAGGATCTCCTGCTCGTCATCCTTTTCCTGGCTGGGGCGTACCTGGTGCAGGCCGTACAGCACGGGGGGAACGCTGTCGGTTTCTGTCAGGAACTGACGCCAGAAATGGCTACGCATTTCATCGCGGTACTGAAAGATCTGTTCCAGTGCGCAGGTATAACTCTGCGTTTGCCCGGAAAGTACGGTATTAGGCATGGTAACCCATATCGGTTCCGGGATTGGGGCGCCACTCAGTCGGATGGGGGGACGCAGGCCACGGGTATCCCAGTCAGAGGAGCGGCGATACCATGCCGGCGTCTGGGCGAACTGTTTTTTAAATGCACGGGTAAAGGTCTGTTGCGAATCGAAGCGATATTGCAGTGCAATATCCAGAATCGGTCTGCTGGTCAGGCGTAGTGCTACTGCCGCTTTTGACAGCCGGCGGGCGCGTAAATAAGCGCCGATAGCATGACCCGTTACATCTTTAAACATCCTTTGTAAATGCCATTTTGAATAGCCGGCCTTAGCCGCTACGTTATCCAAAGATAGCGGTTGATCGAGGTGGCTCTCCAGCCATATAAGCAAATCTCGAATGATTCCAGCCTGGTCCATAAATCGTCCTTAGTAGTACTTCATGGGTACTGATTAGTTGCTGCTGTTGAATATAAACTTAAGAATATTAGCACTTATTGCCAAGTGTAGCGTCAGAATTTATGGTCAAGAAATGTATGAGTAACTTTGATAATTATGTGTCTATACATGTTTGAATCTTAAAACTAGACTACGGGTCATTTTTAATGAAATGGTGATCTTATGACAATTAGAAAATTGTTAATATTTTGTTCGCTGGTTCTCCCGTCAATGACTGTGCTGGCTGAGCAGGTTGGTTCGGTCGATACGGTGTTTAAGATGTTTGGCCCCGACCATAAAATCGTGGTGGAGGCATTTGACGATCCGGAAGTGGCCAATGTGACCTGCTATTTGAGTCGGGCGAAGACTGGCGGTATTAAAGGCGGCCTGGGACTGGCGGAAGATACCTCGGATGCAGCGATTTCCTGCCAGCAAATCGGTCCGGTGACCCTGAGCGACAGAGTAGTCAGTGGTAAAGCTGAGGGAGAAGTGGTATTCCGTCAGCGTACTTCTCTAATATTCAAGAAATTACAGGTAGTACGTTTTTACGATAAAAAACGTCACGCGTTAATTTATTTGAGTTACTCGGACAAAGTCGTAAATGGTTCACCGAAGAATGCATTAAGTGCCGTACCAATAATGCCGTGGACTCAGTAAGACGAATCGCGTCAGTGGCCCGGTGATTAATCGCCTGTCGCGGCAGGCGATTAATTTGAGCTATGCAGATGACTCTTAACTTAAAAATTAGTTTTGCAGCTCGCCGCAAAAACGATAGCCTTCACCGTGAATGGTGGCAATAATTTCCGGAGTATCCGGCGTAGATTCAAAATGCTTGCGAATACGGCGAATGGTCACGTCGACGGTGCGATCGTGTGGCTTTAATTCCCGGCCGGTCATTTTCTTCAGCAGGTCAGCACGGGTTTGAATTTTGCCCGGATTTTCGCAGAAGTGCAGCATGGCGCGGAATTCACTGCGCGGCAGTTTATATTGTTCGCCCTGCGGGCTGATCAGTGAACGGCTGTTGATATCCAGTTCCCAGCCATTGAAATGATAGCTTTCAACCAGCTTACGTTCTTCGCCAACGGCAGCCAGGTTCATAGTACGGGACAAAAGATTACGTGCGCGAATAGTCAGTTCACGAGGGTTGAACGGCTTGGTGATATAATCATCAGCGCCAATTTCCAGACCCAGGATCTTGTCAACTTCATTGTCACGCCCGGTCAGGAACATCAGTGCGACATCGGCCTGCTCGCGCAGTTCACGCGCCAGCAAGAGGCCATTCTTTCCTGGCAGATTAATATCCATAATCACCAGGTTAATGTCGTTGTCAGTCAAAATCTGATGCATTTCAGCACCATCCGTAGCTTCATAAACCATGTAGCCTTCGGCTTCAAAAATACTTTTGAGCGTATTACGAGTGACTAATTCGTCTTCAACGATAAGTATGTGCGGGGTCTGCATGTATTTACTACCTAATTTGCCAACAAAATCGAACAGGGTATACCGATGCCCGGCGCTAGCTGAGTTGGCTCATGACAGCCAGCAGCACGTTATCAGCGGTACAGCGTTAATGAGTTGATACATAATCCATTACTGTCAACAAACTGATCCCTACAGCGAAAGTACGTTTGCCGCTGGCGCTATCAGTACCAGTAAACCTTATCCTAACGCTATTAACAGCAACATAACAGCGTGGACAACAACGGGTACGCAATGAAACAACGCTGAGTTGACTTATATCAAACTTATTATAGCATATTAACACTTTTGAAGAAAATCTCCGGAGAGGCGTTGTTTTACCCGGCAAATTCAGGAGAAATACCCGCCGCGGAGTGCCAGGTTAGTTGCAGGCTGCTCTTTTATTAACGCCATGATAATAAATGAGTTAAAGTGGAATAGTGCCACTTTTATCAGTTGATGATTAAAGATTCCTGAAATAGCGTAATAGTGTCAATTATTGCCGCGCTTTTCTGGCACCTTTGCGGGAAACTGCACCTGGTTTTTAGTCGTGGGCCGTGGCAGAGTGAGCGCCTGATTTTACTTACCGGGGTTGTAATGCGTATTCCTGTGATCCTTGTGGCACCTGCCCGTGCCGAAAATGTTGGCGCGGCGGCCAGAGCGATGAAAACCATGGGCTTTAGTGAGCTGCGTATTGTGAACAGCTGCGTCCATCTGGAGCCTGCGGCGTGCCGGGTGGCGCACGGCGCAGTGGAGATCCTCGAACAGGCCACCTGCTGGGACTCGCTGGCAGCAGCGCTGGAGGATGTTGATTTTAGTGTTGCCACCACCGCACGCAGTCGGGCGAAATTTCGCTACTACGCCACGCCGCAGCAGGTGCAGGATATTCTCCAGGAAAAGGCGCAGTGGCTCAGTACCATGGCACTGGTGTTTGGCCGTGAGGACAGCGGCTTAACCAATGAAGAACTGGAGCAGGTGGACTTACTCACCGGCATCCCGATGGCGGCCGATTATCCGTCATTAAATCTCGGTCAGGCGGTCATGGTTTACTGTTATCAGCTGTCCGCATTACACCAGCTGGCTGCAGAACCTCAGTTGCCTGCACAGGAGCAGCAGCTGGCGGCCCTGCGACAGCGCGCACAGCAACTGTTGCAGCAACTGGAGGTTGCCGATGATGAGAAGCTGGCTGACTGGCTGCAGCAGCGGCTCGGGTTACTACAACAGCGCGATACCGCGATGCTGCATCGTTTACTGCATGATGTTGAAAAAAAACTGTCAGCGAGAAATGCTGAGTAATCTTATAAAATCAGTGTGATTTCCTGCAATCAGGGTGGGGTGCCATGTAACCCTTTGGCATCCGGGTAAAATGCCGCTTTCATCCCCGATGGTGGCTGCGGGTCTGGCAGATAAAAAAATTGACTTGCGTCCGGCTTTGCTTTACTTCTGAAAGCCGACAGATTTTACCAACAGATGATAAATCGATGATGCGTTCCCTCAGCCTGATGACCACAACCATTATTACCACCATTACCACAGGTAACGGTGCGGGCTGACGCATACCAGAATAAAGTAAAAAAGCCCGCACCTGACAGTGCGGGCTTTTTTTTTGCAAAAATTCAGGAGAGTGTGACGATGCGAGTGTTGAAATTCGGTGGAACCTCAGTAGCTAATGCGGAAAAATTTCGTCATGTTGCTGATATTATTGAAAATAATTCGAGGCAGGGACAGGTTGCCACCGTATTGTCCGCGCCTGCGAAAATCACTAATCATCTGGTTGCGATGATCGAAAAGACCATCAGCGGTCAGGATGCCGCAGCCAATATTGCTGATGCAGAGCGTATTTTTGCCGACTTATTACAGGGACTGGCAGCCGCAGAGCCGAAATTTGATTTTGCCGGTCTGCAGCAGGTGGTCGCGCAGGAGTTTGCCCAGCTGAAACAGGTTTTACACGGTATGGCGTTGCTGGGACAGTGCCCGGACAGCGTGAACGCCGCCACCATCTGTCGCGGTGAGAAACTCTCCACCGCCATTATGGCAGGGGTACTGCAGGCGCGCGGGTACGGCGTTACCGTGATCAATCCGGTGGAAAAATTACTGGCAGTCGGACACTACCTGGAATCAACGGTGGATATCGCTGTATCAACGCGCCGCATCGCAGCTGCCGGGATCCCGGCTGACCATATGGTGCTGATGGCTGGTTTTACTGCCGGTAATGAGCGTGGCGAACTGGTGGTGCTGGGGCGTAATGGTTCAGACTACTCTGCGGCGGTGCTGGCAGCCTGCCTGCGTGCGGACTGCTGTGAAATCTGGACCGATGTTGATGGGGTGTACACCTGTGATCCACGCCAGGTGCCCGATGCCCGTCTGCTGAAGTCCATGTCCTATCAGGAAGCGATGGAGCTCTCCTACTTTGGTGCGAAAGTGCTGCACCCGCGTACCATCGCGCCGATTGCCCAGTTCCAGATCCCCTGCCTGATTAAAAATACCGGCAATCCACAGGCACCTGGCACTCTGATTGGTGGTCACAGTGATACCAGCGATAACCCGGTGAAGGGCATCACCAACCTTAATAATATGGCGATGTTCAACGTCTCCGGTCCCGGAATGAAAGGGATGGTAGGCATGGCGGCTCGGGTATTTGCTGCCATGTCACGCAGCGGCATTTCTGTGGTGTTGATCACCCAGTCGTCATCGGAATACAGCATCAGTTTCTGCGTGTCGCAAAGCGAGCAGGCACGGGCGCGCCGGGTGTTGGAAGAAGAATTTTATCTGGAGCTGAAAGATGGTCTGCTGGAGCCGCTGGACGTAACGCAGCAGCTGGCGGTGATCTCGGTAGTAGGTGACGGGATGCGCACCCTGCGCGGTATCTCAGCGAAGTTTTTCTCGGCGCTGGCGCGTGCCAATATCAATATTGTGGCTATTGCCCAGGGCTCGTCTGAACGCTCAATCTCCGTGGTGGTGAACAATGACGATGCCACCACCGGGGTGCGCGTGGTACACCAGATGCTGTTTGCCACCGATCAGGTGATAGAAGTCTTTGTGGTCGGCGTTGGCGGCGTAGGCACCGCGCTGGTGCAGCAGTTGCATCGTCAGCAGGCGTGGCTAAAAAAGAAACATATCGATCTGCGGGTCTGCGGCATTGCCAGCTCGCGCGCGCTGTTGACAAATGTACACGGCATTGCGCTGGATAACTGGCAGCAGCAGCTGGCAACCGCCACCGAACCTTTCGATGCCGAAAAGCTGAAGCGGCTGGTGAAAGAGTACCATCTGCTGAACCCGGTCATCGTCGACTGTACGTCCAGTCAGCAGATTGCTGGTCAGTATGCCGACTTTTTAACTGACGGTTTTCATGTAGTGACGCCGAACAAAAAAGCCAATACTGCCTCGTACAGTTATTACCAGCAGATCCGTACCGCTGCCGCCCGCTCACGGCGTAAATTTCTTTATGACACTAACGTGGGAGCCGGGCTGCCGGTGATTGAAAATCTGCAAAACCTGCTGAATGCCGGTGATGAGCTGATTAGCTTCTCCGGGATCCTCTCCGGCTCACTGTCGTTTATTTTTGGCAAACTGGATGAGGGCGTATCGCTGTCGGAAGCCACCCGTCAGGCGCGTGAACTGGGCTTTACTGAACCGGATCCGCGTGATGATTTGTCCGGGATGGATGTGGCGCGTAAACTGTTGATCCTTGCCCGTGAAGCGGGGTGGCAGCTGGAGCTGAGCGATATTGAGATTGAAGCGCTGCTGCCGCCAGAACTCTGTGAACTGGCGAGCGCCGATGCCTTTATGGCACGCCTGCCGGAGCTGGACGGCCCGTTTGCTGCCCGGGTGGCCGCAGCGCAGCAGGCGGGTAAAGTGCTGCGTTTTGTTGGCGTGATCGAAGAGGGCGGTGTCTGTAAGGTAAAAATTGCCGCCGTAGATGATAACGATCCGCTGTATAAAGTGAAAAATGGTGAAAATGCGCTGGCATTTTACAGCCGCTATTACCAGCCGATCCCGCTGGTACTGCGGGGATACGGTGCGGGTAATGATGTAACGGCAGCAGGGGTGTTTGCCGATTTGCTACGCACACTGTCATGGAAGTTGGGAGTTTAATCATGATTAAAATTTATGCTCCGGCCTCAATTGGCAATATCAGCGTCGGGTTTGATGTGCTGGGCGCGGCGGTTTCGCCGGTTGACGGAACGCTGTTGGGTGACTGTGTCAGCGTAAAGGCGGCGGAAAGCTTCAGCCTGAGCAATGAAGGGCGCTTTGTAGGCAAGTTGCCTGCCAGAGCGCAGGATAATATTGTCCACCAGTGCTGGGAACGCTTCTGCCAGGCCATCGGTAAACAGGTGCCGGTAGCGATGACGCTGGAAAAAAATATGCCCATCGGTTCCGGTCTGGGCTCCAGCGCCTGCTCGGTGGTTGCGGCGCTGGTGGCGATGAATGAATTTTGCGGCAAGCCGCTGAAGGACAGCGAACTACTGGCGCTGATGGGGGAGATGGAAGGCCGTATTTCCGGCAGCGTCCACTTTGATAATGTGGCGCCCTGCTTCCTGGGCGGTATTCAGCTGATGCTGGAAGAAAATGGCATTATCAGCCAGAAGGTGCCGGGATTTGATGACTGGCTGTGGGTGATGGCCTATCCGGGGATCAAAGTGTCTACCGCTGAAGCGCGTGCTATCCTGCCGGCGCAGTACCGCAAAGAGGATATCATCCGTCACGGTCGTTATCTGGGTGGCTTTATTCACGCCTGTCATACCGGTCAGCCTGAGCTGGCGGCGAAACTGATGAAGGATGTGATTGCCGAACCGTATCGCACCCAGCTGCTACCCGGATTTGCTGCGGCTCGCCAGGCTGCAAGCGATATCGGCGCGCTGGCCTGCGGTATTTCCGGTTCCGGACCGACGCTGTTTGCCGTCTGTAATCAGCCGGAAACTGCACAACGCATGGCAGAGTGGCTGCGTCAGCATTATCTGCAAAATGATGAAGGCTTCGTTCATATCTGTCGTGCAGACACGGCAGGCGCACGTAAACTGGGATAACGCATGAAACTGTATAATCTTAAGGATCACAATGAGCAGGTAAGCTTTGCCCAGGCGGTAAAGCAGGGGCTGGGTACGCAACAGGGGTTGTTCTTTCCACTGGAACTCCCTGAGCTGGAACTGACCGAAATTGATGACATGCTGGCGATGGATTTCGTTACCCGCAGCTGCAAAATCCTGTCTGCGTTTATTGGTGATGAAATTTCGCCACAGGATCTGCAGCAGCGCCTGCAGACCGCGTTTACCTTCCCGGCACCGGTCGCGAAGGTCACTGAAGATATTGCTGCACTGGAACTGTTTCACGGCCCAACCCTGGCGTTCAAAGACTTTGGTGGCCGCTTTATGGCGCAGATGCTGGCCTTCGTCAGCGGCGCGCAGGAAAAAATCACTATTCTGACCGCCACCTCCGGCGATACCGGCGCGGCAGTGGCCCATGCTTTTTACGGCATGGAAAATGTGCGGGTAGTGATCCTCTATCCGCAAGGCAAAATTAGCCCGCTGCAGGAAAAACTGTTCTGCACCCTCGGTGGTAATATCCAGACTATTGCCATCGACGGTGATTTTGACGCCTGTCAGGCGCTGGTTAAACAGGCATTTGATGATGAGCCGCTGAAGCAGGCGATTGGTCTGAATTCGGCAAATTCTATCAATATCAGCCGCCTGCTGGCGCAGATCTGCTACTACTTTGAAGCAGTAGCGCAGCTGCCGCAGGAACAGCGCAATCAGCTGGTGATTTCCGTCCCCAGCGGTAACTTTGGCGATCTGACCGCCGGTTTACTGGCTAAATCACTGGGGCTGCCGGTGAAGCGCTTTATTGCGGCTACCAACGCCAATGACACTGTGCCGCGCTTCCTCAGCGCAGGCGAATGGTCACCGAAACAGACCGTGGCAACGCTGTCCAATGCAATGGACGTCAGCCAGCCCAACAACTGGCCGCGAGTGGAAGAGATTTTCCGGCGTAAAACCTGGCGCTTACAGGATCTGGGCTTTGGTGCGGTGGATGATGAAACCACCAAAGCGACAATGCGTGAACTGGCGGAGCTGGGCTATATTTCCGAGCCACATGCGGCTATCGCCTACCGCCTGCTGCGCGATCAGCTGCAGCCAGGGGAGTTTGGCCTGTTCCTCGGCACCGCCCATCCTGCGAAGTTTAAAGAGAGCGTGGAAGAGATCCTTGGGCAGAAGTTACCGCTGCCAGCGGCGCTGGCAGAACGTGCTGAACTGCCGCTGCTGTCGCACGCCATGGCGGCTGACTTTGCCACCCTGCGCGAGTTTCTGTTAAACAAGTAATCTGCTGATGGGTCACAGGCTGGTGTCAGGTAAACTACCGCACCAGCCTGTTAATTCGGCGGGATGTTACTGCACTTCACTGCGTTTAAATACCAGCTCAGTCTCACTGCTTTCTGCGGCGGCAAAGCGATAGCCATCGACATCAAAAGACTTTAACTGCTCCGGCGTAGTCAGGCGCTGCTGAATAATGTAGCGGCTCATCAGTCCGCGCGCTTTTTTGGCGTAAAAGCTGATCACCTTAAATTTACCGTTTTTCTCGTCGAGGAACACCGGCTTAATAATGCGTCCATTCAGCTGGTTGGGTTTCACCGCTTTGAAGTATTCATCGGACGCCAGATTAATCAGCACGTTATCACCCTGCAGCGCCAGCGCGGCATTCAGTTCCTGGGTCAGCTGTTCGCCCCAGAAGCTGTACAGATCGTTACCCGTCGGATTGGCCAGCTTAATCCCCATCTCCAGCCGGTAAGGCTGCATCAGATCCAGCGGACGCAGCACGCCGTACAGACCGGACAGCATGCGCAGATGCTTCTGAGCAAAATCAAAATCGTCTTCGCTAAAGGTTTCCGCCTGTAACCCGGTATAAACATCCCCTTTAAAGGCGAGAATAGCCTGACGGGCATTATCCGGGGTGAAGTCGGGGTGCCAGTCATTGAAACGCTCTGCATTTAACAGCGCCAGCTTGTCGCTGATCTGCATCAGCGAGCCAATCTGTGCCGGTGACAGCTGACGGGCGATGGCAATCAGCTTTTGCGACTCTTCCAGCAGCTGGGGCTGGGTGAAGCGCCGGGTTGCCAGCGGGGTTGTGTAATCCAGCGTTTTCGCCGGAGAAATCACCATTAACATCATCGCTTCCTTCAGGTTACGGGAGATTCAGCGGTAATACTGTAACAAAAAACCGTCCGTGCTGAACTAATTACTGCCATTGGCAGCATCACAATACGCGCAGTCAGCGTTTGACGCGCTTTTGTCCGGCGCTTTGATCCTCTTGTGGCACCTACCCTGGCATCGCTTGCATGGCGGGGTACGCGTGTTATCATCAAAAACAGCCTTTTCAACACCCTGACCAATCAACCTGATGAGAATGACAACCATGACGGACAAATTATCTTCCCTGCGTCAACTCACTACCGTTGTTGCTGATACCGGTGACATTGCGGCGATGAAGCTTTATCAACCGCAGGATGCTACCACCAACCCGTCGCTGATCCTCAGCGCGGCGCAGATCCCGGAATACCGCAAGCTGATCGATGAAGCCGTGACCTGGGCGCGTCAGCAGAGCAGCGATAAATCGCAGCAGATCTCGCTGGCTGCCGACAAGCTGGCCGTTAACATTGGTCTGGAAATTCTGAAACTGGTGCCGGGTCGCGTTTCCACCGAAGTGGATGCCCGTCTGTCTTATGATACTGAAGGCAGCATTGCCAAAGCACGCAGCCTGATTAAACTGTATAACGATGCCGGGATCAGGAACGAGCGTATTCTGATCAAACTGGCATCTACCTGGCAGGGTATTCGCGCGGCGGAGCAGCTGGAAAAAGAAGGTATCAACTGTAACCTGACGCTGCTGTTCTCCTTTGCGCAGGCGCGCGCCTGTGCGGAAGCCGGCGCTTACCTGATCTCGCCGTTTGTTGGCCGTATTCTCGACTGGTACAAAGCGAACACCGATAAGAAAGAGTATGCCGGTCATGAAGATCCGGGCGTGATTTCAGTGACTGAGATCTACAAATATTACAAAGAGCACGGTTATAAAACGGTGGTTATGGGTGCCAGCTTCCGTAACGTGGATGAAATCCTTGAACTGGCAGGCTGTGACCGTCTGACCATTTCTCCGGCACTGCTGAAAGAGCTGGCGGCCAGCGAAGGCAGCGTCGAGCGTAAGCTGTCTTACAACGGTGAAATCAAAGCAGCTCCGGCTAAAATGACCGAGTCCGAGTTCCTGTGGCAGCACAATCAGGACCCGATGGCGGTAGATAAACTGGCGCAGGGTATCCGTAACTTTGCCATCGACCAGGGCAAACTGGATAAGATGATCGCCGATCTGCTGTAAGTCGATGAAATGGCCGGAATACCGGCCATTTCCTTATCCCTGTCACGCTGTGGCTATACAGCCCGCTGCCCGATAGTTTATCCTGCCGTTTAATATTTCCAGATAACGATACTTAAATATGACCACACTCCGCATAGGACTTGTTTCCGTTTCCGATCGCGCAGCCAATGGGATCTACCAGGATCAGGGGCTGCCGGCACTGGAAGCCTGGCTGGCCCAGGCTCTGGCGACGCCGTTTGAGATTGAAAAACGTCTGGTGCCGGATGAGCAGTCAATGATTGAACAGACAATCTGTGAGCTGATTGATGAGCGCTTCTGTCATCTGGTGCTGACTACCGGTGGCACCGGCCCGGCGCGGCGCGATGTGACGCCGGATGCGACGCTGGCGATTGCCGATCGCGAAATGCCCGGCTTTGGTGAGCAGATGCGCCAGATCAGCCTGAACTTTGTGCCGACTGCGATCCTTTCCCGCCAGATGGCGGTGATCCGCAATCAGTCGCTGGTGATTAACCTGCCGGGGCAGCCAAAATCTATTCAGGAAACCCTCGAAGGGCTGAAGGATGAGCAGGGTAACACCCTGGTGGCCGGGATCTTTGCCTGCGTGCCTTACTGCATTCAGCTGCTGGAAGGACCCTATATTGAAACCCACCCTGAGGTGGTCGCCGCATTTCGTCCGAAAAGCGCACGCCGGGAAAACTGAATACTTGTTTAAAGCATAAGCAGTGGCCTGGCTTCTGTTGCCCATTTACTGAGTAATTAGAGTGATTTATGATGCTTACCGCAACTTACACAGCTTAAAAAGGGCGAAGCATACGTTATGCCATATCATTCCGGATGAAAACAGCGCAGCCACAGTGACGGCGCATAAGATGCCCCTTGAAGTGGATATGATGAGCATTGCAGGCAGGCGTGCGGGTATGTCAAAACGAGAAAAGCCACCGCAAGGGTGGCTTTTCCGATACTAACTTAAACGCACGGGTCCGAAGAAGTCCGCGCCTTGATGAAAAAATACTAACAAGTATTGACAATTTGGTCAATAGCTTTTGCTATAGCCGCCGGAGTGCCCTGTGAACCTTGAAGATTACATTTCGCCTGAGCGACTGAGAATTTATACCGATGTGCTCAAACTTAAACCGGAAGAGGCATTGGGGGGCTATAACTGGAACAAAGTGCTGTCAGCGGCGATGCAACCCCTGATCCACTGTCTTGAGGTGACTTTGCGCAACGCAATTGATCATGCAATACGCCTCAATCCTCCGCCAGGTGCAGTTGGACTCTGGCGTACAGATGCCAACTGGATCTTTGACCTGCCACGTTACATCGGGGATAAAATGTATATTCGACAGAATAAACGTTTTAAACGCGATCGTCAGGGGAAAAAGCTTTATTCTTCAAATGGCTCTCCTTTATATCACTTTACTGCATGGGAAGAGCAATGCCTGCGCAAAGTGTCTGGCCGGATCGCCGCAGCCGGGAAAACGGTGACTGCAGAACGCGTTATCTCCGGGCTGGATTTTGGTTTCTGGACGAATTTTCTTAGTGTGGAGTATGAGGAGACCCGAACCCATACACTGCTCTGGCCACATCTTAAGGAGAGCGTTTTTCTACCGCTCGCCATATGATTGAAAAAAAATTTATTCGTATCCGGGAGCTGAGGAACAGGCTTGCGCATCATGAGGCTATCTGGAAGTTTCAGGAAATAGATCAGGCAACGGGCAAGCCGGATTACAACAGGCCAGTGTATGGGCTTAACGCTTCATTGCATCTGCTGTGTAAAGCGTGGAATGACATGCTGGAAGCGCTCTGCTGGATAAGCCCGACACGTTACGCAGCCTTTCTGAATGAAGGTCATCATATCCGTTTCGAAGCGCTTGCCACACCCGATGGGCTGTTTAGTTTCACTGACCGGCAACAACTGACCACAGGATTAAATATCCGCCGTGCCCCTGAGTTCGACCAACTGCTGCGGGAACTACAGCAACAGAAAATCGTTCGGTTAACGCAGAACAGGGAGACTATCGCTATCATTGGACCTGATTTCATCCGTATCTGAAATGGCGAAACTCTACTATGAACAAGAATCATCTTAATGGTCACGATTACAAAACGTTAGCGCTGGCGGCGCTGGGTGGCGCGCTGGAATTTTACGACTTTATAATTTTTATCTTCTTTGCTGCCGTGATTGGAGAGCTGTTTTTCCCGCCGGATATTCCCGACTGGTTACGCCAGCTGCAAACCTTTGCCATTTTTGCTGCCGGTTACCTCGCGCGGCCGCTGGGTGGGCTGATTATGGCGCACTTCGGCGATCGTCAGGGACGCAAAAAGATGTTCACACTCAGTATTTTGCTGATGGCGTTGCCAACCCTGGCCATGGGGTTGTTACCGGGTTACAGCAGCGTGGGGATTATTGCCCCGTTATTGTTACTGCTGCTGCGGATGTTACAGGGGGCAGCTATCGGTGGCGAAGTGCCGGGGGCATGGGTGTTTGTGGCGGAGCATGTGCCGGAAAAACGCACCGGTCTGGCCTGTGGCATTCTTACCGCCGGGCTGACGTTTGGTATTTTACTGGGATCGCTGGTGGCGAGCCTGCTGACCAGCAGCCTGTCATCTCAGGCCATTGCTCAGGGCGGTTGGCGCATTCCTTTTCTGCTGGGCGGGGTTTTTGGCCTGCTGGCGATGTATTTGCGGCGCTGGCTGCATGAAACGCCGGTATTTACCGCCATGCAGCAGCATAAAGCTCTGTCAGCAGAACTGCCGCTTAAAACGGTGCTGGTGCATCACGGGCGCAGCGTACTGCTGTCGATGCTACTGACCTGGCTGCTGTCAGCCTGCATCGTGGTGATCCTGCTGATGGCACCCGGACTGCTGCAGAAGCTCTGGCATTTGCCCGCCGCCATGACGCTGCAGGCCAATACCCTGGCGACTCTGATGCTGATCGTTGGCTGTGTATTAGCCGGTGCCTTAACCGATCGCCTGGGGGCAGCCCGGGTACTGCTGGTGGGCTGTCTGCTGCTGGCACTCTCCAGCTGGACATTCTTCCAGGTAGCTGCGCGGGCACCTCAACATCTGTTTGTTGCCTGGGCGGTGGTGGGGCTGTGTGTCGGCGTAGTGGGCGTGGTGCCTGCGGTGATGGTCAGAGCCTTTCCGCCAGAAGTGCGTTTCAGCGGTATCTCGTTCACTTACAATATTGCCTATGCCGTTTTTGGCGGTCTGACGCCTATCGTGATTACGCTGCTGCTGAATCTGACGCCGCTGGCCCCGGCCTGCTATGTGCTGGCACTCAGCATTATGGGGATGATCATCGGCGGCGGTCTGCAGTTTTGCGCCCGGCGAAAAGCCTCCGTCGCTGCCTGAGTTAACCGGCCTTTTTTAGGGTTTCCCGCCGTGCGCGGCGGGAGAAGGAATGTCCGGTTAAAAATTTTTTTACTTTCCCCCTTGATGAAGTCAACAGCGGCCCCATCTTATTTGTCATCCAGGAAGCGAACCTCAAAAAAAAGCACAGGGCGCACGGTTGAAACTGTGAAATATGCCCGCATTATTGGTTCATAACCTAATTTGAAACGAATTTAAGTGGGAGATGTTTAAATGGGTAAGATTATTGGTATTGACCTCGGTACAACCAACTCTTGTGTTGCCATTATGGATGGCGGCAAACCGCGCGTGCTGGAAAATGCGGAAGGCGATCGTACTACCCCGTCGATTATTGCCTACACCCAGGACGGCGAAACGCTGGTCGGTCAGCCTGCTAAACGCCAGGCGGTGACTAACCCACAGAATACCCTGTTTGCGATTAAGCGCCTGATTGGCCGTCGCTTCCAGGACGAAGAAGTGCAGCGTGATATCAAAATCATGCCTTACAAAATTGTTGGCGCTGACAATGGCGATGCCTGGCTGGATGTGAAAGACCAGAAAATCGCGCCACCGCAGATCTCTGCGGAAGTGCTGAAAAAAATGAAGAAAACAGCAGAAGATTACCTGGGTGAGCCGGTAACTGAAGCGGTTATTACCGTACCTGCTTACTTCAACGATGCTCAGCGTCAGGCGACCAAAGATGCAGGCCGTATTGCCGGCCTGGAAGTTAAACGTATTATCAACGAGCCGACCGCTGCGGCACTGGCTTACGGTTTGGATAAAGGTCAGGGCAACCGTACTATCGCGGTATATGACCTGGGTGGTGGTACTTTCGATATCTCCATCATCGAGATCGATGAAGTTGACGGCGAAAAAACTTTTGAAGTACTGGCGACCAATGGTGATACCCACCTGGGTGGTGAAGACTTTGATACCCGCATGATCAACTACCTGGTGGCAGAATTTAAGAAAGACCAGGGCATCGATCTGCACAACGATCCACTGGCCATGCAGCGTCTGAAAGAAGCGGCAGAAAAAGCGAAAATCGAACTGTCTTCTGCGCAGCAGACCGACGTTAACCTGCCGTATATCACTGCAGATGCGACCGGTCCTAAGCACCTGAACATCAAAGTGACGCGTGCCAAGCTGGAGTCGCTGGTAGAAGATCTGGTCAGCCGTTCTATTGAACCGCTAAAAGTGGCGCTGCAGGATGCCGGTCTGTCTGTCTCTGACATCAACGACGTTATCCTGGTGGGTGGTCAGACTCGTATGCCACTGGTTCAGGCTAAGGTTGCTGAGTTCTTCGGTAAAGAGCCACGCAAAGACGTAAACCCGGATGAAGCGGTTGCGGTAGGTGCAGCGGTTCAGGGTGGTGTACTGGCGGGTGACGTTAAAGACGTTCTGCTGCTGGACGTAACCCCGCTGTCGCTGGGTATCGAAACCATGGGCGGTGTGATGACGGCGTTAATCACCAAAAACACCACTATCCCAACCAAGCACAGCCAGGTGTTCTCTACTGCGGAAGACAACCAGTCTGCGGTAACCATCCATGTGGTGCAGGGTGAGCGTAAACGTGCTGCGGATAACAAATCGCTGGGTCAGTTTAACCTCGATGGTATTCAGGCGGCACCACGCGGTATGCCGCAGATTGAAGTGACTTTCGATATCGATGCGGATGGTATCCTGCACGTCTCTGCGAAGGACAAAAACAGCGGTAAAGAGCAGAAAATCACCATCAAGGCTTCTTCCGGTCTGAACGATGAAGAAATCGAAAAAATGGTGCGTGATGCGGAAGCGAATGCTGAATCTGACCGTAAGTTTGAAGAGCTGGTGCAGACCCGCAACCAGGGTGACCAGGTGGCGCACAGCACCCGTAAGCAGCTGGAAGAAGCTGGCGACAAACTGTCTGCGGATGACAAAGCACCAATCGAAGCCGCACTGGCTGAGCTGGGCACTGCGCTGAAAGGCGAAGACAAAGCGGAAATCGAAGCCAAAATGCAGGCACTGATGGAAGTGTCCGGCAAGCTGATGGAAATGGCTCAGCAGCAGGCGGCGGATGCCGGTGCCGCGGGCGCAGCTGATGCCAGCGATAAGAAAGAAGATGATGTTGTTGACGCTGAATTTGAAGAAGTGAAAGACAACAAAAAATAACCGCCCTTGAGCGGGAATGGTGACCTGCTGGCAGTCCCGAACGGGCATCATCAGCAGGACACCGTTGATAACCAGCACGGGCGCGGAGATTTCTCCCCGCCCGTGCACGCATGTTAAGGGCAGGAATTATTACCATGGCAAAAAGAGATTACTACGAGGTTTTAGGCGTAGCGAAATCCGCCGACGAGCGCGAAATCAAAAAAGCGTACAAGCGTCTGGCGATGAAATATCACCCTGACCGTAATCCGGGCGATAAAGAAGCAGAAAACAAATTCAAAGAGATCAAAGAAGCTTACGAAATTCTGACCGATGCGCAGAAGCGTGCCGCTTACGATCAGTACGGTCATGCCGCATTTGAACAGGGTGGCATGGGTGGCGGCGGTGGTGGCTTCGGCGGCGGCGCAGATTTTGGTGATATCTTTGGCGACGTATTCGGCGATATCTTCGGCGGAGGTCGCCGGCAACAGCGTGCCGCACGCGGTGCTGATTTGCGCTACAACATGGAGCTTACGCTGGAAGAAGCGGTACGCGGCGTGTCCAAAGAGATCCGCATTCCTGCTCTGGAAGAATGTGGCGTCTGTCATGGCAGTGGGGCGAAAGCGGGCAGCAAGCCGCAGACCTGTTCTACCTGTCACGGCGCGGGTCAGGTTCAGATGCGTCAGGGCTTCTTTGCGGTGCAGCAGGCGTGTCCAACCTGTCACGGCCGCGGTTCGATTATTAAAGATCCCTGTAATGCCTGCCACGGCCATGGTCGGGTTGAGCGCACGAAAACCCTGTCGGTTAAAATCCCGGCGGGCGTGGACACCGGCGATCGTATTCGTCTGAGCGGCGAAGGAGAAGCCGGTGAGCAGGGTGCACCGGCAGGGGATCTGTACGTTCAGGTACAGGTGCGTAAGCACCCGATCTTCGAGCGTGAAGAGAACAATCTGTACTGCGAAGTGCCAGTAAACTTTGCTATGGCTGCGCTGGGTGGTGAGATTGAAGTGCCGACGCTGGATGGCCGCGTTAAACTGAAAATCCCGTCTGAAACGCAGACCGGCAAGCTGTTCCGCATGCGTGGCAGGGGCGTTAAATCGGTACGCGGCGGTGCGCAGGGCGATCTGCTGTGCCGCGTGGTGGTTGAAACCCCGGTTAATCTGAACGAACGTCAGAAAGAGCTGCTGCGTGAACTGGAAGAGAGCCTGGGTGGCCCGAGCGGCGACAAAAACAGCCCGCGTTCCAAAACCTTCTTTGATGGCGTGAAAAAATTCTTTGATGATTTGACTCGCTAATCTCTCCGGCTTCCTGTCTGCACAGGGGGCCGTTTTTCTTTCCGCCCTGCGCCATCCTTTATCCCTCTGAATCTGACGGCATTTTTGTGCGCCATCCCGCAGCGATAAGATGATTATTAGCTTCTGCACTATTTATTTGAAAAAATGGGTATTATCGCGGAACAGATTATAATCATCGGGCATCATGCCCCGACAGTTGTGCGAACTTAACAAAGAGACTGCGTTATTTTTCAGCGGAGCTTGTAATGAATACCCTGCTAAAAAAGTTATTAACCAACGATGCGACCGGCGGCATCGTGCTGATTGTTGCGGCCGGCATCGCGATGTTTCTGGCAAATAATGCCACGACTCAGGAAACCTATCAGACGCTGCTGGCATCGCCGGTTGAGTTCCGTCTGGGTCCGCTGGACATTCAGAAAAACCTGCTGCTGTGGATCAACGATGCGCTGATGGCTCTGTTTTTTCTGTTAATCGGGCTGGAAGTGAAAAAAGAGCTGATACAGGGCTCGCTGAACAGTCGTCAGCGCGCGATGTTTCCGCTTATTGCTGCCCTGGGCGGAATGCTGATGCCGGGACTGCTTTTTGCCGGGCTTAATTTCCAAGACGGGCTGGCAATTCAAGGTTGGGCTATCCCAACGGCGACCGATATCGCCTTTGCGCTGGGCGTCCTGGCGCTGCTGGGCAGCCGGGTGCCGGTTCAGCTAAAAATCTTTCTGATGGCACTGGCGGTGATTGATGACCTGGGGGCGATTGTAATTATCGCCTTCTTCTACAGCCATGGACTGTCGCTGCTTTCGCTGGGCGTGGCCGCTGCGGCGATTGTGATACTGGCGCTGCTTAATATTAGCGGAGTGCGGAAAACGTCGCTATATCTGCTGTTGGGAATGGTGCTGTGGGTGGCGGTGCTGAAATCCGGAGTGCATGCCACGCTGGCTGGGGTGATTGTTGGCTTCTTTATTCCGCTGAAAAGCGATGCCAATGGCTCACCAGCCATTGAACTGGCGCATGGACTTCAGCCCTGGCTCAGCTGGCTGATCCTGCCGCTGTTTGCTTTTGCCAATGCCGGGGTGTCGCTGAGTGGTATTGCCATGGATTCACTGTTTGCTGCGCTGCCGCTGGGGATTGTTCTCGGTCTGTTTGTCGGTAAACCGCTGGGCATTACGCTGATTTGCTGGCTGGCTGTCCGGTTGAAAGTTGCGGCGCTGCCGGAAAAGACCACGCTGCGTGATATTGCTGCCGTGGGGGTGTTATGTGGGATTGGCTTTACCATGTCGATTTTTATTACGTCGCTGGCGTTTGATGCGGCGCATGAGGAGATGATAACCCTGGCAAAGTTGGGTATTTTGACCGGGTCGATTATTTCGGCGCTGGTGGGGTATTTGTTGTTGCGGGTGAAGTTGCCGAAGCACACCAGTGGCGGTTTGCGCTAGCGGATTAAGCCCGCATCGGGTTGCGGGCTTTTTTCCTGTTTTAAAAGCTAAAAGCCAGGTCAACCACGTTTCACCATTCCGCTGCGCGGACTGGCGAGCAGGGCGGCCAGTCGCCGCCGCCCGCTGGCGCGGGTTCCCTCGGCCACGCCGCTTTCTGACGGACCGGCGTGATTCGACATCCTGTCTCAGCACGCCTTTCGCCGACGTCCTGGCAGCTCATCCTGGAAACCGGCGTAACCTCGGCTTCGTTCCTGATGCCGCACCAAGGTCAAAAGATTAAGGGCCAGGTCAAAGGCAACAGCCAGGTCAAGGGCAAAAGAGATAAGGCCAGAGCAGGGAGGGGGAAAGCTGAGGGGGTGGATTGCGGGCAATAAAAAAACCGCCGGGGCGGTTTCTTTATCAAAGCCTGATTAACAGTCCGGCATTAAGCCAGTTTATTGATCTGTGCAGTCAGGTTTGCTTTATGACGTGCAGCTTTGTTTTTGTGGATCAGACCTTTAGCAGCCTGACGATCCACAATTGGTTGCATTTCGTTAAATGCATTCTGCGCAGCCGCTTTGTCGCCAGCGGCGATAGCTGCGTATACTTTCTTAATAAAGGTACGCATCATTGAACGACGGCTAGCGTTATGCTTACGACGCTTCTCAGACGTTACGGCGCGTTTCTTAGCTGATTTGATATTAGCCAAGGTCCAACTCCCAAATAGTTCTATGAGGACAATTCAAAGGCCGAGGAATATGCCCTTTTCGCCTTCGGTTGTCAATGGATTTGTGCAAATAAGCGCCGGTGAAACACTGGCACCTGATTACGTTTCGATGGCGCAGGATTCTATCAGCTTCGGGGTGCCGAATACAGCTTATTCACAAGAAAAATATTATCCGGCCGTAAGGGGCGCTGTACAGAGCGAAACGCGGGTAAGAATGGTGGAAAGCCGCCATTCGCGGGTTAACCTTCGGCGCTGTACAAGGTATAATCCGCCGATTTCCACCATTTTGAGCCAGCCATGAAGTTTATACGCGGCATACATAACCTGAAAGAGCAGCATCGCGGATGCGTGCTGACCATCGGCAATTTTGATGGCGTGCATCGCGGACATCAGGCGCTGCTGGCACGACTGCACGAAGAAGGGCAACGGCGTAATTTGCCGGTGATGGTGATGCTGTTTGAGCCGCAGCCGCTGGAACTGTTTGCCCCGGAGAAAGCGCCGGCTCGCCTGACGCGCCTGCGTGAAAAAGTGCACTATCTGGCCGAAGCCGGCGTGGATGCGGTGCTTTGTGTCGGGTTCGACCGGCATTTTGCTGACCGCAGCGCGCACAACTTTATTACCGAACTGCTGATTGACAAACTTGGCGTGAAGCTGCTGGCAGTCGGTGATGATTTCCGCTTTGGTGCTGGTCGCCAGGGGGATTTTCTGTTACTACAGAAGGCGGGCGCGCAGTACGGTTTTGAGGTGATCAGCACCGAGACGTTTTGTCAGTCGGGCAGGCGCATCAGCAGCACTGCGGTTCGTCAGGCGCTGGCAGAAGATGATCTGGCACTGGCAGAAACTCTGCTGGGGCACCCGTATTCCATCTCTGGCCGTGTGGTGCATGGCGATGAACTGGGGCGCACCATCGGTTTTCCCACCGCTAACCTGCCGCTGCGGCGCACGGTATCACCGGTGAAAGGGGTGTATGCCGTGGAGGTGTACGGCCTTGGTGAACAGCCGCTGCCCGGCGTGGCCAATATCGGTACCCGCCCTACGGTAGCCGGGCTGCGTCAGCAGCTGGAAGTGCATCTGCTGGATGTGACGATGGATCTTTATGGCCGCCATATTGAGGTGGTTTTGCGTGAAAAAATACGAAGCGAGCAGCGGTTTCCTTCGCTGGACGCGCTAAAACAGCAAATTGCTAACGATGTAGTGACTGCCCGAACGTTTTTCGGGCGATACAGACGGAATCGAGATTGTAATGAGTGACTATAAATCTACCCTGAATTTGCCGGAAACGGGGTTCCCGATGCGTGGCGACCTGGCCCGACGTGAACCGGACATGCTGAAAACCTGGTACAGCGACGACCTGTACGGCATTATCCGCGCCGCAAAGAAAGGGAAAAAAACCTTTATTCTGCATGACGGTCCTCCCTACGCGAACGGCAACCTTCATATTGGTCACTCAGTTAATAAAATTCTGAAAGATATTGTGGTGAAGTCGAAGGGCATGTCCGGTTACGATGCGCCTTATGTGCCGGGCTGGGATTGTCACGGACTGCCGATTGAGCACAAAGTTGAGCAGACGATCGGTAAACCCGGCGATAAAGTCAGTGCTGCGGAATTCCGTGCCGCCTGCCGTGAATACGCTGCCGGTCAGGTTGAGCAGCAGAAAGCCGAATTTATCCGTCATGGCGTGCTGGGTGACTGGGATCATCCTTATCTGACGATGAACTTCCAGACCGAAGCCAATATCATCCGTGCGCTGAGTAAAATTATCGGTAATGGTCATCTGCACAAAGGTGCCAGACCGGTTCACTGGTGCCTCGACTGCCGTTCCGCACTGGCAGAAGCCGAAGTGGAGTATTACGACAAAACCTCACTGTCAATTGACGTGATGTTTGATGCCAGCGATAAAGCGGCGGTACAGGCAAAATTCGGTGCCGCCAGCGTTAACGGCCCGATTTCTCTGGTGATCTGGACCACCACCCCTTGGACCATGCCGGCTAACCGCGCTATCTCCCTGCATCCTGAATTTGACTATCAGCTGGTGCAGATTGACGGCCGCGCACTGATCCTGGCAACAGACCTGGTGGCCAGCGTGATGCAGCGCGCCGGGGTTGCCGACTGGCAGGTGCTGGGCGAAGCGAAAGGGGCTGAGCTTGAGCTGCTGGGCTTCCGTCATCCGTTCCTTGACCTGATTTCGCCGGTGATTATGGGTGAGCACGTGACCCTCGATGCCGGTACTGGTGCCGTTCATACCGCACCGGCTCACGGCCCGGACGACTATATTATTGGTCAGAAATACGGTCTGGAAACCGCTAACCCGGTTGGACCGGACGGTAGCTATCTGCCGGGAACTTACCCGACGCTGGATAGGGTTAACGTGTTTACCGCTAACCAGAAAGTCGTCGATCTGCTGAGCGAGAAAGGGGCGCTGCTGCATGTAGAAAAACTGCAGCACAGCTACCCGCACTGCTGGCGTCACAAAACCCCGATTATCTTCCGTGCCACGCCGCAGTGGTTTATCAGCATGGAGCAGCAGGGACTGCGCGCGCAGTCGCTTAAAGAGATCAAAGGCGTGCAGTGGATCCCGGGCTGGGGCCAGGCGCGCATTGAGTCGATGGTGGAAAACCGCCCGGACTGGTGCATCTCGCGTCAGCGTACCTGGGGCGTGCCAATGTCGCTGTTTGTGCATAACACCAGCGGTGAACTTCACCCGGACAGCCTGGCGCTGATGGAGCAGGTCGCGTTGCGGGTTGAGCAGGACGGTATTCAGGCTTGGTGGGATCTGGATCCGCGCGATCTGCTGGGTGACGCGGCGGATGATTACAGCAAGGTGCCGGATACCCTTGACGTCTGGTTTGACTCTGGTTCAACCAGCTTCTCGGTAGTTGACGCGCGTGCAGAGTTTGGCGGTCATTCACCGGATATGTATCTGGAAGGGTCGGATCAGCATCGCGGCTGGTTTATGTCCTCGCTGATGATCTCTACCGCCATGAAGGGCAAAGCCCCTTACCGTCAGGTACTGACCCACGGCTTTACCGTCGATGCGCAGGGACGCAAGATGTCCAAGTCCATCGGCAATACTATCGCGCCGCAGGATGTGATGAACAAACTGGGTGCCGATATTCTGCGACTGTGGGTGGCATCGACCGATTATTCCGGCGAGATTGCGGTATCTGATGAGATCCTCAAGCGTTCTGCCGACAGCTATCGTCGTATCCGTAACACCGCCCGTTTCTTACTGGCCAACCTGGCGGGCTTTAATCCGGAAACGGATTGTGTTGCTCCGGAGGAGATGGTGATTGTTGACCGCTGGGCGGTTGGCCGTGCGCTGGCCGCACAGCAGGACATTACCGCCTCTTACGACAACTACGACTTCCATGAAGTGGTGCAGCGTCTGATGCAGTTCTGCTCAGTGGAGATGGGTTCATTCTATCTGGATATCATTAAAGACCGTCAGTACACCGCCAAAGCGGATGGCCTGGCGCGCCGCAGCTGCCAGACCGCGCTCTGGTACATTGCCGAAGCGCTGGTGCGCTGGATGGCACCCGTCATGTCCTTTACTGCCCAGGAAATCTGGGGTTACCTGCCGGGCAAACGCAGCCAGTACGTGTTTACCGAAGAGTGGTTCGATGGCCTGTTTGCACTGGACAATGAGCAGCCAATGAATGACGCCTACTGGGCGGAACTGCTGAAAGTGCGTGGCGAAGTGAATAAGGTGATTGAGCAGGCGCGTAGCGATAAGCGTATTAGGGGTTCTCTGGAAGCCAGTGTAACGCTGTTTGCTGATGGTGCACTGGCCGCTAAGCTAAACGCACTGGGCGACGAACTGCGCTTTGCGCTGCTGACGTCAGGTGCGAAGGTTGCCGCTTACGACGAAGCCGGTGCTGACGCGCAGCAGAGTGAGCTGGTGAAGGGGCTGAAAATTGCCCTGCAGCAGGCGGAAGGTGAGAAATGTCCACGCTGCTGGCATTACACTACCGACGTCGGTCAGAATGATGCTAACGAAGGTGTGTGCGGACGTTGCTTTACCAACGTTTCCGGCAACGGTGAAAAGCGGGAGTTTGTCTGATGAGCCGTCCAGTGCTCGCAACGGGCTTACGCTGGCTGTGGCTGATGCTGGTGGTGATTGCGGTGGATTTCGGCAGTAAACAGTGGATTATGCAGAACTTTACGTTGCATGAATCACTGCCGGTGCTGCCGTCGCTGAACTTTTTTTATGCGCATAACTACGGTGCGGCGTTCAGCTTCCTGGCCGATAAAGGCGGCTGGCAGCGCTGGTTCTTTGCCGCCATCGCCGTGGCGATTGTGGTGGCGCTGCTGGTGATAATGTACCGCAATGCCGCAGAGAAAAAGCTGAACAACATTGCCTGTGCGCTGATTGCCGGTGGTGCACTGGGTAATCTGTTTGACCGCGCCTGGCATGGCTTCGTGGTGGATTTTATCGATTTCTATATCGGTGACTGGCACTTTGCCACATTTAATATTGCTGACTGCGGTATCTGTATTGGGGCCGCCCTGATCGTGCTGGAAGGGTTTATCAACCCTTCCGCCAGGTCAGCTAAGAATAAAGGGCAGTAACGGCATGAGTGATAGTGTAAAACGCGACAGCGCGGTGCTGGTGCATTTCACCTTAACCCTGGCAGACGGTTCGGTTGCCGAGTCTACGCGCAACAGCGGTAAACCGGCGCTGTTCCGCCTGGGTGATGGTAGCCTGTCTGCCGGGCTGGAACAGGAAATGCTGGGACTGACAGCCGGTGATAAGCACAGCTTTACCCTGCAACCGGATGCTGCCTTTGGCAACATCAGTCCGGATCTGGTCCAGTATTTCTCCCTGCGCGATTTTAATCAGTCGGGAGAGCCGGAGATCGGCACCATCATGCTGTTCAGCGGCATGGACGGTAATGAAATGCCTGGGGTAGTTCGCGAGATAAACGGTGACTCAGTTACCGTTGATTTCAACCATCCGCTGGCCGGACAGGCGATTAAGTTTGAAATTGATGTACTGGAAATCGATCCGGTACTGGAGAACGCTGATGCAGATCCTGTTAGCTAATCCGCGTGGTTTCTGTGCCGGCGTCGATCGGGCAATCAGCATTGTTGAACGCGCGCTGGAAATGTATGGCGCGCCGATTTATGTCCGTCATGAAGTGGTGCATAACCGCTATGTGGTCAACAGTCTTCGTGAGCGCGGCGCGGTGTTTATTGAAGAGATTTCAGAAGTGCCGGACGGTTCCATTCTGATCTTTTCTGCGCACGGTGTATCACAGGCGGTACGGGCCGAAGCCAGAGCGCGCGATCTGACCATGCTGTTTGATGCCACCTGCCCGCTGGTGACCAAAGTGCATATGGAAGTCGCCCGCGCCAGCCGCAAAGGTACGGAAGCCATTCTGATTGGTCATGCAGGCCACCCGGAAGTTGAGGGGACGATGGGCCAGTACAATAACCCACAGGGGGGAATGTATCTGGTTGAATCGCCGGACGATGTCTGGAAGCTACAGGTCAAGGACGAAAACAATCTGAGTTTTATGACGCAGACCACCCTGTCAGTGGATGATACTTACGAAGTGATCGATGCCCTGCGGGCACGTTTTCCAAAGATTATCGGGCCGCGCAAAGACGATATTTGTTATGCCACCACCAACCGTCAGGAAGCGGTACGGACGTTAGCCAAAGATGCCGATGTAGTGCTGGTGGTGGGGTCGAAAAATTCCTCTAACTCTAACCGCCTCGCGGAGCTGGCGCAGCGCGCCGGTAAGCTGGCGCGTCTGATTGATTCTGCGGATGATATTCAGGAAGCCTGGTTACAGGGCGCGAGCTGCGTTGGTGTCACTGCGGGCGCATCGGCACCGGATATTCTGGTGCAGGAAGTGATCCAGCGTCTGAATCAGCTGGGGGGCGTGGATGCCGTTGAGCTGATTGGACGCGAAGAAAATATTGTATTTGAAGTACCGAAAGAATTGCGCCTGCCGGTAAAGCAGGTTCCGTGAGCGTATAACGCCAGTGAGCAGGGATGCTCAGTCTGATGCTGATGAGCACGGCAGGCGCCAGACCGCAGGTGTGTTACAGCTCAATACCCAGCAGATATTTATGGTTGATGCAGACGTTCACTGGCAAATTCAGCACCCTTGCCACTCTGGCCAGACTGGCCATTTCCTCTCTGTTATTATCTTTACTTTTTTCACTCAGCAGGCTGAGATACCAGTTGTTGCCAACTTTGATTTCTAAACCCAACTGCAGGCTGCCATCGGCGATGGTGGCGATATTATAGGCCGCCAGATAGACTTTGGGCTTATAGGCTCCCCCATAAATATAACAATTCTCTTTCAGCGATGCGGATGCTATATCAGGAACAGCTGCCAGGATGGCGCATAACATAAAACAGATTTTCATTGGTTTACCCTCGTTAATTAACTAAATAAGCCATTATCTGCCCAATACAGGCCTGCCATTTACTTCGCTTTTTTGACGCCGTATTAGCCGAGTCACGTGCAGATCGTTCCGTTTGATTGATACACACCGTACAGGCGGAGTGGATGCCATAATCAGTGACTGAGGACGGCAGGAAGATAAACGGATCCGGGTTAGGTCTGCCAGCCTGGGGGGTATAAGCTGAGTTAACGATGGTTTCGCCCGCCAGCGGCGTGCTTTCTGGTCCTCTGCTCTGGTACTGAACGGCATCAATGATCTGAGTGTTAACGATGGCAGCCTGGTAGGGTTGAGGAGACATCGCCAGCCATTCTCTCTCAAAGACAAAGGTTTCGGCAGTATCCCGGTACTGCATATTGCCGCTGGTTTGGTAAGCGTGCATCAGGCTTTGATAGGCATTATAAAAATTCATCGTCGGCGTTATGCGGTAAATAAAGAACGTATTGCCCCAGGGGATAGTGGCCTGCGCCCTGTTCAGCGCCATTGTTCTGTCGGAAGTGACAGAGACAAACCGGCTGTCAAGGGAACGGGTCAAACAGAAATCACCCAGTACATGTCGATTAATATCTATATTATTGCCATAGGATCTGAAGCCTCGCTCAAATACATAACCAGGTTCCAGAATATCTGTGCGATAAAAAAACTCATCTGCATAGCATGCTGACGACAGACCGATAAATAACAGATATTTAATGGCGTACATTGTTTCCCTGCCCCGGCAGACAGCCGTTGTATTATCAATATGAAACAGGTTAAGTGAATTTTTAACCGACCGGAGAAATATTTTTTCTATTTTTTTTAAAAAAAAATTAATTAATTATGTGTTGTAAATTACAGGCTCGATGCAGGAGTATGCTATTTCCTGAATAAGCCAGGGAGGGAGAGTATTATGATGGCGAAGGTTATTATTATCATTATCTTTATGCTTATTTCCGCACAACCTTCGGTTTTGGCACAGGTTTTCCATTATCGTATGGATACGCTGACGCCGGATGTGGTTTTTCAACGCGGCTTTCGCGTGCTGGGAAATGAAAACGATGTCCTTGCCCATGTACTGGGCAATTCATGTCTGGAAGGGAATGCAGACTCACGCTTTATTTCTGTTACCACTGACAGAGATGTTGCGCTTACGCGTGGGAGTTATGCGCCGAATGGTATTACGTTTTATCTGTACCGTATCAGACCGACCATCAATTTTAATAATTCGTATAACTCACTGATTTATGCCTATTTGCGCACCGGTGACCGCATTTATGAAAACGCGGCTGAAGATTATCGCTTTGAGAGCGAGTGGCTGGCGGTGCCGCCGGAAGGGTCGCAAACGGCTATTCTGGGCAATCAGGTGATTGACGCGGTGCAGTACTGGAGCCGGGGAATGACAAGAACACCGCTGGAGGGAGAAACCTTCAGAAATGCGGAATACAGCGATCAGAACACCTGGCCAAATCCCCAGCCTTATATTTTCACCCCATCAGTAAGACCTGATGATGCATCAAACTCAGCCTGTAACAGCTGTATGAGCAGAAGTAGTAGCGTAAGGAAAAAACGTCAGGCGATTGTTGTTGCAGATATGTTGAAAAACGATAGGGAGAAGTGGAAAAAATGTTTACGTGCAATTTTATTTTTCAAAATCCATTAATGGGCAACAACTTTCAGAGAGGAATGATAAATGAAAAATTACCTGCTTTCTGTACTGTTATTTTCTAGTTTTCCGGCATTATCCTTTTATTCTCTGGAAGATGACTGCTCAATCTATGGTGGTCATTATACGGAGAATGTACATATAAAAGATTACCGGGTATCTACCATCTTAGCGGGTAAAACAAAATATGGTTTTGTGGTCAAAGTCGAGAATGTCTGGTATCAGACGGTTTTAGGTGAAGCCAGCGTGAGTAATTCTCGGGATGAATTTTCCCGGCTGGCGCTGGCGGCTAAAGTTTTGAATCTCCCGGTGAATATCTGTGTTGATATAAATAAATATCTGCTGGGTATTGAACTGCGCTAGCCATTAGCCGTCCGGCCAAAGGCTGGATTATTTTCTGTCGTATCTGGCGTTCGCCATAATGTTCCGTCCAGCGCCATCAGCGTCAGATCACTCCAGTGGGATAAGGGGCGTTCCCGCACCAGAGAAAGCTCGTTGCTCCAAAAAGATGTCTGATGACAGTCCTTACGAGATTACGGATCCTGCACAGCCATTGGATCTTTCAATTTATCCTTAACCGATCGGCATTAGCATTCTGCCGCAGGCTTTTTTATCTGGCAGGGATCTCTTTTAAGGTGGCATCCTGTGGCTGGCATGGTTAATCTGTCAGAATTTCACAGGCAAAGATATCAGTCAGGAATGAATAATTATGAGTAATGACGAAGTTCGTATCGCCGTGGTGGGCGCCGCAGGACGTATGGGGCGCCAGCTGATCCAGGCCACCGTGCAGGCTGAAGGGGCACGCCTGGGGGCTGCCGTGGTGCGTGCAGGTAGCTCGCTGGTGGGCAGTGATGCGGGGGAACTGGCGGGATGTGGCGCACTGGGTGTGAGGCTCAGCGATAATCTGGCCAGCGTGCTCGATGACTTTGATGTGCTGATTGACTTTACCCGCCCGGAGGCCTCACTGGACTATCTGGCGTTATGTCGCCAGCATCATAAAGCGATGGTGATCGGCACTACCGGTTTTGATGATGCCGGTAAAGCGGCAATCAGGACGGCGGCGGCAGAAACCGGGATTGTCTTTGCGGCAAACTTTAGCGTGGGCGTTAACCTGGTGCTTAAGCTGTTAGAAAAAACCGCGAAGGTGATGGGTGAGTATGCGGATATTGAGATTGTCGAGGCGCATCATCGCCATAAGGTTGATGCCCCTTCCGGCACCGCGCTGGCGATGGGTGAAGCGATTGCTGACAGCATGGGCTGGGAGCTTAACGATCATGCGGTGTATGCGCGGGAAGGGATCACCGGTGAGCGCCAGCCACAAACTATTGGTTTTGCTACGGTTCGTGCTGGCGATATCGTCGGTGAACACACCGCGATGTTTGCAGATATTGGCGAACGAGTAGAGATAACGCACAAGGCTTCCAGCAGAATGACCTTTGCTTCCGGCGCGGTTAGAGCTGCATTGTGGGTGAATGATGTAAAATATGGTCTTTATGATATGAAAGATGTGCTGAATTTAAATGATTTATAGTTTCAAATCACGATAAGTTCATTTTAACTTCATGATTTTTAAAAGGGCGGTTGGTTTACTGCCCTTTTTATCAGTCTTATTATATTATTTTATCGAGTCTTAGAAAAAGTGCTGTTTTCTGGTATTTTTATCTCTGTTTTATTGGTTTCCCGCCGGGCGCTGGCGTAAAAGCGCGCCAAAACCGGGAATTTAATCCTAATTTCTCAGCCAACCGTTTATCTCAGTGGATTAGTTGCTGTTTTTGCCCCTGATTCTCAGAAAAATCTATCAATCGGATAAAAAAATAAGAAAACCCGTCTCTCAGGGTAGACATTGACCTGGGCTGTCATTAGAATGCGCGCAATTTGCCAAAAACTGAGCGGTCAGGCAGTTTTTGCATTGATTCAGGCCATATTAATGAATTAATATGCAGTTATTGCGACTGTTTATTCCCTGGAGGATGCTTTGATTAAGTCAGCGCTATTGGTTCTGGAAGACGGAACCCAATTCCACGGTCGGGCCATTGGGGCCAGCGGATCGGCAGTGGGGGAAGTTGTTTTCAACACTTCAATGACCGGTTATCAAGAAATCCTCACTGATCCTTCCTATTCCCGCCAAATCGTTACCCTTACTTATCCCCATATCGGCAATGTCGGCACCAATTCCGCTGACGAAGAATCGACTCAAATTCAGGCTCAGGGGCTGGTTATCCGCGACCTGCCGCTGATTGCCAGCAACTATCGTAACGAAGAAGGGCTGTCTGAGTACCTGACACGCCAAAACATCGTAGCGATTGCCGATATCGATACCCGTAAGCTGACGCGTTTGCTGCGTGAAAAAGGGGCACAGAACGGCTGCATTATTGCCGGCGATGCGCCGGATGCCGCTGTGGCGCTGGAAAAAGCGCGTGCCTTCCCCGGCCTGAAAGGCATGGATCTGGCAAAAGAAGTGACAACGCCTGACAGCTACAGCTGGCTGCAGGGGAGCTGGACGCTGTCCGGCGGCCTGCCGGCGGCGAAAAACGCCTCTGAGCTGCCATACCATGTTGTCGCTTATGACTACGGGGTGAAGCGCAATATCCTGCGTATGCTGGTGGATCGCGGCTGCCGTCTGACGGTGGTGCCGGCGCAAACCTCAGCAGAAGAGGTGCTGAAACTTAATCCGGACGGTGTTTTCCTGTCCAATGGACCGGGCGATCCGGAGCCTTGTGATTACGCCATCACCGCTATCCAGCGCCTGCTGGAAACCGATATTCCGGTGTTCGGCATCTGTCTGGGGCACCAGCTGCTGGCGCTGGCCAGCGGTGCAAAAACGGTAAAAATGAAGCTCGGCCACCACGGTGGTAACCACCCGGTGAAAGATCACGATAACAATACCGTGATGATTACTGCCCAGAACCACGGCTTTGCTGTGGATGGCGATAATCTGCCGGCTAACCTGCGGGTGACCCATACGTCACTGTTCGACCACACGGTGCAGGGGATCCATCGTACCGACAAAGCCGCGTTCAGCTTCCAGGGCCACCCGGAAGCCAGCCCTGGCCCGCATGATGCCGCGCCACTGTTCGATCACTTTATCGAACTGATTAACGCTTTTCGCGCCACCGCTAATTAAGATCAGGAGAGTCAGACCATGCCAAAACGTACAGACATAAAAAGTATCCTGATCCTCGGCGCTGGCCCGATTGTTATCGGTCAGGCCTGTGAATTTGACTACTCCGGTGCGCAGGCCTGTAAAGCCCTGCGTGAAGAGGGTTACCGCGTTATTCTGGTGAACTCCAACCCGGCAACCATTATGACCGACCCGGAAATGGCCGATGCGACCTATATCGAGCCGATTCACTGGGAAGTGGTGCGCAAAATCATTGAAAAAGAGCGCCCGGATGCGGTGCTGCCAACCATGGGCGGTCAGACGGCGCTGAACTGTGCGCTGGAGCTGGAGCGTCAGGGGGTACTGGCCGAGTTTGGCGTGACCATGATTGGCGCAACGGCTGATGCCATTGATAAAGCGGAAGACCGTCAGCGCTTTGATAAAGCGATGAAAAAAATCGGTCTGGAAACCGCGCGTTCCGGTATCGCACACACCATGGAAGAAGCGCTGGCGGTTGCCGCTGACGTTGGCTTCCCGTGCATTATCCGTCCTTCCTTTACCATGGGCGGCACCGGTGGTGGTATTGCCTATAACCGCGAAGAGTTTGAAGAAATTTGCGAACGCGGGCTGGATCTGTCGCCAACCAATGAGCTGCTGATTGATGAGTCGCTGATTGGCTGGAAAGAGTATGAGATGGAAGTAGTGCGTGATAAAAACGACAACTGCATCATCGTCTGCTCAATTGAAAACTTCGATGCAATGGGCATCCATACCGGTGACTCAATCACCGTTGCGCCTGCTCAGACGCTGACCGATAAAGAATATCAAATCATGCGTAACGCCTCGATGGCGGTACTGCGTGAAATCGGCGTAGAAACCGGTGGCTCTAACGTCCAGTTCTCGGTAAACCCGGAAAATGGCCGTCTGATCATTATCGAAATGAACCCGCGCGTTTCACGCTCTTCAGCGCTGGCATCGAAAGCCACCGGCTTCCCGATTGCGAAAATCGCCGCCAAGCTGGCAGTGGGATATACCCTTGACGAGCTGATGAACGATATCACGGGTGGCCGCACGCCGGCGTCCTTTGAACCGTCCATTGACTATGTGGTTACCAAGATCCCGCGTTTTAACTTCGAGAAATTTGCCGGTACTAACGACCGCCTGACCACGCAGATGAAATCGGTGGGCGAAGTGATGGCCATTGGCCGAACCCTGCAGGAATCAATGCAGAAAGCTCTGCGTGGCCTGGAAGTGGGTGCCAGCGGATTTGACCCGAAAGTAGATCTGAACGATCCGGGCGCGCTGACCGAAATCCGCCATCAGCTGAAAGATGCCGGTGGCGATCGCATCTGGTATATCGCAGACGGCTTCCGTGCCGGTATGTCGGTGGATGATATCTTCGCGCTGACCAACGTTGATCGCTGGTTCCTGGTGCAGATTGAAGAGCTGGTACAGCTGGAAAATCAGGTGGCAAAACAGGGCGTAACCGGCCTGAACCACGCCTTCCTGCGTACTCTGAAACGTAAAGGTTTTGCGGATGCGCGTCTGTCTGCGCTGGCAGGCGTGAGCGAAGCAGAAATTCGTAAGTTGCGCGAGCAGTATCAGCTGTATCCGGTGTATAAGCGCGTTGATACCTGCGCTGCGGAATTCTCGACCGATACCGCGTACCTGTACTCAACCTATGAAGAAGAGTGCGAAGCCAATCCGAATCCGAACAGCAAAAAAATTATGGTGCTGGGTGGCGGGCCAAACCGTATCGGTCAGGGGATTGAGTTCGACTACTGCTGCGTCCATGCTTCGCTGGCGCTGCGCGAAGATGGTTATGAAACCATCATGGTCAACTGCAACCCGGAAACTGTCTCCACGGATTATGACACCTCTGACCGTCTCTACTTTGAGCCGGTTACGCTGGAAGATGTGCTGGAAATTGTGCGCATCGAAAAACCGCAGGGAGTGATTGTGCAGTACGGTGGTCAGACCCCGCTGAAACTGGCGCGCGCGCTGGAAGCGGCCGGTGTACCGGTGATTGGTACCAGCCCGGATGCGATTGACCGCGCTGAAGACCGCGAGCGTTTCCAGCAGGCGGTCGATCGACTGGCGCTCAAACAGCCTGCCAATGCCACGGTGACCACCATTGGCATGGCGGTGGAGAAAGCCTCCACTATCGGCTATCCGCTGGTGGTGCGTCCTTCCTACGTGCTGGGCGGTCGGGCAATGGAAATTGTCTACGATGAAACCGACCTGAAACGCTACTTCAATACCGCAGTATCGGTATCGAATGATGCGCCGGTACTGCTGGATCGCTTCCTCGACGATGCAGTCGAGGTGGATGTGGATGCCATCTGCGACGGTCAGCAGGTGCTGATTGGCGGCATTATGGAACATATCGAGCAGGCAGGAGTTCACTCCGGTGACTCGGCCTGTTCTTTGCCGGCCTACACTCTGAGCCAGGAAATTCAGCAGGTGATGCGTCAGCAGGTTGAGAAACTGGCCTTCGAGCTGGGCGTGCGCGGTCTGATGAACGTGCAGTTTGCGGTGAAAGACAACGAAGTTTACCTGATTGAAGTGAACCCGCGTGCGGCCCGTACCGTGCCATTTGTCTCCAAAGCCACCGGCGTACCGCTGGCTAAAGTGGCGGCGCGGGTGATGGCCGGTAAAACCCTGGCAGAGCAGGGTGTGACTAAAGAGGTGATCCCACCGTATTACTCGGTAAAAGAAGTGGTGTTGCCGTTCAATAAATTCCAGGGCGTCGATCCTATCCTCGGCCCGGAAATGCGCTCTACCGGTGAAGTGATGGGCGTTGGCCGCAGCTTCGCCGAAGCGTTCTGTAAAGCGATGCTGGGTGCGCAGAGCACCATGAAGAAAACCGGTCGTGCGCTGTTGTCGGTGCGTGACGGTGATAAAAAGCGCATCGTGGAGCTGGCGCGTCGTCTGCAAAGCTTTGGCTATGAACTGGATGCCACCGACGGTACTGCAGCGGTGCTGAGCAAGGCCGGTATTGCGGTGCGTCGTGTGAATAAGGTGCTGGAAGGGCGTCCACATATTCAGGATAGACTGAAAAATGGGGAATATGGCTATATCGTTAACACCACCGCAGGGCGTCAGGCGATTGAGGATTCCAAACTGATCCGCCGCAGCGCGCTGCAGTATAAAGTGCATTACGACACCACGCTGAACGGGGGCTTCGCCACCGCCACCTCACTGAATGCCAGTGCCACTGACCAGGTGATTTCGGTACAGGAAATGCATCAACAGATTGTTGGTTGATGGATGTGTAAAACGGATGTTGTCTACAGGCCCGCCAGCGGGCCTGTTTTGTTTTCAACAACTGGAAATAGTATCCGAAAAAAAAGGATCTAAGAAACGTCGTAATATGAAATTTTTTTAGTTATAAAAATAGTCGGAATTTTTACAGTCATGGAGACTAAAAGTGGGAACCGAAAGAGGGATTACTTACCTTCAGAGCTGAAGGGAATAATATACCGGGCAGCCAGTACTACTCCAGAAAGATACACTGGCCTGGCAACCCATCTATAAGTGACAGGTATGGTTCAGGATTAACCATAGGACGTGGTTATAATATGAAGGAGAGGCCGGAAAGTACAATAATAAGTGACATGGTAGCAGCGGGAATCTCTCTTGAGAATGCAAGAAAAATAGCAAAGGGCTCAAAGAAAAGTTTTTGCACTGCAAGTGAATTGTAAAATAAAAAAAGAGATAGGTGAAATAACTGAAGCTCAGCAACTAAAACTCTTTGAGTTAACCTATAAACATTATCTGAAATATACAGTCAGGTTTTATAATAAATATAAGAATAAAGATTCAGTTCCCTGGGAGAAACTGCATCCAATCTTAAAAGATGTTTTTGATGATGTGAAATATCAGGGTGTTTTAAGTTATAATATGGTTCCCATTTTTGGGAACAACCGAAAAATGATGTTATTTACCTGATACGGGAGAATAAAAATGTCCGCAGATACGACAATTCAAGGAGTAGAGAACGCTATATAACGAGGAATATGTAATGAAGATATTAAAAATTATTGCCATGCTAATGGTGGTTTTTTTTTCATGCAAGCGGCAATTCCGGCGATACAAAGCAGCCTTGCATGGATATCATGCATACTGAAGATGTCAGTATATGTATGGCAAATACAGCCATAGAGAAAGAAAAAGAGTACACAACTGAATTTTATTCATATCTGAAGTCAATAGAAACTAAAGAGGAAAGGCCATACAACAAGGAAGAAGTATCAAAATTAGCTAAAGAGGCAAAGAAAAGTTGGGATGAATATTTAAAAAAAGAATGCCTGATTGAATCAGCAATCTACGAAAAAGGGAGTGCCGGTTTCAATGATAATTATAACTCATGTCTGAAAAGTAATTACTGCAAGAGATTTGAATATTATAAAAAAATAAGTTCTAATAATATATCTTGGTGTGGTAGGTATTTGGGGGGATCTGACAGGGTCAGCAGCGAACGTTAAGTGTGGTTTGTTGAATTGTCTTGCATTATCAGCGGCAGTCGCGGCAGGGGACGGGATTATTCGCTTCCCCTGTGCAGCGGGACAGGAGGAAGCGATCGGATGACAAATCAAAAC
>CALYQW010000027.1 GCA_945290265.1 uncultured Erwinia sp.
GCCAGCAGTAAAACGGATGCCGGCGGTCTGGCGACCGTCACGCTGACCTCGACCAAAAAAATGGTCGATGCCATTACAGTAAGCGGCCAGTTTGAAGGTACGGCGCTAATGGTGGCAAATAATATGGTTAGTTTTACTGCAGATATTACTACCGCTTTTATTGCTTCGGTAACATTGCAGGGAGATATTACCAATAAAATTGCCAATAATGAAAATACCTTTATTTTTGTTGCAACAGTGATCGACGGGAATAATAACCCTGTCAGGGATGTCGCGGTAAGCTGGGGAACTGAAAAAAATCGTACCACTACGCTCACTGCCGCTGCGCCGAAAACGGGTATTGACGGAACTGTGGAAGTAACGCTGAAAAGCTCCCTGGTATCAGAGTTTGATATAAAAGTCTTTGCTAAAATCGATGGACATGATAAGCATGATGCGAATCTGTTCGTGTCGTTTGCTAAATGGGTTACAAGTAAAATCACCGTTGTCGATGCCAGCTTGCAAGCTGATGTTTTTATTGCGCGGGCAAATGTCGAAATATTTTCCAAAAACAAGGAGGAAAAACTTTTCGAAAAGCTGACGTCAGATAAGGGTGAGGTACAGGTTGAATTAGTGGAGGGAAGTTATTTCATTGTTATCAGTAAAGATGGGTACAGAACGCATAGTGACGCTATTAATATCCTCTCTACCACTCAAGAACTCCGGTATGGGATTGTCTTTATGGGGGATGATGATGTCAAAATTATTGTCCAGTGGGACAAGGGCGGACCAAATGATATAGATGCATATCTTATATTGCCCAACGGAAAGAAGGTTGGTCGTACCAATAGGAATGTTGATGGAGTCTCTTATGATAAGGATGATACGAGTCCGCCGGGAATCGAAACTATTACGATTAACAGACTGAATGCTGCAGGGAACTACACCTACTTTCTCGCGTGTTGGCTGTGTGACTGGGCTAGTTCTAACGCAACAACACAAGCAAAAATACTAGTATATTTTAATGACAGTGTAAGCCGGGCAGAAGGAACAGCAAGGGATACTATTATTCAATCCCCACGAAATGGGAATGGTGGAATCTGGGATGTATTTGAAATTAACATGGAGAATAACAAGGCCAGGCTGAAGATGCTTAATACATACAGATAACTGAAATTAAGTCGTGGTGACTCTGACTGCAAAACGCCTGATGATGGTGATCAGGCGTTTTTATTTTTGTATTTAAGAAGGTGAATCACCCTTCTCAATTCTTGTATCACTGGCCTGTTATCGCGTTGTATTACAACAGACCAGATTTAGAGCCTGGCCCATCAGGCTATTTTATTTGCCATTCTGGTTCTCGGCAGTGCTCTCAATCCTCACGTACTGCGTGTACGCTCCGGTTGTTCCGCGCTGTCCGTACCCAAACTGGCTACAACAATATACGCCTGGTGGAACAGGCTCTTAACACCGGTTTTGCAGCAAACCCGCCAGCTTACAACTTCGCAAAGCAGCGCTGCGCGGCGTCAATAGTGCTCTGGATATCGTCCTGACTGTGCGCCAGTGACATAAAGCCCGCTTCAAAGGCGGAAGGGGCCAGATAGACGCCTTCTTCCAGCATCAGATGGAAGAAATGCTTAAAGCGTTCCACATCACAGGCCAGCACGTCGGCATAGCCGGTAACGCGTGCGGCATCGGTAAAGAACAGGCCGAACATGCCGCCGACAGAGTTGACCACCAGCGGAATATTTTCTTCCTTAGCCGCTTCCAGCAGGCCTTCAGCCAGCTGGGTGGTGCGTTGATTCAGGGTTTGATAGATCCCCGGTTGGGAAATCGCGCTCAGGCAGGCATAACCGGCCGCCATGGCGATGGGGTTACCGGACAGGGTTCCGGCCTGATATACCGGACCGGTTGGGGCCAGCGCCGCCATCACATCAGCCCGACCACCAAAGGCGCCCACCGGCATTCCGCCGCCGATAATTTTACCCAGGCAGGTCAGATCCGGCTCTACGCCATACACTGACTGTGCGCCCGCCAGCGCCACGCGGAAGCCGGTCATGACTTCATCAATAATCAGCAGGGCGCCAAATTCATCGCACAGCGCGCGCAGACCCGGCAGGAATTCCGGCAGCGGCGGGATGCAGTTCATATTACCAGCCACCGGTTCGACGATAATACAGGCGATATCCTGCGGGTACTGTTCAAAGGCCTGGCGCACCGAGTCAAGATCGTTATAGGTGCAGGTCAGGGTATGACGGGCGAAATCGGCCGGTACGCCGGGGGAATTGGGCTGGCCAAGGGTCAGCGCACCGGAACCGGCTTTGACCAGCAGACAGTCGGCGTGACCGTGATAGCAGCCTTCAAACTTAATAATTTTATCGCGGCCGGTATAGCCACGAGCCAGGCGGATAGCGCTCATGGTGGCCTCGGTGCCCGAGTTGACCATGCGTACCATATCCATGGTGGGCACCAGTTCAGTGACCAGTGCCGCCATTTTCACTTCCATTTCGGTAGGCGCACCAAAACTCAGGCCGCGCTCTGCCGCTTCGATCACCGCATTACGCACCGCAGGATGGTTATGGCCGAGGATCATTGGCCCCCAGGAGCCGACATAATCGAGGTAGGCTTTACCGTCAGCATCATACAGCCAGGCCCCATTTGCACGTTCAATAAACAGTGGAACACCGCCCACGCCACTAAACGCCCGTACCGGTGAGTTGACTCCGCCGGGGATAACCTGCTGCGCCTGAGCGTATAAATTTTCAGACTTACTCATGGGACCGCTCCTGATCTGCTAAAAAAACCGCTCTATTCTAAGTGAATGGCGTGTCGGTTGCTATGCCGGTCGCCGCGAAGCCCGCCGGATAAGCACTGCCTGCTACCGCCACCGGGCGGCGCTTGATTGCCTGACCCGGGTATTAGATAATGCAGTTAACTATGGTCGAATAATCACCGGCGAGCCATTCGGCCTGATGCCTGTTGGAGTATTTCATATGAGTGAAGACGTAGCACTGCCCCTGCAATTTACTGAAGCAGCGGCCGATAAAGTTAAAAATCTGATTGCCGATGAAAATAACCCGGCGCTGAAACTGCGCGTCTATATTACCGGCGGCGGCTGCAGCGGTTTCCAGTACGGCTTTACCTTCGACGATAAGGTGAATGACGGGGATATGACTATCGAGAAAGCCGGCGTGGCGCTGGTGGTCGATCCAATGAGCCTGCAGTATCTGGTCGGTGGCTCGGTGGATTATACCGAAGGTCTGGAAGGATCGCGTTTTGTGGTCACTAACCCGAATGCCAAAACCACCTGTGGCTGCGGTTCTTCTTTCAGCATCTGATCCAGTCACTTCTCGCGCGTCCAGCTGATGCCGGGCGCGGGAAGCCTGCTTATTTTACCACTCTACCGTGACCAGTTGAGTTTGCTGGCTGCTGTGGCCATCGGATACCAGGGGGCTTTGGGTAACCCGTGGTTGGTGCTGACGAACTTTGCCACAATCAATGGTCGGTTTAACGCTGGGGGAAGGCATGCCGGTAATATTGCAGCGGGAGGTGATAACCAGTTTCGCGCTGATTGCACCGCTGGTTGCGGCAGAAGCACTGTGGCTGACTGCCATCAGTCCCAGTACCAGATAAAGCCATTTCATTATGTATTTCCTGAAAAGAGTGACGCAGGGACTCGCCCTGAGGATGTTCAGACCTGTCGATAAAGTGAATGGTCTAAAGACATCCATAACGGCAATTTTCAGACAAACTTTAATCGTGGTGAAAAAAATAGTGCAGGAATACCGGCCACTCGCAGGCGGGTGAGCGGTATTCTTCGCGCGATCAGTGTATTGCGCTAATCAGCCCTGCGCCAGTTTTTTCAGCAGTGTTTCTACCATCAATGAAGACTGGCTGGCAGCCACTGACAGAAACTCATCAAAGCTGAGATGAGATTCCTGATCGGCAACGTCGGAGATAGCCCGCACCACCACAAAGGGGGTGGCAAACTGGTGGCAAACGTGGCCGATAGCGGTGGCTTCCATTTCCACGGCAATCGCCTGTGGGAAGGACTGGCGAATGCGCGCCAGCGGCTCTGAGCCGTTAATAAAGGCATCGCCGCTGACCACCAGTCCGCGTACCGCATTCAGCTGCAGGTCGCTGATGCACTGCTCAGCAGCGGCCACCAGAGCCGGATCGGCGCGGAAGCCTTCCGGGCAGCCTGCCATCTGACCTGGCGCATAGCCAAAGGCGGTGACGTCGGCATCGTGGTAACGCACTTCATCAGACACCACAATATCGCCCACTTTCAGCGTGGCGGCCAGACCACCGGCAGAGCCGGTATTGATAATCACATCCGGCTGACACAGCTGCAGTAGCAGAGTGGTGCCCAGCGCGGCAGAGACTTTACCAATACCGGATTTCAGCAGGGCAACCTCAACGCCATTCAGCGTGCCGGTATAAATCTCACAACCCGCAATATTCAGCGTCTGACGATGTTCAATTTTGTCACGCAGCAGCGTAACTTCCTGCTCCATAGCGCCAATGATGCCTGCTTTCATAAGGAATACTCTCTAAAAGGTGGAATTTACTGTTGATTTACGTGCATAGTCTATCATGGCCGCAGGCGGGACATAATCCGCTAATCTGTCTGGTGGGGTTATACGTTGGTAAAACTGAGGGAGCCGCAGCAATGAAAGGAACAGACTTTCGTAAAAAAATTAACTGGCAGCGCTGTTACCGCCCTGATACTGGCAGTAAAGATGAGCATGAAATTCTGCGCATTTTTGAAAGCGATCGCGGACGGATTATTAATTCCGCGGCTATCCGGCGTCTGCAACAGAAAACACAGGTTTTCCCGCTGGAACGCAACGCCGCTGTGCGCACCCGGCTGACGCACTCGCTGGAGGTGCAGCAGGTGGGTCGCTATATTGCCAAAGAGATTCTGACCCGCCTGAAAGAACAGCATTTGCTGGAGCCGCTGGGTTTAGCGCAGCTGACCGGACCATTTGAAAGCATTGTTGAGATGGCCTGTCTGATGCACGATATCGGCAATCCGCCGTTTGGTCACTTTGGTGAGTCCGCTATTAATGACTGGTTCAGCCGGGAGCTGTCCGCAGACTGGCAGCCCGGTAGTGAGGAAACCGACTGCTGCGGCGTCGCGGTGCTACGTTGCCAGGGCGACGGGCAGGATGCACTGCGTGTAAAAGTTCGTCAGGATCTTGCCCACTTTGAAGGCAATGCGCAGGCGATCCGCATAGTGCATACCCTGATGAAAATGAATCTGACCTGGGCACAGGTGGGCTGTATATTGAAATATACCCGTCCGGCCTGGTTTACCGCTGCCGTACCGAAAGAATACTCTTATTTAATGAAGAAGCCTGGCTATTATCTGGCGGAGGAAGATTATATCAGCCAGCTGCGCCAGCAATTAAATTTACAGACACATTGTCGTTTTCCGCTGACTTATATTATGGAAGCCGCAGATGATATTTCGTATTGTGTGGCCGATCTTGAAGACGCAGTAGAAAAAGATATTTTTAATGTGGAACAGCTGTATGACTATTTATCCGGTCTGTGGCCGCAACATACGTCAGGGGATCTGTTTGCTACGGTGATCACCGCTGCACTGGATAAAGCCCGCAGCCAGCACACTCAGCGTATCAGTAAAGATCAGTTCTTTATGTACCTGCGCGTAAATACCGTGGCTGAGCTGGTGCCGCATGCGGCCAGTCGCTTCATCGATCATCTGCCCACCGTGTATCAGGGGGCGTTTAATGAAGCCCTGCTGGAAGATGGCAGCCCACACAGCCAGCTACTGAAAATATTCAAAAAAGTTGCCTTCCGCTATGTATTTAATCACCCGGAAGTGGAGCAACTGGAATTGCAGGGTTATCGGGTGATCACCGGCCTGCTGGATATTTACCGGCCGTTACTGGTTTTAAGCGCCCGACAGTTTACGGAACTGACGGAAAATGATTACCTTCCCGGCTACCCGATTGCAACCCGTTTGTTTCATAAACTGTCCACCCGTTTTCGTCAGGCGTACAGCGAGGCCATGGCACAGTTGACGGTTGCGGCATCGGAGCGTGACATTTGGGAATATTATTATCGCGCGAGGCTGCTGCAGGATTATATTAGTGGTATGACCGATCTGTATGCTTGGGATGAATATCGTCGTCTGATGGCAGTAGAATAAGCGACTGGCCTTCAGGCGGTGTGATTATTCCTGACAGGCCAGACGCCAGGTGTTATTTGCCTGGTTTTGTAAAGAGACCCAATAATTTTTTACTTTTATCTAATTTTCAAAGCTGAACTTAGCGTGAAAAATTTAATCTGATTAGCAACAATCAAAGCACACTTTTCTGACAGTATCTACAGAGAGCCTCAAATGAAAAAAACAACATTAGTACTTAGCGCACTGGCACTGAGTCTGGGACTTGCCCTGAATCCTCTGGTAGCCAGCTCAGCGGAAACCGCTTCTTCGTCCACCCAGCAACTGCCAAGCCTGGCACCGATGCTGGATAAAGTTATGCCGTCGGTGGTCAGCATCAATGTTGAGGGGAGCACCACCGTCAGCACCCCACGTCTGCCGCCGCAGTTCCAACAGTTTTTCGGTAACAGTTCACCTTTCTGCCAGGACGGCTCACCCTTCCAGGGCTCGCCAATGTGTCAGGGTGCCGGCCCACAGGATAGCGGCGGTGAAGATACCCAACAGCGCAAATTCCGCGCACTGGGTTCAGGCGTGGTGATCAATGCTGAAAAAGGCTATGTGGTCACTAATAACCATGTGGTTGATAATGCGAATAAAATTCAGATCCAGCTCAGCGACGGCCGTAAATATGACGGTAAAGTGATCGGTAAAGATCCGCGTTCTGATATCGCGCTGATCCAGCTGAAAGATGCTAAAAATCTGACGGCCATTAAGGTCGCCGACTCGGATAACCTGCGCGTGGGCGACTATACCGTGGCGATTGGTAACCCTTATGGCCTGGGCGAAACCGTGACTTCCGGGATTGTGTCGGCACTGGGGCGCAGTGGCCTGAACGTAGAAAACTATGAAAACTTCATTCAGACCGATGCGGCGATCAACCGGGGTAACTCCGGCGGGGCGCTGGTAAACCTGAATGGTGAGCTGATTGGGATCAACACCGCGATTCTGGCACCGGATGGCGGTAACATCGGTATTGGTTTTGCTATTCCAAGTAATATGGTTAAAAACCTGACCGCGCAGATGGTGCAATTTGGTCAGGTGAAACGCGGCGAACTGGGAATTATGGGCACTGAACTCAATTCCGAGCTGGCCAAAGCGATGAAGGTCGATGCGCAGCGCGGGGCGTTTGTCAGCCAGGTACTGGCGAAATCCTCTGCCGACAAAGCCGGCATTAAAGCCGGTGACGTGATTGTCTCCATTAACGGCAAAACGGTTTCCAGCTTTGCCGCACTGCGTGCAGAAGTCGGTTCGCTGCCGGTGGGTACCCAAATGGCGCTGGGCCTGGTACGTGACGGTAAGCCGCTGACGGTGACGGTGACTCTGGAGCAGGGCAGTTCTGCGAAAGTCGATTCGGCCACTATATACAATGGTATTGAAGGCGCGGCGCTGAGTAACTTTGACGCCAAAGGCAGCAAAGGCGTGAAGGTTGACAGCGTGAAGCCAGGATCGGCAGCGGCGCGTATTGGCCTGAAAAAAGACGACCTGATTTTAGGCGTGAATCAGCAGCCGGTGGCTAACCTCGGTGAACTGCGCAAAATTCTTGATACCCAACCATCGGTACTGGCGCTGAATATTCAGCGTGGCAACAGCAGCATTTATCTGCTGATGCAGTGACGGCAAAGCAGGGTGGCTGCCTGGTCGGAGCCGCCGTGATGTAAAAAATCCGTAATCTTTTCGGGATTACGGATTTTTTTTTCAGCCGTTAAGCGGCTTAGTCAATGGTACGCAGCAGCTCGTTGATCCCAACTTTACCGCGGGTTTTCGCATCCACTTTTTTCACTATAACCGCACAATACAGGCTGTAGCTGCCGTCTTTTGAAGGCAGGTTACCGGAGACTATCACCGAACCGGCCGGTACGCGACCGTAATGCACTTCGCCGGTCTCACGATCGTAAATTTTGGTGCTCTGACCGATGTAAACGCCCATCGAGATCACTGAGCCTTCTTCGACAATCACCCCTTCCACAATCTCAGAGCGCGCGCCGATAAAGCAGTTATCTTCGATAATGGTAGGGTTAGCCTGCAGCGGCTCCAGTACCCCACCAATGCCAACGCCGCCGGACAGGTGAACATTTTTACCAATCTGCGCACAGGAACCCACGGTGGCCCAGGTATCCACCATCGAGCCTTCATCAACGTAAGCACCAATATTGACGTAAGACGGCATCAGCACGGTGTTGCGGGCAATAAATGCGCCCTGACGTACGGCAGCCGGTGGCACCACGCGGAAACCTTCCTGTTTGAAACGCGCTTCATCGTAGTCGGCAAACTTCATGGGTACTTTGTCGTAGTAACGGCTTTCTGCGCCTTCCATCACCTGATTGTCATTGATGCGGAATGACAGCAGCACCGCTTTTTTCAGCCACTGATGGGTCACCCACTGGCCATCAATTTTTTCGGCAACGCGCAGCGCACCACTGTCCAGCAGGGCAATCACCTGACTGACCGCTTCGCGGGTGACGGTATCGGCACTGGCCGGAGTAATCTCTGCACGGCGCTCGAAAGCTGCCTCAATAACGTTCTGTAGCTGTTGCATAATAGTTCTCTTCCTGTTTTGGCTATCCACAACTGAATCAGGACGCCGCGCCAAAGCGCGACATCGAATAGCGCACGTTTAAACGAAACGGGTCACACTTTATCGTTTGGATCAAGGGCCTCTGTCAACCGTTGTTGCAGCAGCTGGCGTAATTCTGTACTCAGCGCCCGTCGATCGCTGTTAGCAACAATAAACAAATCCTCGATCCGCTCGCCGATGGTACTGATGCGCGCACCGTGCAGCGATATGTCTAAATCTGCAAAGACTTCACCCACCTGAGCCAGCAGGCCCGGCTGATCCAGCGCGGTCAGTTCAAGGTATGTCCGCCTGTCGGTCTGTGCTGGCAGGAATTGTACCTTAGTATCAACGTTGAAGTGCTTCAGACGCGGTGACTGACGGCGGGTGCGGGCGGGTTGCCAGTGATGCTGAGCCAGCGCCTGCTCCAACGCCTGGCGAATATGCTGATGCCGGTCAGTTGCCAGCGGACTGCCATCCGGCTCCAGCACGATAAAGGTATCCATGGCCCGGCCATCGCGGCTGGTAAAGATCTGAGCATCATGCACGCTGAGATTGCGCCGGTCCAGCTCGCCAGCCACCGTAGCAAACAGATAGGGGCGATCGGGGCACCAGATAAAGATCTCGGTTCCCCCCCGGCTCGGCTGCGGGCTGACCAGCACCAGCGGCTGGCTGAGATCGTGGCACATCAGATGTCGCGCATGCCAGGCCAGCTGACCGGCAGTATGACGCAGGAAATAGTCGGAGCGGCAGCGCCGCCACAGGCGGTGCAGCGCTTCTTCATCAATATTTTCCATACGCAGTAACGCCAGCGCCTGCAGCCGATGATGGCGCGCTTTTTCACGCACATCCGGGCTGTTTTCCATGCCACGGCGCAGCTGTTTTTCGGTGGCGAAGTACAGTTCACGCAGCAGGCTTTGCTTCCAGCTGTTCCACAGGGTTTCATTGGTGGCACAGATATCCGCTACCGTCAGACACACCAGGTAGCGCAGATGCTTTTCATCCTGCATCACTTCGGCAAATTGTTGGATCACCGCAGGATCCTGGATATCACGCCGCTGTGCGGTGACCGACATCAGCAGGTGATGGCGCACCAGCCAGGCGATGAGCTGGCCTTCACGCGAATTCAGGCCGTGCAGGCTGGCGAATTCCAGCGCGTCCTGGGCACCCAGGATGGAATGGTCGCCGCCGCGTCCTTTGGCAATATCGTGGAACAGGGCGGCAATTAGCAGCAGTTCAGGCTGCGCCAGACGTGGCCACAGTTCCACGCACAGTGGATGACGGGTGCGCATCTCTTCATCGGCAAAGCTTTCCAGCTTCAGCAGCACGCGAATGGTATGTTCATCGACGGTGTAGGCGTGAAACAGGTCAAACTGCATCTGGCCGACAATATTGCCCCACTGTGGCATATAGGCACCCAGCACGCCGTGGCGGTGCATCGGCAGCAGTACGCGACTGACCGCGCCAGGATGGCGCAGGATCGCCAGAAACAGCTCACGCGCCTGTGGAATGGTGCACAGCGGTTGCTGCAAATTACGCCGCGCATAGCGCAGCTGGCGCAGGGTGGTGGAGTAAATACCGGTGATAGCCGGGGTGCGCACAATGGTATAAAACAGGCGCATTATCGCTTCCGGCTGGCGGCTGAACAGCCTCTCATCACGCAGATCGATCAACGTGCCGCGCAGCTGAAAATCGTTATCCAGTTCGCGCGGTTTCTCATCCGCACTCAGTGCCAGTATCGCTTCATCAAACAGCTGTAGCAGCATCTGATTCAGTTCACTTACACGGCGCGTCACGCGGTAGAAATCTTTCATCATCTGCTCAACCGGATGATTGCCTTCACCCTGATAGTACAGGCGCTGGGCCACGTTCAGCTGGCGGTCAAACAGCAGGCGGTTATCGTAGCGGGTGAGGATAAGGTGCAGGGCAAAGCGAATACGCCAGAGAAAACTCTGGCATTCATTCAGTTCGTTACGTTCGGCTTCGGTCAGAAAGCCAAAGCCGACCATTTCATCCAGTGAAGTTGCACCGAAATGGCGGCGGGCGACCCAAAGCAGGGTATGGATATCACGCAGCCCGCCGGGACTGCTTTTGATGTCCGGCTCCAGATTGTAACTGGTACCGTGGTAACGCTGATGGCGTTCGCGCTGTTCGGCTATTTTGGCGGCGTAGAAGCGTTTTGATGGCCAGAAACCGTCGCTGAACACGTTTTTCTGCATCTCCAGAAACAGCGCCAGATCGCCGGACAGCAGGCGGGCTTCGATCAGATTGGTGGCCACGGTCAGATCGGACAGCCCCTCCAGCAGGCACTCTTCCAGGGTGCGCACGCTGTGGCCGACTTCCAGCTTCAAATCCCACATCAGTGTCAGCAGCTGGCTGACGCGCTCGGCATCGGCTTTGCTCAGGGTTTTGTGGCTAAGGATCAGTACGTCAATATCGGACAGCGGATGCAGTTCGGCACGGCCATAACCCCCCACGGCGACCAGCGCAATCCCCACCTTTTCGGGAAAGCCAAAGAAACGCCATAAACGGCGCAGCAGGCGGTCAATAAACAGCGTGCGGGTGGCTACCAGCACATTGCATTCGGTGCCGGCATCAAAGGCGGCCGCCAGCTGCTGATGCAGGAAATCCAGCTGCTGCTTCAGGAACTCCCGATGGATATCAGCGTCTTCCCAGCGCGTCGGGGCTTTGGTGAGTTTCTTCAGGGTACTGATGTCGTTTAGCTCGGTATTCATCAGGCGCTCCGGGGATTCAGACATAAAAAAAGCCGGCGGCTGCCGGCTCAGATTCCATGAGGCGATATGCGCTTAACTGTCGTGCGTCAGAATGGCCGGAATGGTGTCATCTTTACGCAGCGTCATAATTTCGCAGCCGTTTTCCGTTACCACAATAGTGTGTTCATACTGTGCCGACAAGCTGCGATCTTTGGTTTTTACTGTCCAGCCATCTTTCATGCTGCGGATGCGGTAGTCACCGGCGTTTACCATCGGCTCGATGGTAAACGCCATGCCAGCCTGCAGCACCACGCCACCGTCATCGGCATCATAATGCAGTACCTGCGGCTCTTCATGGAAGCCTTTACCGATACCGTGACCGCAATACTCACGCACTACGGAGAAATCCTGTGCTTCAACAAACTTCTGGATCTCACGGCCCAGGGTGCGCAGACGAATGCCTGGCTTCACCATGCGCAGTGCCAGATACAGGCTCTCCTGGGTAATCCGGCACAGGCGTTCGCCCTGAATGGTGGGCTTGCCGACGATAAACATTTTCGAGGTATCGCCGTGGAATTCGTCTTTGATCACCGTGACGTCGATATTCACGATATCGCCGTCTTTCAGAATTTTGTCATCGCTGGGAATACCGTGACACACCACTTCATTCACTGAAATGCAGACGGATTTTGGGAAGCCGTGGTAGCCGAGGCTGGCAGAAACAGCGTGCTGTTTATTGACGATATGATCGTGGCACAGACGATCCAGCTCACCAGTGCTGATGCCGGGCTGAACGTGTTCTTCGATCATCTCCAGCACTTCAGCTGCCAGGCGGCCAGCCACGCGCATTTTTTCGATATCTTCCGGGGTTTTAATTGAAATAGCCATTCATCGGGTCCGTATCTGTCGTTATTGCCGACAATAATTATAGAAAAAAGTGGTGTAATGGTATCAGTCCACCGGGGGGCTGCCAATTGCCGTTTGTGGCAGTAAACGTTTACCCTCTGCTATATCACCCGCTGGATAAAACAGCAACAATTGTTGGCGTAAGGACTCGCTTTGTGGTATAAAGCGCGCCGACGTTTTTCTGTTTGTGATAACACAGTTTTCCGGGCAGAAAATCGCGATAATCTCACTTTGTGTAAAGAACACACACGTATCGACACCTTACGCCGGGGTGCCTGGGCAGCATTACTGCTGAACGGGTCGGTTGTATGGGATACGTGGAGGCCTAACCCCAATCATATTACAGAGGTAATCATGGCAACTGTTTCCATGCGCGACATGCTCAAGGCTGGTGTACACTTCGGTCACCAGACCCGTTACTGGAACCCGAAAATGAAGCCATTCATCTTTGGTGCACGTAACAAAGTTCACATCATCAACCTTGAAAAAACCGTACCAATGTTCAACGACGCTCTGGCTGAGCTGAACAAAATTGCTGCCCGTAAAGGCAAAATTCTGTTCGTTGGTACCAAGCGTGCTGCTGGCGAAGCAATCAAAGAATCTGCACTAAGCTGTGACCAGTTCTTTGTAAACCACCGCTGGCTGGGTGGTATGCTGACCAACTGGAAAACCGTTCGTCAGTCCATCAAACGTCTGAAAGATCTGGAAACTCAGTCTCAGGACGGTACTTTCGACAAACTGACCAAGAAAGAAGCGCTGATGCGTGCCCGTGAACTGGCCAAGCTGGAAAACAGCCTGGGTGGTATCAAAGATATGGGCGGCCTGCCAGACGCACTGTTTGTTGTTGATGCAGACCACGAACACATTGCTATCAAAGAAGCAAACAACCTGGGTATCCCGGTATTTGCTATCGTTGATACTAACTCTGATCCAGACGGCGTTGATTTCGTTATCCCTGGTAACGACGATGCAATCCGTGCTGTTAGCCTGTACCTGACTGCAGTGGCTACCACTGTACGTGAAGGTCGCTCTCAGGACCTGGCTCAGCAGGCAGAAGAAACTTTCGCTGAAGCTGAGTAATAAGGACAGCTCTTTACAGAGCCCTTATCAATCAGATGTGAATCTGTAAGGGGCCGCCAACGGCCCCTTTATTTTTTCGACTTCGCTTTGCTGATAGTCATTATTAGCGAGGCAGAATGTTTTCCCGATACCAGGCGTCTGTAGCAGCATGCACCAACAGGCACCGCTGGCAGATGCTGAGCTAACCGAGGATTAGAGAATGGCTGACATTACCGCTGCTCTGGTAAAAGAACTGCGCGAGCGCACTGGCGCTGGCATGATGGACTGTAAAAAAGCACTGACCGAAGCTAACGGTGATATCGAACTGGCAATTGACAACATGCGTAAATCTGGCCAGGCGAAAGCGGCTAAGAAAGCATCTAATGTTGCTGCTGACGGTGTGATCCTGACTAAAGTTGACGGTCAGTACGGTGTGATTCTGGAACTGAACTGTCAGACTGACTTCGTTGCTAAAGATGCCGGCTTCCAGGCATTTGGTAATGAAGTGATTGACGCAGCCCTGGCTGAGCGCATCACTGATATTGAAGTTCTGAAAGCGAAATTTGAAGAACAGCGCGTAGCGCTGGTTGCAAAAATCGGTGAGAACATCAACATCCGTCGTATCGAAGTACTGGAAGGTGACGTTATCGGCACCTACCTGCACGGCGTGCGTATCGGTGTGATGGTGGCAGCGAAAAACGCTGACGAAGAACTGGTTAAGCAGATCGCAATGCACGTTGCGGCCAGCAAGCCAGAATACGTCAAGCCTGAAGACGTGTCTGCCGAAGTGGTTGAGCGTGAGCACCAGATCCAGCTGGAAATCGCCATGCAGTCCGGTAAGCCGCGTGAAATCGCAGAGAAAATGGTTGAAGGCCGCATGAAGAAATTCACCGGCGAAGTTTCTCTGACCGGTCAGGCGTTCGTGATGGACCCATCTAAAACTGTGGGCCAGCTGCTGAAAGAGAAAAATGCAGACGTTACCCGTTTCATCCGCTTTGAAGTGGGTGAAGGCATTGAGAAAGCTGAGTCTGATTTCGCAGCAGAAGTTGCCGCGATGTCGAAGCAGTCTTAATGACGCTAAGAGCCGCCGGAAGGCGGCTCTTTTTTGCCTGCCCGGTCGGGCAGCGCATTTTCAGTCTCATCCTAATGGCATTTATGATGTGCATTCAGGATGATACCGCACAGTGAACACCTCTTATTTTGACCATAGCTTCCAGGAAAAACACCATGGCGACCAATGCAAAACCCGTATATCAACGTATCCTGCTGAAACTTAGCGGTGAAGCACTGCAAGGTGCTGAAGGCTTCGGTATTGATGCCAGCGTGCTGGATCGGATGGCTCAGGAAGTGAAAGAGCTGGTAGAGCTGGGCATCCAGGTTGGTGTGGTCATCGGTGGCGGTAACCTGTTCCGGGGAGCGGGGCTGGCGGAAGCGGGAATGAACCGCGTGGTTGGCGATCATATGGGCATGCTGGCAACCGTGATGAACGGCCTGGCAATGCGTGATGCCCTGCACCGCGCCTATGTGAATGCCCGTCTGATGTCCGCTATTCCGCTGAATGGCGTGTGTGATAACTACAGCTGGGCAGAGGCCATCAGCCTGCTGCGCAATAACCGCGTGGTGATTTTTTCTGCCGGTACCGGCAATCCGTTCTTTACCACTGACTCAGCGGCCTGCCTGCGCGGCATTGAAATTGAAGCTGATGTGGTGCTGAAAGCCACCAAAGTGGATGGCGTTTACTCGGCCGATCCGGTTAAAAACCCGGATGCAACGCTGTACGATCAGCTGACCTACGGTGAAGTGCTGGAAAAAGAACTAAAAGTGATGGATCTGGCCGCATTTACCCTGGCGCGTGACCATCAGTTACCGATCCGCGTGTTCAATATGAACAAACCGGGCGCACTGCGGCGGGTGGTGATGGGTGAAAAAGAAGGCACACTGATTACGCATTAATTTCAGTCGCTGGTTAAATAAGGTATATTCTTGCAGTGAGACTGGAAACAAACAGGTTAACGGCTTCTGGCGATGTGCCAGAGGCTGGTGGATCAAACAGAATCCAAGGGTTACAACGTGATTAACGACATTAAAAAAGATGCAGACACGCGCATGGAAAAATGTGTAGAAGCATTCAAAAACAATATCAGCAAAGTGCGCACCGGCCGCGCATCTCCCAGCATTCTTGACGGCATTATGGTGGACTATTACGGTTCAGCCACTCCGCTGCGTCAGCTGGCCAGCGTGACGGTGGAAGATTCACGCACGCTAAAAATCAACGTTTTCGATCGTTCAATCAGCAGCGCGGTAGAGAAAGCCATTATGGCTTCCGATCTGGGTCTGAACCCTAGCTCAGCCGGCACAGATATTCGCGTGCCACTGCCTCCGCTGACGGAAGAACGCCGTAAAGATCTGATCAAAATCGTGCGTGGCGAAGCAGAGCAGGGGCGTGTCTCTGTGCGCAACGTGCGTCGCGATGCTAACGACAAACTGAAAGCGCTGCTGAAAGATAAGGAAATCAGCGAAGACGACGACCGTCGCGCACAGGATGACGTGCAGAAAATGACCGATCAGTACATCAAAAAAGTTGATGCTGCACTGACCGAGAAAGAAACGGAGCTGATGGACTTCTAAGTCGATCCTTCGCGATGAAACGCCGTACAGATTACCGTGACCAGCACGGCACAGTCTGGCGGCGTTTTGCTTTTATTTACCCTCCCTGGTGGCAGGCTGTGCGCTGTCCATTGTGCCAGGCCATCACACAGAGCAGCCCATGAAGCAATTAACCATCCTTGGTTCCACTGGTTCAATCGGTATCAGTACCCTGGCCGTGGTGCGTGCAAATCCCGAACAGTTTGTGGTTAAGGCTCTGGTTGCCGGCTGTAACAGCGCGTTGATGGCAGAACAGTGTGCTGCATTTCGTCCCGCTTATGCCTGTATGGCCGATGTACAGGCGGCAGAGGAACTGCGGTGTCTGCTGAAAGAGCGCCAGATTGCCACTGAAGTGCTCTGTGGTGACCAGGCTGCCTGCGACCTGGCAGCGCTGGATGAGGTTGACCAGGTGATGGCGGCGATTGTCGGTGCAGCCGGGCTGTTACCAACCCTGGCGGCAATTCGCGCTGGTAAGCAGGTATTGCTGGCCAATAAAGAGGCGCTGGTTACCTGTGGTCGCCTGTTTCTGGATGCAGTCGGCGCTTCCGGCGCACAGCTGTTGCCGATCGACAGTGAGCATAACGCCATTTTTCAGAGTATGCCTGCTTCTCTGCAGCAGCAGTTAGGGTACGCTGCGCCGGAGGATTACGGTATTGACAGTATTATCCTCACGGGGTCAGGTGGCCCGTTTCGTGACACGCCACTGGAAGAATTGCGCTATGTAACTCCAGAGCAGGCGTGCGCGCATCCTAACTGGTCGATGGGGCGTAAAATCTCCGTTGACTCGGCCACCATGATGAATAAAGGCCTGGAATATATTGAAGCCCGCTGGCTGTTTAACGCCACAGATGCGCAGATGGAAGTCATTCTGCATCCACAGTCGGTCATCCATTCAATGGTGCGCTACCGGGATGGTAGTGTTATTGCACAACTGGGGTCGCCGGATATGCGCACGCCAATTGCTCATGCAATGGCGTGGCCGCAGCGCGTGGACTCCGGAGTGAAACCACTGGATTTCACCTGTATGGGGGGGCTGACCTTTATGGAACCGGACTACGCGCGCTATCCCTGCCTGAAGCTGGCTATCGACGCCAGTCTGGCAGGGCAGGCTGCCACCACGACGCTGAATGCCGCTAATGAAATTGCGGTTGCCGCGTTTCTGGCAGGGCAGATTGGCTTCACCGATATTGCCGCGCTTAACGTTGCGGTGCTGGAAGCCTCATCCTGCCCTGAACCGCAAACTGTGGATGCTGTGCTGGCCATTGACAAAAAAGCGCGCGATAAAGCGCATGCTTTGCTGTCGCGTTTCCGGCTGTAGTGGAATTTGATAAGCCGCCATTTGTTCGCATTGGGTGGAAATGGTATAGTCTCCGCCCATTGTGTCGGGTGAAATATTTCAGAAGCCGCTCTGTTTCTGGTAAAGGAAATAACAACGCGTTATGTCGTCCGAAAACGTTTTAGAAACCGCAGACCAGGTAAAGTCTGGTGCCCGTCATGTGGCTATCATCATGGATGGCAACGGTCGCTGGGCGAAGAAACAAGGCAAACTTCGTATTTCTGGTCATAAAGCTGGCGTTAAATCCGTGCGCCGTGCGGTAAGTTTTGCGGTTAGCCATAAACTTGATGCACTGACGCTTTATGCTTTTAGCAGTGAGAACTGGAACCGTCCCCAGCAGGAAGTGCTGGCATTGATGGAACTGTTTGTCTGGGCGCTGGATAGCGAAGTTAAAAGCCTGCATAAACACAATGTCCGGTTGAAAATTATCGGTGATACCAGACGTTTTAACTCCCGTTTACAGGAACGTATCCGCCGTGCAGAGGAATTGACGCAAAATAATGATGGATTAACGCTGAATATCGCTGCAAATTACGGTGGGCGCTGGGATATCATCCACGGCGTCAAAAAGCTTGCAGAGCAGGTGCAGGATGGGCTGTTAAGCCCGGAACAAATAGATGAAGAGATGCTGGAAGATCATCTCTGCCTGGATGGACTGGCACCTGTGGATTTGGTGATAAGGACCGGGGGAGAGCATCGCATCAGTAACTTTTTGCTGTGGCAGGTAGCCTATGCAGAGTTCTGGTTTACCGATACTCTTTGGCCTGATTTTGATGAACATGTTTTCGAAGGTGCGCTACATGCGTTTGCACAACGAGAGCGCCGCTTTGGTGGCGCAGCACCCGGCAGCGCTTGAGCGTTCTGGGGGTAATCTTTGCTGAAGTCGCGACTGATTACCGCTTTTGTCCTGATCCCCGTCGTAATTGCTGCACTGTTTCTGCTGCCATTAGCCGGATTTGCCATTACCCTGGTGATCATCAGCATGCTGGCTGCCTGGGAATGGGGGCAACTGGCAGGATTCACTGGTGGTTCACAGCGCGTCTGGCTGGCGTTGCTATGTGGGCTGTTACTGACTTTTATGCTTTTTACCCTGCCTGCTTATCAGCACGGTGTTCACCTGTCGCAAATCAGCGCAACCCTCTGGCTGGCCCTCGGCTGGTGGGTCATCGCCCTGCTGATGGTGTTATCTTATCCCACTTCTGCCAGTTTCTGGCGACGTTCACGCGCACTGCGTCTGGTGTTTGGTTTACTTACTATCGTGCCTTTTTTCTGGGGCATGCTGGCGCTGCGCCAGTTCCACTACGATACTGAACGTTTTGTTGGCGCATGGTGGTTGCTGTACGTCATGCTGCTGGTGTGGGGAGCCGATTCCGGTGCGTATCTGTTCGGTAAACTGTTCGGTAAGCACAAGCTGGCACCGAAAGTTTCGCCGGGAAAAACCTGGGAAGGCTTTGTTGGTGGGCTGGTGACTTCCGCCCTGATTGCCTGGCTGTTCAGCCTGTTTGCCCCGTTGTCGGTCGCCCTCTCCACGCTGCTGATTTGCTCGGTGGTGGCGACGCTGGCTTCCTCGCTGGGGGATTTAACCGAAAGTATGTTTAAGCGTGAAGCACAGATTAAGGACAGTGGAAACCTGATCCCGGGTCATGGTGGCTTACTTGACCGGATAGACAGCCTGACCGCTGCGGTGCCGGTATTTGCCTGCCTGCTGCTGCTGGTTTTCGGAACATTGTAAGGAAGCACTATGTTGAGCGTTCTCTGGAGTATTGCTGCTTTTATTGTTGCGCTGGGTATTCTGATCACCGTGCATGAGTTTGGCCACTTCTGGGTGGCCCGACGCTGTGGCGTAAAAGTGGAACGCTTTTCTGTTGGTTTTGGTAAAGCGCTGTGGCGCCGGCGCGATCGTCTGGGCACCGAATATGTAGTCGCTCTAATCCCCCTCGGTGGCTACGTCAAAATGCTGGACGAGCGGGTAGAGCCCGTTATGCCGAAGCTGCGGCATCAGGCGTTCAACAACAAAACGGTCTTACAGCGTGCGGCGATTATCAGTGCCGGCCCGCTGGCCAATTTCCTCTTTGCGATTGTGGCTTACTGGCTGGTCTTTATGATCGGCGTTCCGGGCATTCGCCCGGTGGTTGGTGAAATAGTCAGCAATTCCCCCGCAGCAAGTGCACAAATCGTTCCTGGTATGGAACTTAAAGCCGTTGACGGTATCGAAACGCCTGACTGGGATGCTGTGCGTATGGCACTGATTGGTAAGATTGGTGATAAAAGCACAACCCTCAGGGTGGCGACTTTCGGCGGTCACGATGAGCAGGAGAAACGGGTCGATCTGCGTGACTGGCAGTTTGATCCGGAGAAACAGGATCCGGTAACCGCGCTGGGTATTCGGGCGCGTGGTCCACAGATTAAAACGGTACTGGCCAATGTGCAGGCAGGATCTGCGGCAGATAAAGCAAGTTTGCAAGCTGGCGACAGGATCGTTAAAGTCGATGGTCAACCGCTGAGTGACTGGCAGGTTTTCGTGACCCGCGTACGCGATAATCCGGCACGCGCAATCGCGCTGCAGGTTGAGCGTCAGGGGAGTCTGGTTGAGGTGAAGTTAACGCCGGAGGTCAATCCTCGTAATAAAAACGAGGGCTTTGCCGGGGTAGTACCGGAAGTGGTTCCGCTACCCAATGACTATAAAATGGTGCGCCAGTATGGCCCGTTTACCGCAATCAGCGAAGCCAGTGTGAAAACATGGCAGCTGATGAGGCTTACGGTCAGTATGCTGGACAAACTGATTGTCGGTGATGTGAAGCTGAATAATCTGAGTGGGCCGATTTCCATCGCCCAGGGTGCCGGATTGTCAGCAGAATATGGTTTGATTTATTACCTGATGTTTCTCGCCTTAATCAGCGTGAATCTGGGCATTATCAACCTGTTTCCATTGCCTGTTTTAGATGGTGGGCATTTGGCGTTCCTTGCGATAGAGAAAATCAAAGGGCGGCCAGTGTCTGAGCGAGTTCAGGACTTCAGTTATCGTATCGGCTCAATTTTGCTGGTGCTGTTAATGGGGCTTGCACTATTCAATGATTTCTCGAGGTTATAACAGTTAAGAAACTGACAGGCAGATAACGGAAAAAGTATCAGCTTACTATCTGCGGTCAGCACGTTTCTTCTCTGATCCCGAGACCAGTTAGGAAGAATGCATAACAACGATGGCGATGAAAAAGTTGCTTATAGCGTCGCTGCTGCTTAGCAGCGCTACCGCATACGGTGCAAATGGTTTCGTGGTGCAAGATATTCACTTCGAAGGTTTGCAGCGCGTCGCGGTAGGTGCCGCATTGCTCAGTATGCCGGTTCGCGTGGGAGACACTGTCTCTGATGAAGATCTCAGTAATACGATTCGTGCGCTCTTTGCTACCGGAAATTTTGAAGATGTTCAGGTTCTGCGCGACGGCAACACGCTGGTCGTTCAGGTCAAAGAACGTCCTACGATTGCCAGTATCACTTTCTCCGGCAACAAAGCGGTGAAAGATGACATGCTGAAGCAGAATCTTGAAGCATCAGGCGTGCGTGTAGGTGAGGCGCTTGACCGCACCACCATCTCCACCATTGAAAAAGGGCTGGAAGATTTCTATTACAGCGTGGGTAAATACAGCGCCAGCGTGAAAGCGGTGGTCACCCCACTGCCGCGTAACCGCGTTGACCTGAAGCTGGTATTCACCGAGGGCGTATCGGCTAAAATTCAGCAGATTAACGTGGTGGGGAATCAGGCCTACAGTTCTGATGAACTGATTTCACGCTTCCAGCTGCGCGACCAGGTGCCGTGGTGGAACGTGGTAGGTGACCGTAAATACCAGAAGCAAAAGCTGGCCGGGGATCTGGAAACGCTGCGCAGTTTCTACCTCGATCGTGGCTATGCCCGCTTTAATATTGACTCGACCCAGGTCAGCCTGACGCCGGACAAAAAAGGTATCTACATCACCATCAATATCCACGAAGGCGATCAGTACAAGCTTTCCGGCGTGGTGGTGAATGGCAACCTGGCCGGTCACTCTGCCGAAATCGAAGGTCTGACCAAAATCAAACCGGGCGAGTTGTATAACGGTGCCAAAGTGACGCGCATGGAAGACGATATCAAGATGCTGTTGGGTCGTTATGGCTACGCGTATCCGCAGGTACAGACTCAGCCGGACATTGATGATGCCGGTAAAACCGTGAAACTGCACGTCAGTGTAGATGCGGGTAACCGTTACTATGTGCGCAAAATTCGCTTTGAGGGCAACGACACCTCGAAAGATACCGTGCTGCGCCGTGAAATGCGTCAAATGGAAGGGGCCTGGCTGGGCAGCAACCTGGTAGAACAGGGTAAAGAGCGTCTGAACCGTCTGGGCTATTTTGAAACAGTGGATACCGAAACCCAGCGCGTACCGGGTTCAGCGGATCAGGTTGACGTGGTGTATAAGGTCAAAGAACGCAACACCGGTACGCTGAACTTTGGTGTTGGTTACGGTACAGAAAGTGGCGTCAGCTTCCAGGCAGGTGTCAGCCAGGATAACTGGCTGGGCACCGGTAACACCGTGGCGATCAGCGGTACCAAAAATGACTACCAGACCTATGCGGAATTCTCGTTAACCGATCCTTACTATACGGTAGACGGTGTCAGTCTGGGCGGACGTATTTTCTATAACGACTTCCAGGCGGATGACGCTGAGCTGTCTGACTACACCAACAAAAGTTATGGTGTGGACGGTACGCTCGGCTTCCCGGTCAACGAGAACAATTCGCTGCGCGTCGGCTTAGGTTATGTTCATAACGGCCTGTCTAAAATGCAGCCGCAAATTGCGATGTGGCGTTACCTGAACGCGGTGGGAAGTAATCCGTCGAAAAACGACAATGCGTCCTATTCGGCAGATGACTTTACCTTCAATTACGGCTGGACGTACAACACCCTTGACCGTGGATTCTTCCCGACCCAGGGTAACCGCTCTAATCTGAATGGTGAAATCACTATTCCAGGTTCTGACAACGCCTACTATAAGCTGACGCTGGATACGCAACAGTATATTCCGCTGAACCAGGATCGTACCTGGGTACTGTTAGGTCGTGGTCGTGCCGGATACGGTGATGGTCTGAGCGGTAAAGAGTTGCCGTTCTATGACAACTTCTATGCCGGTGGTTCCAGCACCGTGCGTGGTTTCCGCTCCAATACCATTGGCCCGAAAGCGGCGTACTACAACAACGGTAGTTCAAACTGTTCCGGCAGCGATCCGACCAAAGTCTGTGATTCTGACGATGCAGTGGGCGGTAACGCCATGGCAGTCGCCAGTCTTGAGCTGATCACGCCAACACCGTTTATCAGTGAGAAATACGCTAACTCGGTACGCACCTCGCTGTTTGTTGATGCGGGTACGGTGTGGGATACCAACTGGGAAAATACCGCTGCCACCCGCGCCGCAGGTATTCCTGACTACAGCGATCCAGGCAACATCCGTATGTCTGCCGGTCTGTCACTGCAGTGGATGTCACCACTGGGGCCGCTGGTATTCTCGTATGCTCAGCCGTTTAAGAAGTATGATAACGATAAGTCCGAGCAGTTCCAGTTTAACATTGGTAAAACCTGGTAATCCGGGCTTGCTGATAATAATAAGTAGAGTTTAGCGCTGCGTAGGGTAACTGGCGCAAGTCAGTTACCCGCAAAGCGTAACAGGGTGTCGAGTGACACAAACGTTGATGGTGAGGAGTCTATAGTGAAAAAGTTGTTGTGTGCCGCAAGTCTGAGTATTGCTCTGGCAGTTTCCGCAGGCGCTCAGGCTGCTGATAAAATTGCAGTAGTGAACGTCTCCAGCATTTTCCAACAGTTACCAGCACGTGCAACCGTTGCGAAGCAGCTTGAAAACGAATTTAAAGGCCGTGCAACTGAACTGCAAAACATGGAACGCGATCTGCAAACTAAAATGCAGCGTTTCCAGCGTGATGCTTCAACCATGAAAGCCAGCGAACGCAGCCGCACGGAAAAAGATCTGATGACTCAGCGCGAAGCGTTCCAGAGCAAAGCGCAGGCGTTTGAGCAGGATAACCGTCGTCGGCAGATGGAAGAGCGTAACAAAATTCTTAGCCGTATCCAGGATTCTGTACAGAAAGTGGCTGATAAAGAAGGCTACGATGTGGTTATCGATCAGAACGCTGTTGCTTACGTCAACAAATCACAAGACATCACTGCTGATGTGCTTAAACAGGTTAAATAAGTCATGTCTTCAATTCGACTGGCTGATTTAGCCCAGCAGTTGGATGCAGAATTGCACGGAGATGGCGATATCGCCATCTCCGGCATTGCTTCTATGCACTCCGCACAAACCGGTCAGATTACTTTTCTTTCCAACAGCCGTAACCGCGATCAGCTGGCAAACTGCCAGGCATCAGCCGTGGTAGTGACCGCCGCCGATCGGGAATGTTTTTCCGGCAGCGCGCTGGTGGTGAAAGATCCGTACCTGACCTATGCCCGTATGGCACAGTTACTGGACACCACGCCGCAGCCGGCAATCAATATTGCCCCCAGCGCGGTGATTGATCACTCCGCTTCCCTGGGAAGTGGCGTCTCCATTGGTGCCAATGCGGTCATCGAATCCGATGTGGTTCTGGGCGATAACGTGGTTATCGGAGCCGGCTGTTTTGTGGGCAAAAAATCCCATATCGGTGCCGGTACCCGCCTGTGGGCGAATGTCACGGTTTATCATGAGATTCGCATAGGCAGCGACTGCCTGATCCAGTCGGGCACCGTGATTGGTGCTGACGGTTTCGGTTACGCCAACGATCGTGGTAACTGGATTAAGATCCCGCAACTGGGTAGCGTCGTGATCGGCGATCGGGTGGAAATTGGTGCCCTGACCACCATCGATCGCGGTGCGTTGGATAACACTCAGATTGGGAATGGTGTTATCATTGATAACCAGTGCCAGATTGCACATAACGTTGTGATTGGCGACAATACCGCAGTCGCTGGTGGCGTGATTATGGCAGGCAGCCTGAAAATTGGTCGTTATTGCATGATTGGTGGTGCCAGCGTGATTAACGGTCATATGGAAATCTGCGATAAAGTCGTGGTGACCGGGATGGGAATGGTTATGCGTCCTATCACCGAACCTGGGGTATACTCATCCGGTATACCGCTGCAGCCAAATAAATCCTGGCGTAAAACTGCAGCACTGGTGATGAATATTGACGAGCTCAATAAACGCGTTAAGGCTGTTGAACGCAAAATTAAAGATTGAGTGATGTTACTGGCCGCGTTACCCCGCGTCAGATTGCGGCAGGGCAGCGTGAAGGGATGTATCCGAACACCACTCAACTTCCATAAAAATAATTGCTGTATCCGTTAAGCCCACGGGCTTTATGATATATGCAGGGAAAGCCAGGTATACAGAAAAGATTTGCGGCCTGCGGACAGTCATCGAACTGTGGCAGGCCGTATTATTGTTGCCATCAGATTTTTTAGGACAGGAAGAGTATTTTGACAACCGAAACTCATACTCTGAAAATTGAAGAGATTATTGAATTACTGCCCCATCGCTATCCGTTTTTGCTGGTTGATCGTGTGCTGGAGTTCGAAGAACATAAATTCCTGCGGGCGGTTAAAAACGTCTCGGTAAACGAACCGTTTTTCCAGGGCCATTTCCCTGGTAAGCCGATTTTTCCGGGCGTGTTGATCCTGGAAGCAATGGCTCAGGCTACCGGTATTCTGGCGTTTAAGAGCGTTGGCCGGCTGGAGCCTGGTGAGCTGTACTATTTTGCCGGTATTGACGAAGCGCGTTTCAAGCGCCCTGTGGTGCCGGGTGACCAGATGATCATGGAAGTCACCTTCGAAAAAACCCGTCGTGGTCTGACCCGCTTTAAGGGGGTAGCGACTGTAGACGGTAAAATTGTCTGCGAAGCAACAATGATGTGCGCCCGCAGTCGGGAGGCTTAATTCGTGATTGACAGCACCGCCGTAATTCATCCCAGCGCAGTTATTGAGCCGGGAGCCAGCATTGACGCTGGCGTTCAGATTGGTCCGTTTTGCGTGATTGGTGCGCAGGTTTCGATTGGTGAAGGCACTGTTCTGAAATCCCATGTGGTGGTGAATGGTCACACCCGTATTGGTAAAGACAATACCATTTACCAGTTTGCTTCCATTGGTGAAGCAAACCAGGACATGAAATACGCTGGTGAACCGACCCGGGTTGAAATTGGGGACCGTAACCGCATCCGCGAGAGCGTCACCATTCATCGCGGTACCGCGCAGGCCGAGGGCATCACCGTGGTAGGAAGTGATAACCTGCTGATGGTTAATGCCCACGTTGCGCATGACTGCGTGGTGGGAAATCACTGCATTCTTGCCAATAACGCCACGCTGGCCGGTCATGTAACCGTAGATGACTATGCCATTATTGGTGGTATGACCGCGGTGCACCAGTTCTGTACTATTGGTGCACATGTCATGGTGGGCGGCTGTTCCGGTGTTGCGCAGGACGTTCCGCCGTATGTGATTGCCCAGGGCAACCACGCTACGCCGTTTGGGATTAACCTGGTGGGCCTGCAGCGTCGAGGCTTCAGCAAAGAAGCCCTGCACGCTATCCGCAATGCTTATAAAGTGCTTTACCGCAGCGGTAAAACTCTGGATGAAGCAAAACCTGAAATCGCAGCACTGGCAGAAAAACATCCTGAAATTCAGCCGTTCTACGATTTCTTTGCCCGTTCCACGCGTGGTCTGATCCGTTAAATCATGTCAAAACGTCCCCTGACGATTGCTCTTGTCGCCGGAGAAACCTCCGGCGATATCCTTGGTGCGGGTCTTATCCGTGCACTGAAGCAAACACATCCTGACGCGCGTTTTGTTGGCGTAGCCGGGCCGTTGATGCAGGCGGAAGGTTGCGAAGCCTGGTATGAAATGGAAGAGCTGGCGGTGATGGGAATTGTGGAAGTGCTTGGTCGCCTGCGGCGTCTGCTGCATATCCGCCGCGATTTAACCCAACGTTTTACCGCGCTGAAACCGGACGCCTTTGTGGGTATTGATGCGCCTGATTTCAATATCACCCTCGAAGGACGTCTGAAAAAACAGGGGATCCGCACTATCCATTACGTCAGCCCGTCAGTCTGGGCGTGGCGTCAAAACCGGGTGTATAAAATTGGTCGCGCCACCGATCTGGTGCTGGCGTTTCTGCCGTTTGAAAAGGCGTTTTACGATCGCTTTAACGTCCCCTGTCGCTTTATTGGTCATACAATGGCCGACGCGATGCCGATGGTGCCGGATCGCCAGGCTGCGCGCGCTGAACTGGGGATTGCAGAAGATGCGCTCTGCCTGGCACTGCTGCCCGGTAGCCGGGGCAGTGAAGTGGAAATGCTGGGAGCCGATTTTCTGAAAACGGCGCTGCTGCTGCGGCAAAAATACCCGGCGCTGGAGATCGTGGTGCCGCTGGTTAATGCGCACCGACGCGCGCAGTTTGAAAAAATTAAAGCGGAAGTGGCGCCCGATCTGGCGGTTCATCTGCTGGATGGTCATGCCCGTCAGGCGATGAATGCCAGTGATGCGGCGCTGCTGGCATCCGGCACGGCGGCGCTGGAATGTATGCTGGCCAAATGCCCGATGGTGGTCGGCTATCGCATGAAGCCCTTCACCTTCTGGCTGGCGAAGCGCCTGGTAAAAACTGACTATGTCTCGCTGCCTAACCTGCTGGCAGGGCGCGAGCTGGTTAAAGAGCTGCTGCAGGATGAATGCCAGCCCGACCGGTTGGCGGCAGCGCTGGAGCCGCTGTTGAGCGCAGGCGAAACGCGCCAGCAGCTGCTGGCTACCTTCAGCAAACTGCATCAGCAAATTCGCTGGGATGCCGATCGGCAGGCCGCTGATGCAGTACTGGAGCTGTGTAAATGACAGAGTTTATTTATCCCGCTGCCCGGCTGATTGCCGGTGTGGATGAGGTTGGGCGCGGTCCGCTGGTGGGCGCGGTGGTGACGGCGGCGGTGATCCTCGATCCTGCACGGCCAATAGCCGGTCTGGCAGACTCCAAGAAGCTGTCGGAAAAACGCCGCCTGGCGCTGTACGATGAAATCGCCAAAAAAGCGTTGAGCTGGAGCCTCGGTCGGGCCGAGCCGGAAGAGATCGACCAGCTGAATATCCTGCATGCCACCATGCTGGCGATGCAGCGGGCGGTCAACGCCCTGGCCGTGACGCCCGACTTTGTACTGGTTGACGGTAACCGCTGTCCGTCACTGCCGATGGCTTGTCAGGCAGTGGTTAAAGGTGACAGCCTGGTGGCTGAAATCAGCGCTGCCTCAATTATGGCCAAGGTGACGCGTGACCGGGAAATGGCGCAATTGGATCGGCTTTATCCGCACTACGGTTTTGCCCGACACAAAGGCTACCCAACGCCTGTTCACCTTGAGATGCTGCGTCAGTACGGGCCAACCTCACAGCATCGTTGCAGCTTTGCGCCGGTGTGCAATGCGTTGCTGGATGCGGCAGTGCGCGCCGACTGCGCCACCAGGCGTTAACTTTTTACCTTTTATATGGGATCTCCGATGGCCGAACCCCGCTTTATTCATTTACGCGTTCACAGCGACTACTCGATGATCGACGGGTTGGTCAAAACGGCGCCGTTGGTGAAAAACGCGGCCAAAATGGGGATGCCGGCGATGGCCATCACCGATTTCACCAACCTCTGCGGTCTGGTGAAATTCTACGGCACCGCACACTCGCAGGGGATGAAACCGATTATCGGGGCTGATTTCCTGGTCTCCAGTGAGGCGATGGGGGACGAACTGACGCAGCTGACGGTGCTGGCGGCGGATAACGCAGGCTACCAGAATCTGACCCTGCTGATCTCACGTGCCTACCAGCGCGGTTACGGCGTGGCCGGGCCGGTAATTGACCGCGACTGGCTGATCGAGCATCAGCAGGGCATTCTGCTGCTGTCCGGCGGACGGCGTGGCGATGTCGGGCAAATGCTGTTGCGCGGTAACCAGGCGGGCGTCAGCGACTGCCTGGCGTTTTATCAGCAACATTTTTCCGATCGCTACTATCTGGAGCTAATCCGCACCGGCCGTCCGGATGAAGAAAGTTATCTGCATGCCGCGGTGGCACTGTCATCCGCCGAAAATATTCCGCTGGTGGCGACCAACGAAGTCTGCTTCCTGTCTGCCGATGATTTTGATGCTCATGAAATCCGGGTGGCGATCCACGATGGTTTTACCCTCGACGACCCCAAACGCCCGCGTAATTACAGCCCGCAGCAGTTTATGCGCAGCGAGGCGGAAATGTGCGAGCTGTTTGCCGATATCCCGGAAGCGCTGGAAAACAGCGTGGAAATTGCCCGCCGCTGTAACGTGACTATCCGTCTGGGCGAATACTTCCTGCCGCAGTTCCCAACCGGCGAAATGACTACCGAAGATTTCCTGGTGATGAAATCGAAGGAAGGGCTGGAAGAACGTCTGGTTTTTCTGTTCCCGGATGAGCAGACGCGCGCCAGCCGGCGTGCGGCCTATGATGAGCGTCTGGACGTTGAGCTGAACGTGATCAACCAGATGGGATTTCCGGGCTACTTCCTGATCGTGATGGAATTTATCCAGTGGTCGAAAGACAATGCGGTGCCGGTCGGGCCGGGACGTGGTTCCGGTGCCGGTTCACTGGTGGCCTATGCGCTGAAAATTACTGACCTCGATCCGCTGGAATTCGATCTGCTGTTTGAACGTTTCCTTAACCCGGAACGTGTCTCGATGCCTGACTTCGACGTTGACTTCTGCATGGAAAAACGCGACCGGGTTATTGAGCACGTGGCCGAGATGTACGGACGCGACGCGGTTTCGCAGATTATTACCTTCGGTACTATGGCGGCCAAGGCGGTTATCCGCGACGTTGGACGGGTACTGGGGCATCCGTATGGCTTCGTTGATCGTATCTCCAAGCTGGTACCGTCCGATCCGGGCATGACGCTGGAAAAAGCCTTTGCCGCAGAACCGCAGCTGCCGGAAATCTATGAGGCCGATGAAGAGGTCAGAGCGCTGATCGATATGGCGCGTAAGCTGGAAGGGGTGACGCGTAATGCCGGTAAACATGCCGGTGGGGTGGTGATTGCACCGACCAAAATTACCGATTTTGCCCCACTCTACTGCGATGAAAACGGCAACCATCCGGTTACCCAGTACGATAAAAACGATGTGGAATATGCCGGGCTGGTGAAGTTTGACTTCCTCGGCCTGCGTACCCTGACCATTATCGACTGGGCGCTGTCTATGATTAACGCCCGCCGCGAGAAGCAGGGCGAGCCGCCCATTGATATTGCGGCGATCCCGCTGGATGATAAGAAAAGTTTTGATATGTTGCAGCGCTCGGAAACCACGGCGGTATTCCAGCTTGAATCGCGCGGCATGAAAGATCTGATTAAGCGCCTTAAGCCGGACTGCTTCGAAGATATGATAGCGCTGGTGGCGCTGTTCCGTCCGGGGCCGCTGCAGTCCGGGATGGTGGATAACTTCATTGACCGTAAACACGGGCGTGAAGCGATCTCCTATCCGGATATTCAGTGGCAGCATGAGTCACTGAAGCCGGTGCTGGAGCCGACCTACGGCATAATTCTCTACCAGGAACAGGTGATGCAGATCGCCCAGGTGCTGGCCGGTTACAGCCTGGGCGGTGCGGATATGCTGCGTCGTGCAATGGGTAAAAAGAATCCGGTGGAGATGGCCAAGCAGCGCGGCGGCTTTGAAGATGGTGCAAAATCGCGCGGCGTTGATGGTGAACTGGCGGTGAAAATCTTCGACCTGGTGGAAAAATTCGCCGGTTATGGCTTTAATAAATCTCACTCTGCGGCTTATGCCCTGGTGTCCTATCAGACGCTGTGGCTGAAAGCGCACTACCCGGCGGAATTTATGGCGGCGGTAATGACCGCCGATATGGATAACACCGAAAAAGTGGTCGGGCTGGTGGATGAATGCTGGCGCATGGGGCTGAAGGTACTGCCGCCGGATATTAACTCCGGGCTGTATCCGTTCCACGTTAACAATGATGGCGAAATCGTGTACGGTATTGGCGCGATTAAAGGCGTGGGTGAAGGCCCGATCGAAGCGATTATTGAAGCGCGTAATCAGGGCGGTTATTTCCGCGAACTGTTCGATCTCTGCGCGCGCAGCGATATTAAAAAGCTCAATCGCCGGGTGCTGGAAAAACTGATTATGTCCGGGGCCTTTGATCGCCTGGGACCACACCGCGCGGCGCTGATGAGTGCCTTGCCGGATGCACTGAAAGCCGCCGACCAGCATGCCAAAGCGGAAGCTATCGGTCAGGCCGATATGTTTGGCGTGCTGGCGGAAGCGCCGGAACAGGTGGAGAAGTCCTACTCGGACGTTACCCCCTGGCCGGAGCAGATCCAGCTGGACGGCGAACGGGAAACCTTGGGACTGTACCTGACCGGGCATCCGATTAATCAATATCTAAAAGAAATTGAACGCTATGTTGGCGGTTTACGCCTGAAAGACATGCACCCGACCGAGCGTGGCAAAATTGTCACTGCGGCGGGTCTGGTGGTGGCGGCCCGCGTGATGGTAACAAAACGCGGTAACCGGATTGGTATCTGCACCCTGGACGACCGTTCCGGTCGGCTGGAAGTGATGTTATTTACAGATGCCTTAGATAAATTCCAGCATCTGCTGGAAAAAGACCGTATCCTGATTGTCAGCGGACAGGTCAGCTTTGATGATTTCAGTGGCGGGCTTAAAATGATGGCCCGCGATATGATGGATATCGACGAAGCTCGTGAAAAATATGCGCGTGGACTTGCTATCTCGCTGACAGACAGGCAAATTGATGACCAGCTTTTAAACCGTCTCCGCCAGTCTCTTGAGCCTTATCGTTCGGGGACCATCCCGGTGCACCTCTACTATCTGCGAGAGGACGCACGGGCTAAGTTGCGTTTTGGCGCAACCTGGCGCGTGTCGCCGAGCGACCGTTTGCTTAATGAGCTGCGCTCGCTGCTGGGATCGGAGCAGGTGGAACTGGAGTTTGACTAAAACAGGATTATTATGAGTCTTAATTACCTGGATTTTGAACAGCCAATCGCAGAGCTTGAAGCGAAAATTGATTCGCTTAAGTCAGTTGGCCGTCAGGATGAAAAACTGGATATTAATCTGGATGAAGAAGTACAGCGTCTGCGCGCAAAAAGCGTTGAGCTGACACGTAAAATCTTCTCAGATTTAGGGGCATGGCAGGTTGCGCAGCTGGCGCGCCATCCACTGCGTCCGTACACGCTGGACTATGTCCGTAACGTTTTCACCGACTTTGATGAGCTGGCTGGCGACAGGGCTTATGCTGACGATAAAGCTATCGTTGGCGGTATCGCACGTCTGGAAGGACGCCCGGTGATGATTATTGGGCATCAGAAAGGACGCGAGACCAAAGAGAAAATCCGGCGTAATTTTGGTATGCCTGCCCCTGAAGGTTATCGCAAAGCGTTGCGCCTGATGGAGATGGCCGAGCGTTTCAATATGCCGATTATCACCTTTATTGATACCCCGGGTGCCTATCCGGGCGTGGGTGCGGAAGAGCGCGGTCAGTCGGAAGCCATTGCACGTAACCTGCGTGAAATGTCCGGCCTGAAAGTACCGGTGATCTGTACCGTGATTGGTGAAGGTGGTTCCGGTGGCGCACTGGCTATTGGCGTTGGTGACAAAGTGAATATGCTGCAGTACAGCACCTACTCGGTTATTTCTCCGGAAGGCTGTGCGTCTATTCTGTGGAAGAGTGCAGATAAAGCACCGCTGGCAGCTGAAGCGATGGGGATTATTGCCCCGCGTCTGAAAGAGCTGAAGCTGATTGACAGCATTATTCCTGAGCCGCTGGGTGGCGCACATCGCGATCCGCTGGCGATTGGAGAGTCAATGAAGGCTCAGCTGCTGTCGGATCTGGCCGATCTGGATCGGCTTTCTCAGCAGGAGCTGCTGGATCGTCGTTATCAGCGGTTGATGAGTTACGGTTACGCCTGACAGTCGCTTAAATTAAAAAAGCCCGTATGGTATCCCCATGCGGGCTTTTCTCTTTATAAAGCCCGGGTCAAAGGCCGGGCAAAAGACAGCAGGTGAAAAGTGGCGGGTCGTTTTGCTTTTTATCGTTTGGGCGGTAATGATATCTCCAACTTGAATACTGCCGGCGGCCCGGGAAGGTGTCGCCGCTAATCGGAGGCTGTAATGAATATTATCGCGATAATGGGGCCACATAACGCATTCTATAAAGATGAGCCCTTTCGTGAGCTGGACAGTGCGCTGCAGGTACAGGGGTTCAAAACCGTTTTTCTTCAGGATCCCGGTGACCTGCTTAAACTGATTGAACATAATCCACGTGTCTGTGGCGTAGTTTTTGACTGGGATGAGTTCAGTCCGGAGTTTTGCAGCCAGATTAATCAGCTGAATGAGTACCTGCCGCTGTACGCGTTTATCAATACTCAGTCGAGCATGGATGTCAGCGTCAATGAACTGCGTATGACCCTGTGGTTTTTTGAGTATGCACTGGATGCCGCCCCGGACATTGCTCAGCGCATTCGCCAGTATACCAATGAGTATATTGATATCATTACCCCGCCACTGACCAGGGCGCTGTTCAACTATGTCAAAGAGGGAAAATATACCTTCTGCACCCCAGGGCATATGGGTGGCACTGCGTTTCAGAAAAGCCCGTTAGGCTGCCTGTTTCATGACTTTTTTGGTGCCAATACTCTGCGGGCGGATATCTCGATTTCAGTGACCGAGCTGGGCTCGCTGCTGGATCATACCGGGCCCCATCTGGAAGCTGAAGAGCTGATCGCCCGCACCTTTGGCGCTGAGCAAAGTTACATGGTGACTAACGGCACCTCGACTTCAAATAAAATCGTCGGGATGTACGCCGCCCCCGCAGGCAGCACCATGCTGGTGGATCGTAACTGCCATAAATCGCTGGCGCAGTTGATGATGATGAGCGACATTGTGCCGATCTGGCTGAAACCAACGCGCAATGCGCTGGGTATTCTCGGGGGCATCAGCAAAAGCGAATTTACCCGTGCCAGTATCGAACAGAAAGTTGCCCGGACCGAAGGAGCAAGCTGGCCGGTGCATGCGGTGATCACTAACTCAACTTACGATGGCCTGCTGTATAACACGGAATATATTAAGCAGACGCTGGAGGTGCCTTCCATACACTTTGATTCCGCCTGGGTGCCCTATACCAATTTCCACCCGATTTATCAGGGACTGAGCGGGATGAGCGGTGAGCGAATCGCGGGGAAAGTGATTTATGAAACTCAGTCCACGCACAAGCTACTGGCGGCATTTTCCCAGGCTTCCCTGATCCATATTAAAGGTGATTATGACGAACACACCTTTAATGAAGCCTATATGATGCATACCACCACCTCGCCGAATTACTCGATTGTAGCGTCAATTGAAACCGCAGCGGCGATGCTGCGCGGTAATCCGGGTAAACGATTGATTAACCGCTCTATTGAGCGTGCACTAAACTTCCGCCGCGAGGTTCAACGTCTGCGCGATCAGTATGATGGCTGGTTCTTTGATATCTGGCAGCCGGACGGAGTGGAGGATGCGCGGTGCTGGCCGGTGCAGCCGGGGGATGAAGACTGGCACGGTTTCCCGGATGCGGACGCCGATCATATGTACCTCGATCCGATCAAAGTTACCATCCTGACGCCGGGAATGAGCAGTGCCGGAAAGATGGAAGAAGAGGGGATCCCGGCGGCGCTGGTGGCTAAGTTCCTGGATGAACGCGGGATCGTGGTAGAAAAAACCGGGCCGTACAATCTGCTGTTCCTGTTCAGCATTGGTATCGACAAGACCAGGGCGATGAGCCTGTTGCGCGGGCTGACCGAGTTTAAGCGCGCTTACGATCTGAATCTGCGGGTCAAAAACGTGCTGCCGGATTTGTATGCTGAAGATCCCAACTTCTACCGCACTATGCGTATTCAGACGCTGGCACAGGGTATCCACCGTCTGTTCCACCAGCATAATTTGCCGCAATTGATGCTGAAGGCCTTTGATACCCTGCCGGAAATCAGGCTGACCCCTTATCAGATGTTCCAGCAGCAGATCAAAGGCCATACAGAAACCGTTGAGATCAGCCAGATGGTCGGGCGCGTCTCCGCTAATATGATCCTGCCGTATCCGCCGGGGGTACCACTGGTAATGCCAGGAGAAATGATCACTCAGCAAAGCCGCGCAGTGCTCGATTTTCTGCTGATGCTGTGTACCATAGGCCGACACTATCCGGGATTTGAAACCGATATTCACGGTGCCACGCTGACCGAAGCGGGTGAGTACCGGGTAAGGGTATTAAAGCAGGGGGAGTAAATGATGGTGGTTCCGGGCTTAAAGCAGCAGCATCATGTGGCAATTATTGCCAGCGACTATGCGCGCAGTAAAAAATTTTACTGCGAGGTTCTTGGTTTTACGCTGACGGGCGAAGTATGGCGTGCTGAGCGCCAGTCGTGGAAAGGCGATCTGGCGCTGAACGGCAGTTACCTGATCGAGCTGTTCTCGTTCCCCACACCACCTGCACGCCTCAGCGGGCCGGAAGCCTGTGGCTTACGTCATCTGGCGTTCAGCGTTGATGATGTGGCGGCAGCCGTCGACGCGCTGATCGCCAACGGCGTTGAGTGCGAGCCGGTCAGAACCGACAGCCTGACCGGCAAAGCCTTTACCTTTTTCCGCGATCCCGATGGCTTACCGCTGGAACTGTACCAGGTTTAATCTCTGCGCCCTGAATAACGGAAAAAATAATGTCCGCCATCACTTATCTTGCACAGCGTCTTGCCGGTGATCATGCCGTACTGCTGGCCTACAGCGGTGGGCTTGATTCCACGGTGCTGTTACACCAGCTGGTGCAGCTGCGACAGCGTTGCCCAACTCTGCAGCTGCGGACTATCCATATTCATCATGGGCTCAGCTCGCACGCCGACAGCTGGGTGGCACACTGTCAGCAACAGTGTGAACGCTGGCAGGTGCCGCTGGTGGTGGAGAAAGTCTGTCTCGATCCGCGTGATGGCGGGATTGAGGCGGCCGCGCGCCGCGCCCGTTATCAGATGTTCGATCGGCATATACAGCCCGGGGAAGTGCTGCTGACGGCACAGCATCTCGACGATCAGTGTGAAACTTTGCTGCTGGCACTGAAGCGCGGCAGCGGTCCGGCAGGACTGGCGGCGATGCCGGAAGATCATCAGCCGGGAGCGTATCGTCATTTGCGTCCGCTACTGCACTACAGTCGCGCGCAGCTGGCGCAGTGGGCCACGCAGCATCAGCTGAGTTGGGTGGACGATGAGAGCAATCAGGATCCTCGCTATGACCGTAACTTTCTGCGGCTGCAGGTTATTCCTCTGCTGAGGCAGCGCTGGCCGCACTTTTCTGCTGCCGCCGGCCGCAGCGCGGCGCTCTGTGGTGAGCAGGAACAGCTGCTGGACGAACTACTGGCCGAGTCGCTGGCAGCGCTGACCGCTGCTGATGGCAGCCTGCACTTTACCCCGCTTTTGACCATGAGCGAGGCGCGCCGGGCGGCGCTGCTGCGGCGCTGGATTGCCTCGCAGCAGGGGAGTATGCCTTCGCGTGATGCCCTGCAGCGGCTGTGGCAGGAAGTGATCTGCAGCCGGGAAGATGCGGCACCGCGACTGCGCCTGGGGCAGGCTGAAATTCGCCGCTTCCGTGACCGGCTGTGGTGGCTGCCGCTGATGACTTCGCTGCGTGATCAGCATTTACCCTGGTCAGCGCCCTGGCAGCCGCTAACCCTGCCGGATAATCTGGGGCAGCTGGTGCAGGCTACACTGGGGATAACCCTGGCGAAACCGCAGCCTGGACAGCAGGTTAGCGTGCGTTTTCAGGCCCAGGGGCGTTATCATATTCAGGGACGGGCAGGCAGCCGGCCGCTGAAGAAGATCTGGCAGGAATTAGCGATACCGCCGTGGCAGCGTGAACGAACCCCGCTTATTTTTTATGATGATCTGCTGATTGCTGCCGTTGGCGTCTTTATTACCCGGGAAGGGATGCCGCACGCCGCGGAAGCCGGCTGGACAATTTGCTGGCAAAAAGAAAATAACAGGCAATGGGGAGAGCAATAATGCGCACTATTTATTTCAGCTTACTGCTGCTGAGCTGTACGATGCCCGCGCTGGCGGCGGGTGACAGCCAGGCCGGTACAGAATAATCCGCCGCCTGCATGGCCTGCCATGGCAGTGAAGGCAAATCCACTTCACCGATCTATCCCAACTTGGCGGGGCAGCAGGAAGTCTATCTGGTGCAGGCGCTGCAGGAATATAAAAGCGGCGGGCGCAGCGGGGGACAGGCGGAAATTATGAAAGCGTATGTGGTCGGGTTGAGTGATGACGATATTAATAACCTGGCGGCGTACTATTCCGGTCAGAAATAAAAAGGGCGGGCAGTTGTGGCTGCCCGCCGCGCAGAGAAACGCTAAGCGGAGTATTCAGTCCGCTTCGCTGATCACAATGGTGCCCAGTTCCCGGTGACTGAAGCTGGTAATTTCATCCAGCCGCAGCGTCCGTTGCTCCCTGGCAACGCTCACTGTCAGGTACTCAACATTTTTTCGTGATGAAATATCCTCTGCTACAGCCTGTAACTGCTCGCCGTTTTTTAAGGTTAAGGCCAGGGTCCAGCGATTCTGACAGGCGAGTTCCAGGTTGTCGTAGTCATCGCAATTAATCGGTTTATATGCCTGATTCGTCAACATAATCGCTCACCATAAGTTGTTGGCAGCCGCCGCCGCCGCTACGGTTTCAGTGCTTACCTGCTGCGTGTCTTATCGACTATAGCACAGGATTTTATGCTTAATCAGTAGCGATGACGCGTGATTTCCGGTGTGCGCAGGTTACAATACGCCGTCCCCGAAATAAGGAACCCCATGGCGCTTAAAGCAACCATTTATAAAGCTTCGGTTAACGTTGCGGATATGGATCGTAACGTTTTTCTTGATAACAACCTGACGCTGGCGCGTCATCCGTCGGAAACCGAAGAGCGGCTGATGCTGCGTCTTCTGGCGTGGCTGGTTCACGCTGACCAGTGTCTGACCTTTACCCGTGGCCTGTGTGCCGACGATGAGCCGGAGATCTGGCAGCTTAACGATCATAACGGTATCGATATCTGGATTGACCTCGGCCTGCCGGAAGAACGGCGCATCAAAAAGGCCTGTAGCCGCGCCGCGCAGGTATGGCTGTATGCCTACAATGCCCGTGCCGCATTACCGTGGTGGCAGCAACAGCAGAGTAAACTGGCGCAACAGGATAATCTGACGGTACGCTTCCTTGATGATATGCAGCTTGCGGCGCTAAAAACCCTGGCAGCACGTTCAATGACGCTGCAGGCGACGATTCAGGACGGCGCAATCTGGCTGTCTGATGAAACGCATAATATGGAAATCACCTTTACCCGCTGGCAGGAGAGCCGGAGCGCGCAATGATCGTGATTTCGCGCAATGTCATTATCCCGGATAGTGAAATCGAGCTCAGCGCTATTCGCGCGCAGGGGGCGGGCGGGCAGCACGTTAATAAAAACTCCACTGCCATTCATCTGCGCTTCGATATTCGTGCCTCCAGCCTGCCAGCGTTTTACCAGCAGCGTCTGCTGGCGGCCAGCCATCATCTGATTAGCGCTGACGGAATTGTAATAATCAAAGCGCAGGAGTTTCGCAGTCAGGAAATGAACCGTGAGGCGGCGCTAAAACGACTGGAAAATCTGATCCGCGAACTGTCGGTAACAGAGAAAGTGCGCCGCGATACACGACCGACGCTGGCGTCGAAAAAACGCCGGCTGGAAGGCAAGGCGCGTAAAGGCACCACCAAATCACTGCGCGGCAAAGTGCGTATGGACTGAAATAAAAAAAGCCATCCGAGGATGGCTTTTTTCGTGGGGGAAAGCCGGCAACTTAGCCGTTGATTTCACTCACCAGGAAGTTAACGATTTCGCTGGTCTTAATCATGTGCTTCTCACCGTCGCGGCGTGATTTATATTCCACTTCCTCGTTATCCAGATTGCGGTCGCCAATTACAATGCTGTGCGGCACGCCAATCAGTTCCATATCAGCAAACATCACGCCCGGACGCTCTTTGCGATCGTCAAGGATCACGTCAATGCCTTTAGCACGCAGCTCATCGTACAGCTGCTCGGCCAGCTCTTTAACCCGGAACGATTTCTGCATGTTCATTGGCAGAATTGCCACCTGGAACGGTGCCAGCGCAGCAGGCCAGATAATCCCACGCTCATCGTGATTCTGCTCGATAGCCGCCGCCACGATACGGGTAATACCAATACCGTAACAGCCCATGGTTAAGGTCTGATTGCGTCCGTCTTCACCCTGCACTGAGGCTTTCATCGCTTCGGAATATTTGGTGCCGAGCTGGAAAATATGGCCAACTTCAATCCCGCGCTTGATCAGCAGGGTGCCTTTGCCGTCCGGGCTGATATCGCCTTCCACCACATTACGGATATCAGCAACCTGTGGCAGCGGTAAATCGCGCTCCCAGTTAATGCCGCTGAAGTGCTTATCGTCAGTATTTGCACCGGCAGCGAAATCGCTCATTGCTGCCACGCTGCGATCGGCAATAACCGGAATGCTCAGGCCAACCGGGCCGAGCGAGCCAGGACCGGCACCGATCAGCGCACGGATTTCTTTTTCACTGGCAAAGGTCAGCGGTGCGGCCACGACATCCACTTTTTCCGCTTTGATTTCATTCAGTTCATGGTCACCGCGTACCAGCAGCGCCACCAGAGTATGACCACTCTCTTTGGTTGCTTTCACCAGCAGGGTTTTTACCGTTTTCTCCACCGGTAAATTAAACTGCGCTACCAGCTCAGCAATGGTTTTCGCATTCGGTGTATCGAACGACGTCATGGCCTGGGTGGCCGGGCCGCGACCCGCCGCTGGCACTACGGCTTCTGCCATTTCAATATTGGCCGCGTAGTCGGATTCCGTGGAGAACACGATATCGTCTTCGCCGCTCTGCGCCAGCACCTGGAATTCATGAGAAGCGCTACCACCAATCGAACCGGTATCTGCCTGAACCGCACGGAAATCCAGCCCCATGCGGCTGAAGCTCTGACTGTAGGCGCGATACATCGCATCGTAGGTTTCCTGCAGCGATTCCTGTGAGGTGTGGAACGAGTAGGCATCCTTCATGATAAATTCGCGTGAGCGCATTACGCCAAAGCGTGGACGCACTTCATCGCGGAATTTGGTCTGGATCTGGAACAGGTTCAGCGGCAGCTGCTTGTAGGAGCTGAGCTCATTACGGATCAGATCGGTAATCACTTCTTCATGGGTTGGGCCGAGGACAAACGGACGGTCGCCGCGATCTGTCAGGCGCAGCAGCTCAGGGCCGTACTGCTCCCAGCGTCCGCTCTCCTGCCACAGATCGGCGGGCTGCACCACCGGCATGGAGATCTCGATCGCACCGGCGTTGTTCATCTCTTCCCGCACAATATTTTCAACTTTTTTCAGGACGCGCAGACCGGTGGGCAACCAGGTATACAGGCCGGCAGCAAGCTTGCGGATCATGCCGGCGCGCAGCATCAGCTGGTGGCTGATCACTTCAGCATCGGCAGGGGTCTCCTTCAGAGTGGAGAGCAAATATTGGGTAGTACGCATCAGTTACGGTTCCATATAAACGCGGGGAAGGCCAAAAAAAGTGAAAGCTAGTGTACCAGCGACGCCGGAGACTCAAAAGATACCTGATAAAATTATCGTGGATCGATGGCGACCACTTCTGTACCGGTCGGGGTAATCCGCCAGCGCACGTTGAAATCCAACAGCCAGGCGGCATACTCGCGCTCCGGCTCCGCGCCCTTGCGATACGCCGGACGTGGATCCTGTGCCAGCACCTGGGTGATAAAACGCGCCAGCTGCGGATACTGTTGCTGATGGTGCGCCAGCTGCTGCTGCGCCTGCGGGCTGAAGCTGACCGGCATATCGGCCGCGGGGGCTTCGCTGGCAAAGCCAGCGCGCGCATCCGGCACGGCTTCGGCAAACGGCAGATAGGGTTTGATATCGATCACCGGGGTGCCATCCACCAAATCCAGGCTGCCCAACTGCAGGATCACTTGCTGCTGCTGGCAGCGAATGCCCTTCAGTTCAACCAGCGACATCCCCACCGGGTTCGGGCGAAAGGTCGAGCGGGTAGCAAATACGCCCATACGGGCATTACCGCCGAGACGCGGTGGACGCACCGTAGGACGCCAGCCGCCTTCCATGGTCTGATGAAAAACAAATAGCAGCCACAGGTGGCTGAAGTTTTCCAGGCCGCGTACCGCCTCCGCCTGATTATAAGGTGGCAGCAGATGCAGCTCGCCGCCGCCATCCTCGATCAGACCTGGCTGGCGCGGGACGGCAAACTTCTCCTTCCACGGAGAATGGATCACGCCAATCTGATCGAAGGTAAAGGTGCTCATTTATTACTGACTTTCAGTGCCGATCCCTGACAGATCGCCTGACGGTAGCAACCCTTTGCAACGCTGACGATTTCACAGCTGTGTACCAGTACCGCATTGGCTTTCAGCGCTGAGGCGCGGATCTGCATGCGCTTGCGGGCGGTGGCTATATTCGCGGGTGCACCCTGGGCGCTGCTCTGACAATCTTCGCCGTAAACTTCGCCCAGATCGCGGAACGGTTTGCTGACCAGATCGGTCGGATCGTTATACAGCTTAACCGGGGCAGGGCGTGCAGCGGGTTTATTACGGGCAGGCTCCGTTTTTTCCTGCGGAAAAGGTTTAATCGGCTGGTACGGTTTATGTAACAGCGAACACCCTGTCAGCGAAAGGGCTAACAAACAGAGCGGTAACACGCGCATTGAGAAATCCTTGAGTTTACAAATGAAAGTGTGGGTATTGAAGCAAGCCATGTGCGAAATAACAAGCCATGTTGCGGAAGGAACGGAGTGGGATTAGTAACCGATTGTGATTATCCAGCGTGACGGGCAGCGGTTGCTGCCCGTTGCTGACAATTACCAGCCTTTAACGGCTCCGCCATTGAAAATTTTATTGGCTGCCTGATCTACTTCATCAGACTGATAAGCCTGAACAAATTTCTTCACGTTTTCCGCATCTTTGTTATCTTCGCGCGCCACGATAAGATTCACGTAAGGTGAATTTTTATCTTCCACGAAGATACCGTCTTTCTCTGGCGTCAGGCCGATCTGGCTGGCGTAGGTGGTGTTAATCACCGCCAGCGCAATCTGCTGATCGTCCAGAGAACGTGGCAGCTGTGGCGCTTCCAGCTCAACCAGCTTGAGGTTCTTCGGATTCTCAATCACATCCAGCGAGGTCGGCAGCAGCCCCACGCCCGGTTTAAGTTTGATCAGTCCCTCTTTCTGCAGCAGTAACAGTGTGCGACCCAGGTTAGTAGGATCGTTGGGGATAGCGATCTGCGCGCCGTTCTTCAGCTCGTCCAGTGATTTGATTTTTTTCGAGTAGCCGGCAATCGGATAGACGAAAGTATTGCCGACTGGAACCAGTTTGTAGCCGCGATCCTTAATCTGCTGATCCAGATACGGCTTGTGCTGGAAGGCGTTGGCATCGATATCGCCTTTGCTTAACGCTTCATTCGGCAGCACGTAGTCATTGAAAGTCACCAACTCTACATCCAGGCCGTATTTCTCTTTGGCAACTTTCTGGGCGACTTCAGCCACCTGCTGCTCAGCACCGACGATAACGCCGACTTTAATATGGTTAGGATCTTTGGCTTTCTGATCGCAGCCCGCCAGTGCCAGAGCACCGATTAACGCACCTACAGCGGCAAATGTTTTAACGTTGAATTTCATATCCCTTCCTTAATCGAAGAATTACCGTTGTGTTTACTTGTGAGTTACCGCACGCACAATGCGATCGCCACAGAACTGAATTAAATACACTAAAACCACCAGTAGCACTAATACCGTATTCATCACCGTGGCGTTATAACCGATATAACCGTACTGATAGCCGATCTGACCCAAACCACCGGCACCCACAGCACCGCCCATGGCGGAGTAGCCCACCAGAGTGATTAAGGTAATAGTAGCCGCGTTAACCAGACCCGGCAGGGCTTCCGGCAGCAGCACCTTACGGATAATCTGCATCGGGGTTGCGCCCATGGCACGTGAGGCCTCAATCAGTCCGGCAGGCAGTTCCAGCAGCGCATTCTCTACCATGCGGGCAATAAAAGGCGCGGCGCCCACGGTCAGCGGGACGATGGCGGCCTGCAAACCAATCGAGGTGCCGACAATCACCCGGGTAAAAGGGATCATCCATACCAGCAGGATTATAAACGGAATCGAGCGGAAGATATTCACCAGCGCAGACAGTACGCGATACAGTTTCGCATTAGCAATAATCTGCCCGGGGCGGGTAACGTACAGCAGAACGCCTATCGGAAGACCAATCACAAAACCAAAAAAGCCGGAGACAAAGGTCATCATCAGGGTTTCCCACACGCCACGACCCAGTAACCAAATCATTGCCTCAGACATAACCTAATACCTCTACCTTAACGTGGTGCTGTTGCAAAAATGCGATGGCCTGCTGAACGTCGGCGTGATCGCCGTGGATTTCGGTCAGCATAATGCCGAACTTCACGCCCCCGGCATAATCCATCTGGGCGCTGATAATATTGTTATTTACATTAAAACGACGTGCCGCCTCCGACAGCAGCGGGGCATCCACCGACTGGCCGGTAAATTCCAGACGCAGCAGCGGCAGAGAATCGTCGCCCGGCGTCGCTGACAGGCGCTGACTGTAATCTTCCGGGATATCCAGGTGGAGCGTGGACTGGATAAACTGCTGCGCCAGCGGGGTTTTCGGATGGGAAAACACTTCGCTCACCGTATCCTGCTCAATTAACTGACCGTTACTGATTACCGCAACCTGGTCACAGATACGCTTCACCACATCCATTTCATGAGTGATCAGCAGGATAGTAATGCCCATACGGCGGTTAATATCCTTTAACAGTTCCAGAATCGAACGGGTGGTGGCCGGGTCGAGGGCGCTGGTGGCTTCATCACACAGCAGCACTTTAGGATTGCTGGCCAGGGCACGGGCGATGGCCACACGCTGTTTCTGTCCACCGGAAAGGTTGGCAGGCCAGGCATCGCGTTTATCGGCCAGGCCAACCAGCTCCAGCAGCTCGCTGACGCGGGTATCAATCTGCTGGCGTGACATATTGCCCAGCTCTAACGGCAGCGCCACATTGCCAGCCACGCTGCGGGAATTAAGTAAGTTGAAATGCTGAAATATCATGCCGATCTGGCGACGTGCCAGGGTCAGCTCACCAGCGGAAAGGGTGGTCAAATCCTGATCGTCAACCAGTACGCTACCGGACGTTGGCCGTTCCAGCAGGTTAACGCAGCGGATCAGGGTGCTCTTACCAGCACCGGAGGCACCGATGACGCCGTAAATCTGTCCGGCAGGGACGTGCAGACTGACATCCGACAGCGCATTGATAGTGCGTGAACCCTGTTGAAATACTTTGGTGATATGTGAAAGTTTTATCATTGCGTTATTTATTATCGTAATAGGGATGGTTATCTGGCTGCACTGGCACAGAATAGCTAACGGATGGTAAGGCATCCAGACGTCTAAATCAATCAACCTGTATAAACAGGCATTCTCTCCGGCAAAGCAATCATGCGATACTGGGCGGAAACTATGAGTAGCAGGAGTTCTTCAAGTGGCTGAAAAAGTCCCGGCAATCTTTCTCGACCGTGATGGCACCATCAATGTGGATCACGGTTATGTCTCTGAAATTGACGACTTCATCTTTATAGATGGGGTGATTGATGCAATGCGTGAGCTGAAAAGCATGGGGTATGCGCTGGTACTGGTCACTAACCAGTCCGGTATTGCGCGCGGGATGTTTAGTGAAGACACCTTTATGCAGCTGACGGAATGGATGGACTGGTCGCTGGCCGATCGCGGCGTGGATCTTGATGGTATCTATTTCTGTCCGCACCATCCCGAAGGCGAGGTCGAATCGCTGCGTCAGGCGTGTGACTGCCGTAAACCACAGCCGGGCATGTTACTGAGTGCACAGCAGGAACTGAATATCGATATGGCCGCCTCTTATATGGTGGGTGACAAAATTGAAGATATGCAGGCCGCCGCCGCCGCCGGAGTAGGAACCAAAGTACTGGTGCGTAGCGGCAAGCCGGTCACTGAAGCGGGGGAAAATGCCGCCAACTGGGTTCTTAACAGCCTGGCTGAGCTGCCCGATCGGATAAAACAGGGCTAAAACGCAGCGTTTTGTGTGAACTTTCAGCAGGCAGAAAAAAACTTCAGATTTCTGCTTGCGTTCCTGAACGACCTCCCTATAATGCGCCCCCACTGACACGGAACAACGGCTTAACGACCGGCGTGTT
>CALYQW010000028.1 GCA_945290265.1 uncultured Erwinia sp.
TTAAGGCAAGTGCATCTTTATAATCTTTCTGCGCCGTACTTCCTGCCAGTAAAGGTAGCATCGTAACAAGGCTGTTGGCTGTTTCAATTACTTCTGCGTAAATCATTCTTTGATTCTCCGTGCTCCGATAAAAGTCTCTCAGCTTGGCCTGGCTGCTATCCCAGCTCTCTGTCAACCAATCAGCCCCTCCCCCTGTCATCCTGGTATTCCTCCTTATCATCCGCCCAGAAACTACTCAACTCATAATCCCATCAGCTTACAGCCATAAGAAAATCCAATCCCCCGTTAGCATAATTGCTTGGACGTGCTGCAGACTGATGCTGCAAGATGCTGTCACTATCTTGCGATAGCATTTTCAGGAACTGGCACCGGCTATGAGTCAGATCATTCATCGCTGTTTACGCAGCACGCCTGCGGTCGCGCAGAGCGCGCAGGGTGTTTATATCACCGATGCCAGCGGTAAGCGTTATCTCGATGCCTGCGGCGGCGCGGCGGTCTCCTGTCTCGGTCATGCCCATCCTGACGTGCTGGCGGCGATGCACCGGCAGATCGATCAGCTGCCCTATGCCCATACCGGTTTCTTCACCAGTGATACCGTCGAGCAGTTAGCTGAACAGTTAACCCGCACCGCCCCCGGCGATCTGAATTATGTCTACTTTGTCTCTGGCGGTTCCGAAGCGGTGGAAACAGCGCTGAAGCTGGCGCGTCAGTATTTTGTTGAAACCGGCCAGCCTGAGCGCACCAAATTTATTGCCCGTAAGCAAAGCTACCACGGCAATACGCTGGGGGCGCTGGCGGTGGGTGGCAATGAATGGCGTCGCCGTCAGTTTGCCCCACTGCTGAACGATGTGATCCGCGTTGCGGCCTGTAATGAATACCGCGACCGTCGTGCCGGTGAAAGCCAGCAGCAGTATACCGATCGTTTGTTGCAGGAGCTGGAGCAGGTAATCATTGATGCCGGCCCGGAAACCATTATTGGCTTCTGTGCCGAAACCGTCACCGGCGCCACCAGCGGAGCCATCCCGCCAACCCCCGGTTATCTGCAGGGAGTGCGCTGCCTGTGCGACAAATACGGCATTCTGTATATCGCCGATGAAGTGATGTGTGGCAGGGGATACCCGCGGTCGCGGTCTGTTTGCAGGGATTGAGCTGGTGCGAGATAAAATGAGCAAAACCCCGTTCGATCCGGCGTTTAAGCTGCATGCGGCAATCAAAGCCAACTGTATGCAGCGTGGATTACTGGTCTATCCGATGGGTGGAACCATTGACGGGCAATATGGCGATCATATTTTGCTGGCACCACCCTATATAATCACGTCATCGCAGCTTGATTTTGTAATTGATACCCTGCATCAGGTGATTAGCGAAGAAACGCAGAAGTTAGCAACCCCAGGTAATTAAGCGGAGAAGCTTACACAGTTATTTTATTTATTTTTTTCAGCATATGCGCAGGGGTGTCAATAAACAGGCAGCGGATGAAGTACCGCAACAGATAAGCAGCAAAAAGGGGTTTTAGTGGTCTGTACTATCCTCAGAAATGCACTATCCTGATTTCCAGGATCTGGTATGACACAATCAGTAAAAAAAACCGGGGCACTATGCCCCGGGCTTTACATTTTACAAATAATAAGCTGATGCTTACCAGCCCATAGAGAAACCGGCACCTGAAGTCAGATTACCCTGTGAATCCCAGGCGATGTTGGCGCGCAAATTCGAGTTTTCTGATGTTTTAAATTGTGAACCAAACGCTATAGCGTTACCGCCTCGATAATTACCGCCACCGATACCAAAAGAGACATCCTGGTTCTGCAGATACGGGATAGAGGCGATGGCAGTGGTACCGGCAATCGCCGCATCCAAACGTTTACCCATGTGGTCTAATTTATGGTTCAGCGCGCCAAATTTATCTTTGGTATAAGTATTTGCTGCCGACAGTGTATTGGCATCACCTTCAATTCGTGTCGATCTTTCAGCAGTATCAGCCTGGATTCGCGCTGATGTTTCAGCAGTATCAGCCTGGAGTCGTGCTGATCTTTCAGCAGTATTAGCTTTGTTCCTTTCTGATTTTTCAGTACTGACTTTATCCTCAGTAAAGGTGTTTGCCGATGAAAGGACTTCTTTATCACCATCTTCTCGATTGGTAATTTCCTTGCTGAGGTTGGATTCAACATCAGTGATACCATTACTCAGTTCGGCATGGCAAACATCTGCTGCAGTACCACTGCTACAATAGGCCCAGCTGGCAGGGCTGGCTGATAAGGCAGTGAGCAAAAGTAATAATTTAATTTTCACGATGATTTCCTTTGTGAAATTTCAGGTCCATATTTAGGTGAAAGCCCCTTTTTACAGAAAGAGGCTTTAATTATTTAGAGAATTTAAACAAAGCAATCTTATTTCCCGAAAATAAATAAATCTATTCCTGAATATAAAATCCGCAAAATCCAGGATTTTTGATAAAATAAAATCCCAAAAAAGTCTAAAGACGCTAATGACCGTTTTTTATGCTTGTATCCGGCCCTATCTTCAGTTGTTGCGCGATCAGACTGCGAAATAAATGACTACAATCCGTTAGGCATAAAAAACCGGGGATCCCTCACCCCGGTTCTGCATTCACTCCTGAAGTTGATTAGCGCCGGTTACGCACCAAATGGTAGCGGCGGATGAGATACTCCACCGGTGCGTTCCAGATAGGCACCAGACGGCAAAACGGCAGCAGCAGGAAGAGGGTCATCCCCAGCACCATATGCAGGCGGTAGATTAGATCCACCCCAACCAGGTGCCGGGCTGCCCCGCCCCGGAAAAATTAAAACCAACCTTATTCAGATTGACCGCCACTGCGCTAAATAACATCCAGACACAAAACGCCAGTAACAGACAGAAGGCAGAACAGTATCGTGCTGCGGATCACCGTCTGCGCGGAACATCGCTGGATGCCTTGTTCGGTCAGTGTGATGCCCACGTTGGTGATGCGGCGGCGGTGCGTGAACAGCTGGCACAGGACAGCGTGCTGGCGGCCAGCGTGGTCAGTAAAGTTAACGGAAGCATTTATTTTGCTTCAGTCCATGCACGCAAAGCGGTGCAGCTCTCGAAAGAGACCGCCGCTATCGACAGGCTAGCTGGCTGTAGCACCGGGAGGTGCGCTTACGCAGGGGCAGTCGGCCCGCTGGCGTGCGTTGATTGACTTCAGCGCCGCGCTTTCAGCCACACCGGTTGATGTACAACAGATGCAGCTGACCGCGCTACGCGAACAGGGACTGGATACGCTGTCGCTGCTGGATGTGATTCAGTCTGCTGCTTTTTTTGCCTGGGAAAATCGCCTGATGCTGACCCTGGGTAAACCTTTCCAGTCCGCCGCAGCATAGAAGCATCGGCGACCCGCTTATGATCGCTGAAAGTATCCAATATGGCCTGAGTATGATGAAATTTTGATTACTTTACATCATCCTCACAGGATGTTCGTTTATCACCTGAACATCCTGTGAGCTTTTACTCTGGCCCTTAGCTGCGCGTAGCGGAGTGCCGTTGTCCCGGTTTTAAAAAAAACCACCCCAGCAGCGTGCACAGCAGATAATAAACCACACCGGTAAACAGAAACAGCGCCACCGGATACACCTGAACGCGATTATTCACCTGCCCGGCCAGCGTCGTCAGTTCCGGCACGTTGAGGATAAAGGCCAGCGAGGTATCCTTCAGCAAATTGATGGCAATGCCCGCCAACGAGGGTTTGATATTGCGCAGCGCCTGCGGCAGCAGGATATGCCACAGCAGCGAGGGCCGGGTAAAGCCCTGGCTCAACGCCGCTTCTCGCTGTCCGCCAGGGAGCGCCCGTAATCCGGCCAGCGCGCTGTGCATTACTGCGGCGGAAGTGAACCAGGCCAGCGCCAGCGTCACCGTCAGTGGGCCGGGCATATCGACCCCGGTCAGCGCAGGCAGCAGATACCACAGCCAGAAGATAACGAAGATCAGCGGAATCCCACGGATAATCTCCGCCCAGATGAACAGCACCCTGCGCAGCAGGCCAGCTGACTGCCACGCCAGGCAGGCCAGCAGTATTCCGCCAGGAAACGCCAGCAGCGCCGCGCCAGCCGCCATTAACAATGTCAGCAGTACCCCGCCCGGCTGGCCATTCTGCAGGTTTCCCCACAGCAGATAGCCCAGATTGCCACTGATTACCTGTAATTCTTCCATCAGCGCGCGCCTCCTGCGATGTTCGCCTGTGGCCCCAGACAGCCCAGCAGCCAGCCCAGCACCAGGCCGGTGCCGAGATACAGTAGCGTACCAACAGCAAATGCTTCCAGAGTGTGGGCGTTATAGCTTTCAATCTGCCGGGTCTGGTAGGTCAGTTCTGCAAAGCCTATGGCGCTGGCCAGTGACGATAGCTTCATCAGATTGAGATACTGCCCCACCAGCGGCTGCCAGGCATTAGCCAGTCCCTGCGGCAGCAGGATCCAGCGCAGCATTCCCCAGCCGGAAAACCCCTGACTGACAGCCGCCTCACGCTGTCCGCCGGAGACCGCACGTAACCCGGCATTGATCTCTTCCACCAGATACGCGGCTATAAACACCCCCAGCCCCCAGGCGGAACAGAGAAACTCCGGCGTCAGCCACCAGACATTGCCGGGTAACAGCACCGCACTGTGATCGCCATTAATCCAGTCACGCCACTCGCGCGGTAGCAGGTTCCAGGCCGCAAAATACCAGAACAGCAACTGCACCAGCAGCGGCGTATTACGGAACAGCGAAATCCACAGCGCCACCAGCCCCTGCGCCAGGCGGTTGCCGCTCAGGCGTAACGCCAACAGCAGCACTGCCAGCAAGGTAGCCAGCAGCGATCCGGCCAGCGTCACCCACAGCGTGGTGGCGTAGCCACTGATTAACCATTGGAGCGGCAGGCCACTGAGTACCCCGTGCCAGTCAGGATGCAGATTCATAACGGCGCGTCCTGATGCAGTGGATCGAGAACTTTTTGCAGAAACTGGCGCGCACGCGCATGCTGTGGCTGATGGAAAAATGCATCCGGTGCGGCAACTTCGAGAATTTCGCCGCCATCAATAAACACCACCCGATCGGCAATTTCCCGGGCAAACTGCATTTCGTGGGTCACCACAATCATGGTGATGCCACTGTGCGCCAGAGATTTCATGACCTGCAGCACTTCGCCAATCATCTCCGGGTCCAGCGCCGAGGTCGGTTCATCAAACAGGATAATCTGCGGTGATGAGGCCAGTGCCCGGGCAATCGCCACCCGCTGCTGCTGACCGCCCGAAAGCTGTGACGGCAGGTGTTGCCCTTTATCCGCCAGGCCAACCTGCGCCAGCAGTTCATCGGCACGCTGGCGCGCGGCGGTTTTACTCCAGCCATACACTACCTGCAGCGGCAGACTGATGTTCTGCTGCGCGCTGAGATGGGCATAGAGGTTAAACTGCTGAAAGACAAAACCAATACGGCTGCGTAACTGGCGCAGAGCGCTGCCGCAGAGGGCGGCGGTTGGGCGGTTATCGATTTCTATTTCACCGCTGCTGACGGTTTCCAGCTGGTTAATCAGCCGGATCAGGGTCGATTTACCCGAACCGGAAGGCCCGATAATCGCCGCAACTTCACCCGGCTCAATTGTCAGATCGATATTGGTTAGCACCTGATGCTGGTCGTAGCGTTTACTGACCTGACGAAATGCCACGCGGGCCTGTTGCAGATGTGAAAAACCCGCAGCGGTCGCTGCGGGAGAGGGTATTTTGCTGGTCATCGCTGATTACTTCGCTTCTATGCTGAAGGCGCGCGGCTGCGGTGCCGGGGTGCCGGGACCGAACCAGGTGGTATAAATCTGCGCGGCCTGGCCGTTTTTCTCCAGTGCCAGCAGTTCATCATTTACGGCTTTCAGCAGCGCCGGCTGCCCTTTTTTCACGCCTATGCCGATTTCTTCTTTACTCAGTAACGTTGGCAGAATTTTGTAGCTGGCTTTATCCGGTGCCGCTGCCAGCAGTCCGGCCAGAATGGTGCTGTCCTGGGTAATCGCCTGCACGTTGCCATTGCGCAGTGCGGTCAGCGCCAGCGGGATGTCATCATAGGCCACCACCCGCGCCTGCGGATAACGCTGATGCAGCGCCTGTTCGCCGGTAGTGCCTTTAACCGCACCAATGCGTGCGCGTGCATAGCTGTCGAGCTGATCGGCTGATTTAACCGGCACCAGGAACTGCTGACCGGTAACAAAATAGGGCACGGAGAAATCAACCACCTGCGCGCGTTCCGGGGTAATGGTGATATCGGCCACGATCAGGTCGGCTTTACCGGACTGTAGCACCGGAATACGGTTAGCAGGGTTGGTTGCCACCAGCGTCAGTTTCACGCCAAGGGATTTCGCCAGTGCTTTGGCAAAATCGACATCGTAGCCTTCCAGCTGATGGGTTTTGGGATTAATCGAACCGAACGGGGGGTTGGCGTCAAAGGTCGCCACTTTAATCTCACCGGCTGCTTTAATATCTGCCAGCTGGTCAGCCTGAGCCACGCCGCTGAACAGTACTGCACCGGCAGCGAACACCCCAAACAACCTGGCCCTGGTGACGCGAGTCTTAAGAGATAGCATAAAAACTCCATTTAAATCAGTAAGTGCGAGTGATTATCACGCTCTCACATCCATTAACATCAGGCAATAATTATAAAGGTATTATGATATTCGAAAACTGCATAAGGGGGGCGGGAAGGCGGATCCCTTTTGGATTCCGTCCTGCGCGGGGCCTGATATTGGGTTTGGGTGTTTTTAAAAGCCACAGGCGGCAATGCCCTCCTCCCCGGAAAATCGAAAAGCATCCTGGCGGCCCCCCATCCCATCACCATTACCGCCCCAGCCCCAGCCCCAGCCCCAGCCCCAGCTCTGATTTGCTGAGTAAGTAAAGGTATGCCCGTTATACTCCACGTCAAGCAGAAAACGATATCCGCCGATGTCGCTGGTCCAGCATTGTTCCGTTGCCCTTATCGAACCAAAGCCGAACGTGCTGTCCCCGTCAATAGTGTGATGCTGGTAAAAGGTTCTCACACTGTGATTTTTGTTTTGACTGAGCCGCGCTCTGGCCGACAGCGTCAGCGGAGCAAGCAGCTTTTTACCGGAAAAACTGATATTACCACCGTCAACCATCAGTTGATTCCAGTGTTCACGCCCGAGATAGCTTTCCTTGCAGGAACGGTCTTCGCCCGCCCGGCTATAGGTTTCGATTTTCGACTTAAGGAATAATTTGTTCCAGAATTTTTCCGGGCTGAGATTACGCACGACAAAGGATTTGAATTTTTTACTGCTGGTCATCTGCAGGTGCCCTTCTGCCACCAGTTCAACCACCATCTGCTCACCCCAGAATGACGCCTGAGGCTTCAGGTGGGTGGTATGGCTAGTGACTTTCCACCGGGGCATAATCATCGTTGCCCGCAGTTTGCAGCGTGAACCGGGTACGTCCGTCAGCCAGCAATGTGACCTGCCCCCGGTTACCCACCCGGGCAACCTGCGGATCGGAGCTCGACCACCTCTTCTCTACCCCAGCAGGAATACCTGACGCGGTTTGCGATGCACTGAAATAACGCACGGCCAGCGGGAAATGCAGCGCGGGATGGGTGGCACCGATAGTCAGCGTGTTTTAGTAACGAATATCAATTTGCAGGCGCGGTCAATGCAGTACGCTACGGATATTTTCTGCCTGGACCGGCTCCATCGCGGAATAACGGGCGTTATAGGCCAGCCGCTGCTGATGCAGCTGCTGCGCGTCCGGCTCAATTTCGCATAAAAACGTCAGCGCCAGCCGCAGCTGTTCAGCACTAATTTCAGTTGGCAGACGCGCATTACGCAGTACCCTGCGCCAGAACATCGTGCTGTTATCTGACGGATCGACCATAAAAACCTGATAAATAAACAGTACGCCGGCGGCGTTTTCCAGATGGTGCGCATTTTCGGTCGCCAGATAGTTAATGAATGCCTCACCCGGCGCTTTTCCCATCAGGCTGAGCAAGGATTCCACATACAGCGGATCGAGATTCAGCCGTTCACTTAACGCGCGCACCGCGCGCCGTGGACGGGAGTTAAGCACCCTGAATCCGATAAAAAACACCACCAGCAGTGTCAGCAACATTATCCAAATCATTGATCATCCCGCCTTTTCAGACATAGCGCAGAACCATTTCAGCGTCGTCAGGGTAGCAGCGCACCACGGGCCAGGCAAACGGCCCGTTTCCCGACTACGCTGAGTATGCGCTAATAATGACACCCAATGCGCAATATCATATAGTTTCGCCGGTTAACTATCTCTGAGGATGATATATGAATAAGGTATCTGTTGCGCTGTCCAGCCTGCTGTTAATGGTTTCTGGCAGCGTGCTCGCTGCTACCAACGCCCACACTGATGACAACGATCTCAGCAAACAGCCGCTGGAGAAAACTGCTCCGTGGCCGGCAGCGAAAGCAGGCATGAACCGTCAGGTCATCTGGCTGCCACCCCGTAAAGATGAAGTTGACGTTAAAGTGGAGTTGCTGATTGGCAAAACCATGACCGTTGACTGCAACCGGGTGCTTATTAGCGGTAAGTTGGAGAGCAAAACCCTGAAAGGTTTTGGTTATAACTATCTGGAACTGGATAAACTTTCTCCACCGGCCTCCACCATGATGGGCTGCCCGGAAAATTCCAAAACCGAGAAATTTATCTCCGCCAATCTGGGTGATGCGGCGCTGCAGCGCTACAACAGCCGTCTGCCAATGGTGATTTATGTGCCTGAAGGCGTGACGGTGAAATACCGCCTGTGGCAGGCTTCTGAAACCGTTCAGGAGGCAGTACACCAGTAATCCCGGCCCGCTGTCTGCCTGCTACCCTGACAGTCAGACAGCGGTTTACCGCTGTCCAATGCCTGCTGTACAGTGATTTCATCCAAAGCTCAGATTTAATTTCTGTCGGCGCTGTTAATCTTTTCTAATCTGATTACACTGACTTTTTCCCTGTTTCACAAAGGCACAGGCAGTAATGAGTCAGAAATATCACGTATTTATTGACGGTCAGGCAGGCACCACCGGGCTGCAAATCCAGCAACGTCTGGCCAGACATCCCCATATCACACTGCTAGGTATCGATCCCGCCCGGCGCAAAGAGACCAACGCCCGTCAGACATTAATGAAACAGGCCGATGTCACGGTTCTCTGCCTGCCCGATGCTGCGGCCAGAGAAGCCGTCGGGCTGGCCACGGCGGCAGGTACCCGCGTGCTGGATGCCAGTTCAGCCCATCGGGTGAGTGATGGCTGGGTCTATGGCTTGCCGGAACTGTTCCCCGGCCAGCGGGAAAAAATTCATCAGGCGCGCTATGTTTCCAATCCTGGGTGTTATGCCAGTGGTGCCATTGCCCTGCTGGCTCCGCTAACGCAGAGCGGTATGCTGGCCGCTGACCAGCCATTAACCATTAATGCCGTGTCCGGTTACAGCGGGGGCGGTAATGCAATGATCGAATCCTGGCAACAGGGCGGTAAAGGTTATGCCGCTTACGGCCTGGGGTTTGATCATAAACATCTGAAAGAAATTATGGCCTGGGGCGGATTAAGCAGCCGTCCGATTTTCCAGCCGGCGGTGGGTGACTACGCACAGGGGATGCTGGTATTTATCCCCCTGAACAACAGTGATGGCAGCGCCCTGCATCAGCAACTCAGCCAGTTCTACGCCGGTCAACAGTTTATCCGGGTGCGGGAAGTGAACCAGCTGGATGCCGGCAGCGCTCCCTTCCTTCTGCCACAGGCGCTGAACAACAGTAATACGATGGAACTGTTTGTATTTACCCATGCGGAGTATCGCCAGAGTCTGCTGGTCGCCCGGCTGGATAATTTAGGTAAAGGTGCCTCCGGCGCCGCCGTACAAAACCTAAATATTATGCTGGGCCTGTCGGAAGACACCTGCGTATCTCTGTAATCCCTGCTGCCGGAAGCCTGACTTCCGGCAGACAAATTTCGCCTGTTTCACATTTTATCCCTTCCCGGCGTAGTTTTTTCCGGAAATCATCTAAAGTTTTCTAAGCATCAGCTATTTATCGAGCGCCCTTGCTTTGACATGGAGAAAACAGATGAAGAAAGCCGAAAAGAAAGCCTGGCCACGTTTGCTATCCCCCTGCCTGGTGCTGGCTGGCAGCGTGATGGCCAGCAGTGGACTCAGTGCTGCAGAACCGCTGCCGCAACCGCCGGATGTGGTGCTAGCACCGCTGTTTCAGGCAGTTCAGGCTGCAAAAATTTACCCCGATCAAAAAACCTTTGCCGATGCACAACCGCTGCGCGATCCCTCATCAATTCTTGCCGACTGGCAGATGCAGAAACAGCAGCGTAATTTCGATTTAAAACGCTTTCTGGCCACCAACTTTACCCTGAGCGCCGACGGCAAAAGTGACACCCCGCCGCCTGCTAAAAATCTGCGCGAGCACATTGACAGCCTGTGGCCAATGCTGACCCGCTCCCCGGCCAGTTCAGAACAGTGGGGTTCGCTGTTACCACTGCCTAAACCTTATGTGGTGCCCGGCGGACGTTTTAACGAAATCTATTACTGGGACAGCTATTTCACTATGCTGGGTCTGGCAAAAAGTGATAACTGGCAGCTGGTGCAGGATATGACCGATAATTTTGCCTGGCTGATCGATCAATACGGCCATATCCCCAACGGTAACCGCAGCTACTACCTCAGCCGTTCACAGCCACCGTTTTTTAGCATGATGGTCGATTTGCTGGCACAGAAAAAAGGGGATGAGGTCTATCGCCACTATCTGCCGCAGCTGAAAAAAGAGTATGACTGGTGGATGGCAGGAGCCAACGATGGTGAGCTGAAACCCGGCAGTGCCGTCCATCGGGTGGTGAAACTGAAAGATGGCACCCTGCTTAACCGCTACTGGGATGAACGCGATGTGCCGCGTACCGAATCCTGGATGGAGGATATTCTTACTGCCCAGCGCGCCACCCGCCGGGATAAAAGCGAAGTCTGGCGCGATCTGCGCGCCGGGGCGGCCTCTGGCTGGGACTTCAGCTCTCGCTGGTTTGACAAACCCAACGACCTCACCACGGTGCGCACCACCGCTATCGTGCCGGTTGATCTGAATTCACTGCTCTGGCATCTGGAGACCACGCTGGCAAAAGCCTCAGCGCTGTCAGGTAACCAGGAGGTCAGTCAGCGCTATACCCAGCTGGCACAGGCGCGGCAAAAGGCTATCAACCACTTTTTATGGGATAAAAAACAGCAGTGGTATGCCGATTACGACTGGAAAAAAGCCAGCGTCAGGCCGGAGTTAACCGCCGCCACAGTTTTCCCACTCTATATGCAGTTAGCTACCCCACAACAGGCCGCCGATACTGCGCGCGCCGTTGAGCAGAAGTTACTCAAGCCTGGCGGTCTGTCTACCACCACTCTGATCACCGGGCAACAGTGGGATGCGCCAAACGGCTGGGCTCCGTTGCAGTGGGCTGCCGTCAGCGGCTTTAATCACTATGGCAATCAGACCCTGGCTCGCAAGATTGGCCTGCGCTTTTTAAATAATGTGCAGAACACCTGGAATACTGAACATAAGCTGGTAGAGAAGTATGTGGTTGAAGGTAGCAATCTGGGCGGTGGCAGTGGCGGTGAGTATCCGCTACAGGATGGCTTTGGCTGGACCAATGGCGTCACCATGATGCTGCTTGATCTTTACTGTCCACAGGGGAAAAAATGCAATAACGCCAGCGAGATCCCGGAAACCGATAATGCACAACCGTAATTATTCCCTTTAACTCAGGCAGGCACCGGCCCGATAGCCGGTGCCGAAGCGCATTACGGTAAAAAACGTCCTTTTCTGATAATTACCGAAAATGATTTATCATTTTTGTCGGTGATCTACTTGAATCTGCAACCCTGAAAGATAATAATTCTCATTGGCATTATCTTACGCAGTGAAATTTGCCTTTATATCAACACCGGGTGGATATATCCATCATAAATGCAGTGGCTTATACTCAACTCAGAAGTGGGAAAACAACAAATGATCAAGGCATTTAATCTGAAGCGTTCCGCGCTGTTATGCTCCCTTGCGCTCACTGCTCCAGGTGCCGTTGTGGCAGCAGAAAATACTCTGGTGGTCACCGCCACTCCAACCGAAACAGCTACATCACCAACCCAGGGCTACACCGCTAAAACCAGTAAAGGTTCAACCAAAACTGACAAACCCCTGATTGAGACCGCTCAGTCCATTTCGGTGGTAACCCGTCAGCAGATGGAAGACCAGGGGGCCTTAACGGTTAATCAGGCGCTGAACTATACCGCCGGCGCGTTTACCAACTTTGGCGGTGCCGCCACCCGCTATGACACCGTTTCTCTGCGCGGTTTCCACGGCGGTGATGTAGATAATATTTTCCTTGATGGCCTGCGCCTGATGAGCGATCCGGGTAGTTACAATATTCTGCAGGTCGATCCCTGGTTCCTCGAACGTATTGATGTGATTAAAGGCCCCTCTTCCGCCCTTTACGGTCAGACCGTCCCGGGCGGACTGGTAATGGAAACCTCAAAACGTCCACAGTTTGCCGAGGAAGGTCATTTCCGCACTTATTTTGGTAATCACGCGACCACTGGCGTGGCGATGGACTACACCAACGCGATTAACGATCAGTGGGCGTTCCGTCTGACCGGACTGACCCATAAAAGTGATACCCAGTATGACCATACCCGTGAAGAGAAATATGCCATTTCCCCTTCTCTGCTATGGCAGCCTGACGAAGATACCTCTCTGCTGTTAAAAGCCTATCTGCAGAAAGATCCGTCCGGTGGCTATCACAGCGCCGTACCGGCGGAAGGCAGCCTGTATGAACACAATGGTCGCAAGCTGAGTACTGGTTTCTACGATGGTGATCCGTCACTGGATCAGTTTAAACGCCATGAACAGATCTACAGCTATGACTTTTTCCATCGCATTAACGATACCTGGTCCGTACATTCCACCGCCAGCTACAGCCACTCCAATGTCGATCTGGATCAGGTGTATCAAATTGGCTGGGTCTCTTCAAACAGCAGCCTGATGAACCGTTATTATTCCGGTTCCCGCTCCTCGCTGGGCGGTGCTGCCATTGATAACCAGCTGATTGCTGATTTCGCTACCGGTGAAGTCGAACATAAAGTGGCGCTGGGCGCTGAGTATCATCAATATAAAAACGACCTGTATGATGCCAGCGGTTACGCAACTCAGTTGAATGCGACGACCGGTGCCTCGGTTGGCACCCCTTCCAGCTACACCTTCACTCATTCACAGCGTCAGTATTATCAGACTGGCGTGTATCTTCAGGATGAAATGAAGTGGGATAACTGGCATCTGGATGTTTCCGGGCGCTATGACCGTATTGTTTCGCAGACGGATAATTACAACAACGACACCAAATACCGCCGCCAGGACGACAGCGTCAGTGGCCGCGCCGGATTGCTGTACGCCTTTGATAACGGGGTATCACCGTACGTCAGCTACAGCAGCGGTATTACGCCACAGGCGCTGACCGGTAAAGATGGCAACCTGCTGAAACCGACCACCTCACAGCAGTATGAAGCCGGGGTGAAATACCAGCCAACGGGCACCTCCGACCTGTACTCAATTGCGGTTTACGATCTGACTCAGAAAGACGTTGCCACACGTAATGTGATGGGTTCCTACTATGAGCCGGGCGGTAAGGTGAAATCGCAGGGTATTGAGCTGGAGGCGCATAATCAGCTGACCCCGCGTCTGAGCACCATTGCCAGTTATGCGCTCAGCCGGGTGCGTTATAAAGAAGGGGTTGATGCGACTACCGGAGCCAATATTAACGGCCATACCCCGTATGTTTCACCTGATTCGACCGCGTCTGCCTGGGCTAACTATAAGTTTGACTACGGTATCAGCGCCGGAGCCGGGGTGCGCTATATCGGTAAGCAGTGGGCGGATAATGCCAATACCGTGCGTATTCCGTCGGTTACCGTGGTTGATGCCTCGGTGCGCGCCGATCTCGGTGCCTGGAACAGCAGCCTGAAAGGCGCGTTTGTACAGGTTAATGCCAATAACCTGTTAGCACGTGAATATGTCGCCGCCTGTTACGGTACCGGCTATTGCTACTGGGGTGCGGATCGTACCGTGGTGGCGACTTTCGGTTACGATTTTTAATCGTTGTTGAGGGGCGCGATTGCGGCGCCTCCAGGATGGGTGATAAAGCCTGCATGATTAACATGCGGGCTTTTTTATTTGTTGTTAACTTTGACCTGGCTTTTAAACCACAAAGCACAAAGTCCTGACCACCAGGCCAGGACTTTGTTGGGCTTGAGGCGCGGTGACGCCTCGTTAGCGTGTTCGCTGTCGGTCAGCTGCGTACTTTACGGTAAATCCACAGCACCACAATCGAACCGATAATGGCTACCACAAAGCTGCCAAAGTTAAAGCCGTCAACTTTGCCAAAACCAAACAGCGTGCTGATCCAGCCACCAACCACCGCACCGACGACCCCCAGGATGACAGTGATGATAAAACCGCCGCCATCTTTACCCGGCATGATCCACTTGGCGATAATACCGGCAATCAGACCAAAGATGATCCATGACAAGATACCCATTGACTTCCCCTTAATGTTTACCAATTAAACACCACGTTATGCAGTAATAATAAATATAGCTAAGAATTTAGAATTCGGGGGCTAAGTACGGCTTTTATCTGAAATTTTTCTGGGGGGTATCGCACAGGTGGTAACGTCAACAGCATCAGTGTGACTTCGCTCGCGCGGACAGCAACTGCCGGCGCGAGTGATGGGAAAAGGAGAAACGCTAATCAGATAGTGCGGTATGCAGTGGTGACTTTCCATAAATAGCGCGGAGCCTGTGCCGCCGGATGTTTTTGCTGCACATGCTGATAAAACTCTTCCGGAGTCATGGCATTTATCATGGCAATTGCCCGCGAGCGATCGCGTGAGAACGTCCGTAACAGCGCACCGGCACCATTCGCATACGAGACTATCGTGGCGTAGCGCAGGGTTTTCGGATCGCGGATCCCCGCCAGCTGTTGGCGCTGGAGAATATTGATATAGGCCGTTCCGATATCAATATTCTTCGCCGGATCGCGTAGCTCTCTGGCCTCTGGCTGCCCTTTGCGCCCGCGCGCCCGGTATACTTCGCGCCCGGCGGTGGAAGCCTTAATCTGCATTAACCCCACGGCATTTGAACGACTGACCACCGTTGGGTTGCCGCCCGACTCCACTGCGATAATCGCATCTACCAGTTTTTGATCAACACCGTAGTTCAGCGCCGCATGCTGGGTGATCGCTGACCAGCTGTTCGCCACTTTTTTTGGCGGGGAAGAAATCAGAGGCGTGGAGAGTTGACTGCGATCAGGTGGCGGTGGCGATTTATCTGCACAACCAGCCAGTATTAAGGTCACCAGGATGACCAGATAATTAACACTTATATTCACGCCCGTTTTCTCCTCTGAGCCCGTCAGGCTGTCTGTTTGCCATTATGGACGAAGCTGAATTTTACGGATTATCACTGCCGCTGACATTACCGTAAATCTTAGTTTTTAGCTGACTGTGATGACTAAAGCGGCACTTTTCGTCATTATCTGAAGTCAAAGCCGTTCAGACGCAGAATGCCCTGTTTTTCCGGACTTAATCCGCAATGACGTGGATTAAAACCGCGCTTTTTCTGTACTCCTGGCGCTAAATCTGCTTAAAGAATAGCAGGCCTTCCCTGTTTGGATGTGAAAAATGCCCATCATGACGACATCACCACGAAATATTCATTTAATTGCTCCTTCTGGTTATTGCCAGAATCAGGCCGCCGCACTGCGTGGTGTGGAGCGTCTGCAAACCGCAGGCCATCAGGTGAGCAACGGTCAGGTTATCCCCCGCCGTGACCAGCGTTTCGCCGGTACCGACAGCCAGCGCCTTGCCGATATCAACCAGCTGGCAGAGATGCCCACTCTGCCGGATATTGTGCTGGCGGTGCGCGGCGGCTATGGTGCCACCCGGCTGTTACCACAGCTGAACTACCCCGCGTTGGGTAACCGCCTGCGTGATGCCCCGCTGGCGCTCTGTGGTCACAGTGATTTTACCGCCATTCAGCTGGCTCTGCTGGCTCAACAGGGCATTAAAAGCTTCAGTGCCCCGATGCTGGCAGGTAATTTTGGTGCGGAAAGCCTTTCTGCCTTTACGCTTGAGCACTTCTGGCAGGCGATGAACAACCAACAATTTACCCTGCAGTGGCAAAGTCAGCGCCAGGCGCAGATTAACCTGCGCGGTACCGTATGGGGCGGTAATCTGGCGATGCTGGCCTCACTAAGCGGAACCCCCTGGCTGCCAGCGATTTCCGACGGCATTCTGGTGATCGAGGATATTAATGAACATCCGTTCCGGGTGGAACGAATGCTGCTGCAACTGCATCAAAGCGGCGTGCTTCAGCGGCAACAGGCAATTGTCACCGGCAGTTTTAGCGGTGCCACGCTAAGCGATTACGATGCTGGCTACAATTTTGCTACTGTCTGGCAGCTGATCGGTGAGCTCAGCGGATTACCGGTTATCGATGGCCTCGCCTTCGGTCACGACAGTGATACGGTAACGCTGCCGCTGGGCGCACAGGGGATCCTGACCGTTGAGGGTCATGCTGCCACCCTGACGCTCTCTGACTATCCCCAGCTCAGAGCGGGGTAAACCTATCGCGCCTGCTGCCGGCCTTAAGCTGAATAGAATTGAAATGCCGGCAAAATAACTGTATTTTTATACAGATAAAAAGGAGCTGATATGTTTGTTGAACTGATTTATGACCAGCGTAACGTTGCCGGCCTGGCAAATGCCGGGCAACTGATAGCTATTGAACTGGAAAAGCGGGTACAGAGGGTGTTTCCGGATGCCGATGTCCGGGTGAAGCCAATGCAGGCTAACAGTATCAAGACCGATGCCAGTAAGAATGAGAAAGCCACTCTGATGCGCATTGTGGAAGAGATGTTTGAAGAAGCCGATCAGTGGCTGGTCAGTGAAGAGTGCTGACAGCAGGCGAAGTGGCTAAAGTTATAAACAATTATCTGTAAATATCAGGGTCGTGTGGCCTCTGATTCTGCTATGGTAGACAGACTAAAGCGAAACTGGATTATTTTATGTTGTCTACCCTCATTTACCGTAGCCATATCTGTGATGATGTGCCCTTTGCAGATATCCAGGCTGTGGTGGATAAAGCCAATCATTTCAATCGCTCGTTAAATGTGACGGGCATTCTGCTGTTCAACGGCACACATTTTTTCCAGTTACTGGAAGGCCCTGAAGACGGTGTGCAGTCTGCTTTTCGCCGCGTCTGCGCGGATACCCGTCATCATAATATTGTTGAGTTACTGCGTGATTACGCCCCGGCACGCCGCTTCGGTAAGCTGGGCATGGAACTGTTTGACCTGCGTAAATACGATCAGAGCAGCGTGTTGCAGGCGGTGCTGGATCGCGGCACCTCAAAATATCAGCTGACCTGGAACGATCGCGCCCTGCAATTTCTGCGCACTTTCGTCAGCGCCACCGAACGCGAAAATTATTTTGAAATTCCCGATGCCGACAGCTGGGAATTTATCTCCGAGCCGGATCGGGCACCTGCCCCGTCAGACACCTCCGGCCACCCTGGCGTGCTGTTACAGCCACTGGTGGATCCGCTGGTTCGTGAGCTGCTGGCGGTAGAAGCAACCGCCCCTGACGCAGAGGACAGTACTGACGCCGCGCCACAGACGGTTTTTCAACAGGAACTGGCGACCATCCGTCAGGCTTTCAGTCTCAGCCGTCAGCTGGGACTGGGCCAGCAGACCCTGGCCATTAATCTGTCACCTCACTCACTCACCGCTGTACCTGACGCCACCGCACAGTTGCTGGCAACCATCCACGCCGCCGGGCTGTTACCTGAGCAAATTGTGGTTGAGATAACGGAAAACGAGATCGCCACCTCGGCTGTGCATTTCAGGATCGCGATACGCCAGTTAAAAGCCGCCGGGATCAGCCTGGCGATCGATAACTTTGGCAGCGGCTATGGCGGATTATTAACGCTTATCCACTTACAGCCAGATCGCATAAAAATAGACCGCACCATAATCAGCAATATCCATCGCAGTGGTCCTAAGCAGGCGGTCGTTCAGGGATTAATCAAATGCTGTGCCGCGCTGGAAATCTCGGTGGTTGCCACTGGCGTTGAACAGCCTGAAGAATGGATGTGGCTGGAGTCAGCCGGCATCAATATATTCCAGGGAAATCTGTTTGCTGCCGCGCGTGAAAATGCGCTGGCCAGCGTCAGGTGGCCGGAACTCAAAGCGTAAGTTGTCTGTAAAGAGCCTGTCACGTCAGGCTCTTATTGAATTAAGGGTCAACTTCTTCAGAGCTTGTGAGTTCGGGCTCCTCAGGCAGAAGGCTTAACAAAATGTCTGCTGCCGGGCGGTGCGTACAATATTTAAACCCGGTCCCCGCCCACAGATTGAGGTTTTCCATATTATCGTCTGCATCTGCCCCGGCTCTGAGTTTTGCCGTTAAATAGTGGATTTGTGGGTACAGCGCCGGTGCGACCGCTGCACATTGCTCTGTAAAAGCATTGGTTATGGCTCTGGCCGTCTTACCGGAAAATGCCCGGGTGATCACCGTCTGGCGATCGTTTAATTCCCTCAACGCCTGACGGTGGGTTTTGCGGGTACCTGCTTCTGTCGCATCAAGAAACAGCGTACCAACCTGAACCGCTGTGGCTCCCGCAGCAAGAATGGCGCTGACATCGCAGGCACCCGTTACCCCGCCACCGGCAAAAATCGGTTTGTCAGTGACAGTACGGGCATATTCTACCAACGTGGTTAATTCCAGCACCTCATCACTGTCATATCCAGCAACTTTTACGCTGTGACCACCGGCATTATTGCCCTGGATACCGATAATATCGGCACCGTGGGAAATAATCGCCTCAATCCCGGCACGACTGGTGGCATAGAGGATTACTTTCTTGCCCGCCCGCTGCAGCTGAGTCATTACCTTCTGCGGAGGAAAAGCAAAAGTAAAGGAGATAAACCGGGCAGGAGAAGACAAGGCTATTGCTAATTTTTCGGCAAAGAAATCGTCGGTCCACTGACAGGGCTGCTGCAACAGTTGCCCGGGGATGCTGACTTCCCGTTGCAGAAAGTCACGGTAACGCTGATATTCATCGCGCTGCTGTGGAGAGTTGGCACATTCTGGCGCAAATAAATTAATACCAAAGGGGGCAGAGGTTAATGCCGTCAACGCAGCAATTTTCTGTTGCAACGCAGCAGGCTCCAGATAACCCGCTGCCAGAAATGGCAGTCCACCCGCATCAGCAACGGCTGCACAGAGTTCAGGTGTTGAGGGACCTCCGGCCATAGGGGCTAATACAATGGGTTTTAGCATCCCGAACTGATATCTGGTTATCATTGTGCTCACCTGGTCTGTTAGCCAATAAGCTGAGTGTATACCACCCCTCAGGGTGCAGGAAAACATCATTCGCTAACCAGCACAGGGGTAATGATATCAACAAGGATTGTGGCCGGAGCAACATCCTCATTGATATTCAAAACGACACTAAAGCAGGCTGCGTTTTTTTATTTCATCAACGATAAGAGAGGGAATGTTTTCGTCTTCTGAAAGCACCCGTCTGTTCAGAATAATTTGGCTGGCGTTGCTATAGCCCGGCCCCCATAATAAATTATTATCCGGGATATCTTTGTAGACGCTAATCAGATTTTTTTTCCATGCAGCTGACATATGTACTACAGAGGTATCAGGTGAAATTATCAGATCAACCCTGGAAATCAGCGACAGTGCATGATGAACTGTTTTAAATGGATTAATCACAACATTATCCGGTAATGTGACGTTTATTTCCCTGCGATGATCCAGTAAAATCATTGCCACACTTGAGAATTCCTGGTTAATTTTATTTACCAGAGATAAAAGTTGTGACTGTGAAAAGCATCGCTCCTTGCTACCGGTAAAGATATTAATAATGACAGTTTTGTCTTTATTTAAAGACTGAAGGAATGACGCTGCTTCATCAAGTATCTCGCCAGGAACATGCAGGTCATAGGATTTTGTTGTGGTCAGCTCGATGCCCAACCGATTTGCCAGTACCGAAACGGCTGTCGTAATATGATGTTCAATCCCTGAAAATTCAACAGAATCACTATAATGTTTAACTTGTGGTTTCTTATTAAAACCCAGTACATTTTTTGCATTGATGTCTCTCAACAATTTCATCCGATGCACTGGTGTATCAAATAAAGAAGGATCAATCACTAAATCATAGTTATTTTCTTTTAACTTTTTTATTATTTCCGCAGGTACACTGTGGATAAAGTTTTTTAAATATGCCTCGGTAGAAACATCTCCTGCTGCGTAAATATTCCGCACATAGGGGTTATGCTGCATAATAACCTGACTACCGTTGGTCAGCAGTATATCTAACGTAAACCCCGCTTCGTGTAACTTCTTTACCAGTCCGGAATAGACAACCATATCACCTAAAGTACCTTCATTACGAATAAGTAGTATGGTTTTCACTGAAGTAATATCTAGAACAGTTTTTTTCCTTTTATCCCACAGGAATTTAGCCAGCTGTAATCTGATATGGAGCTTAACTCTTTTTAAATAATAATTACGTCTTCTGTTTCAGGCCCTGAACCCTCTGAAAAACCCGGTATTAACACTAATGGTAATTTTATCTTCCAAAATATATCCCTATTATTTTATAACAATCCCGGTATACAAATTTTATTAGAACATTCTTGCCCTGCTCAATTTACACTTCACACAGTGATAGATGAAATAATATACAAACTGCGCATAATGTACAATAGAGTTTTAGATAATTTTATATTTGCATGCTATTAGTTGATAGTTTACCCTTAACAGAAAATACTCTTCCTGAGCAAAAGCCAGATACAATAACGGGAGCATTACGCTCCTGTTAGCCATATCCTGTCTCAGCCTTACATATAGCTGATCATCGCATCGCCAAACTCTGACGATTTCAGCAGTTTAGCACCGTCCATCAGTCGCTCGAAGTCATAGGTCACGGTTTTGGCGGCAATCACGCCTTCCATGCCTTTAACAATCAGGTCAGCGGCTTCAAACCAGCCCATATGACGCAGCAGCACCTGCACAATTAAAACTTACTGCATTGATTTTTAGACATTATTCACCATAACTTCACATTATCAACTTAAAGATACATAGTAACGGTGGTTAATTGACTGCATGACATTGTTTCTTCTCTGAACAAAAAAGGGGGGCCGGTTAGCCACCGTAATAGACCAAAAGGACAAGTTATGGATAACTACTTAGTAAAGAACCGTCTTTCCAGCTACTTCCTCACTATGGTTGATCTGGAAGCCCGACAGCTTTCAGAAACCGCACGCACTGTTTCATCAGTACACCTGACGGATCTTTTAACCCGGATACGTTTTATGGATGACATTCAAAGATTCATCACTTCTCAAATGCAAATCCTACAAGCTGCTACAAACGACTCTGTTTTACCAGGAATGTTTGAACAATCTTAAGCATGAGAGGCGGTATCTTGCTGTGCAAAACGAGATGTTGAGCACAGGTCGCGCAGCAGTTAATGCATCTGTAAAATTTTATCATGACAATGAAAAAATCATTGGCTATGCCATAGATGGCATAGGCATAGTTCTTGGTGGTCTTCAGTTAGTTGCAGGATTAGGTATTGCCGCCTCATCATTTGTGACTGGGAATATTATTGGTACGGTGGTAGGTGTTAATTTGGTTTTAAACGGCGCAAGTTCAGCTTATGAGGGTTTACAAAAATTACAAGGGAAAAGTGATAACGAAGGTTTTATGAAAGTAGCATATATGGATGTGGCAGAATTTTTAGGGTTTGATAGAAAATTGGGCATGCTGGCTTATCAGGCTGTAGATTTATCTACATCATACTATGGAATCCTGAAATTATCACTTAAGCCAGAAAGTTGGAGGCTTTTTAAATATCTGCCCTCTGACTACTACATAAAAATATCTACCATGAGCCGTCCGACACTTGCATTAAAAGGAATTGGTGCTGCCTCTAAAATAGGAAAGATGGGATTAACATATAAAGAGATCCAGGAAGAGAATTGATCCTGAAGGGGTTTTCACCCCTTTACTCTTAAGAGAAACCGATAAGATTTCCAGGCTAAGTTCATAGGTATGATGTAATATAAACACATCATACCAAATATTAAAACCATGAAATAAGTTTTCACATCACCAGATGAATTACCGATCATAATTAACAATGGCATCAGTAAAACTAAAATCAAAAGACAACCTGCATAAAATCGCTTTTTCAAGTCATATATTAATGTGGTGAATGTTTCTTTACCCTCATCATCACGTGAAATTATCTTAAGCATATGAGTAATGTTTCTTTCTGTGAAACCATTTTTTAGCAGAATACTTTCCATTTCCGAATCGTTCATGTCATTCCTTTTTGAAGTGCTTACCGTCACTGCTAATTCATAACGAGTTAGCATTAAAGGGCAACAAAAAAAGGTTTCATCAAGTCTGAGTGGTATCGTCAAACACCAGCGGATCACCGAACGCATACCGCCGTATTCGACTGTCGAATTATAAGGCATATAGACCTGCCTACATCCTCCAACATCAACCCGCATACCTTAGGCAACCAGCACACCAGCCACAGCCTCTGACAACCATCTAAAATCATAATTTTTTGTATTGTCAAACAGTGTATCCAGATATCTGTATAAAACGATAACCTTTCCTCACACTGCGCCAGTTCCCAAAAAAGCTGGGCATAAATCACTATATCAGACTGCTCAATACCATGACGATCGTGGTAAAGGATGGACAACGATTGCGGGGTAATTGAACGAAGTTTTGATAAAATTTTGATAACCGTTAGCAGGCTATCAAAAAACAACGGAGGTGTTACACCCCCGTTAATAAAATTAACAAACGCAAAATTTACATATGGCTGATCATCGCATCGCCAAACTCTGACGATTTCAGCAGTTTAGCACCGTCCATCAGACGCTCGAAGTCATAGGTTACGGTTTTGGCAGCAATCGCCCCTTCCATACCTTTAACAATCAGGTCAGCGGCTTCAAACCAGCCCATATGACGCAGCATCATCTCAGCAGAGAGGATCACCGAACCCGGGTTCACTTTATCCTGACCGGCATATTTCGGTGCAGTACCGTGGGTGGCTTCAAACAGTGCACATTCTTCACCGATGTTGGCGCCAGGCGCGATACCAATACCGCCTACCTGTGCCGCCAGGGCATCGGAAATGTAGTCACCGTTCAGGTTCATACAGGCGATAACGTCATATTCTGCCGGACGCAGCAGGATTTGTTGCAGGAAAGCATCTGCAATCACATCTTTCACCACGATTTTCTTGCCGGTGTTCGGGTTAGTGATGTTCAGCCACGGGCCACCGTCAATCAATTCACCGCCAAACTCGTTACGCGCCAGCTGATATCCCCAATCCTTAAAGGCACCTTCGGTGAACTTCATGATGTTACCTTTGTGCACCAGCGTCACGGAATCACGGTCATTGGCTATCGCGTATTCGATAGCGGCACGTACCAGACGTTCGGTGCCCGCTTTCGAGCATGGCTTAACGCCGATACCACAGTCTTCCGGGAAGCGAATTTTCTTCACGCCCATTTCATCACGCAGGAACTTAATCACTTTATCCGCTTCAGGGGTGCCCGCTTTCCATTCGATACCGGCATAGATATCTTCGGAGTTTTCGCGGAAGATCACCATATCCGTATCCTCGGGGCGTTTAACCGGACTTGGGGTGCCGGTGTAGTAGCGCACAGGACGCAGGCAGATGTACAGATCAAGTTGCTGACGCAGCGCAACATTAAGCGAACGAATACCACCGCCAACCGGGGTAGTCAGAGGGCCTTTGATGGCAACGCGATACTCTTTGATCAGGTCTAGCGTTTCTTCCGGCAGCCAGACATCTTTACCGTACAGCTCAACCGATTTCTCACCGGTGTAAATTTCCATCCAGGAGATCTTACGCTCACCGTGGTAGGCTTTCTTCACGGCGGCATCAACGACCTTGATCATGACCGGAGAAACGTCAACGCCAATCCCATCTCCTTCGATAAACGGAATGATTGGATTCGCAGGGACGTTAAGTTTTCCCTGTTCCAGAGTGATTTTCTGACCTTCCGCCGGAACAACTACTTTGCTTTCCATTAACCTCTCCTTCGAGCGCTTAATTTGTTAATGACTTGTAAGATGCGCGTCAATACTACGCGAATAATTGGGTCACGCCAATCACATAAGAATTACGCTATACTGCCGGAATTGTTACAGGGTACATCGTTTATGCGTAAATCTTCCTTTGTTAATCAACGGGTCAGACCACAGCGATCCCGTAACCAGGCCAGCAGTGCGGCAATAGGCCCGCGCCAGGTGGTGTTATTTAATAAACCTTTTGATGTGTTGCCCCAATTCACCGATGAATCCGGGCGGCGCACGCTGAAAGATTTTATTCCCCGACCGGGCATTTATGCTGCCGGGCGGCTCGATCGTGACAGCGAAGGTCTGATGGTACTGACCAATGATGGTGCCCTGCAGGCGCGGCTGACCCAGCCGGGTAAACGCACCGGTAAAATTTACTATGTGCAGGTGGAAGGTGAGCCAGATGAAGACGCGCTGCAGGTCCTGCGCGTTGGAGTGACGCTAAAAGATGGCCCCACCCTGCCCGCCGGGGTTGAGCGGGTGGCGGAACCGGAATGGCTGTGGCCACGCACGCCGCCGATCCGCGAGCGCAAAAACATCCCTACCAGCTGGCTTAAAATTACCCTGTATGAAGGACGTAATCGCCAGGTGCGGCGCATGGCGGCGCATATCGGCTATCCGGTGCTGCGTCTGGTACGCTTTGCGATGGGTTCGCTCAGTCTGGAAGGGCTGGCCCCCGGCGAATGGCGCGATATTACCCATCTGATATAAATGCTGGAGAAAGGAGATGACCATGTTCAGTCCGCATATTACCGTTGCCACCGTGGTGCAGGCTGGCGGAAAATTTCTGGTGGTGGAAGAACGCGTCAACGGCAAGCCCACCTGGAATCAGCCTGCCGGTCATCTGGAAGCCGATGAAACCCTGTTACAGGCGGCAGTGCGTGAACTTCAGGAAGAAACCGGAATACAGGCGGTACCCCAGGCTTTTCTCGGCCTGCATCAGTGGATCGCCCCGGATGATACCCCGTTTATCCGCTTCCTGTTTGCCCTGGATTTGGCGGATATCTGCGACAACCAACCGCAGGACAGTGATATTGACTGCTGTCACTGGCTGAGTGCCGGGACAATCCTGACCTCCGCGCAGTTACGCTCGCCGCTGGTAGCAGAAAGTCTGAGGGTTTATCAACAGGGTACGCGCTATCCGCTCAGCCTGCTGGCGGCGTTTAACTGGCCGTTCAGTGAAGATGCACCCGCGTGCGGCGCATGATAGACTATGACGCAATTTTATCAGAGTCGCCTTTAACGGCTCCTTAAAGTCGGGTACATCTCCTATGTCTGTCAGCCAAAAAAAAGTGATCGTCGGTATGTCCGGCGGCGTTGATTCCTCCGTTTCTGCCTGGCTGCTGATGCAGCAGGGTTATCAGGTTGAAGGCCTGTTTATGAAAAACTGGGAGGAGGATGATGGCGAAGAGTATTGTACCGCCGCCACCGATCTTGCCGATGCGCAGGCGGTGTGTGACAAACTGGGGATAGTGCTGCATACGGTAAACTTTGCCGCCGAATACTGGGATAACGTCTTCGAGCACTTCCTGCAGGAGTATCGTGCCGGGCGCACGCCTAATCCCGATATTCTGTGTAATAAAGAAATCAAATTTAAAGCCTTCCTGGAATTTGCTGCCGAAGATCTTGGTGCCGATTTTATCGCCACCGGTCACTACGTGCGCCGCCGCGATATTAACGGCAGCAGCCAGCTGCTGCGCGGTATGGATGGCAATAAAGATCAGAGCTATTTTCTGTATACCCTCAGCCATCAGCAGATTGCCAAAAGCCTGTTCCCGGTGGGTGAGCTGGATAAGCCCGCAGTGCGACGCATTGCCGAACAGCTGGAGCTGGTCACCGCACAGAAAAAAGATTCCACCGGTATCTGCTTTATTGGTGAGCGCAAATTTACCGAGTTTCTGCGCCGCTACCTGCCGGCACAGCCGGGGGCTATCGTCAGCGTCGATGGCGAAACCGTGGGTGAACATCAGGGGCTGATGTACCACACCTTAGGTCAGCGTAAAGGGCTGGGTATTGGCGGCACCAAAGAAGGCAATGACGATCCCTGGTACGTGGTGGATAAAGACGTTGACGCTAACCAGCTGATTGTGGCCCAGGGCCATGACCATCCACGTCTGCAATCACGCGGCTTAATCGCCCAACAGCTGCACTGGGTCGATCGTCAGCCGCTCAGCGCCCCGTTGCGCTGTACGGTTAAAACCCGTTACCGTCAGGAAGATATATCCTGTCTGCTGAACCCGACCGGTGATAACCAGATTGAAGTGCTGTTCGATGAGGCGGTGAGCGCCGTAACGCCGGGACAATCTGCGGTATTTTATCTTGATGATGTCTGCCTGGGCGGTGGGATTATTGAACAGCGGCTGCCTTTAAGCCCGGACAATCCGGCGTAACCCATATTCTGTCGTAATTTCAGCCGGTTAAGCTGGACACAGGAGTAAGCGTGGCAAAGAACTATTATGATATCACTCTGGCGCTGGCCGGTATCTGTCAGTCTGCGCATGTGGTGCAACAGCTGGCACATCAGGGCGTCTGCCCGCCTGATGCGCTTCAGGTATCCCTGCGCAGCCTGCTGGATCTTAATCCACGCTCCACGCTGGCGGTGTATGGCGACAGCGAGGCCAACCTGCAGTTCGGCCTGGAAACCCTGCTGGCGGTGCTGAACAGCCCGTCGCGTCAGGGTCTGGCCGCCGAACTTACCCGCTACGTGCTGAGTCTGATCACACTGGAACGCAAGTTGAATGCCAACAACACGGCGCAGGATACCCTGGGACAGCGCATCGCCGGGCTTGAGCGCCAGCTGGAGCACTTCGATATGGAGTCCGGCACCCTGATCGGTGCTATGGCGGCGATTTATGTCGATGTGATCAGCCCGCTGGGCCCGCGTATCCAGGTTGCCGGTTCACCAGCTATCCTGCAAAATTCCCAGATCCAGAACAAAGTTCGTGCCGCACTGCTGGCGGGCATCCGCGCCGCCGTATTGTGGCAGCAGGTTGGCGGTGGCCGCCTGCAGTTAATGTTTTCCCGTACCCGGCTGGTGAATGAGGCAAGTCAAATCCTCCGCCGCCTGAACGGCACCCCCGTCTGAATTTTATAACCGATCCAGGAGTTGCTCTGATGGAATTATCCTCTCTGACCGCCGTTTCACCGATTGATGGTCGTTATGGCGACAAAGTCAGTCCGCTGCGCGCTATTTTCAGCGAATTTGGTTTGCTGAAATTCCGCGTTGAGGTGGAAGTTCGCTGGCTACAAAAACTGGCCGCCTGCGCACAAATTGCGGAAGTTCCAGCATTTGACGCCGACGCAAACGCTTACCTGGACGCAATTATTGCCGGTTTCAGTAAAGAAGATGCAGCACGCATTAAAACCATTGAACGTACCACCAACCACGATGTGAAAGCGGTCGAGTATTTTCTCAAGGAGAAAGTGGCCAGCGTACCGGCGCTGCACGCGGTGTCGGAATTTATTCACTTCGCCTGCACCTCAGAAGATATTAATAATCTCTCCCACGCGCTGATGCTGGAAACTGCCCGCCGTGAGCTGCTGCTGCCCTGCTGGCAGCAGATTATCAGTGCTGTGAAGGCTCTGGCGGTGGAGTACCGCGATATCCCGCTGCTGTCACGCACCCACGGCCAGCCGGCTACCCCGTCCACTCTGGGTAAAGAGATGGCCAACGTGGCGTACCGCTTTGAGCGTCAGTTGCGCCAGCTGGAAAAGATCGAGATCCTCGGGAAAATCAATGGTGCAGTGGGCAACTACAACGCCCATCTGGCCGCTTACCCGGACGTGGACTGGCATCAGCTGAGCGAACAGTTTGTCACCTCACTGGGCATCAGCTGGAATCCGTACACCACCCAGATTGAACCGCACGACTATATTGCCGAGATGTTTGACTGTATCGCGCGCTTTAACACCATTCTGATCGATTTTGACCGCGATATATGGGGTTATATCGCCCTGAATCACTTTAAGCAGCGCACCGTGGCCGGTGAAATTGGTTCCTCCACCATGCCGCATAAAGTGAACCCGATTGATTTTGAAAACTCAGAAGGTAACCTCGGCCTGGCTAACGCCGTAATGCAACACCTGGCCGTTAAACTGCCGGTTTCCCGCTGGCAGCGCGATCTAACCGACTCAACGGTGCTGCGTAACCTGGGGGTGGGGATTGGCTACGCGCTGATTGCCTACCAGTCGACGCTGAAAGGTGTGTCCAAGCTGGAAGTGAACCGAGAACGCCTGCTGGCGGAACTGGACAGCAACTGGGAAGTGCTGGCGGAGCCGATTCAGACCGTAATGCGCCGATACGGAATTGAAAAACCGTATGAAAAACTGAAAGAGCTGACGCGAGGCAAACGCGTAGATGCTGCCGGCATGGCGACCTTTATTGATGGTCTGGATCTGCCAGAGCAGGAGAAAACCCGCCTGAAGCAGCTGACGCCAGCTAACTATCTGGGACGCGCACTGCGAATGGTTGACGATCTACAGTAATTCTCCCCGGCGGGCTGCGCCAACGTAGCCCGCGTTAAACTGTTGTTTACCTGCCCGCACTTATACTGCTACGGTTAGCCATTCCGGCGAACGCTACAGCCTGTTAAGGAATAAAGCTTATGCGCGTATTAGTTGTGGAAGATAATCCGCTGCTGCGTCATCATCTGGCGGTACAGCTGCGCGAAATGGGTCATCAGGTAGATGCCGCTGAAGATGCGAAAGAAGCTGACTACTTTCTCAGCGAACATACCCCGGATATTACTCTGGTTGACCTGGGTCTGCCTGATGAAGAAGGCATTGATCTAATCCGCCGCTGGCGCAGTCAGGCGGCAAAACAACCGATCCTGGTGCTGACCGCGCGCGATAGCTGGCAAAATAAAGTTGAGGCGCTGGAAGCCGGTGCCGACGACTACGTCACTAAACCCTTTCATATTGAAGAAGTGGTCGCCCGTATGCAGGCGCTGATGCGCCGCAACAGCGGACTGGCCTCACAGGTGATTGTTCTTGATGCCTTGCGCGTCGACCTCTCACGGCGCGAACTGAGCGTGGACGGCCACAATATTAAACTCACCGCGTTTGAATACACCATTGTTGAAACCCTGGTACGCAATGCCGGTAAAGTGGTCAGTAAAGACTCGCTGATGCTGCAGCTGTACCCCGATGCCGAACTGCGGGAAAGCCATACCATTGATGTGTTGATCGGGCGACTGCGTAAAAAGATTCAGGCGGTTTGGCCGGCTGAAGTCATTACCACGGTGCGCGGCCAGGGCTATCGTCTCGATCCGGATAGCTGATGCGATTGCTGCGCCGAAATAAACCCTTATCACTGCGGGTACGCTTTTTACTGGCCACCGCTGCCGTGGTGCTTACCATGTCACTTTCTTACGGGATGGTGGCAGTGTTTGGCTATGTGGTCAGCTTTGATAAAAATACCTATCGGGTACTGCGCAGCGAAAGCAATATGTTTTATACCCTGGCACAGTGGCAGGATAATCGCCTGAGCATTGTGCAGCCGGAGAGGATCTCCCTCAATTTTCCGGCGCTGGTGTTTATCTACGATCAGCAGGGTAAACTTCTCTGGCAACAGCGTGATGTGCCGGATATCCGTAATAAAATCCGCCGAAGCTGGCTGATGCGCTCTGATTTCTTTGAAATAGATACCAGCAATCGTATCAGTCGCGAAGCGGTGGGTAATGATCGTGATGTCCAGAAAAAACTGACGGAATATGACGACGACGACAATGATACCTTTACCCACTCTGTGGCGGTTAATCTTTATCCGGCCACCAGCAGCCTGCCGACGCTAACCATCGTGGTAGTGGACTCCATTCCGCAGGAGTTACAGCATTCCGATGTGGTCTGGTCGTGGTTCAGCTATGTGCTGCTGGCCAACCTTTTGCTGATTGTTCCCCTGCTGTGGCTGGCTGCGCACTGGAGCCTGCGCCCGATCGGCACTCTGGCAGCCCAGGTGCATCAGCTGGAGGACGGCAGCCGGGAAAACCTCGATCCGCGCCCGCCTCAGGAACTGCAGGGGCTGGTGATGAATCTTAATATGCTGTTAAACAACCAGCGTCAGCATTACACCCGTTACCGTACCACGCTCAGCGACTTAACCCACAGCCTGAAAACCCCACTGGCGGTACTGCAAACCACCCTGCGCTCACTGCGTAACGGCAAGAGTCTGTCGGTGGAACAGGCGGAACCCATTATGCTGGAGCAGATCAGCCGTATTTCCCAGCAAATTGGCTACTATTTGCACCGCGCCAGCATGAAGGGCGATCACCCTGCGCTGAAACGCGATTTGCATTCGGTACCGGCACTACTCGACGGCCTGTGTTCTGCTCTGAATAAAGTGTATCAACGTAAAGGCGTGGTACTGACGCTGGATATTTCCCCGGAGATCGCCTTTCTGGGCAATCAGGATGACTTCATGGAAGTCATGGGCAATGTGCTGGATAACGCCTGCAAATACTGTCTGGAGTTTGTTGAGGTGCGCGCCAATCAGGGCGAGGAGTCGCTGGAACTGATAGTGGACGACGATGGTCCCGGCATCCCCGAAAGCAAACGCGACCTGGTGTTTATTCGCGGTCAGCGCGCCGATACCATGCGCCCCGGTCAGGGGCTGGGGCTGGCGCTGGCGCGTGAAATTCTGGAACAGTACCAGGGGGATATTGTGGCGGAAACCAGTCCGGCTGGCGGAGCCAGCATGAAGATGATTTTCCGCAATCAGGATCGCATGGCATAGTTCAGTGGTATCTGCCGGAGACCGCGACTGTTATAATTAGCTTATATTGGCGTTTCAGGAAATCATCATGGACTTTCAGCTCCATCTCAACTGGCCGGACTTTATTCAGCGTTACTGGCAAAAGCGCCCGGTAGTGCTTAAACGCGGCTTCAAAAATTTTATCGATCCAATTTCTCCCGATGAACTCGCCGGCCTGGCGATGGAAAATGAAGTCGACAGCCGGCTGGTCAGCCATCAGGACGGTCAGTGGCAGGTCGCGCACGGTCCGTTTGAAAGCTTCGACCATTTGGGGGAAAACAACTGGTCACTGCTGGTGCAGGCGGTGGATCACTGGCATGAGCCGGCCGCCGCGCTGATGGCTCCGTTCCGCCATCTGCCCGACTGGCGCATTGACGATCTGATGATCTCCTTTGCGGTACCCGGCGGCGGCGTTGGCCCGCATTTCGATCAGTATGACGTGTTTATTATTCAGGGCACCGGCCGCCGTCGCTGGCGGGTGGGAGAAAAACAGGGGCTGAAACAGCACTGCCCGCATCCCGATCTGCTGCAAGTTGAACCCTTCGAGGCAATTATTGATGAAGAAATGGAGCCGGGCGATATCCTGTATATTCCGCCGGGATTCCCGCACGAAGGTTATTCGCTGGAAAACGCAATTAATTATTCCGTAGGCTTCCGCGCCCCCAGCGGCCGCGAACTGATTAGCGGCTTTGCGGATCATGTGCTGGCACATGAGCTGGGCAGCCACCGTTTCAGCGATCCTGATATCGCGCCACGCACCAACAGCGCCGAGATCCGCCCTGAGGAACTGGACGGAGTGCGTAAGATGATGCTGGATCTGATAAACCAGCCCGACTGCTTTAATCATTGGTTTGGTGAGTTTATTTCGCAGTCGCGTCATGAGCTGGATATTGCCCCGGTGGAGCCACCGTATCAGCCGGATGAAATTTATGATGCATTACAACAGGGCGAGCAGCTGATCCGCCTCGGCGGACTGCGGGTCATTACCGTGGCAGATGCAGTGTATATCAACGGTGAACAGCTGGAATCACCGCATCAGGCGGCACTGAACGCGCTGTCCGCGCAACGGCTGATCGGTCAGCAGCAGCTTGGTGAAGCGCTGGACGACCCTGCCTTCCTCGCGCAGCTGGCGGCGCTGGTCAACAGCGGTTACTGGTACTTTGCCGATCAGGAATAAGCGCTTTACCCGCCGCGCTCAGCGGCGGACATAACAAATCGGTCAGACGTTTAGCCTGGCTGTCCGTCCGGACGTGATAACGCGCAAGCAGCGGAGATTTTATGCGCCCTCCTGTTTCACTGGCGGCTTTTGGCATTCCGGCACTGGTGGCCGGTTTTGTGGCGGTGCTGGTCAGCTATACCAGTTCCGCCGCCATCGTTTTTCAGGCGGCGGCGGCGGCTGGCGCGACGCCACAGCAAACCGCTGGCTGGCTGAGCATGCTGGGCCTGGCAATGGGCGGCACCTCACTGCTGCTGTCGCTGTGGTATCGCACGCCGATCCTTACCGCCTGGTCAACGCCTGGCGCCGCACTGCTGGTGACCAGTCTGCCGGGCACCAGCATTAATGACGCGGTGGGGGTATTTATTTTTGCTGCCACGTTAACGGTGCTGTGCGGCGTTACCGGGCTGATTGCCCGCCTGATGAAATATATTCCGCAGGGCATTTCCAGCGCCATGCTGGCCGGGATCCTGCTGCGCTTCGGCACTGATGCCTTTCACGCGCTACAGATAAATTTTACCCTGTGTGGCACCATGTGCCTGGTCTGGCTGGTGATGCGCCGCTGGCTGCCGCGTTATGCTATCGTACTGGCGGTGCTGGCGGGTCTGGCGGTTACCGCGCTCCAGGGCAATATTCACAGCGATATCGGTCAGGACATAGTGCTGCCCCACTGGGTCACGCCGCATTTCTCTGTCGGCACGCTGCTGGGCACTGGTTTTCCCTTTTTTATCGTCACGATGGCGTCACAGAATGCGCCGGGTATCGCCGCACTGCAGGCGGCCGGGTATCGCGTACCGCTGTCGCCGCTGATTACCTGTATTGGTCTGGTCACGCTGCTGCTGGCACCCTTTGGCGTGTTTAACGTTTCGATAGCGGCAATTACCGCTGCCATCTGTATGGGTAGCGAGGTCAACAGCGATCCTCAGCAACGTTACGGTGCGGCGGCCATTGCCGGGGGCTTTTATTTGCTGGCGGGGATCTTTGGCGGTGCCATCACCGGTCTGCTTACCGCCCTGCCGGCGGCGCTGATCCATACCATTGCCGGACTGGCGCTGCTGGGTACTATTATCGCCAGCCTGCAGCGGGCATTAGAGGATGAGCGTCAGCGTGATGCTGCGGCGATCACCTTTCTGATCACCGCATCCGGGCTGACGCTGTTTGGTGTGGGTGCCGCCTTCTGGGGTCTGGCGGGCGGCGTTATTGTGCGTCTGGTGGCATTTCGTCCGGCGCGCTGAGCGCCGGGTTATTCCGATTTGCGTGGCGCAGCCGGCAGGCCGTCGAGCAGCTTGCGTACCCAGGTCGGCACCACTTCACTGGCCAGCCCGTAGTGAGTTTCCGCAAACTGGCTGCCCACCTGGCTCGGTTCCAGATTCAGCTCAACGGTATGCGCCCCGTGCAGACGGGCTTCATGGACAAATCCCGCCGCCGGGTAGACGTGGCCGGAGGTGCCAATGGCGACGAAGTAATCTGCTGCGGCCAGCGCGGCACTGATTTCGTCCATCTGCAGCGGCATTTCGCCAAACCACACCACGTGCGGACGCAGCCTGGACGGGAACTGGCAGCAGTGACAGCGATCGTCCGGCTTCACGTCTCCAGCCCAGTGCAGGATCTGACCGCTGTTAACGCAGCGTACCTTCATCAGTTCGCCGTGCATATGGATCACATTACTGTTGCCGGCACGCTGATGCAGGTTATCAATATTTTGCGTCACCAGCAGGAAATTATCTCCCAGCGCCGCTTCCAGTTCCGCCAGTGCGGCATGGGCGGCATTGGGCTGTACCTCCGGCTGCTGCAGCTTACTGCGCCGGGCATTATAGAATGCCTGCACGCCATCAGGATCGCGGGCAAAGCCTTCCGGGGTGGCGACATCCTCCACCCGATGCTCTTCCCACAGCCCGTCTTCCGCACGAAACGTGCGGATACCGGATTCGGCTGAAATACCGGCACCGGTCAGCACCACGACTTTCGGCTGCGGAAAGCGGGCAATTTCGAGATTGCGATCGCGCTCAAAAATACGTTGACGAAAACGCTGGTGTACCTGACGTCGCGTTTTTTTGTAACGTGCCAGCCGTAAACGGCGGCGGGGTGTTCGCATAGTCATGGTTAATCCTTAAGGTGCAGAAAAGCGGCACCGCGCATGCCGCCGGCATCGCCGTGACGCGCCAGGGCAAAACGCGGCGGTTTAGCCCCCGGCAACAGGTGGGCAATGACCCGTTCAGCCAGGCCGTTAAACAGTGCCGCAAAGTTGGATAAGCCACCGCCGATGACCACCAGATGGGGATCGAGCAGCGTCAGCAGATTACCCAGACACACCGCCAGCAGCTGACGGTAACGTTCAGTATGTGCCAGCGCGCGGGCATCACCGCGCTGGTACAGGGTAACAATATCGACGGCGCTCAGTGGCTGACGGTAAAAATGCTGCCACAGGCAGGCAAAGCCGCTGCCGGAGAGCACCGTTTCCAGACAGCCGACCTTGCCGCAGCTGCATGGCCACAGCGGCAGGTCGCTACCCAATAGCGCCAGCGCATCGGCCGGCAAACGCATATGACCCAGTTCACCGGTCAGCGCATTGCGCCCGCTAATCGCCTTACCGCCTGCAATCAGCCCGGCCCCCACGCCGGTGCCAAGGATTATCCCCAGCACCAGCGGGTAACGGCAAAACTCATCGTCCCAGGCTTCGGACAGCGCAAAGCAGTTAGCATCATTGTCCAGCCGCACGTCGCGCTGCAGACGCTGGCTTAGGTCAGCCCGTAACGGGCGATGACACACCGCCGGGATATTGGCGCTGAACAGCGTACCGGTGTCCGGGTACAGCAGACCGGCAATGCCGACGCCGACGCGCCCCTGCTCACCACAGTTGGCATCGGCCTGCCGCGTCAGCTGACACAGCACCTCGAGCAGCGCCGGATAATCATCAGTGGGCGTTGCCACCCGCTGCTGCCATACCTGCTCACGCCGGGCGTTATACACCCCGAGCGCGATTTTACTGCCACCAATATCAAAGCCATAATAATACATATCTGCTCCCGGTTACTGACCGCTGAGCACACGCGCCGGATCGATACGGCTGGCGCGCCGTGCCGGATACCAGCTGGCGATCAGGCTGAGTACCAGCGAGGTTGCCAGCACAAAGGCCACGTCACGCCAGTGCAGTTCTGAAGGCAGAAAATCAATAAAGTAGATATCCCCTGACAGCAGATGATAGCCAGTGACTTTTTCCAGCGCGTTAATTACCGGCGTCAGATTCAGCGCCAGCAGGACGCCGACCACCACCCCACTGACGCTACCCACCAGCCCGGCCAGCAGGCCGTACCAGACAAAGATAGCGCGGATCAGCGCGTCTTTAGCCCCAAGGGTACGCAGCACCGCGATATCACTGCTTTTGTCTTTTACCGCCATCACCAGGGTGGAAACGATATTAAAACAGGCCACGCTAATCACCAGCACCATCGCCAGATACATAATCGCGCGGATCATCTGAATATCGCGGTACATGTAGCCGTAAGTACCAATCCAGCTGCGCACGTAGACATAGGTGTTAGTAATACGTCCGGCATCCTGCACCACCTGATGGGCAGCAAAGGGATCGCTGGCCTTAATCGCAATGCCGCTGACGTTGCTGCCCATTGCCAGCATCTGCTGGGCGTCGGTCAGCGGCACCAGCGCCAGACTGTGATCGAGCATCCCCCTCAGGGCAAGAATGCCGCCAACCTGCAGGCGCACGCGCTTCGGCTGCAACAGCTTATGCTGCGGATCGCTGTCGGGGATCATAATCGTCAGCCAGTCACCGGCTTTCACCTTCATACTGTCGGCAACCCCCTTCCCTAACATAATCTGCTGTTTACCCGGCTGAAAACGCTGCCAGGCACCGTCAAGGGCATAGGACGGCAGCGCACTCAGGCGGGTTTCCTGCTGCGGATCGACGCCCTTAACCTGCACCGCCTGCAGCTTGCTGCCGCTTTCAATCAGTCCGGTAAAGTTGATATAAGGCGCCGCACCCGCCACGCCAGGTACCTGTTCAATTTTCGGGATCAGCGTCTGCCAGCCGGTAAACGGCTGATTGACCGGTTCAATTTCACCGTGGGGCACTACCGCCAGAATGCGGTTATTCAGCTCACGCTCAAAGCCGTTCATCGCACTAAGGCCGACGATCAGCACCGCCACTCCCAGTGCAATACCAATGGTGGAAATAGCGGAAATCAGTGACACCATGCCGCCGCGTTGGCGCCCGCGACTGAAACGCAGGCCCAGTAATAATGAAAGCCCGCCCACCATCAGAGGCTACCCGCCAGCGTCAGTTGGGCACTGAGCTGCCCGTCACGCATTTCCCTCTGCCGTTTCATGCGCTTTGCCAGCTGCAGATCGTGGGTCACCACCAGGAATGCGGTGCCCTGGCGCTGGTTCAGTTCGCCCAGCAGATCAAAAATGGCGTCCGCATTGCGCGCATCCAGGTTACCGGTAGGTTCATCGGCCAGTACCAGACGCGGGTTATTGACCAGCGCGCGGGCAATCGCTACGCGCTGACGCTCACCGCCGGAGAGTTCAGCCGGACGATGCGCCGCACGATTGGACAGTCCGACCGCCTGCAGCATCTCCAGCGCCTTCTGCTGCGCTTCTGCGGTATTGCTGCGACCAATCAGCAGCGGCATCGCCACGTTTTCCAGTGCGCTAAAGTCCGGCAGCAGATGATGAAACTGATAAATAAAGCCCAGCTTACGGTTACGCAGCTCTGCTTTGGCCGCCGAAGACATATCATTCAGTGACTGACCATCAAAGATCACCTCACCGGAAGTCGGGGTATCCAGTCCACCCAGCAGGTGCATCAGGGTACTTTTACCGGAACCGGAACTGCCGACGATTGCCATCATCTCACCAGACTCGACGCTGAAACAAACATTGTGCAGCACATCAGTCTGCACGCTGCCCTCCTGATAGCGTTTACACAGCTGATTGCACTGTAACAGGATCGGGTTACTCATATCGTAAAGCCTCGGCGGGTTGAACGGCGGCAGCGCGCCAGGATGGATAAAGCGTTGACAGCAGTGCCACCAGCATCGCGGTCAGGGTAATGGACAGAACCTGGCTCAGGCTGATATCGACCGGCAGCGCGGCCCCATCAAGAAAGATGCCAATCAGCGGCATCAGCGTAGTTAACTGGCTGGCCAGCAATACGCCCAGCAGCGCTCCCAGCAGTGAACCAACAATCCCGGCACTGGCACCCTGCACCATAAACACCGCCACAATCTGCCGACGCGTCAGCCCCTGGGTTTGCAGGATCGCCACCTCCCCCTGTTTTTCCATAATCAGCAGGCCGAGAGAGGTAATAATATTGAATGCTGCCACCGCTACGATCAGGCTCAGCAGCAGCCCCATCATATTTTTTTCCATTTTTACCGCCTGGAACAGTTCGCCCTGGCGTTCACGCCAGTCATGCCATACCAGACCCTGCGGCAGGGTTTGCCGGCTGATTGACTCCACTTCCAGCGGTTTATCCAGCCACAGACGCCAGCCGGTAATATTCCCCAGCGGATAGCGCATCAGGCGTGAGGCATCCTGCTGATTGACCAGGATCTGGTAGCCATCAACATCGCTGTTGGCGTTATACATGCCAATCACGGTAAACAGGCGCTGGCTGGGAATACGTCCCATGGGGGTTAACTGGCTGGCGGCGGGCACCATCAGGCGGATTTGATCGCCGGTTTGCACCCCCAGCTGGCTGGCCAGCTGTTCACCGAGGATGAGGTTGTACTTACCAGCCACCAGCTGCTGCGGCTTAACGTTGATTAGGAACGGCGTCAGTGGATCGGGTTCATCGGGGTTAATGCCGAGCATCACGCCCACCCCGACATTGCGCGCGCTTTGCAGCACCACGTCACCGGTAGTCAGGGGAGTAATACGGCTGACGCCGTTAAGAGGCAGGCTGGCCGCCGGAGTCTGCTGCGGATTGACCGAACCGCTGGCTGAGGAAACCAGCGCCTGGGGCATCAGTCCAAGCCGGCTGGTCTCCAGCTCATGCTCCAGACCATTCATTACTGACAATACGGTCACCAGCGCAATCACACCCAGGGTAATACCAATGGCGGACAACCAGGAAACAAACCGACCGAAGCGGTCTGAAGCACGGCCGCGCATATAACGCAGGCCAATAAATAAGGCGACAGGTCGATACATAACATCCGTCTTGTTGTGGGCGGTAAACGATAAAGAATGATAAAGGTTAACTCGGCGTTATGGAACCACTAACCCCCTGAGTAATGACATTGTTTTGTCAGCGGCTAAAACCTGAGAATGGTGTTTAAATAACAGTCAAATAGCGACAGGTGCAATTTAGCAGTAAAAATATCCCGATCCGGCTTTTGACTTTGACTTTGACCTGGCTTTTGATTTTGACCTTTGGGCGGCATCAGGAACGTCGCCGAGGCTGCGGTGATTTCCAGGAAGAGCCGCCTGGACGGCGGCGAAAGGCGTGCTGAGCCAGGGAAGGCGAATCACGCCGGTCCGCCAGAAAGCGGCGTGGCCGAGGGTACCTGCGCAGCAGGCGATGTGACGCCGCAAGCCCGGGTGCAGGGCGGCGGCGACTGGCCGCCCTGCTCGCCAGTCCGCGCAGCGGAATGGTGAAACGTGGTTGACCTTAGCTTTCGCGCAGCGAAAGTGCCCTGATCCGCGCAGCGGAGTCATAAGGCATCTGCCGGCACATTCTCCAGCACGTGATGGATCACTTTCGACAGCTGTTTAATCTCAAACTTCGCCACATACCCATCCGCGCCCGTCTTGCGCACATGATCTTCGTTGGCCGAACCTGAAAGTGAAGAATGAATAACCACCGGGATCTGACGCAATACCGGGTCACTCTTCAGCTGACGCGTCAGCGTAAAGCCATCCATTTCCGGCATTTCAATATCCGTCAGCACCAGACCAATTTTTTCCAGGATCGGCATGCCTTCCTCTTTGGCTTCACTGGCTAACTGATTAATATGATTCCAGGCTTCAAGCCCGGTGGTAAACAGTCTGGCCGGAATATTCATCGTCGCCAGCCCCTGTTCCAGCATTGAACGCGCCACTTTGGAATCTTCTGCCACAATCGCCAGCGCGCCCGGCTTGATGTTATAGCGGGTAGCGGAGAGATCCTGCGGGGTAATATCATGCACCGCCGGGATAACATCATGCAGGATCTGCTCAACGTCCAGCACCATGGCCATCACGTTATTTTCCAGACAGGCAATGCTGGTAACGTTATGCCCGGTGCCGCCCGATTCCGCGGGATGTACCTGGCTCCAATCAAGGCGCACAATATCGTCCACCGCTTCTACTGCAAACGCCTGAGTGGTGCGGGCATATTCGGTAATCAGTAGCAGATTCAACCCGGTCTCCGGGGTGCATCCCGCTACGGCAGGTAAGTCGATCACCGGGATCAGCTGTCCACGAATATTGGCCATCCCCAGCAGCGGTGAATGCATTCCCGCCGCGCGCGTTATCGCCGGCATCGGCACAATTTCGCGCAGCTTAAACACGTTTATCCCAAACAGGCCGGAGTCTCCCCCCGCGTGTTCTGTCCCCAGACGAAACAACAGTAGTTCAAACTTGTTTGACAGAGCCAGGTTAGCTCTTTCATCAATATCTTTCTGATAATTATCCATCACACTCTCAAGGCTTATTGATTAAGTATCTGACAGCGCCGGAAGCAAAGGTAATGGATGCAGCCTGCGGGGTCTTTCTTTATATGCTTTATCGGCAACAGGCAGGAAAAATATAGTCCCACACGCACAGTTATTGTGTCTACTGGTAAAAAAGCCGCCGCTCACCGGTAAAAAAAGATTAACGCACTGATTATAATGAGACTCGCTGAGGTAAACGGCGAAGCAGAAATAATGATTAACACATTTAATTGATCATTAGCCTGCGCAGAGCTTGTGCTTTTACCGGTAACATTCTAATGTTGAGTTGAAGTCTGACCGTTGTTGAACAGGAGGGGAATCACTATGAGCTTATCCAGAACTGCTGTTTTAATTGAGAAAATACTAATTTCATCATTTGTTGTTGTCCTGGTTTTTTTTATAATTACCGCTGCACTTTCTGCTTTTGGAATTGATCACCACTGGCCATGCCCGGGAAGATAACAGTAACATTCACCAGGGAAACTCAAATAAAAATAAACAAAAAATTAACATTTCTGCTTATTTCTGCTGTAGCGGTTTTCCGTTACCCATCCATAGTTAATAATTTCTGCCAGTCCCCTAACCGAGGTTGATACCGCGTAGATTATGCCCGTCAGATGGCTGATTCTGCCTGACCCCACGTCCTCACAACTGCCGCCACCTCATCCGACCACATGTTTTGCACAATTAAAGTTGTACAACTTAAAAAAACTTGTATAGATTTGATTGGGAGGACATAGTTCCTCACGTAACGAATGATGCTTTGCATCGCCTCTGGAGGTGTTAGTGGATTTCCACCTGCAGAGGTTTTTTTTACTAACCTAATTTAACTGCGCTGACAGTTTCCTGACATAACAGGGCAAGGTCAGCAAGTGAGGGCATGCAAAATGCAGCAGGAACGCACTGTCGAGTCTCAGATTTCAGATTATTTCGCCGTTGC
>CALYQW010000029.1 GCA_945290265.1 uncultured Erwinia sp.
GCCATATTTTCTTCAGCCACGCAGGCATAGCCCAGCAACAGCCCGCGCCGCCGGTTGGCGGTCAGGTAGTAGGTGGAAAGTGGCCGCGTCAGAATGCCGTTCTGTTCCAGCTCGGCACTCAGCGCCACATCGTCGATGTTATCCGGCAGCGCCAGCGTCAGATGCAGACCCGCCTGGCTGTGACTGGTAATAAACTCCTCACCCAGACTGGTGACAATCACCCGGATCAGCTCTGCCCGGCGGCGGCTGTAAAGCTGACGCATGCGGCGCACATGGGCGGCGTAATGCCCTTCGCGGATAAATTCCGCCAGCGTCAGCTGCACCAGCCCGTTACCGCCGCGATACATTTCGGAGTAGGCCACTTTCATCCGCGCCGCCAGCACAGCCGGTACCACCATGTAACTCAGGCGCAGGCCGGGATACAGGGTTTTACTGAAGGTGCCGAGATAGATCACCGGCGCATCCGCCGCCAGCCCCTGTAACGCTGGCACGGGCGAATCGCTGAAGCGAAACTCACCGTCATAGTCATCTTCGATAATCCAGCTGCCGCTGCGGCGCGCCAGCTCCAGCAGCTGATAGCGCCGCTGCAGGCTCATTACCGCCCCCAGCGGATACTGGTGCGATGGCGTCACGCAGAGTAAGCGCGGAGCCGGTTCATTGTCAGCCAGCGCTGGCAATATCATCCCCTGCTCATCAACCGCCGTCGGCTGTAAGCGAATCCCGTTAACCGCCAGCACGTTGCGAATGCCCCAGTATCCCGGCTCCTCAATCCAGGCACGGTCGCCCACATCGCACAGCATTTTCGCCACCAGATCGAGCGACTGATGGCTGCCTGCCGTCACCAGCACCTGCTCCGGGGTACAGTTCACCACCCGGCTGACGCGCAGGTACTCCGCCAGCGCCTGTTGCAGCTGCAGACAGCCGCCGTGGCTGGCGTAGCTCAGGGCTTCCACCGGCATCCGGCGGCTGAGGCGCAGATGAATTTTACGCCAGATATCGTGCGGCATATGGCTGACGTCCGGCACGCCGGGCATAAATGCTCCCCACTGGTGCGCCCCTGCACCACTGTGCTGCAGCAGATGTGAGCCGCGCGCGGAAAGCCGGGCCAGCTTCAGCGGTGCGCCGCTGGCGAGGGGCTCAGCAGCAACCGGCACCATTTCCGGCAGCAGGCTGCAGACGAAAGTTCCGCTACCGGCGCGGGTTTGCAGATAGCCTTCAGCCTGCAGCTGCTCATAGGCCGCCAGCACGGTATTACGTGATACCGCCAGGTCGCGGGCCAGGTCACGGCTGGCCGGCAGGCGACTGCCGGTAGCAATCGCCCCGTCCTGAATCGCTCCCTGTAAGGCGGCATACAGTCGCTTTCCCAGCGCACCGGCAGAAACCTGAGTTAAACGATGGGCAAGCAGATCGCCGAGTAAGGTGAGCAAAATTGGTTCCTTCAAATAAAAAAAACTGGCACTGGATTATAAAACCGTGAAAACGCTAAAAAGCAAGTAACGCCGGATAAACCCTGGCCCTGGTCACCGAAAAATAATCATGAGGTAACGCGATGAGTAACAGTGAGATACAGCAACGCCGCCTGAATGCAACGCCGCGTGGCGTCGGCGTAATGACCGACTTTTACGCGGTGAAAGCGGAGAATGCAACGCTGTGGGATCATCAGGGGCGCGAATATACCGATTTCAGCGCCGGGATTGCGGTACTGAATACCGGCCATCGCCATCCGCAGGTGGTGGAGGCCGTGCAACAGCAGCTGGAGTGCTTTACCCATACCGCATTCCAGGTGATCCCTTACGAGAACTATATCGCGCTGGCGGAACAGCTGAATCAGCGGGTGCCGGTAGCCGGTCCCTGTAAAAGCACTTTTTTCACCACCGGTGCCGAAGCGGTAGAAAATGCGGTAAAAATTGCCCGCGCCGCCACCGGCCGTCCGGGGGTTATCGCCTTCAGCGCTGCCTTTCATGGCCGTACCCTGATGACCATGGCCCTGACCGGCAAAGTGACCCCGTATAAAACCGATTTTGGTCCGTTTCCCGGCTCGGTATTCCACGCCAGCTACCCGAATGCGCTGCACGGCGTCACTACTGAGGATGCGCTGCAGAGCCTGGAAACCCTGTTCCGCTGTGATATCAGTCCACAGCAGGTGGCAGCGATTATTTATGAACCGATTCAGGGCGAAGGCGGTTTTAACATTGCCCCACCTGAGTTTGTCAGCGCCCTGCGTCAGTTATGCGATCAGCATGGCATTGTGATGATTGCTGATGAGATCCAGAGCGGCTTTGCCCGCACCGGGAAGCTGTTCGCCAGCGAATATTATCCGCAGGCGCAACCGGACCTGATCACCATGGCAAAAAGCCTCGGCGGCGGCCTGCCGATCTCCGCCGTCAGCGGCAAAGCGGCACTGATGGATGCGCCACAGCCGGGCGGGCTGGGCGGCACCTATGCCGGCAATCCGCTGGCGGTGGCCGCAGGACTGGCGGTGCTGAAGGTCATCGAAGATGAACAGCTGTGCGCGCGGGCAAATCATCTCGGTGCGAAGCTGGCGGAAACCCTGAATGCCAGCGGCCATCCGGCGCTGGCGCAGGTGCGCGCCCGTGGTTCAATGGTGGCCGCAGAGTTTATCGATCCACAAAACGGTAAACCGGCGGCGGTGATTGCCCGTTCCATCCAGCAACGCGCGCTGGAGCAGGGACTGATTCTGCTGACCTGTGGTATTCACGGAAACGTGATCCGCTTCCTCTATCCGTTAACCATTCCGGAAGCCCAGTTTGATACTGCGCTGCAACTGCTCAGCACGCTGATGCGCCCTTAATATCCTGCCAAAGGGAAGTGGCACAAAACCTGCTTTTTACGCCGCCTGTCAGCCAGGCAAAACAACATAGCAACACCCTGCTCCCTTTTTTCTGCATCAGGAGATAATTATCTTGAAAACAGCAGCAGCACTGATCCTGGCAACCCTCGCCCTGCAGGCGCAGGCCGATTCTTTAACCGTGGTCTCTTTTGGCGGCACCAATAAAGATGCCCAGGACAAAGCCTACTATAAGCCTTTTATGGCAGCCGGTAGGGGCACTATCGACGCCGGAGAGTATAACGGTGAAATGGCGCGTATTCGCGCGATGGTGGAAACCGGTCAGGTTGGCTGGGATGTGGTGGAACTGGAAACCCCGGAGCTGATGCGTGGCTGTGAGGAAGGTCTGTTTGAAACCCTTGACTGGAATAAGCTGGGTAAAAAAAACGACATTATTCCGGCGGCCATCAGCGAATGCGGTGTCGGGATATTTGTCTGGTCAACGGTGCTCACCTGGGATGCGCAGAAACTAAAAAAAGGCCCCACCAGCTGGGCCGACTTCTGGGACGTGAAAACCTTCCCCGGCAAACGCGCGCTGCGTAAGAGCGCCAAATACACTCTGGAAATTGCCCTGCTTGCCGACGGGGTGAAGCGTGCAGATGTGTATAAGGTGCTGGCAACCCCGGCGGGCGTCGATCGCGCGTTTAACAAACTCGATCAGCTGAAACCGTATATCCAGTGGTGGGGAGCTGGTGCGCAGCCGCTGCAGTGGCTGGTATCCGGTGACGTGGTGATGAGCTCCGCCTATAACGGCCGCATTGGTGCCGCACAGGATGAAGGTCATAACTTTAAGATCGTCTGGCAGGATGCGCTGTACGACCTCGATAACTGGGCGATTGTGAAAGGCTCAACACATAAAGCGCTGGCGGAACAGTTTATCGCCTTTACCAACCAGCCGGAAAACCAGAAGGTGTTTGCCGAAAATATTCCCTACGGCCCGACCAATATTAATACGGCGAAACTGCTGCCGCCGGCGCGCCTGAGTATGCTGCCGACCGCCCCGGATAATCTGGCGGTATCGCTGCAAATCGACAGCGATTTCTGGCTGGAGCATGGTGAAGATCTGGAACAGCGCTTTAATGCCTGGGCCGCAAAATAACCCGGAGGCCACAATGAGTCAGAACCCGGCAATTGAATCCCCGTCAGCATCGATGCCCGCAGCGCAGGCACTCAGCCTGTGGCTGCGCCAGCGCTTCAGCAGCAAAACCTGGCGTTCACTGCTGCTTATCGCGCCGCTGTTTATTTTTGTGGTGGTTTGCTTTCTGTTTCCGGTGGCGTCCATTCTCAGTAAAAGCGTGGAAAACCCGGAACTGCATGACAACCTGCCGCTGACCAGCGCGGCACTGCAACAGTGGTCAGGAAACGCCCTGCCCGATGGAACGCTGTACGCCACCCTCGGCAGCGAGCTGATTGCCGCCCGTGAACGCGGTCAGATTGCCGCTGTCGCCAAACGCCTGAGTTATGAGGACAGTGCGCTGCGCCGCCTGATTATCAGCACTCCGCGCCTGGTGCCCGCGTCCGGTGAACAGGTGAAACAGACGCTGATTGCCCGCCAGCCATTATGGGGTGAGCTCAGCACCTGGCGCACCCTGCAACGGGTTGCCAGACCGCTGACCAGCTATTATCTGCTGTCGGTATTTGATCGCAAGGTGGATAACCAGAGCGGCAGCGTGCAGGTGCAGCCCGCCGATAAGGCACTGTACGTGAACGTGTTACTGCGCACCCTGTGGATGGCGCTGGTGGTGACGTTGCTGTGCGTGGGGATTGGCTATCCGCTGGCGTACTGGCTGGCAAAGCAGCCGGCTAACCGTGCCAGCCTGCTGATGATCCTGGTGCTGCTGCCCTTCTGGACCTCACTGATCGTGCGAACCGCCAGCTGGATTGTGCTGTTACAGTCTGGCGGGTTGATTAACCGCGCGCTACTGGCCAGTGGGGTGATCGACCACCCGCTCACCCTGGTATTTAACCGGGTGGGAATTTATATCTCGATGACCCATATTCTGCTGCCATTTATCGTACTGCCGTTGTATGCGGTGATGAAAGGTATCTCTCCCGGCTACGTGCGCGCCGCGGTCTCACTGGGGGCACATCCTTTCCTCGCCTTCTGGCGCATCTATGTGCCGCAGACGTACAACGGCATTGCTGCCGGTGCGCTGCTGGTGTTTATGATGGCGATAGGTTACTACGTCACGCCGGCGCTGCTGGGCGGCCCGGACGACCAGATGGTGAGCTATTTTGTCGCCTTCTTTACTAACAGCACCATGAACTGGGGCATGGCCGCCGCGCTGGGCAGTCAGTTGCTGATTATCGTCCTGCTGCTGTATATCGTCTATGTGCGGGTGACCCGCACCCCGGCGGCAGCATCGGCTCATTAAGGAGAAGAAAGATGAAACAACATGGCAGCGTTATCCAGCGCATGTGGCAGATCTGCTTTAATTTTTACGCCGCAGCGGTACTGCTTTTTCTGATTGTACCGGTGCTGGTCATTATTCCGCTTTCATTTAGCAGCAGCTCTTTTCTCAGCTATCCGTTGAGCAGCTACTCCTTACGCTGGTATCAGACCTTTTTCAGCTCGCGCGAGTGGCTGGAAGCGCTGGGAAACAGCCTGCTGGTGGCTCCGTTGGCAACGCTGCTGGCCACGGTGCTGGGGGTTCTGGCGGCCATGGGGCTGGTGCGCGGTGAGTTTCGCGGTAAAGGGTTGGTGATGGCGATTATCATTTCACCGATGGTAGCACCGGTGGTGATTATTGCCGTGGGGATGTTTTTCTTTTTCGCTAAGCTGTCGCTGCTTAACAGTTATATTGGCCTGGTGCTGGCCCATGCGCTGCTTGGCGTGCCGTTTGTGGTGATTACCGTGGTCGCGGTGCTGAAAAACTATGACCGCACCCTGACCCGCGCCGCCGCCAGCCTCGGTGCCTCTCCGCTGCTGGCCTTTCGTAAGGTCACGCTGCCGCTGATAGCCCCGGGGGTGTTTTCCGGCGCGCTGTTTGCCTTCGCCACCTCCTTTGATGAAGTGGTGGTAACACTGTTCCTCGCCAGCCCCGGCCAGCGCACGCTGCCGATCCAGATGTTTGCCGGGATCCGTGAAAACCTTGATCCCACCATTGCCGCAGCCGCCTCCATTATGACCGCAGCTTCGCTGCTGCTGCTGATCCTGATGGAGATTATGCGCCGCCGCAGCGAGCGGATGCGCAGAACGGCAGAAGTGAAATAATCACCACAGGCGCGCACCCGCGCGCCTGCTTACTCAGGCATCCGTGCTGGTATTTGCACTTTCACTGTTACGCTTTAACCACAGCGACAACGCTTTCAGCGAATCCGGGGTAAACTCATCGCAGCGGGCGGTGATCTCTTCCGCCGTCATCCAGAAAATCTCATCAACTTCCTCTTCCTGCATGGCAAAGGGGCCATGAGAGACGCAGCTGAACAGTCCGCCCCACACCCGGCAGTGCTGATCTTCAAAATAGAACTGGCCGTGTTCGGCAAAAGGAACATCGGCAATGCCCAGCTCTTCCTCGGCTTCACGGCGCGCAGATTCCAGCATCCCTTCACCACTCTGCACCACGCCGCCGGCGGTGGCATCCAGCATCCCAGGCAGAAAATCTTTGATTTCGGTGCGGCGCTGCACCAGGATTTTGCCCATACCATCATGTACTACCAGATAAGTTGCGCGGTGACGCAAACACTGTGCCCGCATCTGTGCCCGACTGGCCTGGGCAATGACCTCGTTATCTTCGCTAACGATATCCACCCATTCGGTACTCTGCTCTCGCTCAACCATCCGAAACCCTTTTTATATAATTGGCGCAACCGGCGCATTGTAATAAATTTTGTTACCCGCACAGGGTGAACGGCATAAATTAAGGTGTATTTAAGCAGGTTGCAATTAACATTTTGTGCCCGAATGGCAACATTTCTTCATTACTGTAGGATTCCTGACCGGCGGCTGATAGTTACCCGACAATCCCTGAACGATCATAACGTAAAAGATACTTACAACATCACTGACCTCAAGGGCTTAACCCCGGTATTGAGTGTGCGCAGGATCACGCGACAACCTGTTATATTCACCTATGCTGATAAAGACGCTATCTGATGATTAAGGAGACCCGGTATGCGCATTTTACTGACTGGTGGCACCGGGCTGATTGGCCGCCCGCAGACCGCCCGACTGTTACAGGCCGGTCATCAGGTGACTGTGGTTACACGTAACGTCATCACAGCGCGCGCCCTGTTGGGTGAGCAGGTTGCGCTGTGGCCGGGACTGGATGATCGCAGCGATCTGAATGATATCGATGCCGTTATTAATCTGGCCGGTGAGCCGATAGCGGATAAGCGCTGGAGCGAGACGCAAAAACAGCTCCTGTGTGACAGCCGCTGGCAGATCACCGAGCGTCTGGCTTCTCTGATTGCGGCCAGCACCACGCCGCCCTCGGTGCTGATTTCCGGCTCTGCGGTGGGTTTTTATGGTAACAGCGGTGAAGCGGTGGTCACCGAAGATGATTCCGGTCATGATGAGTTTACCCATCGCCTGTGCGCCCGCTGGGAAATGCTGGCGCTGAGTGCGGAAAGTGACAAAACCCGGGTGTGTCTGCTGCGTACCGGGGTGGTGCTGTCGCCTGAGGGAGGGGCGCTGGCAAAAATGCGCCTGCCGTTCCGTCTCGGGGCGGGCGGCTCTCTGGGCAGCGGTAAGCAGTTTATTCCCTGGGTGCATCTGGATGATGTGATCAGCGCCATTGTCTGGCTGCTGGATCATCCTTCATTGCGTGGGCCATTTAATCTTGTCGCACCTTATCCGGTACGTAATGCGAAGTTTGCCGCTACTCTGGGTCAGGTGATGCACCGTCCGGCGTTATTACATTTACCGGCCAGTATTGTCAGTCTGATGATGGGGGAATCGGCGGTGCTGGTGTTGGGTGGTCAGCATGCGATCCCGCAGCGTCTGGAGGCATCGGGGTTTAGTTTTCGCTGGTATCAGTTGGATCAGGCACTGGTAAATTTACGGGTGTAGTGGCAGGCGAATGCCTACGGGTATTCCGCCGGGCGCGGGGCCGGTTATGAGTTTGGCTTTGCAGCCGGTGCTTTTAAAGGCCAGGGCCCTGGCCCTGGCTTCGAAAAAAACAAAAAAAGGCCAAAAAAACCAGGCCCCGCGCCCAGCGGAATGCAACAAGGCATTCGCCTTATTCCCCCCAGCGGGTAAACAGATCCTGCTCCAGCTCAATCTCAAACTGATCCAGCACCCGGTTAACCGTCTGATCCACAATCTGCATCACATTGTCCGGACGGTGATAAAAAGCCGGCACCGGCGGCATAATAATCGCCCCCAGCTCCGCCGCCGCCGTCATCATACGTAAATGCCCCAAATGGAGCGGCGTTTCACGCACACACAGTACCAGCGTGCGACGCTCTTTCAGCACCACATCAGCTGCACGGGTTAGCAGGCCATCACTGTAGCTGTGAACAATCCCTGAAAGAGTTTTCATTGAACAGGGCATTATCGCCATACCATCGGTTTTAAACGAACCGGAAGAGATACTGGCAGCGATATCACGCGCATCATGCACCACATCCGCCAGCGCCTGAATATCACGCACGCTGTAGTCAGTTTCCAGCGCCAGCGTCTGACGGGCCGCCTTACTCATTATCAAATGGGTTTCCACATCCGATACCTGTTGCAGTATTTGCAGCGCACGTACGCCATAGATCACACCGCTGGCACCAGAAATACCAATAATGAGTCGCTTCATACAACATCCTTAAAAGAAATGGGCCGGAATCGCTTCCGGCCCATCTTACCTGCTTACGGCTCTGACTGCTTAACCTTCGTTATGCATTTCCAGACTTTCGCCTTCGTTCTGCCGTGCCAGTGCTTTGGCATCATCGTTACGCAGCGACTGCAAATACTCCAGATACTGCTGGTCAACGTCTTTAGTGACGTAAACGCCGTTAAATACCGAGCATTCAAACTCGCTGATATCCGGGTTTTCTTCTCTCACCGCCGCAATCAGGTCGTTGAGATCCTGGAAAATCAGCCCATCCGCGCCAATCAGCTGACGTATTTCTTCCACTTCACGCCCGTGGGCAATCAGTTCCGTCGCACTGGGCATATCAATTCCATACACATTCGGGAAGCGAATCTCCGGTGCTGCCGAAGCCAGATAGACTTTCTTTGCCCCCGCTTCACGCGCCATCTCAATAATCTGTTCAGAGGTGGTGCCACGCACAATCGAGTCATCCACCAGCAGCACGTTTTTACCACGGAACTCCGCCCGGTTAGCATTCAGCTTGCGCCTAACCGCGCTGCGGCGCAGATGCTGCCCCGGCATAATAAAAGTGCGCCCGACATAGCGATTTTTGACAAACCCCTGGCGGTACGGCTTATCCAGGATACGCGCCATTTCCAGTGCGATATCGCAGGAAGTTTCCGGGATCGGGATCACTACATCAATATCCAGATCTTCCCATTCACGGGCAATCTTTTCACCCAACCGGGTACCCATACGAACCCGGGCACTGTAGACCGAAATCTTATCAAGGAACGAGTCCGGGCGGGCAAAGTAAACGTACTCAAACAGGCACGGATTAAACGCCGGATCCTGAGCACACTGCCGGGTAAACAGCTGGCCTTTTTCGGTTACGTAAATCGCTTCACCCGGCGCGACATCCCGCAGAAATTCAAAGCCCAGCGTATCCAGCGCCACGCTCTCTGAAGCCACCATATATTCAGTACTGCCATCGGCGATAACCCGCTTACCAATTACCAGCGGACGGATACCGTTAGGATCGCGGAACGCCACCAGACCGTGACCAATAATCATCGCCACGCAGGCATACGCCCCGCGCACCTTCTGATGCAGCGCCGCAACGGCCGCGAAAATATTGTCGGCGGTCAACGGATAATGCGGGAAACGATCCACTTCCTGCGCAAAGATATTCAGCAGGATTTCAGAATCTGAGGTGGTATTGACGTGACGGCGACCATTTTCAAACAGCGCCTGCCGCAGTTGGTGCGCATTGGTCAGATTACCGTTATGGGCAAGGGTGATCCCGTAAGGAGAATTAACGTAGAACGGCTGCGCTTCCGAGGCGCTGGAGCTCCCTGCAGTGGGATAACGCACATGACCAATCCCCATATTCCCCTGCAGACGCTGCATATGACGGGCTTCAAACACATCACTGACCAGACCATTTGCTTTACGCAAACGGAAGCAGTTTAAGGCATCAATGGTGACGATGCCGGCGGCATCCTGGCCACGATGCTGAAGCACCGTTAACGCATCATAAATCGACTGGTTGACCGGCATAAAACCGGCGATCCCGACAATACCGCACATAGTGATATTTCCTCATAGCCGCACCCCCACTTCGCTTAGCGGGGCAAAAAACTCGACGTACTTTTCAGGTAGTCAAAAAACCACCCGATGATGTATCTGAACTGCGGGATCAGCTGCGACTGCTGCCAGTCGGCACTTTTGGAAAAACCGGTAAAGGTATCAAGAAAAAACAACAGCGCGGAGACAATCAACACCCCCCGCAGCGCGCCAAAACAGACACCCAGTACCCTGTCGGTCCCGGACAGGCCGGTTTTCTCAACCAGCGTGCCAATCACATAGTTAACAATGGCCCCGACAATCAGCGTGGCAACAAACAGCACCGCAATGGCCACCCCATTGCGCACCAGCTGCTCCTGAAATCCGGTGAACCAGGCGGCCAGGAAGCCGTAATAATGGCTGGCAACAAAAAACGCACATCCCCAGGTGACCAGTGAGAGCGCTTCGCGGACGAATCCGCGTACCAGGCTGACTAAAGCCGAAAAACCGATAACAGCAATAATGACGTAATCAATCCAGACCATAAAGACTTCCAGTGTTGATGCCCCTGACCCGTTGATCTCAGCGGCACACGGCCACAGTAAGATCAGGCAACCTGAGTTCGGGGCGAATTCTAACAGAAAAAGAAAACGTTTGCGTAGCGTTTTCCTGAGGCAATTTTACTAAAAACACCTCAGGCTAAGCGCCGGGTTTGGCTGGTGTCATTACTTAAGCCGGTCTGACGACCAGCTCCCTGCAGGAACTCAGCCTGACGGCGGTTTCAGAGGTGACAGAGCGTGGTACGGGGGGCTAAAACCCCGCACCACACAGGGTTAACGCACCGCGTAAGGCTTCACTACGCCGCTCAATCCGGACAAACTTTTCAGTTCCCCGACCGCAGCCTGCATTTTGGCTTTTGAGGCATCCGGTCCCACATACAATCTGGTGATCTGCCCCTGTACCGGCGTGGCAGGTACGGTATAAGCGCGATAGCCGGAGAGACGCAGCTTGGCCACGATTTCATTCACTTTGGCCGCATTTTTCAGTGCGCCCAACTGAACCACCCAGGCCTGCCCGGCGGGTGCGGTTTCCGGCTTCGACACCGGTTTACTCTCCACCGGTGCCTCATTCAGTGGCCTGGTGACCGACTGCGGTTTTTCAACCGGTTTCGACCTTTCTGCCGGCTTCGGTTTTTCTACCTGACGTTGCACCGGCTTCTCTGTCTCAACCGGTTTCTCAACCACTTTCGGCGGCGCTTTCGGTTCTGGCGGTGGCGGCACGACCAGCGTTGGCTGGTTATGCGACTGCGGCACGGTAGAGCCACTGTCAGCCTGGGAGGTATTGTCATGGCTGACGCCATCAATCGCTGCCCCAGCCCCTTCCGGCGGCTGCGCCGGCAACGACTGGGTCACCGGAGGAACCAGTTCGCTGTCATGCTGATCGTCCGGTTTAGGCACCAGCGGGATAGCGGCAAACTCTTCCTTATAATGCTTCTTCTTACCGTCGAGCAGACCTGGCAGCACAATCACACCCAGCGCCACAATAATCACGGTGCCGACTAAACGATTCTGAAACTTACTTGCCACTATCGTTCTCCGCTGCCATCGCTTCCATTACCTGCGCAACCGTATGGAATGATCCACACACCAGCACAATATCCTGCTCTTCAGCCAACTGCATTGCCTGCTGCCAGGCCTGAGTAACGGAGTCAAATGCCTGGGCGCGCGTCAGGTGCGCCATCAGCTGCTGTGCAGAAGCCCCGCGCGGCCCCGCCAGCGGGGCACAGTACCAGCAATCAACCTGTTCACTCAGGCAGGCCAGAGTACCTGCGATATCTTTATCATGCAGCATTCCCACCACCGCATGAACCCGGCCACGCTGTGGTAAGGACGCCAGCTGTCCCGCCAGATACGCCGCCGCATGGGGGTTATGCGCTACATCAAGGATCAGTCGGGGGGCCTGTGCTACGGTCTGAAAGCGTCCCGGCAGTACCACCTGGGACAGCGTGCGGCGAATTACTTCATCCGGCACCACCAGCGAACTGACGCGCAGGGCGGCCAGCGCCGTCGCCGCATTTGGCAGTGGCACCTTAGGAAGCGGCAGATTGTCGAGCACACCCTGTTGGTCGTGGAAAGACCAGCCGCAGTCGGACGCCTGACAAAGCCAGGCCACATTGCGCTGATACAGGGTGGCTCCCAGCTGCTGCGCCACTTGCGCGATGGACTGCGGCATATCCGGTTCTCCGACCACCGCCGGTTTACCTCCACGGAAAATACCGGCCTTTTCACGGCCAATGCTCTCGCGATCCGGCCCCAGCCAGTCGGTATGATCAAGGGCAATGCTGCTAATCACCGCCACATCGGCATCCACGATATTAGTGGCATCCAGACGCCCTCCCAGACCCACTTCAAGGATCACCACATCAAGCTGTGCCTGTTTAAACAGCCACAGCGCCGACAGAGTGCCATATTCAAAATAGGTGAGTGAGGTGTTTCCGCGCCCGGCTTCAATCGCCACAAAGGAGTTGGTATGGGCAGATTCAGCCAGTTCATCGCCCTGAATACGCACCCGTTCAGTATAACGAATCAGATGGGGAGAGCTGTAAACGCCAACGCGATAGCCTGCGGCAATCAAAAGCGTTTCAAGAGTACGGCAGGTGGTACCTTTGCCATTAGTGCCAGCCACGGTAAACACCAGCGGAGCGGGCTTCAGCAGGTCAAGGGTCGTGGCAACGCGTCTGACGCGATCCAGACCCAGTTCAATGGCCTGTGAATGTAAATGTTCAAGATAATAAAGCCACGTGGCGAGGGGCGACGTGGCGTCAGGAAGAGTATCCATGGGTCCCGTCTGTAAGCTTAAGGTTGACAATTAAAAGGGGCGCTGTCGCCCCTTTGGTATGCGCGATCAGACCTCCGGGGCCTGAACGTCTTCAGCGACAACCTCGCTGACGCTTTCTTCCTGCGGGGCAGTCAGATTCATCATCTTTGCCAACACCGTAGCCAGTTTAAAGCGCATCACCGGACGACGCACGATCATATCAATCGCGCCTTTCTCAATCAGGAACTCACTGCGCTGGAAACCTGGTGGCAGCTTTTCACGCACCGTCTGCTCAATTACGCGCGGACCGGCAAAACCGATCAGCGCTTTAGGCTCAGCAATGTTCAGATCGCCCAGCATGGCGAAGCTGGCAGAGACGCCGCCCATGGTGGGATCAGTCAGCACCGAGATATACGGCAGACCACGCTCCTGCATTTTCGCCAGCGCGGCGCTGGTTTTTGCCATCTGCATAAGCGACATCAGCGCTTCCTGCATACGCGCCCCGCCGGATGCGGAGAAACAGATGAGCGGGCAGTTATCTTCCAGCGCCTGCTCAACCGCACGAACAAAGCGCGCACCGACCACAGAGCCCATTGAACCGCCCATAAAGGAGAATTCAAATGCCGCTGCCACCACCGGCATGGTATGCAAAGCGCCTTTCATCACGATCAGCGCATCGGTTTCACCGGTGTCTTTCTGTGCCGCAACCAGACGGTCTTTATACTTTTTCGAATCCTTGAACTTGAGCACATCTTTCGGCTCCAGCTCGCTACCCAACTCAACTGCTGACCCTTCGTCCAGCAGGCTGTGCAAACGGGCGCGGGCATGCATACGCATATGATGGTCGCACTTAGGGCAGACTTCGAGGTTACGCTCCAGCTCAGCCCGATACAGCACCTGACCGCAGCTGTCACACTTGGTCCATACCCCTTCAGGGATAGATGCCTTACGTGTAGGCGTAATTGTGCTCTTATTAAGAATTCGTTCAATCCAGCTCATCGATGACTCTTTAGTATAAAACTCTCTTAAAAATCAAGAGGTTATCATGAATTTACAGGTGAAAAACATGCCACATTACATCACATAACACGGCAATCCGCTACATAATAACGCAGTGACACTCCCCATCCTGTACGGAGCAGGAATGTCAGCATTCACCGTCCCCCGCGGTTGTCGACGCAGAAGACATCAATTTTCAGCTTACGATTGCACCTTACGTGCAGCACAGCGATGGCGTATGACTTCAACCACCCCTGGGAGTATAGAAACGAAAATAATTCCAACGATCAGGTATTTCAGGTTTTGCTGAACCGCCGGCAAATTACCAAACCAGTATCCGGCATAGGTAAACAGCAGCACCCACAGTAATGCGCCGGATACGTTAAACAGCGCGAAGTGGCGGTAAGACATTTTCCCCATTCCCGCGACAAAAGGCGCAAAGGTACGCACAATTGGCACGAAACGCGCGAGGATGATGGTTTTTCCACCGTGGCGCTCATAAAACTTGTGGGTCTTATCCAGATACGTGCGCCGGAAAATTTTGGAGTTAGGGTTACTGAATAGCCGTTCACCAAATACCCGCCCGATGGTGTAGTTAAGCGCATCGCCAACAATCGCCGCGATAACCATCAGCACCACCATGGTATGAACATTCAGATCGTTTGACGGCAGCGAGGCCAGCGCGCCGGCGACAAACAACAGCGAATCTCCCGGCAGAAATGGCGTTACTACCAGCCCGGTTTCACAGAAAAGAATCAAAAACAGAATAGCGTAGACCCAGATACCGTATGTTGCCACCAGCTCAGCCAGGTGCACATCGATATGCAGGATGAAATCGATCATAAAACGAATTAAATCCATTCAAAATTCCTCAATACGTCTGTCTGTTTGGGCCGCAGCCGCTTCAGCCGGGCATTATTAATGTTAGCCTTCAGTCTGCAAGAAACAGCGGCCCCATAAGGGGACGCGGTAATCCGTAATGCTCAGGATAATCCACTGCGACCAGATACAGCCCTTCCGCGCGCGCCGTTGCCGCCGCCAGCGTGCGATCTTTTGCCGCCAGCAGTTGCGCCATCCAGCTTTCCGGCTGGTTACCACAGCCAATTTCCATCAGGCTGCCAACGATATTGCGCACCATATGATGCACAAAGGCATTGGCTTTAATATCCACCACCACCCAGGCCCCATAGCGACTGACATTCAGATGCATCACATTACGCATCGGCGTGGTGGACTGACACTGCACCGCGCGAAACGAGGTAAAATCGTTTTCACCCAGCAAACACTGACCGGCACGCTGCATTTTTTCCACATCCAGCGGATGATAATAATGCGTCACCCCTTTTCCGAGGATCGCCGGTCGCAGGCGCTGGTTATAAATCACATAGCGATAACGCCGGGCGGTAGCACTGAAACGGGCGTGAAAATCGTCCGGCACGCTTTTTACCCAGCGCACCGCAATATCAGGCGGCAGGTTGGCGTTGACCCCCAGCGTCCAGGCCGCATCCTTGCGCTGCGAAGTGGTTTCAAAGTGCACCACCTGCCCGGTGCCATGCACCCCTGCATCAGTCCGTCCGGCGCAGAAAACCGTTACCGGATGATTGGCAACTTCGCTTAGCGCCTTCTCCAGCTTTTCCTGCACGCTACGCACTTCCTGCTGACGCTGCCAGCCGTAATAACGGCTGCCGTCATATTCAATGCCCAGCGCCACTTTAACCACCGGCAGCGCATCGTCCCTGTCCGACATCAGTAAAAATACTCCTGCACCAGTTTTTCTGCGGTTTTCACGGCCATCAGCGCGCCACCAAAGCGCACGTTATCCGCAACCGACCAGAACTGCAGCTGCTCCGACATACCGTAGTCGTTGCGCAGGCAGCCCACGCACAGCTGCGCACTGCCGGAGGCATCACCGACCTGGGTCGGAAAATCATTTTCATCGCTGACGTTGATCTCTGTACTTTCCTGCAACGCCTCACGCGCTTCGTCGGCCGACAGCGGGCGCAGATTTTCAAGCTGCACAATCTGCGCATTGCCATAAAACACCGGAGCCTGAACGGTACTGACCGCCAGCGGCAACCCGTCGTCCTGCAACACTTTACGCACCTGATCCACCAGACGGCGCTCCTGCGGTACGCTCCCTTCGCCATCCGCCAGCAGCGGCAGCATATTGAACGCCAACTGGCGACCAAAGAAGCCTTCTTCCGCCGGGACGCCGTTCAGCAGACGCGCGCTTTCGCCCGCCAGTGAATCCACCGCTGCTTTGCCATGCGCCGATGCAGCCAGCAACGTGGTCACCTGAATGCGCGCCAGTCCGGCCCGGTCGGTTAATGGCTTCAGCGCGCACAGCAGCTGACTGGTCAGTGCATCCGCGACGCTGATAATGTTGCGGTTGCGGTAATCCGCCAGTACCTGCGGGTTAACCTCCGGCACCACCAGCGGTACGTCCGGTTCCAGAGCAAACAGATCGCTGCTGTCAATCACCAGACAGCCGGCGCTGGCGGCTTCTTCGGCATAACGGGCTGACGCCTCACGTCCGGCGACGAAAAAGGCCAGCTGCGCCCGCGACCAGTCAAATTCTGCCGCATCCTTCACCCACAGCGACTGACCGTTGAAACGCAGAGTGGTGCCGGCGCTGTTTGCCGTAGCCAGCACATAAAGCTCACCCACCGGGAACTGACGTTCCGCCAGCAACTCCAGTAATGCTTCTCCTGTTGCGCCCGTGGCACCCAGCAGTGCGATATTCCAGCCGTCAGACATGTAGCTTTACTCCAGACAATGACACAAAAACAAACGGCGGTGTCAGCACACCGCCATGATTCAGAATAGTTCCCGCTATCGGGTCAGTCAGCGATCGGCCGGCGCGACATAACGCGCAGTAAAGCCGAGGCGACTGAGTAACTCCGCTGCAGACTGGCTGTCGCACAGTATGCGTAACGATGACCATTCGCGACGCTCCTGATACTGCTTGCGCAGGCGGTCAAACTCACCGGGAATAGCCGCCACCTGACGCAGCGGGGCATCATCGCGGCGCACATCATACACCAGATGCACCAAACGTTTTAAGGTGGCCTGATCCAGCTCACCATGCAGGGTAATTTGACCAAATTCCGGCGGTGGCAGCAGGCTTTCCAGCGCCACCTGCTGCGGCTGCTGAATAAACTGGCTCCAGGCTTCAAAGACCTGGGTGGTTCCACGCGCCTTACCTTCGAGGGTATAACCGGCAATATGTGCGGTGGCGATATCCACCTTCGCCAGCAGTGGCAGCGACAGATCCGGCTCCGGTTCCCAGACGTCGAGTACCACGCTGAGATCGTCACGCTGTTGCAGCACCTGCAGCAGCGCAGCGTTATCCACCACCGGGCCACGGCAGGCATTGATCAGGATAGTGCCCGGTTTCAGCGCCATCAGCAGCGCTTCATTTACCAGATGCTGGGTCTGATAGCGCCCCTGCTTAAACAGCGGAGTATGAAACGTAAGAATATCGGCCTGTTCCACCAGCGCTGACAGCTGCTGAAAATCCCCCGCCTCACCGGCATCGGCGCGCGGAGGATCGCACAGCAGCGTGCGCACGCCGAGGGCATTGAGACGCGCCAGCAGACGGCTGCCGACATTACCTACGCCAACAATCCCTACGGTGCGATCGGTCAGGGTAAAGCCGTCACGCTCAGCCAGCGCAAGTAGCGCGGAAAAGACATATTCCACCACAGCAATCGCATTACAGCCCGGTGCGGCACAGAACCCGATACCCTGCTGGCGTAAATAGTCCTCGTCAATATGGTCGGTGCCGGCGGTCGCGGTGCCAACAAACCTGACCGCTTTACCACCCAGCAACGCGGCATTGACCTGAGTCACTGAGCGCACCATCAGCCCGTCAGCATCGTTAAGCTGTGCCTCGGGAATCGGACGTCCGGGGACCGCGATCACCTCACCGGTACGGCTGAACAGTTCGCGGGCATAAGGCATGTTTTCATCAACGAGGATTTTCACAATCAGTTTCCAGTGTGGATCAGTGAGGCTGGCTATTCTGCCATAATGCAACCCGACCCGCGACTGCCCCGGCACGGAGAAACTGGCAGCGGCGGGCTCAGGTAGCACCGCCATGCTGTAAACGATAGCGCTCAGGGGTGGTGCCTGCCTGCTGAACAAACATCACAATCAGCGCCGAAGCGGAGCTGTAACCTAGCTCGAAGGCAATATCCTGCACGCTTTTTCCCCTTGCCAGCAGCGCCACCGCATGGAGAAAACGCAAGCGCTGACGCCATTCGCTAAACGACATTCCCAGACAGCGCTGACAGCGGCGTGACAGGGTACGCTCGGTGGTATACACCCGCTGCGCCCACTGTGCCAGGGTGGTATTGTCCGCAGGATCCTGCTCCAGCGCCGCCAGGATCGGGCTGAGGTATTTATCGTCGGTCGCCGGCAGATAACTCTGGCGCACCTCCGCCAGACGCAGCTGATCGAGCAGGACATCACATAAGCGCTGGTCAGCCGCCGTCTGCGGCTGCTGAATGACACGCGCGGCCAGATCGTCCATAATAGCATGGACAAGTGGGCTGGCGTCCAGAAGACAGGCCTGTTGCGGCAGGCCGTGACAGCGTTTTGCGGCAATATTCAGGGTGCGAAAATGCGCCTGGCGACGGTTATAGCTGGCATGCAGCTTCCCTGGCGGTACCCAAACCGGGAGCCCGGCGGGAGTCAGCAGGCGTTCATTCTCTACCATCAGCTCCAGCACGTTGCTTTTTACGAAGATTACTTGCCCCCAGCGATGGGCATGGGGCAAATATTCGGTACGCGCATTGGCCTGCTCATAGCGTAGAAACAGCGGCAGACTGTCAGCATCCTGCGGCGCAATGTAGGTGAGTTGCCGGGTCATAATGTCTTACTCCAGGAGGATTTTGTCTGTTTTTCACTATCTGTATTAAATCAGACAAGCATACACTGCCCGCCATATTAGTTAAACGGGGTTAACCATGAATATGCTTTTTCCGCTGGTGGCGGTGCTGATCTGGTCAGTAAACGCCATTGTCAGCAAATTATCCGCCGGCGCTATCGATGCGGCAGCCATCTCCTTTTATCGCTGGCTGATCGCCCTGCTGGTGCTGGCCCCTTTTGTGCTACGTGGCGTCTGGCTTAACCGTCATCAGATTGCCCAGGTATGGTGGAAACTGCTGATCCTTGGGCTGCTGGGCATGGTGCTGTATCAAAGTCTGGCCTATTACGCGGCGCACAGCGTATCGGCGCTGTTTATGGGGATTGTGATTGCGCTGATCCCACTGCTGACTATTTTGCTGAGTATGGTGCTGTTACGCCTCGCGCCGACCGTGGGGATCCTGCTGGGCAGTATTATTTCTCTTGTCGGATTAAGCTGGCTAATCAGTCGTGGACATCCGGGGCAACTACTGGCGCAGGGCGTTGGCAAAGGCGAACTGATGATGTTTATCGCCTGTGCGGCTTATGCGCTGTACGGGGTATTAACCAAACGCTGGGCGCTGACGCTGCCAAACTGGCAAAGCCTGTGGGTGCAAATCCTGTTTGGCGTACTGCTGCTGACCCCGGCGTTTCTGCTGACACCGGATATCACCCTGAACAGCCGCAACCTGCCGCTGGTATTATTTGCGGCTATCCCGGCCTCGGTGATTGCACCTTATCTGTGGATCCAGGGTGTGCTGCGTCTGGGAGCCAGTACCACCAGTATTTTTATGAACCTGGCGCCCGTATTTACCGCGATTATCGCCGTGACCTTTCTGCATGAAGAGCTGCATACTTACCATTATATTGGCGGTGGCGTGGCGCTGGCAGGGGTGATACTGGCGCAGCGGCTTAAAATCCCGCTGAACGGAAAAATAAAATAACCAAAAGCCGCACTAACAGCCGCCGACGGTCTACCTGTCCGGCGGCATAATTGTTATCATATCTGATTATTTCCGCCTTATTTCCGGTGTACCCTGAGCCGAATCTGTTGAAGGACCCTGCCATGCAACCTGTTAATGGTCCCGGTGCGCCGCTGCCCGGCGCACGCTCTGCCTCAGAAACAGAGCACAATACGACGCGCCCGGCACCGGACGATCGCCCCCTGTCACCGGCCCAGCGCACCACGCTGGAACGTTTGATTGTCAGGATCATGTCGCTCAGTTCGCTAAAGTCTGCCGAACTGTGGGCCGGGCTACGCCATGAAGTGGGGGTAAATAATGATGATGGCCTGCTGGCTCGTCATTTTCCTCAGGCGGAGCAGTTTCTCAACGGCCGTCTGACTCAGGTGCAAAATACCCATGCCAGCCGTCAGCTGTTGCAGCAGTTAACTGACCTGCTACCTGCCGGGAATAACCGTCAGGCGGTGAGCGATTTTATCCGCCAGCAGTTTGGCCATACGGTGCTCAGCTCGCTGACCCCGGAGCAGCTGCGTCAGGTGCTGACCATGCTGCAAAACGGTCAGATAACCATCCCGCAGCTGCAGCAGAATCATATTACCGATCGCACGCTGCTGCCGGCGGAGCATCAGACCCTGAATCAGCAAATTGCCCGTCTGGCGGCGGCCACTGGCGAACCGCCGGTCAAACTGTGGGCCTCACTGCTGAAAGTGGTTAATCTGCACAGTGGCGATCCGGTGCCATCACGCTTTTTTCCGCTGCTTAACCAATATCTGCAGGCGAGTCTGACCATGAGTCAGCATCCGGCTCCGACGCTGCATCAGCTGAGCGCGGCGCTGAAGCAACCACTGGACAGCGGCGAGCAGAAGCTGCTGGAAGACTACAGTCAGCAGCGCTTTAACCTGGCACCACAAACGCCGGTGGTACTGACCTCTGCGCAGGTACAGGATCTGCTTAATCTGCTGTTTAACCGCCGGGCCGATCGCCTGCAGGAAGAGCAGGATCGCCTGCTGCCGGCCAGCGAACAAAAGCCGCAGCCGCTGTTCGCGCCACTGTGGAGCTTTCTGCCACCGGCCCTGCAACCGCTGGCACAAAAACCGCTCTGGCTGGCCACCGCCATCGTAGTAGTCGTGCTGCTGCTGTGGCTGGTGATCTAAATATTGGGGCAAAACACCGCCCCACCTTTCGCTTTTGCCCTTGCCCTTGACCTGAATCTTTTGACCTTGACCTGGATTTTGACCTTCGGACGGCATCAGGAATGGAGCCGAGGTTACGCAGTTTTCCAGGACGAGCCGCCAGGACGGCGGCGAGAGGCGTGTTGAGACAGGATGTCGAATCGCGCTGGTCCGCCAGAAAATGGCGTGGCCGAGGGAACCCGCGAGAGCGGGCGATGTGACGCCGCAAGCACGGGGTCAAGGGGCGATTGCGCCTGATCGCCCCTTGTCGCCAGCCCACGAAGTGGGATGGCGAAAGCCCTTGACCTGGCCTTTAAAAACAAAAAGCCCACATAAAATGCGGGCTTTATCAACTTTTGACAGGACGGAAAAAACCGCCCCGGCGTGAGATTACAGCTTGCGCATCACCAGCGTAGCGTTGGTCCCACCAAAACCGAAACTGTTCGACATCACGGTAATCAGTTCACGCTCAACCGGCTGCGTCACAATATCCAGCCCTGCTGCCGCTTCATCCAACTGCTCAATATTAATGCTTGGCGCAATAAAGCCATGTTTCAGCATCAGCAGTGAATAAATCGCTTCCTGTACCCCTGCCGCACCCAGTGAGTGACCGGTCATGGCTTTAGTTGAGGACATTGCCGGGGTTTTATCCGGGAATACCGCGCGGATCGCGCCCAGCTCTTTGACGTCACCTACCGGCGTAGAGGTACCGTGAGTGTTAAGGTAATCAATTGGCGTGTCAACACCTTCCATAGCCATACGCATACAGCGCATTGCACCTTCACCGGATGGCGCAACCATATCTGCACCATCAGAGGTGGCACCGTAGCCAACAATCTCGGCATAGATGTGCGCACCGCGCGCCAGCGCGTGCTCCAGTTCCTCAACCACCACCATACCGCCGCCGCCAGCGATAACAAAGCCATCGCGGTCATTATCATAGGTGCGAGAGGCTTTTTCCGGTGCGTCATTGTATTTGGTTGACAGTGCGCCCATCGCATCGAACTCACAGGACATTTCCCAGCACAGCTCTTCGCCGCCACCAGCAAACACGATGTCCTGTTTACCCAGCTGGATCTGCTCTACCGCGTTACCAATACAGTGCGCAGACGTAGCACAGGCGGAGCTGATAGAGTAGTTAACGCCGTGGATTTTAAATGGCGTCGCCAGACAGGCAGACACGCCGGAAGCCATCGCCTTGGTCACCATATAAGGACCAACACCACGCAGACCTTTAGCACGCATACCGTCAACGCTGGCCGCCTGGTAGAAAGGTGAGCCGCCGCCGGAACCGGCAACCAGTCCGACACGCGGGTTGTTCTGGTACTGTTCGTCGGTCAGGCCGGAATCCTTAACCGCATCCTGCATGGCAAGATAGGCATAAACAGAAGCATCACTCATAAAACGCAGGACTTTACGATCAATACGTGCTGAGATATCTTCTTTCGACAGTTTGACGTTACCCCATATGTGACTACGCATACCGGAATCTTTCAGTTCCTGTGAGAAGGTAATACCGGAGCGCCCCTCGCGCAAAGACGCCAGGACTTCTTCCTGGTTATTACCAATACTGGAAATGATCCCCAGGCCAGTAATCACAGCACGTTTCATTCAATACCTCTTCGACTTCTTATTTAGATTCGACACGCACTTTAGCTTACAGTTGTACGCCGAACAAGTCCGATCAGCGTAATCTCTGTGTAAATTTGCGTGGTCTGCTTCACATCGTTACAATCGCGCATCGCCTGAGCTATGAGTCTTCGCTGTGCATACCAACCCGATCGCAAACGCCAATCTGAGCTGGAATGAACAGGGTACACCTGTTTCCCGTACATTTGATGATGTCTATTTTTCCAATCAAAACGGTCTGCAGGAAACCGGCTACGTATTTTTGCAGGGGAACAGGATCCCGGAACGCTTTGACAGCCACAACCGTGATTTGTTTATTGTTGCTGAAACCGGATTCGGAACCGGGCTCAATTTTCTGACGCTGTGGCAGGCGTTTACTGAGTTTCGCCAACAGCAACCTGATGCCACGCTGCAGCGGCTGCATTTTATCAGCTGCGAAAAGTACCCGCTAACCAGCGCCGATTTGCGCGCAGCCCATGCCTGCTGGCCGCAGCTGGCCGTACAGGCAAAAGCACTGCAGCAACAGTGGCCGTCCGCCCTGCCCGGCTGTCACCGCCTGTTGCTGGATGAAGGCCGGGTAACGCTGGATTTGTGGTTTGGCGATATTAATCAGTTAATTAATACTTTTGATGACAGCCTGTATCAGCAGGTGGATGCCTGGTTTCTCGATGGCTTTGCGCCGGCAAAAAATCCCGATATGTGGACACCACTGCTGTTTGACTGCATGGCGCGTATGGCACGGCCTGGCGCAACCCTGGCGACCTTCACCGCCGCCGGATTTGTCCGACGCGGACTCCAACAGGCAGGGTTTGACGTCAGCAAACGTAAAGGTTACGGCCAGAAGCGCGAGATGCTGGTGGGGCATTTGCCGCAGGTGCGATCATCGGCGGCATCAGCACCCTGGTACGCCCGACCAGCGGGGCGTGCGGGCGATATCGCGCTGATCGGCGGGGGGATAGCCAGCGCGCTGCTGGCGCTGGCGCTGCTGCGCCGGGGAAAACAGGTCACCCTGTATAGTGCGGATGCGCAGCCGGCAATGGGGGCTTCCGGTAACCGTCAGGGCGCACTCTATCCCTTACTCAGCCCGCACGATGCGGCGCTGACGCGGTTTTTCCCCGCAGCGTTTACCTTCGCCCGCCGCTATTACGATCAGCTGACGGTGCCCTTTGACCATCAGTGGAGTGGTGTAACGCAGCTGGGCTGGGATGAAAAAAGTCGCGAAAAAATTGCCAACATGGTGCAGATGGCGCTGCCGGAGGATATCGCCTGTGCGGTATCGGCACAGCAGGTGCAGGTACTGAGTGGCGTTGAAACCGGCTGCGGCGGTATAACCTACCCCCGCGGCGGCTGGCTGTCACCGGCGGAGCTGACCCACGCTCTGCTGGCGCAGGCGCAACAACAGGGGCTGACCATTCACTGGCAGCATCAGCTGCAACAGTTTAGTGCCGCCGACAGTCAGTGGCAGCTCAGCTTTACTCACCAGGCCACCCGTCTGCATCACAATCTGGTGCTGTGTAACGGCCATCAGCTGTCGGCGTTCAGCCAGAGTGAAAAGCTGCCGGTGTATGCAGTTGGCGGTCAGGTCAGCCATATTCCTGATACGCCGGGAGTGGATGCACTGCGCCAGGTGCTGTGTTATGACGGCTATCTGACGCCGGTCAGCCCGCGCTTTCAGCAACACTGCATCGGTGCCAGCTATCATCGCGGTGCCACCACCACCGATTACCGTGAGGACGATCAGCAAGAGAACCGCAACCGTCTGATACGCTGCCTGCCGGGTATCGACTGGCCGCAGCGTATTGACGTCAGCGCCGGTGACGCCCGCTCTGGGGTGCGCTGCGCCACCCGCGATCACCTGCCGATGATCGGCGCGCTGCCGGACTATCAGGCCACGCTGCAACAGTATGCCGGGCTGGCGCAAAGCCGCCAGGACGCAGCGCAGGCACCGGTTTATCCGGGCGTCTTTGTGCTGGGGGCGCTGGGATCGCGCGGCCTGTGTAGCGGCCCGCTGGCGGCAGAGGTACTGGCAGCACAACTGACTGGCGAACCCATCCCCCTGGATGCCGCCACGCTGGCGGCCACCAGTCCGGGCCGTTACTGGATACGAAAACTGCTGAAGGGAAAAAGCGTCGTATAACGTAAACCGGCGCGGTCAGTTACCCTGACGCGCCTGCTGATACAGATTATCCCACATCCCCGTGACCAGCGCCTGGTCGCGTGGCGAGAGCTCCCCTGCCTGAATCGCATTTTGCAGGCTGCGCTGCACCTCAATTTGCAGCGCCTGCAGTCCGGATTTACCCGACTGCTCAATTTCCGCTACCGCCAGAGTTAAATGCCCGCGCAGATAACCACTGGCAAACAGCTCGTCATCGCTGGCATGCTCTACCATGTCATCAATCATCGCGAGGATACGCGCCTCGAATTCATCGATCATAAATGTCCTCTGTTCTTTCAGTGAGGTTATAAGTCTTCCGGCCAAGGGAACTGAGCGGCAGTCAGTGCGGGTGTCGCATAATATGCCTGTAAGCCGGCAATAAAACGAGCCGGACGGGCCGGCACCCCCTGCTGCAGCCAGCCTGTCACTTGAGCCTGTACCTTGCGCTGGAAAGCGATGCGATCAGGTTCGTAATCCCCGTTAAGGTTGTCACAGCTGACGTTAAAGGCAAACCCTGCCGCAACTGAGAACATCCATTCCAGCGCCTGTGGCTTGATTTCTGCAGCTTCAAACTGACTTTGCGTGGCTTCATCGCGGCCATCCGGGCAATACCAGTAACCAAAGTCCACCAGTTTGCGCCGTTCGGCACCGGCAATACACCAGTGAGAGATCTCATGCAGCGCACTGGCATAGTAGCCGTGGGCGAAAATAATGCGGTGCTGCGGGTGACTGTCATCTGCCGGCAGGTAGATGGGCTCATCCTCGCCCCTGACCAGACAGGTATTAAATTCTTCAAGGAAGCAGTCTGAAAAAATCTCAATCAACTGCTGATAATGGTGTTCCATGCGCATTACGGATTATCATCTGAATAAAAAAACGCGCAATTGTCGCATTATGTCAGCCGGGTTACGAGTGCTTATTGTGGTCGTTACCCACGTGGGTCACTGAACCACCAAAGAAATTTGCACACCCTCACAAATAAGAAGCAATTAATTGATGCAATTAATTAGTTTAGCTAATTTACCGTGGCGCTTAACTGATTAAGCGTGACACACAGCAAACTTATAAAAACCTGTATAACAATGGATTATATAATGAACAAAGTGATTGTATCTGTGGCAGTGCTGGCCACTACGGCTTTTTTCTCTGGCGCAGCGTTAGCTGAAGTGATTTGTTTTATTGATGGCACCTGCATTGATCTGGGTGACATTGGTAATCATCCATAGAGATGAGGTTTTACGCACTGTCAGCGGGCATCTGCCCGCTGACTGTTTTTACTGGTTAGCTACTCAAGCCGCTGAACCACACCATTATCGCCGCACCGTGACTGTCGTACAGCAATTTGGCACTCATCACCGCAGAAACAATCACAATCATTGGCCGTATCAGGCGCTGCCCTTTACTCAGCACCATTCTGGCTCCCATACGCGCACCGCAGATCTGCCCCACCAGCATAATCGCCCCTACGCTCCAGACCACTTTACCGCCAATAATAAACAGTAGCAGTCCGCCGAGATTAGAGGTGAAATTCAGCACTTTGGCATGTGCTGTCGATTTCGCCAGGTTATAGCCGCACAGGGACACGTAAGCCAGCGCATAGAAAGAACCGGCACCGGGGCCAAAAAAACCGTCGTAAAAACCCACGCAGCCGCCGGCAACCAGCGCGAACGGCAGCCCGTGCAGACGGCGCTGACGATCCTCTTCACCAATGCGCGGCATCAGTAAGAAGTAAAGGCCAATGGCAATCACCAGCAGTGGCAACAGCTGGCGCAGAATATCGCCTTTAACATGCTGAACAAGCAGCGCCCCGGCTACCGACCCCAGCAGCGTCACGGTAATATTCAGCTTTTGTTCGCTGAGGCGCACCACCTTGCGGCGCACAAAATAAAGGCTGGCGGAGAACGACCCACCCACCGACTGTAACTTGTTAGTTGCCAGTGCCTGCGCGGGAGAAAGCCCCGCGGCCAGCAGCGCCGGTACGGTCAGTAAGCCCCCGCCCCCGGCGATAGAGTCAATAAATCCGGCCAGCAGCGCCACCAGAAATAAGGCAGCCGCCAGCCAGGGTGTTACCGCTAACCATTCCATTCCGCCCCCTTATAATAAATTTTTATCCAACAGCGCCTGGCAGCCTGGTGGCAGAGGAGGGTGCGGTTTGACTGTTGGCTTGCTGCCGCCAGGTGCGGCTGGCTTAAACCAGCTCTGTAATTCGGCTCCACAGCCGTCCCCGACGGGCGGTGATGGCTGATCAATGCACTCCAGGCTGCCCGGCGGGCAGCGCAGACGCACATGCATATGCGCACGATGCTGGAACCACGGGCGTACCTTACGCAGCCAGTCCCGATCGACGCCGGCATCCAGGCACAGCTGCTGTTTAATCGCCGGGTTGACGAAGATCCGCGTTACCTCACTGTCCTGCGCCGTCAGCTTGATCAGTCGATCAATTTGTGGTTGCCAGTGGCGCGCTACCACGCTTTTACCGTCAGCACTGACCAGATCCAGCGGCTGGGGATGCAGCAGCATCTGCTGGCTCCAGCGCTGTTGTGGCAGCTGTAACCAGATATCAACGTCCAGTCCGCTCTGATGGCTGGCGTGACCGCTACTGAAGCGCCCGCCAGCCGCCATCCCCATATCGCCGATCAGTACTTCTCCCAGCTCTTCCTGAGCGGTTCTGCTGCTCAGACGCTGAATAAAGTGGATCAAATCTGGATGACCAAAGTAGCGGCGCTGATCGGTACGCATAACCTGATAGCCACTGGCTTCCAACGGCAGCGCCTGTGCGCCGACAATACAGCCATTGGCAAAACTGCCAATGGACTGCGGCTGACCGTTAACCGGATGCTGCACGGTTTGCCAGGGCGTAGCGGCCTGTGCCAGGGTGGCACTCAGCAGGCCACAGAGAAACAGCAGCATTTTCGTCATATTGGTTACCAGCGTGGGATGGTGGTCTGTACATCGGCATTCTGCGCCCGGTGACGCAGCAAATGATCCATCAGCACAATCGCCATCATCGCCTCGGCAATCGGCACCGCGCGGATACCAACGCAGGGATCGTGGCGACCTTTGGTGATCATCTCCACTTCTTCGCCGCTGCGGGTGATAGTTTTACCCGGCACGGTGATACTGGAAGTCGGCTTCATCGCCAGATGGGCAATCACCGTCTGACCGCTGCTAATTCCCCCCAGAATGCCGCCGGCATGGTTGCTCTGGAAGCCGCTGGTGCGGATTTCATCACGGTGCTCACTGCCACGCTGGCTGACCACCGCGAAGCCATCGCCAATCTCAACGCCTTTTACCGCGTTAATACTCATCAGGGCATGGGCAAGATCGGCATCAAGACGGTCAAATACCGGCTCGCCCAGGCCTGGCGGCACGTTTTCTGCCATCACCGTCACTTTGGCACCGATGGAATCGCCCTCTTTTTTCAGCGCGCGCATCAGCTCATCCAGCGCCGGGATTTTTTCCGGATCCGGGCAGAAGAACGGGTTCTGCTCAACCTGATCCCACTGTTTCAGCTCGCAGGCCACGTTGCCGATCTGTGCCAGATAACCGCGCACCTTAATCCCGTATTTGCTGGCCAGATACTGTTTGGCAATCGCCCCGGCGGCCACGCGCATCGCGGTTTCCCGCGCGGATGAACGTCCGCCGCCGCGATAATCACGCAGGCCGTACTTCTGTTCATAGGTGTAATCCGCATGGCCGGGGCGGAACAGATCTTTGATTTCACCATAGTCCTGTGACCGCTGGTCGGTATTTTCAATCAGCAGCCCAATGCTGGTGCCGGTCGTCACGCCGTTAAACACCCCGGACAGAATTTTCACCCGATCCGGTTCGCGGCGCTGGGTGGTATAACGCGAGGTGCCCGGGCGGCGGCGATCAAGATCGCGCTGCAGATGCTCTTCTGTTAGCGGGATCCCCGGCGGCACGCCATCAACGATACAACCAAGGGCGAGACCGTGCGATTCGCCAAAAGTGGTGACCCGAAAAAGTTGTCCAATGGTGTTGCCCGCCATACTGGCTCCTCGCTAATGATTTTTAATTAATCTTTATAGTTGTTGAAGTGATGTTGTGCGTCAATAATCTGCTGTTTTGTCAGCATAAATACGCCATCGCCGCCGTTCTCAAATTCCAGCCAGGTAAAGGGAACATCCGGGAACTGTTCGATCATATGCACCATGCTGTTGCCCACTTCGCAAATCAGGATGCCATGCTCGCTCAGATAGTCCGGTGCATTGCCAAGGATTCGGCGCACCAGCTCCAGACCGTCATGGCCGGCGCTCAGCCCCAGCTCCGGCTCATGGCGATACTCATCCGGCAGATCGTCCATATCTTCGGCATCAACATACGGTGGATTGGTGACAATTAAATCGTAGCGAACCGGCGTCAGTTCGCGGAACAGATCGGCACGGATCGGCGTCACCTGGTGCTCAAGGCCATATGCGGCAATATTTTGCTCGGTGACCGCCAGCGCATCGCCGGAGATATCCACTGCATCCACTTCCGCTTGCGGGAAGGCCAGCGCGCAGGCAATGGCAATACAGCCGCTGCCAGTACACATATCGAGAATATGCTGCGGTGAATGGCTGATCAGCCCGGCAAAATGCTGATTAATCAGCTCACCAATCGGTGAACGTGGCACCAGTACCCGTTGATCAACGTAAAATTCATGGCCACAGAACCAGGCTTTATTGGTCAGATAAGCCACCGGAATATGCTGCTCAATACGCTGCATCACCCGTTCGACAATGCGTCGCCGCTCGCCGGTGGTCAGCCTAGCATTACGCATATCTTCCGGAATATCCAGCGGCAGATCCAGAGTGGGCAGTACCAGTTGAACGGCCTCGTCCCACGGATTATCGGTGCCGTGACCGTACCAGATTTCCGCAGCCGAAAACTGGCTGACAGTCCAGCGCAGCATATCCTGAATGGTTCGCAGTTCATTCACTGCTTCGTTGACGAGAATATTGTCCAAGGTGCCCTCCGCAGGCCGTTCAGTTAAACCCGGCCGCTAGTGTGCCATGAAGCGTTAGAGAATTCAGCGTAAGGGATGAAAAAGCTGAGATTAATTTGGCCTCAGCGGTAGCAGGCACTGAGCATGCCGCAAGGGTGCTACAACTTCGCCAGTTTTGGCGATACACTGACTGAATAAATTCTGAAAACCGCCTGTCAGGCCGGTGACGGTGCCGCCAGTCCGGAAAAAATCGTGATTACCCGATGAATAAGAAAAAAAAGCTGACCGAAGAAGAAAAAAACCTGTTTCGCGGACTGATGACCGGCACCCGACCGCTGGTTCAGGATACCGTGGTTCATCAGGCTGCGCGTAAAAAAGCCACCGAGGTGCCACAGAAACGGTTAATGTCGGAACAGGCTGACGCCAGCCACTATTTTTCTGATGAGTTTCAGCCGCTGCTGGCTGAAGACGGCCCGGTACGCTATGTGCGCAGTGATGTCAGCCATTATGAGTTGAAAAAATTGCGGCGTGGCGATTACACCCCGGAGATTTTTCTCGATCTGCACGGTCTGACCCAGCTGCAGGCGAAACAGGAGCTGGGCGCACTGATTGCCGCCTGCCGGCGTGAGCATTTGTTTTGTGCCAGCGTAATGCATGGCCACGGTAAACATGTGCTCAAGCAGCAGACCCCGCTGTGGCTGGCACAGCATCCGTGGGTGATGGCATTTCACCAGGCTCCGCGCGAGTTTGGCGGTGATGCAGCGTTGCTGGTGCTGATTGAAGTGGAAGAGTGGTTGCCACCGGATATATGAGGCGTTTACCGATGCGCGGGGAATACCTGCGCGGTATCCCCGCGTTTCAGCCCGCAGTTTTACATTGCCTGCGCCAGTTTGCCCGGAGAAACCTGCCAGTCCAGCTCACCGTGCCCGCTGGCGGCATCAACAGTGACGCAGGCAATAGCCGAAGTGGCAAACATCGGCGGCGCTTCCTGGGGACAGAGTTCCGTTACCAGATACCCCACCAGCGGCAGATGAGAAATGACCAGCACAGATCCAACGCCTTCGCTGGCTAACGCGTGCAGGTAACCGGCCACCAGCGCGCTGTCCCCACCGGGGGCCAGTTCCGGCAGCACCTCTTCCGCTGACAAAGGCAGCACTTCACTCACCACTCCGAGCGTTTGTCTGGCACGAAGATAAGGGCTGACCAGCACCAGTTCAATATTGACTGACTGTCCCTCAAGCCAGGTCGCCATCTGGCGGGATTCTTCACTGCCACAGTGAGTCAGAGGTCTGACTGCATCACTGGCTGCGTCTAAACTCGCATCACCGTGACGCATGATAAAAACTTGCATAGAGCACCGCTGTTGTTAAACAAAAATACCGGAGCCAACCACCTCCGGCTGCAGATTCTCAGAAATCAGCGGAGTGTTGTACCCAATCAATTCATTACAGTCAACCGATTGTTTACTTAATAAGCAACTATCAATCAACCCGGAACTGTCATAACTGAAGGGCAGCGCGGGTTTCAGACTGCCGTGCCTGAAAGATAAGGACTCAATGAATCACCTGTCTCTGAGGATGCGGTCACCTCAGTCGCCCGCCTGGTATGCCTGTCATCTTTTCAGCGCGATCAAAATCAGCGTAACTTAAGCTGAAAGATTAGCGCTTCAGCCTGACAGAAAAAGGTGAAAGTACAGCTTAGTTGCACGCCCTCAGGCGCTGCAGTGAGCTGGCTCTCGATCTGGCAGGGTTCCGATTCCAGTGCGCGCGCCTGCTCAGTTAACCAGGTTGACATCGCCTCAGCGTCGGCGCGGGTAGCAACGTTTTCTGGTAACCGGCACAACAATCGCTGTTGTCCATTACGGTGCCCACATCGACACAACAGCAGGCGGCAGTTTCATTGCCACTACAACGGTTGATTGCATCAGTCATGTTTATTCTCCTCTAAGCCTTGGGTGCCAGCCGCGTACACAGGCTGATAATTCCTTGTTACTTATAAGAGTTTACTGACTGTCCTGCCTGCACTCCAGCCTGGTGCGGGTAGTTATCGAAGAAATCATCCGCTTACTTGATCTGAAACAAGCGTATTTTTAGCGTAAGCAGATATATCGTTTTTTAACTTATTTTAGTTATTTTTTTGTATCAGGTTCGCAATAAATAACAAACATAGTTGTAACACTCCCAATACTGCCCCCTATACTCTGCCAACTGGTCTGATTTGTTGTCAGCCAGTCAGTCACTAGAATCCGCGTCCTTCCTGTTACGATATGTAACAGTATTTAATAATTACTAATGAGGTTGTGGCTATGAACCATAAACACTTGCTAAAAAAATCCACACTCTGTACAGCTTTAGCGCTTTTTTCCTCGTCTGCGTTGTCGTCAGGTTTTCAGCTTAACGAGTTTTCAGCGATTGGCCTCGGACGTGCTTATTCAGGCGAAGGTGCAATGGGAGACAGCGCCGCCTCCGCCAGCCGCAACCCGGCCACCATGGCGTTAATGGATCGTCCAATGTTTTCCATCGGTGCTATTTTTATTGACCCCGATGTCGATATCACCGGTAAATCCCCCACGGGTCGCAGCCTGAATGCCAGTAATATTGCGCCAACCCAGTGGATCCCCGATATTCACTATGTGCAGCCGGTGAGCGATAACTGGTGGCTGGGCACTAGCATTACCTCTAACTATGGCCTGGCTACCGAGTTTAACTCCGGTTACACCGCCGGCCCTTACGGCGGTAATACCGATCTGACCACCATCAATATGAATTTAAGCAGTGCCTGGCGTCTGAACCCGCACTTCAGCGTTGGCCTGGGCTTTGATGCGGTGTATGCCAAAGCCAAAATTGAGCGCTATGCCGGAGAATCGCTGACCAGTATGGGCATCCCTGCTGATACCCAGATTACGCATCTGAACGGCAATAAATGGGGTTACGGCTGGAATGCCGGGCTGCTGTATGAAGTGAATGACAATAACCGCTTCGGTCTGACCTATCGTTCAGAAGTGAAAGTCGACTTTAAAGGCAACTACCGCAGCAGCCTGCCTGCCAGTATTAACGCGCTGAACCAGGCGTATAACCTGGGACTGCCTTACGGCACCGGTGGCAGTACGGTTCCAGGCGCGCTGTCGCTGCATTTACCGGAAATCTGGGAAGCCTCGGCATACCATAAAGTGGCACCAAAATGGGCGGTACACTACAGCCTGACTTATACCAGCTGGAGCCAGTTTAAAGAGCTGAGTGCCACCGGTTCTAATGGCGAACAGCTGTTCTATAAAAACGAAAGCTTTAAAGATGCGTACCGTATTGCTCTCGGCACCAGCTATTTCCATGATGAACACTGGACCTTCCGCAGCGGTATTGCCTTTGATGACAGCCCGGTTCCGGCAGCAACCCGTTCAATCTCGATTCCCGATCAGGATCGCCTGTGGCTGAGTGCCGGTGCATCCTATGCCTTTAATCCTGATGCCTCGGTGGATGTGGGTGTCTCTTATATGCATGGCGAAAAGGTTACCATTCAGGAAGAAAGCTATACCTTCCGCTCCAGCGGCAAAGCCTGGCTGTACGGTATGGGCTTTAACTATAAGTTCTGATCAGTCACGTCAAACGAACAGTCATTTAACAGCGCCCCGGCGCTGTTTTTTTTACCCGCAGGATTATCGGCTGATGCGCATTAAGCAGAAAAGATGAGAAGGTCTCAGCTGAAAAATCATATACCCATTAAATTCAGAATATTTGACGATAAATCACTTTGCGCTTAGCAGTGATACACTGTTAACGTTTACATCATAGTAGTCAGTGACTGGGTTAATATCACAAGGAAAAGTAACTATGCTGGAACCGAAAAAAGGCGTTTTGACTTTCAGAGCCGAAGGTAACAATATTCCTGGAAGCGCTTATTTCGAGGCAGATACACTGGCCCGGTTCGCATTCTTCATGCTCTAACGCTTTATCCGGAGTTACTATTGGACGAGGGTATGACTTAGGCTCCAGATCTAAAACACAGGTAACTCATGACTTACATGCTGCTGGATTGCCCTATGATAAAACCCGGATCATATCAGAAGCGGCAGGATTGAAAGGCTGTCAGGCTGAGGAATTTATTAAAAAAAAAGAAATGAAGTCGGTGAAATCTCCGAGATCCAACAAGTAAAATTATTTGAATTAATCTATCCTGCTTACGAAATGATAGCTGAAAGAAATTATAATTATTTTGGGTGAAAAATTTTAAAGGCGCTAAAAAATGGAATGAACTTAGTCTGGCTATAAAAACTGTGCTGGTTGATTTTGTGTACAATGGATACACCAGGTCACCTCGCCCTATGCTTGCTGGTTCTACTAATAATATTAACGAATTAATTTCATATATAAAAGATACACCAGAATTACCTCGTAATGAAGATGCCAGATCAAGAATAAAATATCTGGAGAGTCAAGAATGAAGTATTTTTTATTAATTGCATTACTGTCATCCTCTGCGTATGCCGGAGATAACTGCAAAAATATATCCAACAGCCTGCAAGAATATAACTGTTCTTTTATCGAAAAGGATAAATCCACTGCAATTCTAAATAAAAAATACCAGCAGTTTATTGATAATATTAAACAAAATTACCAGGCCAGTCAGTCTTTAAGTGACAAGCTGATTTTTAAGCTGGAAGCTTCGCAACAAACATGGCAGGCATATATGACCGCAACCTGTAAAGTGTACGCTTTTTCTATTGATGAAGATAATAGAAATTATGCATCAACCATCAACCATTGCATCACAGATCTAACCAATAAAAGGATCATGGAACTTAATGAGCTAATGAATAATGTCTGAATCGCTAAAGGCAAAGCACCTGCTCGTCAGGCTGCGGAGCATTCATTCTGCCCTGCCCCTTTCCTTCCCTGAGTCAGCCCAATCAACAAAAAAAGCCTGCATAAAAATGCCGGCTTTTTAAGCAGCCAGGTAGCCCCCACCCTTCGGCAGGGGAATAACCACGATTAGTTCGCGTCGATATCGTTAAGCTCGCCCTGAATTGCCGCCGCATTCGGATTATCCGCCGGCAGCAATTTGCCATCACTGGCAAGGAAATCACGGTGCTGGAAGTAAGCGGCGCGGACAAAGGCATAAGGATCTTTCGAGTCACGCAGCACCGCATCAGAATCCAGCAGCTGCGCGCGGGTTTCAATTCCTTCAAAGAGCCATTTACCGGCCGCGCCCCAGAAGTTCAGCCAGCTGATTGGCGGATAAACATCATCAACAATACCACCCAGATCTTCACGCGGCGTAAAGCTACCGTAGCCCGGCAGTTCAACATAAGTACCGTAGCCCACGCCGTAATGGCCCAGGGTGCTGCCGAATTCGCGGCGATGCTCCTTCACCAGTTTCGGGTTAGCCATGCTGGCCACGTCAATAAAGCCGCCCATACCCAGCAGGGTGTTCAGGAAAAAGCGGTTAAAGTGGATCATCGCCCGGTACGGGTCACCTTCGATAAAGTAGTTCACCATGGTGGACGGCTCATCCAGATTGCTCAGGAAGTTGCCCAGCCCGGTACGCGCCGGCATTGGCACATAATCACGCCATGCCACCGCCACCGGGCGCAGCACATACGGATCCAGCACGTTATAGTTGAAGTTGAACATTGACCGGTTAAAGCCCTCCAGCGGATCGGAGTGGCCCTGAGGCTGATCGGTATTTTTTGAGCTGGCACAACCCACCATCATGATGGAGGCCAGAGCTAATCCGGTCAGACGATAGTTCATTATTTTCTCCCTACTTTAGCGCCTGTCCCATCAGGCTGTATTAATTATTGCCGGTAACCTGCTGATTAATATCAACCGTCAACTGCTGCTGTCCGTTGAATGGCGTAACGGCACTTAAGCCGAACCAGTCGCCGGGCTGAGAGTCTGCCCCACCATCGCGGGAAATACGCACCCGTACCTGAATCTGATGCTGTGCGGACAGCAGACGCTGCGGCAGCATGGCATTACTGTCATCCAACGTCAGCGATAGCGGAAAATGGCTTAGCGGGAACTTTTTCACCGCAACGGGAACCGGCGAGTTACCGTCAGATACAGAAATATACAACAGTCTGCCCTGAGGTAACATTTTTTCTGCAACGGCTGACAGCGTAATTCTCAGCCCCAGCTGGCTTTTTTGCTGTCCGCTGGCCGACTTTGCCTGCTCAATACTGCTCTCTATCAGGGGGATGCGCGCGTCCCCCGTCGGCAACAATCTCAGCATTTTTTGCCAACTGGCGATAGCCACAGCAAATTGCTGCTGCTGCCATGCGTTGAGCGCCATCAGATCCAGGATCTGCAGATTATTGTCATTGGCTTTGGCCAGCTCATTAAGCATAGCAGCTGCCTGCTGATGATCCTGCGCATCCCCGGCACCTCGGCATAGCTGAGGCGGATTTCCGGGTTTTACGGTGCCAGCTGCAGCGCATGACGGAACGCCTGAGTTGCGGTACTGGCATTATTCAGCACCATGCCCAGTCGTCCGAGGATCATGCAGTTTTGCAGATTATCCGGGTCGGATTGCAGTTCAGTGCGGATATCCAGCGCCAGCCGCGCCAGCTGTTACATACTTAACGGTTGTGCGCCAGCCTCCATCAGCTGTGCGCGCAGCGCCGGCAGCTGTGCATTGACCTGCTGCCAGCCCTCCAGCTGTTTCAGTTCTCCGGTCTGCAGTTAAAATCCGAGACTGACCACCACCATCACCATCACCAGCACGCCGCCGATAACAAACAGCTGCGGTTCCAGCCACAGCACCAGGGTAGAGGCAGTGACCGGCGGCTGATAGGAAACAAATTTACCGTAGCGATCGATCATCCAGGCTTTGATTTGATGCGGGGTTTGCCCGGCACGCAGCTGCTGATAAACCTTCAGGCGCATATCGGCGGCAATCATCGAGTTGGAGTCGGCAATGCTGTTGTTCTGGCATTTCGGGCAGCGCAGCGATTCCGTCAGCTGGCGGTACTGCTGCTCCTGGCCTGGTGAGTCAAACTGCCAGGTATCAATAGTGTCCGCCACGGCAGCCACGCTGAATATCAGCATGCAGAGTGCCAGCAGGGTGCTTTTCATGCGCCACCTCGCTGGCGGTATTTCTGCCACAGGGGTTTGTTCTCATTTTCCCACACCTGCGGATTAACATCCCCGGCATGGCGGTAGCGAATTATCCCGTTACAGTCGATCAGGAAGGTTTCCGGCGCACCGTCCCCCCCCCCAGATCCAGTCCCAGCATACCGTCACCGTCATACAGGCTTAATTCATAAGGGTTGACCAGCGTATTCAGCCAGTTAACCGCCTTCTGCCGGTTATTTTTATAGTTCATCCCGACAATCTGTACACCCTGGCTGGCCAGGGTGTACAGATACTGATGTTCCGCGCGGCAGGTCGGGCGCCAGCTGGCCCAGACGTTCAGCAGCAGCGGCGAACCGCTGTACAGTACCCACTGATCAAAGGTTTTTCCCGGCTGCTCAAGCGACTCCAGACGAAACACCGGCACCGGTTTACCGGTCAGCGCCGATTCCAGCCGGGTAGGATCGTCGCCCTCAGCATTGCGGGTCAGCTGCCCGCAGCAAAAACAGCACCAGCGGGATATAGAGAGTTTTTTTGCTCACCGCGCTTCTTCCGGCGTTTTTTTACGCGCAGGTTAGCGCGGATCCAGCAGACACAGCAGGCCACCGGCCACCGGCCACCATAATCCCAACGCCTGGCAGTACGCTGTTACTGAAAAACGCCGATATGGTGGACACCATGGACAGCAAACGCCACGAGAAAGCAGGGCTGCATTTATATTAAGGGCAATACCATTCTGGCAACAGGCAGCGCGGCGGAAATGCCGCAGACCGCCAATCGGGTGGTTGATCTCAAGGGACATAGATCCCAGAGCCTGACGCGCATTATACCTGCCGCGCAGGATGGCGAGCTGTTTAAATGGCTGACCACACTATACCCTGTATGGCAACATCTGACCCCGGAATGGCCAGCTTACCGCTACCGATCTGCCGGTATTGATTGAAAAGCATAACAAACTGGCCAACCAGCTGGTTAACAGCTAATCATCACCGCCATGTACACATAAGCGATTTAAATCAGTGTGCAGTGGCTGCAGTGCTTGATGTACTGTAGCCAAATGCGTTAGTATCGCAGCGCAACAAAACCAGCGAAAACAACAGCCTTCCCTGTCCCCTTAGTTAAATGGATATAACAAGCCCCTCCTAAGGGCTGGTTGCAGGTTCGATTCCTGCAGGGGACACCATCTATGCTCTTACCAGCCAATCTCCAGCCTGCCGCCTCTTCTGTCAGCATCCCAGTCTGGTTTTTTTCCTGACATAATATCTCTACGGGTTTCCTTACCGGGTCTGGTCATTAAGTCCGGAAAAGGATTCTTTTCCACTTTTGTTGCTGGCATCTCGATTGCTTCAAATGTGCATCCATTTAAAAACAAAACCATTAAGATAATTATTAGTTTCATTGCTATGCATCCTGGTTAAAATTAAATTAATTCCGGGGATATTTAATTTATTTGTTATTGAACGCAATACTGAAATTGCCTGGTTATCGCAAAAATTCACTATATTAAAATAATAAATAAAATTTAGTGCATTACCCCGTTTGTAATTATTGCGAAGTAGCTCGAAGGTGAAGCAGCTGCATACTTAACCACACTTGTGATGACTTGCAAAACGCCTTAAGGTCATCTGTTAACCCCCCCTGCCTTAAATGAATTTATTCTGTTAATTAGAAAATTATGCCAACGCATAAGCCTTGCGATGTATCTGTTTACATCATCAGGGTTATGATGCTATGCTTTACATCAATAAGGAAATAAGTTATGCCTGCCATCGAGTTAATGAATCGACGGATTCAGATGGATGAAAATGCTTTTGCCTCAATACGTATCCTTAAAGTTAAACCATCGATTGCGGGCAGCCAGCATCATTACAAGTACAGCCTGGCGTATGTTGTTAATGGTGAATGTATTATGCGCTACGACAATGAACGTGGGAAAGGTGACCACAAGCATATTGATGGCCAGGAGTAACCCATCATATTCACTACTGTCGGGAACCTGATAGCCAGTTTCAGGGCCGATATAAATCTGTTGAGGAATCAATAACTATGCGCATACTTACCGTCAAAGTCATGACTATTGATGATGCTTTTCGGGAAGCGATGGCCGATGCTGCACGGGCTGTAAGCGGGCAGATTATCGGCTCAGAACTGATCTTTCCTGGTGTAGAACAGCTGGCAAAAACCATGCTGGCCCCCAATCGCTGGCAGATTATCAAAGTGATGCAAGGTGGAAAACCGCTATCTATTCGCGCGTTGTCACGTATTGTCCAGCGCGATTTTCGCGGCGTTTATAATGATGTTCAGGCGCTGCTTAATGGTGGGGTATTAGATAAAGCCGGTGAAAAGATCGTGTTACCTTATGACCGAATTCATATTGAGTTTAATTCAGATGAGGTAGCGGCTTAGTGCCGGGTGATGATGTTTCGTCCGTTTATCTGACGGGCGCTGGTTTACCTGGTTAACATTGTTCGTTTTATCAGTGCTGTTATTTGCCAGCCAAATCAAGCCGTTGCCTTATCGTCAAAAAATCCGAATAAGTGCAGAAAACAAGCAGGTAATATTTACAACAGGATGCGCTACTGATTATGCTTATACCGCTAAAGCAGTATGGACAATCACTACAAGGAACCGTTTTTTATGCCCGCACTCCAGTTTCCCTGCACGATTTTCAAAACTCAAAAAAGAATGGATGACTATAGCGCCAGTGATATGCGCTGCGGCGATTTGACCGAAGCAGAATTAAAATCCAAATACCGACTGGATTATATTTCAAACCTGGTTGATCCCTGGACATTAACCCGGCGTTCATCAATGGGTCGTCCTCAGTCCCTGTTTTGCTGTAATCTGCGTGAACAAGGCGAAAAAATTAGCCGCCAGCAATGTGCCATAATGTTGTTTGATGAGTTCCGGGCATTATCCGGTAAATTTTCCTTTTATGGGCCATACCGTCACCTGATTGTCAAAATGATCAACCATATGCAGAATGGCAAAGGTATACCTTTCCAGGATATATCGCTGAACAGTGCATTGAGGGAGCATATTCTTCGTGACAAAACAGAAAACAGAAAACAGAAAACAGAAAACAGAAAACAGAAAACAGAAAAC
>CALYQW010000030.1 GCA_945290265.1 uncultured Erwinia sp.
ACCGTTTCTGTTTCAGTCTCAGTTTCAGTCTCAGTAACCGTTACCGATTCTGTTTCCGTTTCCGGCGGTGTCGGAATTGGCAGCGGCGGTAGCGGAATCGGCAGACCGATAAAACCAAAGAAAAGGGACGGGATCGGTACAGCGCCTACACCAGCCAGGGAGGCCAGCGCGCCTAATCCACCACCCTTATAGCCACGACAACAGCCATCATCACACGGGTTAATCTCAACCACACCTCCCTGGATAACGACTTTGCTTTTGCCGACAATTTTAACCACGTTACCGGTTAACAGCAGTTCGCCTCCGGCACCGACAGCCGTACAGCCTCCCCCAAGCAGGGTGGCGGCACCACCAGCAGCGACCTGCCAGGCACCACCAACACAGGTACCATGGTAGCCCCCCACCGCCGTCGTATGGGCACCACCGACAGCAGTAGTCACAGCGCCCCCCACAGACAGAGAGTGCGCTCCACCAATCACCACGCTGTGTGCCAGACCCACTTCAAAGCCGGAAAAACCACCAATCAGTTTGGTGCAGTCACCGAGAATGTCTTTGCTATAGTCCCCCCCCACCACCACTGTACGGTTGGATCCCACGTTAAGGCTGGAGTCAACACCAATGTTATAACTGGCATTAATTCCAACATCTTTAACGTAATTGCAACCGACATTCACATTACGGTTGCTGCCCACCGTCAAAGCTGAGTCAACACCAATAGTCTGACTTTCGTTACGCTTAGTCAGACGAGCCATATCACGTTCTGCCTGCTCCCAGTACTGCTCAATACCGGGCTTATCTTCAAAACGCAGGCCGTTATAGTTGGATTTTCCTTTACCCACGCTGCGGCTAATCAGACCACTCTGGGTAGCATTAGCCGGCAGATCCCAGGGGGGTAAGGTGATGTTGTTATACAGACTGCCGATAATCAGAGGGCGATCGGGATCGCCATTGATAAAATCAACAATAACTTCATGACCCACGCGGGGAATATAGATCCCACCAAAACTGTTACCTGCCCAGGCCTGGCTGACGCGGATCCAGCAGGAATCAGATTCATCATTATGTCCGTAGCGATCCCATGTAAAACGCACTTTGACCCGGCCATATTCATCCGTCCAGATTTCCTCGCCCGGCGGACCGACGACCAGCGCATTCTGCGGTCCGTGGGTACGCGGTTTTGGAATGGTCTGCGGATGGCGATAAATTTTGGTGGTGGGCTGCACGGTAAACCGACACATTACCGAGTAATGATCGTCACGCGTCACCTGATTCACTTCCTGAATAATCAGCTGGCTGGTGATCACCATATATTCACGGTTTACTTTATCGACCGGATACCCCAGCAGGTTAAAGTTGCAGCCACAAACAATACCACGCAGTTCCCCGCTGCCGACCGCGCGCGAACCGATGGCACCACGCTCTTCAATGCGCACTCTTGCCAGCTGTTCACCAATTCCCGGCTGCTCATAATCACCTGGCCAGTGATACACTTCCTGCTCATTGAAACTGGTTCTACGCGGTTTAAAGTCCAGCGCCAGAATATCCGCACGCGATTTGGTGAAGTCATAGTCATTGGTCACCCAACGTCCACTGGTCAGCGTTTCCTGATGATGGAACTGCTCGATATACTCCACATCGGCTTTCGGTTCATCCGGAATATAATGAATATCGCGGTAAGCTTCACTGGAGTACACTTTATGGGCACCAACATGATCCACCAGGATCAGATTATGCTTCCCGTCCTGGTGTTCAAAGAACCAGTATATGCCCCACTCTTCCATCAGGCGTTCAATAAACGCAAAGTCGGTTTCTCCGTACTGCACCTGGAAATCCATTTGCGGATAGGTTCCGGCCAGGCGTTTCTCAAATGAAAAGCTGTAGTCCGATAAAACTTCTTCAATGATGTCAACTACGGTTTTTGTCTGAAATATTTTAAAGTCAGTAGTTAACTCTAAGAGATAGAGCCAGGGACGAATAACGATCTCAAACATGGCCTGGTTTGCATCACGTCCGATATAACGCGATTTCTCAACCAGACCGGATATTTCACGCGAGCCCTTACCAACGCCACGGATATAGTGCAGCCCGTTACCGTCGAGTTCAATCGTAACTGTCATTTCTTTACCGACCAGGGCTTTTAGATCGACATTCGATGCAGACTGCCAGGGAATTTGCGGATTAGCGGGTGTTTTTACCGTTAATGTATATTCATAGAGTGTTGAAAAGGATTCCTCCCCTTCCAACCTCGTTATTATAAGCGCAGGCTCGCCCAGTAAATAGGGCATCGCCGGGCTGCTTAATGTAATCGTTCGCGACATAGAAATACCTGTACCTGGTTTATTTATCGCAAAGTGCGGGGTCACACTTTCAATTGTGGTTAATTCAATTTATTGATTTTTTGCGATTCAACTACTTTTCCATACCTGCTTTGCCTCCACAGCCAGATCGTTGCTTCATTCCGAATGCAGCCAGGCCAGTCCATCCATGGCATCGCATCCACTCCATGTTGTTCTTTCAGTTCTGCGTCAGCATCACACTGTACTTCTCCCAGGCTCTGGAGCAGGCGTTCCACCACCGCAGAAGGCGCGTGTTGCGGCCCGTTTCCTTTTGATACCAGCAGGTGCGGCAGAGCGCGGCATGCCCGCCGTACCTCCTGATAGTGATAAGTCTGTGGTTTGCGGATCATTAACGGCATCAGCGCTCTCGCCATCGCCAGAGGCAGGTTGGCGCGTTGGGTCATATGCCTGAGCAGCCAGGCCTCATTGACCACGGTGTATATCATTCCGGGCAGCAGAGACTCCCCCGCAGCGGGCGGAATAAAAGCCCCGATAAAATAGCGTTTCTTCTTTTTTGCCCGCCGATCCCTGGCAATAAAACACCAGGGATAGCGCGTAAATGCCTCTGCCGTCAGAATGGAAGGCGACATTTGCGCCGTCACCTGCAGCAGTAGCATCTTCACTTCAGGCGTTGCCCGGCGATAATCGAGGACACGTCTTGCCAGCGCAGGCTGGTCAGGCAGACAGGGAGTAACACGCGAACAAAAGATGTTCAGCATTACTGCGCTCCCGGCGCGTTACCTTCCGGGCAACGGAAGGCACTTAACAGCTCGCCTGGGGTCATCCCATCATCTCCCAGGCCAGTCACGTGCAGGCGAACCTGCTGATCCCCCATATTCCAGCCAATCAGGAAGCGGTTGTCGCCAGATTCTTCAATCGTGTCGGCCGCATCCAGCCAGTGAAACAGCGCCCAGGGTCCACGCCACAAATGGTCAGGTAATGCCGCTGCCGGCTGTTTACGGGCAATCATACTGATCAGACTGCCGCGACGTGCGCCAGGCCAGGCCAGAGACTGTTCCATTTCCGGCCCATGGCTATAGTTCAGCTTAATACCGTCCATATTGAGGATAAACTGCGTGACAGACGGTGAAAGGAATTCCACACTGGCGGTAAAGTTAAGCGCCATTTTTCTTCCCTCACCTTCGTTAAAGAAAATGTGACGAATGCGTTCAACCTGTTCAAAGAATTCCAGCCCGCTACTGTTATTACTGCCTTTAAAATGCCAGGGGTAGCTGGAGGTATCAACTTTGGCTGCCAGGTTTTGTTTGAACCAGCTGTCTACCACCCCACCTGCGCTGAAGAAGCGTTCGAAATCAGCCAGAGAGACTTCTTTGTCGCTTTCTGCCGCAAAAGGATATTTACCCGCCAGCGTAGTGCGGCAAATTTCTCCCGGGCCATCATTAATCGAGGCGATACTTTGCTCGACCGAGCGTTGCTGAATTTTTTCAAACGAGTTGAGTAACAGCGGTGAAACAATATTGCGCACCGGTTCAGGCCAGCTGGCCGATTCAGCCTGGATACGCGCAGACTCTTCACCCAGCGGGGGAACAGGGGCATCGCTTAACGCACTGTTGTAGACCACGAAGCGGGTATACTGCGCGCTCAATAAGCCCAGAACGCGACTGAGGGCGGTGCTTTGCATCTGGGCAAAGTCGCCGTTTTTCCCGCCAGAAGACTGCTCACCGCGAACAAACTGGCGCAGTCCGCTGAATTGGTCGTCAAGATGTTGGCGGATCAGCTGTTGCTGGCGAAAGTCCATCGCCTGCTGCACCCTTTGCGCATTGTGCAGTAGTCGTACCTGACTGATTTCATGGTCAATAATTTGATTAGAGTCTTTCTGGCTGGTGCCCAGAGTGGTTTCGTCAACTGCGCGGGTAAACAGCGTTCGCAGCGGAGAACTATCCGCCACCAGAGTGCGTAACAAAGCAATATCCAGCGCGGCGCTGGACATAACGCTATCCTGCTGGGTGCCGTTAATCGATACCAGGCGCACACTATTTAAAAAATGCTGCCAGTTGTCAGCGTATTCCTCTAAGTAACGCACCAGTACCGCCTCACCCAACGCCACCGGCGTGGGTGAAGGCGCTCTGGTGCCCATTACCCAACGGTCCTCATCCTGTAATATGAGCACTAAGGTGAGAATTTTTTTTTTAACAACCGTGTTCCAGCCCTCGCGGGTAAAAATGCCGGGGATACCGCGTTGCAGTAAATCATCGTCGTTAAGCGTAAACACCAGGGGAGTATCACTCCCCATTATGCTGCGTAAGGTCAAATTAGCCGGCGCATCCTCACCAATGCTGTCTTTAATCAGCGCCCAGATACGGGCGCTTTCCGGTTTATCAACCAGCTTTTCACGCGCCATCTTAATCAGATAGCTGTCGGGTTCCCGGCCATACTGGCGCCAATTCGGCATCACAAGCAGCTGAGTCAGATGGGTGATAAAGATACTTTTGTGCTGATAAGGGCGGATCGCCCCGCTAAACTCCCAGGCATCAGCGGTGTTCGTCACCAGCCATTTGACATCGAGCTTACCGACACCGCTGATCATCAAATAGCGTTTTAATGCCAGCCACAGTTGATCGTCAGTGCCCGACTGCAGCGCCGTCTGCAGGCTCTCTTTGGCCTGATCTTCCAGCTGTGGTAGCAGATAACGCTGTAAAAAGAAGCGATACAGCGAATCCGTGCCTTCCGCTACCGCATGACCTGTGTATAAACCGTAACGCCAGTCCCACTCCGGATTTTCCACATACAGGTCGTCATAATCGTCGAGTTCCTGCGTGCCGCTCAATACCGCAGGCAGCAGTTCAACTCCCGGTTTGGTGATGTAGTGCGCCACTTTTCCGGCCAGAATATCCAGCTTGCCCGCCAGTGACTGTAGGTAGTCACGGTTAAGCTGATAGCTGGTCATCAGTGCCATGCATAACCAGACAGCAATGCCCCAGGAAAAGAGATGACCAAACAAATTTCTGAAGCGATGACGGGTTTGCTGTTGCAGGTTATAGCTAACCAAATCGCGATCGCGGGCAATCACATCGCTGAACAGCGCTTTCAGGAAGTAATGTTTTCCCCATGCCGTATCACCGATCAGACCTTCATCATCATGGCGTGATACCAGTGAAGCCGGCGTCTGCGGTCTGGTTTGCGAGATCAGATTACGCCATTTTTGCATCAGCGTGCTGTTACTGTGCAGCCCCACATTATGTGGCTGGCAGTTGCTTAGGAAATACAGCCCTCTCAGGGTCGGATGGAACTGCGTTTCATCGTAGCGCGAGGCAAAAAAGATATTCTGTACCACTTCAGTCAGGTTCTGAGAGAGCAATCCGAAATCCTGCGGCAACGCGTACATCTGCTTACGATCAACAACGTTATATTCTTCCTGCTGACGCAGATGCATCGCCTGGCTTAAACGCTCCTGCAATAGCAGCAGTTCTTCCGTCAGCTTATCTTTCAACATGCCCATCTGCGTCGGCTTCTGGTGTTCCCAGGGCAGCGTAATGCCCCAAATCTGCTCTCTTTCGCTGGTGGTCAGATTACGGAAGAACTCTTCAAATCCGGCCAACAGATCCATTTTTGTAATGGTGACGTAAACCGGAAAATGAACGCCTAACTGAGCGCGCAAATCGTCAAGACGCGAGCGTAATGTTGATGCCAGCGCCAGACGCTCACTTTGACTTTTATGCAGAATGTCTTCTACTGACAGCGTCACCAGCACACCGTTAACCCCTCTGACCGGGCGGTATTTTTTTAATGCCTTAACCAGGCTGGCCCACTCGAGGCTGGCTAAGGCGTCGTCCTGACAGTATTTACCGGCAGTATCCAGAAACAGCGCATCATTGGTGTAAAGACATTCGCAATGCGTCGTTGGCGGGTTTTCTTTATTCTGACGGTTAAGCTGCTCAGGTAAGGGGAATTCCTGCTCTGAGCAGAACAGCATGGCAGTTTTACCGGCAGCCGGAGCGCCCAGCACCAGAAACCAGGGCAACCAGCTGCGATGCTGATTCCCGGCAAAAAACCGTTTCCACCACGGCAATGCCCGATGAATACGCTGCATATAGCGCACACCGCTGGCAATAACTGACATGATGGCCTTATGGTCAATCGGATCTTCGACCTCCACCGCTTGTTTTTTGATAAAGTTATCCAGCAGCGCAGGGTTCAGTGCCAGCGCGCGCATAAAGCGCCATACACCGTACAGCAGCGTGATCACCGCCACGATGCCCACCGCAATCAGCCGGTAGCTCAACTGCTCCAGCGGGTGCCCTTTACCGACCAGAATATGCGGCCCTATCACCCAGACAGCGGTGATGATACCCAGTGCCAGACTGAGGAAAAACGGCAGACGGCACCAGAACAGCAGCAGCATTAAAAACAGTGATACCAGTATCAGAATACGCGGATTCTGTTCAGCCAGAGGACGGACATCACCAAATCCAAACCATGGGCCCAAAAACCAACAGACAGCCCCCAGTAAAGCAAAACAGGCAATCAGCCAAAAACGCTGCAAAAAGCGGCCTGAAAATAAACGATTCAACACAGATGTGAGCATGAGACGTCCATCAATAATTTACAAAAATATCTACCCGGCGGTTCTTCGCCCGTCCTGCAGCAGTCTGGTTGTCAGCAACAGGATCCCGATCGCCACGGCCTTCATATTTTACATTGCCGGCAATCATGCCCTGTTGCTGTAGCAGTAGCGCGATACTGGCCGCACGTTTTTCCGACAGTACCTTGTTGTTCGGCAAGCCTGGTTTGTAGATCGGCGTTGAATCGGTATAACCGACAATGCGCACCTGCCCCTTTACGCGCATAATTTCTTCGGCGACGCGTTTCAGGATCGGCATCATCTCAGGCTGAACATCGGTTTTACCCACAGCAAACATGGCATCACCACGGAAAGTCACCTGACTGCGCCCCGCTGTTTCATCAACGCTGACCAGATTTTTTTCAATTTCAGGGCGCAGCAGCATGGCCAGATCCAGGCGTTCAACCTGCTGTGTCGGGACTTTCGCCAGCGACTGCATCTGAGCCAGCAGGCCGGACTCCGGCACCATCAAAAGATATTTACAGGCAATAAACGAGCCTGCCGCCAGACAGCAGGCAAACAGCAGCGACACCCGCACCGGAACAAAGATCCACTGGCGTTTTTTCTCACCACGTTCAGGTATACCATGCGGTGAAAGCGCAGCCGGTATGCTGTCACGGGTACTTTGCAACAGGGTCAGCAGGCGCTGGCGGATTTTCGTCAGCTGTCGTTCACCGTTCTCAATGATGCTGTAACGCCCTTCAAAACCCAGCCCCAGTATGCACAGCAAAATATCCAACACATCGGCATATTCATGCGGCGTCATGGACAGGCGGCCAACCAGCAGGAAGAATTTATTCCCGCCGTCATTGTCGCCCTCAAAGTGGTTTAACAGGTTGCTTTGCGACCATGCCGCATCCATGCCCCAGGGGCGGGCATGGGCAGATTCATCCAGCGCGGTGCACAAGCAGTAGCGCACAATGGCCATCTTCTTCCACGAGATATCGGCTTCATCACACACCACGCCAAACAGGGTAATTTCGTTCTTCAGCCCCTGCTTAAGCAGCGTAACCTGCTCCCTGTCTTTGACCGTTTCCGGCATTTCACTCAGCGCACGTAACAGCGGCCTGGCCGCTTCCTGTAACGGAGTGGCAGATGCGGTCACTTTTGCCACGCGCTGCTGCACACTTTCACTACGAAGCTGGTTGGCATCGTAACGCGCACTTATTACCGGCTCATCAAACTGTAAGGTGCCGTTGGCTTTATTGACCCCGGGAACCGCCGGGGAGTCATCGAGCAGAAACTGCCCGAGTGACTGACTGCTGGTGTCTTCGCCCATTTGCGGGGCAAAAAGAAAATCCCCGTCCAGATTCAGTTCGCTGCTGTCGCTCATCAGTCTCTAATTCCCCAGAGCTCCATCTTCAGCCCCGGGAAGTCTCCTGCAACGTGTATGGCAATGGCCCCCGTGCTAAGAATTTTTTCCCAGAAAGGGCCACTCTTAATTAATTCAAAGTAAACGTAACCCGAGCTGTAAGGGATCTGCCTTGGTGGTACCGGCAGGGCATGTAATTCCAGCCCGGGCAGATGCGAACGCACCAGCTCATGAAGCTGCTGTGGGGCACTGAATTTACTTTGCGCTGCAAACTGATGTTGCAGCACATCCATCGGCAGCTGCGCCGTGGCCGCCAGCACCATACTGGAGAAACTTTTCAATTCTCCCGGCAGCACGCTAGCTGACCAGACGCCGTTTCCTCTCGATTCCAGCACGATCATCTGACCTGCACGCACCAGAATCTGGTTGAGCATTTCGTGAACATCATCCACCAGCGGTCGGATGGAAGGATAAAGACGGGCATGGTCATAGCCCGGAGCCGGACGCGGACGCCGGGTTTTTACCCGCACAAAGGTCGACAGTTCACCGGCAAATTTGGCCAGTTCCTGATACAGCACAATTGGTGATAATTCAGGAATATGGCGCAGATGGTCAAGGATCGGCTCATATTTGTTGAAAATTTGCAGCAGCAGGTAGTCAACAATTTCCGCACTGGCGCTGGCCTTGCCATCGCTGCTCGCCAGCCTTTTGGCCAGCATTTCAGCACGCATTTTCACCAGACCATTAAGGTGGGTCAGCCATTCGGTGAGCAGCGAACTCGCGGCATAGCCGGTGACCGGGGGAATGTAGTCATCGGTGTGCAGCAGCACGCTGCCATCGGGCTGAATGGCGCGTATCCGTGCCAGCGGCAGGCCGATCCATGACTCGTTCATTTCTGTTTCTGACAGCAGACGGAAACGCAGTTCGCCCAGCTGGACCGGTTTCGGCCCCTGGCGGATAGCATTGGTATCGTGCAACTCCGCCTCCAGCGCGCAAAAACGCGCCAGCGAACTGCTGTCGGATTCGTCAAAAATAGTTTCGTCACTATTATCCATACGCAATGGCACGGCCAGATAGATCAACTTGCCTAGATGTTCAGACGTTATCGTTAATGGTTCAGGTAAAGCGGCATGCCCCGGAATATCGAAGGGCGTCCCATCAGGAAGTACCCCCCGTCCGGTACGCATAACCAGCTTGCCATACGAGAGCGCCTCATGATCAATCTCATACTGAGAAAAACCCCAAAAGAAGGGCGTGATCGTGGAAGCACGCTTATGGGCAAAGTATTCCAGATAGCGTTCCTGCTGCTGAAAAAGCTGCGGGCGAAGAAACAGTCCTTCACTCCAAACGACTTTATTAGTTCTCACGTCTTAATTCACTTTATCAATTGAGGTAGTCAAATGTTCAATATGAACAACTATTTTTGGCTGCCAGATCGGGTCATGCATCAGCCATAATTTTTTATACCAGGGATCTTTCGGTCGTTCAGGAATATCCTGAACAAGCTTCCATTGCGATTCTGAGATCTCGCGGTAATTGGTAATAATGCCGATGGCGGCAGTATCCTCTTTCAGCTTCAGAGTAACTTCTTTCTTTTCTCCCGGAAGCATAATTAAATCATAAGACTTGCTCATCTGAGCATTTAAATCAGGATCACTGCTGTCATGCAGGCTGAAATAATCGCTGGAGATAAAATCATCCGTTTGCATTAACTGATAAATCGATACCCGCACCGGATTAGCCTGGCCGGTTTTATTTGGATTAATATCACTTCTTGCCTGCAGCTCAATTTTTAAGGGTAGTGTTGGCGTTGTGCTTACCGGTTCAGAACTACAGCCTGTCAGCAACAATAACATGCAGGTTAAAACAAAGTGCATCCCTGAACGGGCAAAGATAGCCAGGGTGAGTTTTTTATTTTTTTTCACTGTTCACACCTTACTGAGAACCCATTCCAATAAATTCCTGTTTGCACGCTGATGGTAAAAAATCCTGCCGCCCACTGGCGGCAGGATAGTTTACTGCTGACGGTAATCAGCGGTGGCCGCTGATGGTGACGTTTTCGCTATTAGCTTTAACATCATAGCAGAAAGAAACATTACCAGTTTGACCACCGGCACGATTCTGAAGAACGTAATCCTGGCACACTGCGCTAAAGGAAAAACGTACGGCTTCAAGCGGATGTTCTTCATCCGTAAGAGAGCCAGATATATCAACACTAGTAATGATTACATCAGAAAATGACATTTTCAGATATTCCAGTGGAGTGCCACCGGCTTTACGGATCACAAACTGAACATTTCTAATATGCTTACCGTTTAAGCAGTACTTCGTCAGATTCGGAGTAGATTTATCGCAGTAATGTTCAAAGTAGAAATCTGAAACAGTTGCTTTACCTGAACCACCACCAGAACCAGAGTGCATACTTGAATTCTGTGAAACATCCCAGTGCCAGGCTAGAACCTGAATTTCGTTTCCATGAAAATCATCATGTGCTTCCCCTTCGATACCATCAAACTTAATGAACATATCTTGTGCCATAATATCCTCTTACGCACGTTGATTATATTGCTTCATGCAATATTTTAATTGAATAGCTGCCAGTACCTTTCAGTAACTTAAGCCACCTTATAATTGTAATGTAACGACATTACAAAATTTAATCTTTGCTACACAGATTTAATAACTCGTTGTCACCGTTATTATCAGCCAGCCTCTTTCAGCGAGGGTAATTTAGCAACCATACGCAGAGATACTGTCAGACCTTCCAGCTGGTAGTGCGGACGCAGGAAGAATTTAGCCTGGTAATAGCCAGGATTTCCTTCGACATCTTCCACAATCACTTCTGCCGCAGCCAGTGGACGACGCGCTTTGATGCTCACCGACGAGTTTGCCGGGTCACCATCAACGTAGTTCATCACCCAGTCATTCAGCCAGCGCTGCATATCGTCACGCTCTTTGAATGAGCCGATTTTGTCACGCACGATGCACTTCAGATAATGTGCAAAACGCGAGCAGGCGAACATGTAAGGCAGACGTGCTGACAGGTTGGCGTTAGCCGTAGCATCCGGATCGTAATACTCTGCAGGTTTCTGCAGTGACTGGGCGCCGATAAAGGCCGCATAGTCTGTGTTTTTACGATGGATCAGCGGAATAAAGCCATTTTTGGCCAGTTCTGCTTCACGGCGGTCAGAAATCGCGATTTCTGTCGGGCATTTCATGTCTACGCCGCCATCATCGGTTGGGAAAGTATGGCAAGGCAGACCTTCCACCACACCACCGCTTTCCACACCACGGATGAGAGTACACCAGCCATATTGTTTGAAAGAACGGTTGATATTTACCGCCATCGCATACGCGGCATTCGACCAGACGTACTTACTGTGGTCGGCACCATCGGTGGTTTCTTCAAAATCGAAGGCATCAACCGGGTTGGTTTTTATGCCATACGGCAGACGCGCCAGGAAGCGCGGCATCGCCAGACCGATATAGCGTGAGTCTTCTGACTGGCGCAGTGAGTTCCAGGCGGCATATTCCAGGTTCTGGGTGAAGATTTTGGTCAAATCACGTGGATTTGACAGCTCCTGCCAGGATTCCATTTGTAGTACGCTTGGCGCCGCACCAGCTATGAAGGGCACATGCGCAGAAGCCGCAACTTTGCCCAGTGAAGCCAGCAGATCAACGTCCGGCGCAGTATGGTCAAAGAAGTAGTCGCCGATCAGACAGCCATAAGGTTCACCACCCAGCTGACCATATTCTTCTTCATAGATCTTTTTAAACAGCGGGCTCTGATCCCAGGAGACCCCTTTATAACGTCTCATGCTATTGCGCAGATCTGTTTTAGAGATATCCATAAAACGCAGCTTCAGCTTTTCATCGGTTTCGGTATTGTTCACCAGATGATGCAGACCACGCCACGCACTTTCCAGCGACTGGAAATCGTTATGATGCAGAATAAGGTTAACCTGCTCAGACAGTTTGCGATCAATTTCAGCAATGATAGTAGCAATGCTTTTATACGCATCATCCGAGATAGTTACAGTATTTGCTAACGCTTGTTCTGCCAGCGTTTTTACTGCACTCTGAACCGCAGATTTCGTCTGATCTGTTTTAACTTTAAATTCCTGTGTCAGTAAAGAATTAAAATCATCAAAGCGCGTGGCTGCTGCCGCTGCGTTTTGATGCTGTTGCTGATTTGCCGGAGTCTTTGGTGTGGACATAATTTCCTCTTTATTTAGTCTTCTTGTGTCACATCAACAAATGCATCTTTTTTTGGTGCTGATGCCAGTGCTTTTAATAAAGAATTGTCCTTCAACAAAGACATAACCAGTTCTTCGGCGCCTGCTTTACCATCCATATAGGTTTGGAGATTGGCCAGCTGGGTACGTGCTTCTAAAAGTTGTGATAATGAATCAACTTTTTTAGCAATTGCATCCGGAGCAAAGTCATCCATGCTTTCGAATGTCATATCAACCATTAACTGACCTTCACCTGTCAACGTATTAGGTACGGCAAAGGCCACGCGTGGACGCATTGCCCGCATACGCTCATCAAAGTTATCAATGTCAATATCAAGGAAATGACGATCGGCTACTGATGGTAACGGCTCAAGTGGTTTACCGGATAAATCCGCCAGCACGCCCATAACAAATGGCAGCTCAATTTTTTTCTCTGAACCATAGATTTCCACATCATATTCTATCTGCACACGGGGTGCACGATTTCGCGCAATAAATTTTTGCGAGTTAGTTGTTTTGCTGGACATAATACCCTTTCACTATTTCGTCTTTTAGAAAACCCGTACTGCATTGCGGGTAAGCGGACAACAGGGGTAATAATATATTACCCTAATCCTTATTTATACAACAACAGGATCCCTGCGGTGGTATTCACCAACCCTGGGGTTATACTGCCAGAACCATTCGCATAATAACTGGCAGTATATTCGTGCGTCACATCTGCCCCGTCAGCCGGGATCAGATATCTTTGATAACTGCTGATGTCATCAATACGCATTAAACTATTTGCTGAATTACGCAGCCTGACCTGGACATTTTCACTCATATCCTTGGCCGTGCTATTGATTAAATTCCCTGTCACCGAATCAACAGTCGAGGATGCATAGACAAACATCAAATCTACCGTTTTACTAACCGGACAGGATTTCAATGTAATGTTAAATTTACTCGCCCCTGCCTCACTGCCATCACTCTGTAATAAACCGGTTGAAACTTCCGTTAAATTAACGGTGTTATCCGATGGTCCACCATCAATACTCACGATGCAGGTTTCTTCCAAATAAATTCCGGTAAAGTCCACCTGAATACTACAGCCGCTGTTTTTACCACCAGTACATTTCGTCGGCTGACGATTTGCATGTGCGCTACAGCCAATAATCAGTAATACGGCTGCAGCCATCACCCGCAATAAATTTAATGGCCACTGCGTGAACATATCACCTCCACCTGTTGAATCTGTTGCACTTTCCCTTTTTGATCAACTGGCATTGTGCGTGGCACACAGCGTACCTTTCCACTTTCTGTATTGGCGTACAGCACCTGTTTTTGTGGATCCCAGCCACGAATAAATGCCTGTCCACCCTGACCAATGATCCCCTGGCTCACGTCGTCTTCATTCAGCAAATCGGTACCAATTGGCAGCGTGTTTTGCTGTTGGTCTTTAACAATTAATATCATTGGTGTACCGATTATTGTGCGCATATTCACCACAATACCGGCCCCCTGGCGTGGCACAACTTTTCTTCCACTTTCCAGAATATCCACACTTTCAGGCAAACCCCGGGGGTCCAGTGACACTTCATTTTCACGGTACGGGGTCAGTGAAGGCATAATCGCATAGCCGTTACCGTCGATACGGCCGCCGTAGCCATTCAGCAGCTTCGCCCCTTTCGCGCCCTTTGCGCCAATTACGGCAAACGGTGAATCACCGATTGACGGACCGGCAGTCATCCCCCCTGAGTGCGCCACCAGGCTGCCGCCACCAGAGAGAGAAAGCTGCTGGTGGTTATGATTACTGACTGAACCTGTCGCCCCCAGGCGACCAAATCCGCTTTGATAATTCAGGTTACCGGTGACTGAACGGTCACGGGTATTGCCGCGGGTATTGCCGCTGCTGTTGGCCATTGATGCTCCCAGGCCGTAGTTAAGCTCACTCTGCTCTCCCTGACTGCCGTTAACCATAGTCTGAAACTGAGTACTACCATTATTGTTATGGCTGGCAGTGGTATACAGTGAGTTAAACAGCGGGTTAGAGTAGACGGTTCTTCTTCCCAGCGGCACACTCAACGTCAACATCACACTGTTTTCTTCTTTATTACTTTCATTGCGTGAACGCATCATCGTCAGTCCGTAATTAAACCATTTCAGCGACTGATTCAGCGTGACAGAATACTGCCGCGAGTCACTGCGCCCCCCCCAGTAGGTGTACATGCTGCCGGTAAAATAGAGCGACAGACTATTCGTTAGCGGCTGATTTATCGTTGCGGTGAAACGGTGCTTAGTCCGGTAATCGGAGCCGAGCATATCATTGTTATTGCGCCCTTCTCTATCCTGGCTGGCCTCACGGAAGGTATAAAATCCCCGTGACGAATAGCGATATGCCGCCAGCGTCAGGTTGGTATCCATACTGTCCAGATGTTTTGTATAGTTCACCTGATAACTGTTACCGGACGCTTTGCTGTTTTTATGCAGGTCGCTCCAGGCACGGGTAACATCAATTGAGAATCCACCCAGCGAAGTATTAAAGGCATTACCCAGCGCGACTGAACGATACCGTTGTCCTAACTGAGCCCCTCCGAACAGTGTCAGGCCGTTGGCCACGCCGTAACGGTAAGTTCCCTGGAATATTCCCGGATTTTTGCTCACTGCTTCATCCTTGAGCTGACCTGCAGCCACTGCGAAATTAGAAACTCCCTCGTGTAACAAACGTGGTGGTGCCGAAAACGGTATTTCCTGACGACGCTGACGACCATCTGCCTCAGTGACAACCAGTACTAAATCCCCCCCGTAGCCCATGGTACCGATATCACTTAATTGAAACGGACCCGGCGGCACCACGGTTTCATAAATACTCAGTCCACGCTGCATCACGGTCACTTTGGCATTGGTTTCAGCAATCCCGCGAATAACCGGAGTATATTGCCGCAGTGAATCCGGCAGCATACGATCATCGGTATTCAGCATGGCGCCACGCAGGCTGAAACTCTCAAATATATCACCGGTGGTGCTACTTTCCCCCAGCGTCAGTTCCGCGTTTAACGGCGTAATATCGCGCTGAACATAACCAAGCAGGTTATGAGTTTTCGGTGAGCGGCCGCTGTCCCAAGTGGTATTTAGTCGCTTACGTACGCGCCAGTCACCAAAGTTAAAGCCGGCAAATAAATTTAAGTTTCCGTTATAGCTATTTTGCCGCTCTGAATAACCGCGCGCCCCCTGAAATGAGGAGTACACATTACCGTTATAATCCAGGAAACCTAACGTATTACCCGCCTCCCATAAACTGGGATCGATATACCCATTCGGGATTTGCACCACGTTTATTTGCGGTAAAGTCAGATCCAGATAAAAATCACCGCTGTTAAACCGACTGCTGCTTTGGTCAACCCAATCTTCAATGAATGCACACCGGGCTTTAGCATCCCGTAGCTCAGGCATTTTTGTATTATCGCTGAGCTTTATCCCCAGTTGTTTCAGCTGTTCGGCGGTTAAACAGGCCTGCGCGCCCTGGTTAACTGCCGGTACCACAAACAGAATGCTTTTTTTACTGGTTTCCTTGCCATTAATGGCAACAGTCACATCATACTGGCCAGGAAGTGCCGGGTTACCTTCAGTAAATCGGGAAATATCAATCCCGCTCCCATGGATAAATGATGGATTATATTCTATTGACGCCACTGCGGCGTTATTCTTATCATCCTCTGTTTTATCCGGCTCTGCAGCCCATCCATGATGACTGAAAACCACCGTGCTGGCTAACGTGACACAGGCCGGTAAAAGCATCAGATACGATGCTTTTAGCTTCCATGCAGGTATCTCAATACAACATTTCACGGCACACTCCTGTTATGCACCGCTCTGTCTTTACAAAATTTCTAACAGAGCCAGCGAGAAAATCCTTTTCTGCTTCGTTATCAAATGCTATATCCGTAGTTATTTATTCTTAATAACGAAACCTTGAGAATCATTCCATGTCAATGTTCTCTTAATATATGCGCCGTAGTCGTTAACCACTTGAAAATCAAGTGATGAAAATTTTCCATCCATTTTCAGCTTGTTCCTTGGATAAAAGGTTGCTGAACTTTTTGGTGCTACCATATCGCTGTCCAGTTCCACTGAACGCCCCTGACTGGTGACACTTATCGGACCAAAAGAGAAATAATAAGGGCTGTTATTAGTGACTTTGATTCCTTTACCGCGCGCCCCTTCGGTGACCATTTCCCATTTCAACTGATCAACTTCGTTACTAGAATTATTTTTCTCCAGCGACTGTGGTCGGTAAAACACTTTAATTCTGGTACGGAATGCCAGCTCCAGCTTTTGACCACTGCTGTGATTTTTATTTTGCGGCGGTATCTCCAGCATATTAAACCAGAACACTGATTCACGATCCTGTGGCAATGACATACCGTTATAAATAACCCGAACTGTTTGCCCTTTCCCCGGCTCCACACGATAGACCGGCGGGGTAACAATAAACGGCGTTTTTACGTTATTGATATTGGCATCGACTGAACCATCATCAATCCATACCTGTGCCAGCGCGGGCCTATTCCCTTTATTATTGGTACGTACACTGACTTCTCTTTCAGAGCCAGGAAAGATCACCCGTGTACCGCTAATGGTAATGGAAGCAACAGCCTGACTGAGCCCACCAAAAACCATTAATAACAGCAATAAAATTCTCAACATATTATCTGCGAACCCTGGTAGCATTTATCCCGAAATAAAAATCTGATTATCGTTCCGGTGAAGTCTCACCCGAAGGTGAGACTTTTATATTACGGTTAAGTAACGCTATCAGGGGTAGGCCAGTACATAGGTCACCTGAGCGGTCACATCACCCACGGTAGGGACGCCGGTTGAATAGTAACCACCTGCATAGGTCAAAGTGGCGTCACCGAGAGGATTCGTACCCGTTCCTGGTGTGACTGTAAAGTATTTTTTACCGGTATCGCCCACGCGCAGCTGGGTGTGGTCATCGTTATACAGACGTACCTCAATATTTGTTGCCGCATTTGTTGTGGCCGAATTGGTCAGGTTATAGGTACTGGTATTAACCCCGCTGTTGATATTCGCTTCAAAGTGAGCGGCCACGCCGGTTATAGTTGACGGACATTTTGTCACTTTGATCTCGAAGAATTTAGTCCCTAATTCCACGCCAGCTTTCGGGAAGCTCTGCACACTCAGATGAGGCAGGGGAACGGTGATATTTTCCAGATTATCAACGATCTGGCAAGTATCGGCTTCCAACTTACCGTTAAAAGTTACCGTACCGCTCGACCCAGCAGCGTAAGAACCCGCAGATACGGACATAGCTACTGCGCAGATTGCACACTGAATTTTACGCATATTTAAACCATCCTTATTAATGTTTACTGTAAAAAAAACGACTCATCATCCATTGCGAAATTTTATTTACTGTGTGTTACTTCCATTTTTAATTCAGTAGTGAATCCATCAACATTGTGGTCAAGCACCATGGTAAAACCTGCTAACTCTCCCTGACGTTCCAGTACTTTTTTACTTAACAGTGGCGTTATATTTTGTTCAATATAACGAATCAGCAGACGGGCACCAGTTTCCGCTACCGGACATTGCGCGACTACATGTTCTGTTACCGCCTCACTCCAGCTAAATTCCATATTATGCTGGCTGTTAAGCCGGTCACGAACTCTTTTAAGGTGCAGATTCACTATATGATTCAGTGTCTCTGCCTGCAGTGGCAAATAAGGTGCCACAGTGACCCTGCCGAGAAATGCTGCCGGGAATACCTTCAGCAGTTCTGGTTGCAACGCGCCGGTTAGCCCTTCACTGTCCGGTGCCGTTTCTTCATCGGCATACAGCTGGCTAATCAGTTCACTGCCGGTATTACTGGTCAGCAGAATAATGGTGTTTTTGAAGTCAATAACCCGACCTTCCCCATCTTCCATCTGACCTTTATCAAACACCTGGTAAAACAGTTCATGGACATCAGGATGCGCTTTTTCAACTTCATCCAGCAGCACCACGCTGTAAGGCTTACGACGCACCGCTTCGGTTAACACGCCGCCCTCACCATAGCCAACATAACCTGGAGGTGAACCCTTCAGCGACGAAATGGTGTGCGATTCCTGATACTCGCTCATATTGATAGTGATCAGGTTCTGTTCACCGCCATACATACTTTCCGCAATAGCCAGTGCCGTTTCGGTCTTACCCACACCCGACGGTCCCACCAGCATAAATACCCCCAGCGGTTTGCGGGGATCGGACAGACCGGCGCGGGCGGTCATAATACTTTCGCTAAGCTGGTCAATGGCTGTCGGCTGACCAATGACCCGACTGTTCAGACGCTGCGGCAATTCCATAACCGCCCGATATTCATCTTTCAGCATCTGACCCACCGGAATACCTGTCCAGTCACCGACGATTTTGGCGATCACTTCGGCATTCACTTCGGCCTGAACCAGCAGTTGGTCATTGCGCAGCGCGTTCAGGGCGTTTTCCTGCTCCAGCAAATGTGCACGCAGGGTCTGCAGTTCTGCTTCATCCGTTTCTTCACCAGCCACCTGACCGGCAATTTCCTGACGGATTGCCACAATGGCTTCCACACAGCTGCGCTCCGCCTGCCAGCACGCATCAAGGCGGACAATTTCATCCTCAGCCTGGGCAATATCCGCTTTCAGTTCAGCAATCCGACCACCCTGCTCTTTACCAAATTGACGGGCTTTCTCCAGAGATTCCAGTTCAGCCTGAGCGGTTTCACGGCGCCATACCAGCTTTTGCAGTTCAGCCGGCGGAGCAAACTGCGCCACGGCGATACGCGCACAGGCAGTATCCAGCAGGCTGATGGCTTTATCCGGTAGCTGACGTGCCGGAATATAACGGTGGGACAGTTTGACTGCCGCCTGCACCGCTTCATCCATAATCCAGACGCCGTGGTGCTTCTCCAGCGAGGCCACCAGGCCACGCAGCATAGCAATCGCGCTATCTTCGCCAGGTTCGTCGACCTGCAGCACCTGGAAACGGCGGGTTAGTGCCGGATCTTTCTCGATATGGCGCTTAAATTCACTCCAGGTGGTAGCACCAATGGTACGCAACTGTCCGCGCGCCAGTGCCGGCTTCAGCAGGTTAGCTGCATCCCCGGTACCGGCGTTACCTCCGGCCCCCACCAGGGTATGTACTTCATCAATAAACAGAATGACCGGTTGCTCGGCACCCATTGCCTCGTCGAGGACGCTTTTCAGACGCGCTTCAAATTCCCCTTTCATGCTGGCACCCGCCGACAGCGCCACCACATCCAGTGCCAACAGACGCACCTGACTTAAGGCGGGCGGCACATTACCGGCAACAATCGCCTGCGCCAGCCCCTCCACCACTGCCGTTTTACCCACTCCGGCTTCGCCGGTTAACAGCGGGTTATTCTGGCGACGACGCAGCAGAATATCGGTCATGGTAGTAATTTCCTGGCTTCTGCCCAGTACCGGATCGATTTTTCCTTCGCGGGCTAACGCCGTCAGATCGGTGGTGTACTGTGTAAGCGTTGCACCGCTGGTGCCGGAGAGCGCATTACTGGCTTCACCCGGCAGTTCGCCGCTGTAGCTGCCTGAGCCATCGGTGGGTGCTTCTTCAGCTTCAGGAGACTCACGGGTGATGTAATTGAGTTCTGTGCTCAATACATCCAGTGCGACTTTATCCAGTCCGGGAATGATCGCCAGCAAAGCACGGCGCAATTCCATATTGCTCAGCATCGCCAGTAACAAATGACCGCTGCGAATACGGTAATCCAGGCATTCCAGGCTGGCACATACCCACGCCCGCTCGATAGCCAGTTCAATATGGTAGGAGAAATCTGAGATTGAAGATGCGCCAGCTGGCAGTTTAGCCATCGCCTGAGCAAGACCACGCTCCAGCGTTTCAGCATCGACTTCAAAATAACGAACGATATGTTTAAAGTCGTTATCTTCGTGGTGCCAGAGTTGATTGATCCAGTGAACCAGCTCGACGTAGGGGTTGCCGCGCAGTTTACAAAGTGTGGTTGCACTCTCAATAGCTTTGAAGAGTGTTGTATCTAACTTTCCAAATAAATTCTTCCTGAGAACAGCCACGTTATATCCTTATTTTACCGTGCGTTTTCTGTCCATGATAATTTGTTATTTAAAAGTTAACATTATGCTATCATGGGTAACTTTGTTATTTACATTCCACAACTGACCAAACTGAGGGCGCATTCCCCGGCGCACCTGCTCAAACAGATGAGGAACAACAAGATTACAAACAGATATCCTTTAAATCCAGTGAACGTAAGTAAGTTCCAAATTACAACCGCACAAAATCTACAACAATGATCATTTTTTTTAAAGCATTGCCGCTTCATTTAGGATTTTCTTCTTACAAAAATCCTAAAATACGGAAGCAAAGAGATTGAGCTTGAAAAAGGCAGAACAATGAAATATAAGTTCGCTCTCAATCTGGCTGAATTCGATAACAATACCGGCTAAATCACCAGGATTAAGGATGCTCTGTGGCGGAAAGGTTACAGAATATCAATAGTTAACTTAGCGGCAGATAAATCTCTGATCTCCTTTAACACTCATTTTTTACACCAGGTATTCGCGTGGATCATAAATTCCTTGACTACTACAATAAAGAACTCACCTTCATGCGCGAGATGGCTCATGAATTCGCTGACAAACACCCGAAAATTGCCGGGCGTCTTGGTATGCGTGGTATTGAAGTAGCCGATCCTTTTGTCGAGCGCCTGATTGAATCATTCTGCTTTATGTCTGCCAGAACCCAGCTGAAGCTCGATGCGGAATTTCCGCCCTTCACCCGCAGACTACTGGATATTATTTACCCCAATTATACCGCCCCAACGCCATCAATGGGCGTTATCCAGTTGCAACCGAGCCTGAAAGAAGGTGATCTAACTCACGGTTATTCTGTAAAAAGGAACACTGCGTTTTTAACACCTATCGCGCCCGGAGAATTAACCCGCTGTGAATTCCGCAGTGGGCAGGATGTGCAACTTTGGCCGTTGGAAATTGCCGACGCGCGTTTAACATCCCTGCCACCGGACATGCCTAATCTGGAGCGTCATCGTATTCCGTTACAGCGCTTAAAAAGTGCGTTGCGCATCAAATTAAAACTGCCTGACGAGATAAAATTTAGCCAGTTAACCGGACTGGACAGACTGCCTGTCTATATTGATGGTGACGAACGCATTGTCTCGCAAATATTTGAGTTACTGCACGCCAATCATGTTGCCACTATCATTCGTAACGGACAGGGAGAAAAGTCTCACGACACAATTATCAGCAAATCGGCACTGGATTTTGAGGGTCTTTCACCAGATCAAAGCCTGCTACCTGTCGCATGGAATATTTTCCAGGGACATAACCTGATTCAGGAATATTTCTCCTGCCGGCAGCGCTTTTACTTTTTCACCCTGACACAGCTGGCTCAGGGGCTTAAGCATAACCACTCCAGTGAAGCTGAAATCATAATCCTGCTGGACAAACAGTCGTCTGAATTAACTGGTCATGTCTCAGCATCACGGTTTTTGCTGTACTGCACCCCTGTGATTAACCTGTTTCCGCGCCGTATGGATAAGCTGGAAATAAATCCGTCTCAGAATGAGTTTCATGTGGTTCCCGATCGCAGCCGCCCGCTGGATTTTGAAATTTTCTCGATTAATAAAGTTTTTGGGCAGAAGGCAGAAACCAGCAAAGAAGTGGTGTTCAATTCATTATATCAGACGCGCCACAGCGACCGCGGTAACTTTGGCCGCTATTTTTCCACCCTGCGCAAAACCCGCCAGGGAAACAATAATGCCAGGAAATACGATACTCGTACTCCTTATGCCGGCACGGAAATTTTTCTGTCACTGGTTGATCAGCAGGAAGCGCCATACAGCGATACTATGCGCTATTTGTCAATCGACGCGATGGTGACCAACCGCGATCTGCCGCGTCTTATTGCCGCCAGCGGTAATTTTTCGCTCACCATGCCGGATTCGGCACCGGTACAGGGCGCTCGTTTTGTGTTCCAGCCCAGTGCGCCGCGCGCGCCCTTTGCCAACGGTGAATCCGCCTGGCGCTTAATTCGCCAGCTCAGCTTTAACTATATTCCGCTGTCTGATATGCCACACAGCGAAGGGGGGGAATGCCTGCGCAATATGCTACGGCTGTTTATTAGTGATTTCGATCATGAATCTGCCGCACAGGTTGATGCGCTGGTCGGCTGTAAGACCGAATCGATCATTCGTCGTTTGCCGGGTAACAGCCTGCTGGTGTACGCCCGTGGGGTACGCTGCGAACTCACCATTGATGAAGAAAATTTTTCCGGGATCAGCCCCTATCTGTTCGGCATGATTATGGAAAACTATCTGGCCCGCCATGCGGCAATTAATGTCTTTACGGAAACGGCGCTCTATTCCATGCAACGCGGACTGGTTGGCCAGTGGCAGGCACGTCCCGGACGCCGGGGAGTGCTGTAATGACTGACAACCGTTTTCAGTCAGAACAACAGCAAGCATCGTCTGAGACTGAACCACTGCAAAGTGGTTTTATCAGTATTATGCGTAAGCTCGCCGCGCGTTCACCGCAACGGCCACTGCCCGGCAAAGCCGAGCTGCCCTCGCAGGAAAATTTTCGTCTTGGTCAGTCGGCACATATGGTCTTTGCGCCGCGTGAAATTGCCGGGATAGATTATCAGGATGGTAAAACTGAACTGGACCTGTTCTCTCTGGGACTTTGGGGGCCTCAGGGCGCACTGCCACTCCATCTTACCGAGTTGGCTTATTCGCGTGCCGAATCCCACGACAATACGCTCATCGACTTTGTTAATCTGTTTCATCATCGTGCGTTATCTCAGTTCTGGCGTGCATGGTTTGTTTCTCAGGACACGGCCTCTCTCGATCGTCGGGATGATGAACGCTTTTCCTTTTATGTTGGCAGTCTGATGGGCATGGATCCCGCTGAGCTGACTGAGAGTGAGTTGCCACTTCATCCTCGCCTCGCCTCCTCGGCACATGTCATCCGCGAAGCCCGTAATCCTGAAGGGCTGGCCGGCGCGCTTCAGTACTATTTCGAAGTCCCGGTACAGCTAAATGAGTACGCAACGCAATGGATTATTCTGCAAAACAGCGATCTGTCGCAGTTAGGTAACGACAACAGCTCGCTGACACTGGCCGATGGTGCCATTCTTGGCGATACCGTGCTCGACCGTCAGCATAAGTTTCAGATGATTTTTGGGCCACTCAGCCTGCAGCAATATCTGCGCTTCAGCCCGTGGGGGCAGGATTTGCCGGTACTGCGTGAGTGGGTACGAAATTTTGTCGGTTATGAATATGCCTGGGAAGTGGGGCTGGTGCTGGCAGCAGATGAAGTCCCCTACGCCACGCTGGGAGAGACACATCAGTTGGGGTATACCAGTTGGCTGGATCGCACGGATAAAAGTACGCCTCTGGCAGGGATGAGTTTCGATCCGGAAAGCTCCGGGCGTTAACGCTTGTTACGACATTATGAAGGGAAGCAAAGTGAGTGAGTTAACCATTCCGTGTCCTGACTGGTATCAGTCAATACTAAAACCCAGTACCGTTCATCCTCCCTGTGGCGAAAGCCTGGAATATGATTCCGCCTTTCTTATGTTGCAGAGTCATCTACAGCCCCGGCTGGGCGCAGAATACGGCGATTTTGTCGAAGCCATTGAACCGATTAACTGGCCCGAAATTGAGCGGGAAGCCAGCGCTTTACTGGTAAAAAGTAAGGATGTTCGCCTGGTAATTATGCTGATCCGTTGCAGGATGCGTCAGGTCGGCGTTAGCGCGCTCTGCGAAGGGATTGAAGCCCTGCTGTGTTTACTGGAAACCTGGCCAGAAGCGCTGCATCCTCAGCTGTATGATGAAGGAGAATATATACCTATCATACGTGCCAATGCCTTCGCCGAAATGGAGTCGGTTGAGGGTTTGATGTCCGATTTTCGTCAGCAAATGCTGCCGCGTGCCACCGGTCTACAGCTTAGCGTACGTGATGTAGAAAAAGCCTCCACCTTTCCCCGTGAAGAAGGGGCACATAACGATCTGACCATGAATGCTGTGCGCCTGTCCTGGCAACAGGAGCCGGCGATTGTCTCACTTCAGCTGGCGGCACAGCGTCTGACTTTGTTAACCAAGCGTCTGCGCGAGTCACTGGGTGAAGATGCCCCTGAATTCAATCAGTTGCAGACCCTGCTGGGCTATTTTGGTTCAGCGCCCGCGGCCGCGCCAGCCCCGGAAATTACTGATGCCGCGCCAGTAATAGAATCCACGGTATATCATCAGAAGACGGCAGAAACCATGACCGTTTCCGCTGCGCAGATTAATCCTCTGCCCGCCAGCCTGAACTCAGTAAGCGCTCCGAGAGCGATTGAAAGCCGGGCCGATGCCCTGAACCGGTTACGCGAAGTTCGTAGTTGGTTCAGTCAGACAGAGCCCAGCAGCCCGGTGATCTGTCTGCTGGCCTTTACCGAAAAAACCATAGGTAAAAGTTTTACTGAGCTGTTGCAGTTTCTGCCACAGGAATTAATTAGCCGTCTGGAACCCGGTCAGGGGGAGGGGCAGTCATCATGAAAAAACGTAATCGGTTAGCTGTGCTAATTCCCTTACTGTTCAATACGCCGGTAATGGCGCTTTGTGTCCTTGACAAGGTGCCACCGCTGGGGGGGGTAGATCCAATGACTTTATCCAGTCCAGCGTTAACGATTTATATTGATGCTGATCAGAAGGCAAGCACAACAACGCCCATTGATGTAGTAAGCACCCCAACGAGTCAGCTGATCAGTTATCTCTGCATAAAAGATCAGGATATATATGGTAAAAATGTTTTGCCACCACTAACTTCAGCGGGTGCGGCGGGCATGTTTACCACCCTGATTGACGGTATCGCTATCAAACCTTTATTTGGCAACAATAAAGGTATGGGGACATTTAATTCGGAAAGGACGGTCAGTCAGGCTCGTATGAACTTCTCGACAGCATCCTTTTATAAGGCGGAATTTTACAAAACTCGGGATCGTTTGGATTTACAAAATCCCGATGGCGATATTGTAATGAATTCAGGGCCGATTGCTTTTAACTGGATGAATATTGCCAACCAGGACAATGCCGCTTTGACATTCAACCTGGGCGAGATCCATATTATCAGTACCCCCGTTTGTCGCCTGGATGGGACACGAACCGTCGATTTCAATAATGTCAACTCCAGTCAACTGCGTGCCGGCGTTAGCAGACCGTTAAATTTTAGTCTGGTGTGTGCCACCGATTATGGGTCGTACACTGCGAAAGCCGCGCTGACAACGCAAACAGCCACCAGCGATAATAAATTTATTAAGGTCTTTGACAGTCTAGATAATCCGGATGTGATGAAAATAGAAGTACGTGACAGTAAAGGGAAAAGCTTACCACTGGATGGCCTTACCGGTGAGGTACAGCAAAATGTGACCAGTGAGGTCCCTGCTGATTTTAACTGGACGGCGATCCTGTCTGCCGCGTCTGATACTGAGCTACCACAAAATGGTAAGTTCAGAGCACAGGCCGAAATTGTCCTGGACTTGAATTAACTGAAGATCAACTTCTGTCTGATATAACCGACACAGCATCCAGGGTACAAACAAAATATCGCTGGTTTTTTGCTTTGTCTGCCACCGTACACTTTATAAGCAGCGTTTAAACAGGATAAATTTAAATCAGGTCCGATCAGGACGGCCTGAATTATAATCAGAAAAACATGGATACGTTATGACTTCAGAAGCAACTTTATTTGTCAGTATTGCCAGTTACCGCGATCCGGAGCTGATTCCAACTCTTCGTAATATGATTGAAGAAGCAGAAAACCCGGCACGCCTGCATATTGCAGTATGTTGGCAGGACGACTGTGATATTAAACCTTTTCTTGACGCCGGATTTTCTCTGCTCACCCCTTTTCAACATAATGAAACCGAATGTTTTCGCTTCGGGTATCGTCAGGCACAAATTGAAGTGCTGCCGGTTCATTACTACACTAGTCAGGGCGCATGCTGGGCACGTTATCAGGTTGAAGCACGTTATCAACAGGAAGATTACTTTCTGCAGATAGATTCTCACTGTCGCTTTGCCCCACAGTGGGAAAGCACGATGATTGAAATTCTGGAAAGTTTACGTGGCCAGAGTAAATGGCCGGTGCTCTCAACTTATCCCCCGGGATATGTTCCCGGAGAAAATGAAGATCGCAAACAACATGTCAGCCGCCTGATCTTTAATGGCTTTAACAACAACGGTATTTTGCGCCTCACCGCCACCCGTTATAACAATCCTGAACCCAAACGCTGTGGTTATCTGGCCGCTGGCTTTGTCTTTGCCGACGGTCATTTTGTCAGCAATGTGCCTAACGATCCGCAAATCTTCTTTATGGGCGAAGAAATCACCATGGCCGCGCGCGCCTGGACCAGTGGATACGATTTCTGGACCCCACATAAGCTGATGGTCTGGCATTATTACGCCCGCAAATCATCCCCTAAAGTCTGGGGTGATCACAGCAATAAGGCAAAAACGGACGGACTGGTGGATAAAGCCTGGTGGGAGCATGATCTTGTCGCCCGCGAACGCATCGCCAGCGTATTACAAACCACCGATAACCCGGTTGATGTGGGTAAATGGAAACTGGGTACCCATCGCAGTCTGCAGGATTATCAGTATCACCTCGGGGTGGATTTCCGTGAAAAACGGGTTCATCCTGCGCTGGTCAGCGGCGAAAAGGAGAGCTGGTTTAACGAATTGCCGGAAAGCCACGAGCACTGGCTGCAGTCCCTGCAGCATATCAATGAAAAACTGCTGCGTCTGAAGCGCGACGAAATTGATTTCAACCGCAACGATGTTGACTGGTGGCATGTCGGCATTTACGACAAAAATAATACCGCAGTGAAAGTTTTCCAGTATTCAACTAAAGAGATAAAAGCCCAGGTAAAAGAGTTGGATGATAAACATATCGAACTGAAAGTCCGGTTTATTACCCCATTGTCTGTTGATACCAATAACATCCGCATCTGTCCTTATCTGACCGATAACGGATGGGGTGATGTTCTGGAGAAACCCTGGTGAAAACATCTCCAAAGTTCGAAGAAATAGTCGCAATCTGTATGCTGGTATCGATGCGCGGCGTTATTCCTTCTCTGCTTGAATACCAGTATCAAATTAAACATCGCGTCGAAGGTCTGTTTGAGGAGTTGAAAAAAAAGAGCTACTCCTCAGATGCCCTTGATGCCTTGTGCCGTCTTATTTGTTTGGTGGTGGATTTGAATACCCGTCACTGCCTTGAGGAGCAGGGTATCCGCTGGTACGGCTACGAACTTGAGCATGTTTTTTATGGCTTCGGCAGCGAGCAGTTATTTACCGAACGGCACGCTAAATTACTGTTTACCTGTGAGTCTGACGAACTTGCGGATTATACCCGTCTGCTGTTTACCTTATCTCCGATGCCATTACCCGGCAGTAAATTAAATCTGCCGCGCGCCAGCATTGTCCCGGAGGAGGAGGATGCCTCTTTCATCGCGCTGGAAGAGGCTGGCACAGGCGAAACTTGCGCCGCCGAGGAACAGAAAGAAGCGGTGAAACCGCTCCGCGCTTTTTTCCGCCCGGCATTTTTTATTCAATTATTTGCTGCTGTTGCGTTGCTGGCCTGCCTGTGGGCTGGTTGTTGGTTTTATCTTAAGGATGGGATGTAAATGCGTCTTTCCGCCATACCATACCCCCTGCTTGCTGTTTCTGCTGTTATTATGTTCACCCTGGTGGCCATTCTAATCTATGCCTTTCACTTAACGCCCGCTCTGTTTTTGCTTGTCCCGCTGGCATTGCTGGCGCTCGGTTTACACCTGCATCAGCAGCAGCCTTTACCAGAAGCGACAGATATCGCTGCTAATACCGCTAAGCCAGAAAGGCCCGTTGTGCTGATTATTGGCCCCTATGCCGCTAAGTGGTTTAGTCAGTCCGGACAATATGATAAAGCACGCTACGCTGACCAAACTACCTGGTTACTGATCGCCGAGGCTAAAGAATTACTGTTGCGCCTGAATTATCTGCGTGGCAATGCACCTAATGCCCCTTTACGGGCTTTCTTTCCGTTTTTACCTGACGGACACGAAACCAGCGATCAGATCGTGAAGCAATTAGAGTTGTGGCAGCAGTCACTCACCGCTATTGCGCCCACGTTTTCTCTGCCCTGTACGTTTGCAATTTATGCACGCCTGAGCAATGAGCGCCGGAATAACTCCCCGGATAATGCCACCTGGAGTGGCGACCTAGACCTTAGACAAGCGTCATTCACCGATTATGACAAGGCGTTGAGTCGGCTGAAAAAACAGCTAAAATCGCGCATGTTAGTCAATATACACAGTGCACAACGCGCGATTATGGGTGACCATCTTTTTCGCTGGTTAAATGAAAGCGGAATCGGCAACCGTCTGAGTCTGTTATTTACTCAGTCAGCTCTGCCGCTGAATGATATTATTCTGTGCGACTATGGTAATGGTTTTACCCGTCATGGGGCCTGGTCGCACTGGCTTGAACAGCATTATGCCATTTTGCCTGCCCTGGGCAGCAGTTTAACGCTGCCGCCAACACCCCATGTTTTACTGCCAGAGATAATTGACGGCATACCAACACTGCCGGAATCCCCTCCTCCTGCGGCACCAAAAATGTACTGGAGTGTGATTCTGATTTTCTTATTGCTGTGTGCACATTTGCTGAATACCACCTGGACGGTTCAGCAACAGCAACTGAAATTCCAGCATCAAATGTTGAACGTTCCCGGGCTGGACTCGTTGTCGATAAATAAAGTACAGGGCTACGTTGCCAATATGCAGAATATGCAGCGCCAGTGGTCTGACTGTAAAGATCGACCACTGGTCAATAGCTGGGGGCTTTCGCCCTGCAAGACATATTCACGCACGATCGACGAACGTATCTCACAACTCAAAAATATGCCTTCGCTGACCACGGCCGGGAGTGGACCCACGTTTAGTAGCGGTAGCGCTGTACTGCTGCCAGCAGCGTTACCCACCCTGTTGGAAATTGCCAGTCTGGCGAGAGAATATCCCCAGCATAAATTGTTAATTATCGGTCATACAGATAATACCGGCAGTGATAATTTTAACCTTTCCATCGCAGCTCAGCGTGCCATTAGTGTACGCGACTGGCTGCTTAAAGAGCATATTCCGGCAAGTCAGCTGGCAACCCGTTCTGCCGGGGCTACAGAACCTGTTGCCAGCAATGACACAGCAAACGGACGGCAACAAAACCGCCGGGTGGAAGTCCTGATTTTACCGACATTTATTGATAACAAGGAGTTTACACGCAAATGAAAATGCAGAAATACAGCTATAACCTGTACGAAGGTACATTTATCAGCGAACAGCCCGTTCTTGACCGCAGCATTCAGATACTGATGTTTCGTGATCCTGCCAACAATGAGTACCAAATTATCATCAACCGTGCCACGTTAGGCGAAGATCAGGATATTGAAGCCTGGTGTAATAGTGAGATGGATTCATTACGTAACAAGCTGCCGGGTTTCGATATGGAGGGTAAAATGCTCAAACATGAAATTGGCCCGGCAAAGCTGCAAGTGATTCAGGTTGCTAATCATTTCCTCTCTGACGGAGATACCGTGCGCCAGGTACAATCAGTGATGAAATTACCCATGAATCCGCGTTATAACCCGCTGGGTAACGATATTCTTATTTTTACACTGAATGCACTGAACGAATTCACTGAATATCAGCGCAAACATTACGTTAAGGTAATTAATAGTTTCTCACCCGACATCAGCGGATTTTGATTTTTTTAAGCCCAAAAAATATTAAACGGAACTAAAGCTCCGTTTTGTTTCAAAACTGGCCTGAAGTCAGGCCGGATTTAGGTTAACGCAGTATTTTCATCGGAACATCGCCTTCATTCAGAGACTAAAAAGTCAAAGATGATCAACCTTCCCTGACCAGTTAGAAATACAAATTGATTGGAGATGGATAATTCTTATAATGATGTTTCCGCAGCAAGGAGTGTTGCTTTTATTCTTTTTTTTAGAATGACAAGGAGTCTAATGAATGGTACGTATTTTGGTAAGGTCTCAAAACGAATTTTACAAGCTTGGCTTGATGAGTGTTGCCGAAAAATTAATCACCCCGCAGCATCATTTTACCTGCATCACAGATAAAGAGACTGATAAGGGTCTTGCCACCGCATTACCCCCGCCTAACCTTATCTTTCTGGAAAACATGGCGATTATCAATGTGTATGACAAAGAGGCGAAGCAAGGCGCCGAACTGCCTTATACTCGTGTTTATATCACCTTTAACACCAGCTCTCTGCTGCAGGAAGAAGTCTCAGGTCTGGTGGGAAAAATAATTAAATTTTCCTCAATGGATTATAAACAACTGCTGCGTGACTACCATTTCTGCAAAATAATGTCGCGTAATAATGCGCATCTGTCATCGAAAGAAAGCAGGATACTGGCCCTGATGGGCCAGGGACATGACACAGAGAAAATATCAAGAATACTTAACTGTTCCCAGGGAAATATCTACACACACCGGCGCAATCTCATCAAGAAATTGGGGATTATTAATCGCCTGGATTTATATAAATACGTTCTCACATTAAAAAACTTCTGCCTTCAGGATAATATTTTCCTATCTCTTTAGCTCAAAGGGCTAACTGCCCTCGCCCATCGGAGGTTACTGTTGAAATGATGGGTAGCTTCCACCATAACAGAAAAACCCCCATTTGCTGCAACGAATGGGGGGTTATACCTGTCACGCCAGCTCAGGGCGCGTTGCAGGGATTTAACGGGTACGGATCAGATAGTCAAAGGCACTGAGTGACGCTTTTGCGCCTTCACCGCTGGCAATAATAATCTGTTTGTACGGTACCGTGGTGCAGTCACCTGCCGCAAATACCCCTTTCAGGCTGGATTCGCATTTAGCATCAATGAGAATTTCACCCATACGGTTGCGCTCGATAACGCCTTCCAGCCAGTTGGTGTTCGGTAACAGACCAATCTGCACAAAGATACCGGCAACGGACAGATGATGGATGTCACCGCTGATACGATCCTGATAATCCATCCCGGTCAGTTTTTCACCGTCACCGCGCACTTCGGTAGTCTGCGCATTAAGGATGATATTAACATTGCTCAGACTGCGGACTTTATCCTGCAGTACCCGATCGGCTTTCATTTCAGCGGCAAATTCCAGCAGGGTTACGTGTTCGACAATACCGGCCAAATCAATCGCTGCTTCAACCCCGGAGTTACCGCCACCGATCACCGCCACGCGTTTTCCTTTAAACAGCGGGCCATCGCAATGCGGGCAATAGGTCACGCCACGAGTGCGGTACTGATCTTCTCCTGGTACGTTCATATTACGCCAGCGGGCACCGGTCGCCAGAATCAGGCTGCGCGCCTTAAGCACCGCGCCAGAGGCGGTTTCAATCTGATGCAGGCCGCCTTCGACAGGCGCCGGGATCAGGCGGGTAGCGCTCTGTGAATCGATAACATCAACGCTGTAATCATCAACGTGCGCTTTCAGTGCGCCAGCCAGCCTGGCACCTTCGGTTTTCGGTATGGAGATATAGTTCTCAATGTCCACCGTATCCAGTACCTGACCACCAAAACGCTCTCCCATCAGGCCGGTACGAATACCCTTACGCGCCGAGTAGATGGCAGCAGCAGCGCCGGCAGGGCCGCTGCCCACAATCAGCACATCATAGGCTTCACGACTGTTCAGTGCCGCAGCGGCTTTTTTGTCCGCTTCCACATCGACCTTACTGACGATTTCCGCCAGCGTCAGACGTCCCTGACCAAAAGGCTGACCGTTCAGGAATACGGCAGGAACGCCCATAATATTGCGTTCGCTGATTTCGTTCTGGAATACCGCACCATCAATAGCGGTATGTTTAATATTCGGGTTCAGGATCGCCATTAAATTCAGCGCCTGAACAACATCCGGGCAATTATGGCAGGAGAGCGAATAGTAAGTTTCAAAATTCAGCTCTGTATCCAGCTCACGCACCTGCGTCAGCAGTTGCTGCGCCTCTTTCGAAGGGTGCCCACCAGTCTGTAACAGCGCAAGTACCAGTGAGGTAAACTCATGGCCAAGCGGCGAACCGGCAAAACGGGGCCCCTGCTCCGATCCCGGATTGGTGATCAGAAAGGACGGTTTACGTTCAGCGCGGTCATTTTGTTCCAGAAAGCTGACTTTGTCAGACAGCCCGGCAATTTGTACCAACAGTTCACGGATTTCTGCCGACTGTTTGCTGTCATCCAGTGTCGCGATTAGCTCAACCGGCTTAGTCAGTTTTTCCAGATAAGCCTGTAACTGGGTGGTCATAGTAGTATCGAGCATGGTGTTCCCCGGCAAAAAAAAGGGTGCGCAGCACCCGTGAATATTGATATCAATGATAAACAGCAGGCTGGCTTAGATTTTACCAACCAGATCCAGCGAAGGAGCCAGCGTGGCTTCGCCTTCTTTCCATTTAGCCGGGCATACTTCACCTGGGTGAGAAGCCACGTACTGAGCCGCTTTGATTTTACGCAGCAGGTCGGACGCGTCACGGCCAATACCTTCAGCAGTGATTTCAATCGCCTGAATGATGCCCTGTGGGTCAACGATAAAGGTACCGCGATCCGCCAGACCTTCGTCTTCACGCAGGATTTCGAAGTTACGTGACAGTGTGGCAGTCGGGTCACCGATCATCGCATATTTGATTTTTGCGATGGTGTCAGAGCTACCGTGCCATGCTTTGTGCGTGAAATGGGTATCGGTAGAAACAGAGTAAACGTCCACACCCAGTTTCTGCAGTTCTTCGTAGTGATCTGCTACGTCACCCAGTTCAGTCGGGCAAACAAAGGTAAAGTCAGCAGGATAGAAGAAGAACACGCTCCAGCGACCTTCAGTGTCTTTCTCAGTCACTTCAATGAACTGTCCATCTTTGAATGCCTGGTTTTTAAAAGGTTTAATCTTGGTATTAATCAGGGACATCGTTTTTCCTCCACAAATGATTAAAATGTAAATTATCTAAAAATTAGAATTTCAGCCAATAGATTAGATGTATCAAATCGATAAGTGATACCCACAACCGCTCGTTTTCAACCAGTTACGCTGGTGGCCGGTAGTATAACGCCGAAAACACCGGCACGGGAACCGACAAACTGTCAGCTGCGAGTGCCCCTGCATTTTCTTGTCTGTGCAGCCTGCACATTAGCGAAACATCATTTACCGCCATCAACAACCCGCCGAAGCCATGATATTTGTGTGATAAGAATCACATTTCAACCTGTTTTAAATGAAACAGAAATTGACAATCCGAAGTGATCGCTATTTCCTATGTGCCTGCTAATGCTATCCGGCCGGGTCGGATAGCAGGTGATTGACTTATCGCCAAAGAAATCTGTTATTCCCTGTAGATAATCCAATCTGGCTTGCACCTGTCCTGACGGTGTTAGGCCCATAAGCATGTGGTAATGTGATGAAATATAGAATAATGATAGCGGCTGCACTGGCAACCCTGTCCTGCACCCAGGCGTCCGTTGCCCAGGCAGGCGAGGGTGAATATCTTTCTGACTGGTGGCACCAGAGCGTCAACGTTGTCGGCAGCTACCATACCCGCTTTGGGCCGCGGCTGAATAATGACCTCTATCTGGAATACGAAGCGTTTGCCCATAAAGACTGGTTTGATTTCTACGGCTATATTGATGTCCCCAAATTTTTTGGTACCGGTAATGGCCCAGATAGCGGTGCCTGGGATAACGGTTCACCGTTCTTTATGGAGATTGAACCGCGTTTTTCCATCGATAGGCTGACCGGTACTGATCTGAGCATTGGGCCGTTTAAGGAGTGGTACTTCGCCAATAACTATATCTATGACATGGGTGACAATAAGGCTAACCGACAGAATACCTGGTATATGGGTCTGGGCACCGATATTGATACCCATTCTGATATTGGTTTATCGCTTAACGTTTATGCGAAATATCAGTGGGAAAACTACGGGGCAGCGAATGAAGACAGCTGGGATGGCTATCGCTTTAAGGTGAAGTATATGGTGCCGCTGACCACGTTGTGGGGCGGTAATCTGAGTTATATCGGTTTTACCAACTTTGACTGGGGTTCCGATCTGGGGGATAACAGTACGTCACGCAGCAGTAATTCCATTGCGTCGAGCCATATTTTGTCGCTGGCTTACAGTCACTGGCATTATTCGGTGGTGGCCCGTTATTTCCATAATGGCGGTCAGTGGAAGGATGGTTCTGAGCTGGATTTCGGCGATGGTCCGTTCCATACCAAATCTAACGGTTTTGGTTATTATCTGGTGGCTGGGTATAATTTTTGATGGGTTAGCTGCGTAGCCGCCGATCGTGGACGATGAAGCCTGCATCTTTGATGCGGGCTTTTTTATTTTTGAAGCCAGGGCAAGGTCAAGGTCAAGGTCAAGGTCAAGGTCAAGGTCAAAGGCCTGGGGTGTCTTTTTTATCCTGCTTAACTCGCTATACTAATGAGAAATTCGTGTAAAAAAGGAAAATTTATGCCCAAAAAGTTTGCTGAGTCTGGCGTCAGACTGCGCCCGCTGGAGCGGGAAGATCTGCATTTTGTTCATCAGTTAGATAATAACGCCAGCGTGATGCGTTACTGGTTTGAAGAACCTTATGAGGCGTTTGTTGAGCTAATCGATCTGTATGATAAGCATATTCACGATCAGAGCGAGCGCCGCTTTGTGGTGGAGCATGAAGGAGTGAATGCCGGGCTGGTGGAACTGGTGGAAATTAACCATATCCACCGCCGGGCTGAGTTTCAGATCATTATCGCCCCCAGCCACCAGGGCAAAGGGCTGGCCAGTAAAGCGGTCAAAATGGCTATGGATTATGGTTTTTCCGTTCTTAACCTCTACAAGCTCTATCTGATTGTCGATAAAGAGAACGAAAAGGCGATCCATATTTACCGTAAGCTGGGTTTCAACGTGGAAGGCGAACTTATCCACGAGTTTTTTATCAACGGCGAATACCGCAATACCATTCGTATGTGTATTTTCCAGCATCAGTATCTGGAAAAATATCCGCCCAAGCATACCCTCGTTCAGCCAACAGCCCAGTAATGCCGGGTTACTCTGCCAGTTCCTGTGCTGTCTGGCGCCGGTTGCGCGTCCACTCCGTGACCCACCATGCCAGGTAGCACAGCGCCACAAAAGGAATGCCACACCACAGCGCAATCCGCTGTTCCGGATCAAATGCCAGCCCGACACAGGCCAGCAGGCAAAGGGCAAAACCCAACAGCGGGATTAACGGGAACCAGGGTGCGCGATACTTCAGATCGTTCAACGTATGCCCTTCCCGCAGCCAGGCGCGGCGGAAACGATAGTGAGAAGCACAGATACTCAGCCATACCGCCACCACGGCAAAGCCGGAAATTGCCGACAGCGCCACAAACACCGTGTCCGGTGCCACTACGCTGGTAAACAGCGCCAGCAAGCCACCCAGCATACTGAACGAAATCGCATTCAGCGGAATGCCTTTGGTCGTCAGGCGTGCAAAACCACGTGGCAGGGTGTTCTGGTTGGCCAGCGACCACAGCATTCTGCCGGAAGCATACAGCCCTGAATTGGCCGCAGAGAGGATGGCGGTCAGGATAACAAAGTTAATGATATCGGCGGCATAAGGAATACCGATCTTCTCAAACACCAGCACAAACGGGCTTTTCACTATTCCTGCCTGCTCTGCCGGGATTAAGGCCGCCAGGATCAGCACCGTGCCGATAAAGAAAATAATTAACCGTGCCACCGTGGTGCGGATCGCCAGCGGCAGGACTTTGTGTGGCTGTTCAGTTTCACCGGCAGCAATACCAATCAGCTCAGTGCCGGAAAACGCAAAGTTAACCGCCACCATAGTCATCAAAATAGGCAGTACGCCGTGTGGCAGCCAGCCGCTGGCGGTCAGATTATGGAAAAACGGTGGCGGTGTACCATCGCGTAACGGGATCAAACCGAATACTGCTGCGCCCCCCAGCACCAGAAATGCCAGGATAGTGACCACTTTAATTATTGAAAACCAAAA